>CBDUJY010000012.1:0-73175 GCA_965367685.1 uncultured Planktotalea sp. | reverse complement strand
CTCGATTCACCTGAAAGATCCCGGAATTCACCCGAGTCGCCGACCAATTCACACCCTTATTTTGCGATTTTTTCGATTCACTTGGTTTGAGTCGCAGTGTATCGGAGGAATCGGGATGATTTGCCGACTCGCATCGCGATTTACCCGCCTCAAACAAAAGGGCGAACCGAAATGGCCCGGCCTTTGTTGTGACATACATTATATATGGGCTTCTCTCAGGCGCCTTTTACCCACGCACAAGCATCGGCAATTGCTTTGGCAAACGAGTCGCGAGCAGACCTAGGATCACCAAGAGATAGATCATCGGTTCCAGCTGCCATGTTTTGGTCAGCATCACGTAATGCACGCCGCCTAGAATAACCGCCGGGTAAACCAGCTTGTGCAGTTTGCGCCAGCACGGCCCAAGTTTACGAACCGACCAATTGTTGGATGTGATCGCCAACGGAAGCATCAGAAGCAGTGCGCCAAAACCAACTGTCACATAGGGGCGCTTTAGAATATCCGCCCAGACTTGCGACAGGATTTGAACATCCAGCAACAACCAAACCAGAAAGTGACTGAACACCAGATAGAAGGTCAACACACCAATGGCCCGGCGAAACCTTATCAAGTTCAGGCCAAGCAGTTTGCGCAGCGGCGTGATTGCCAAGCCAAGGATCATCACCTGAAGGGAAAGCTCGCCCAGCTCATGCTCCAGTGCTTTGATCGGCTCAACCCCATAGTTGCCGGTTGCGGCCAAGCCGAACATGACGACCGGAGCGATCAGACCAACCAAATAGACCAACCAAATCGGCATCCGGCGCAGGGCTGTATTCACATGTGGAATCACGGTCATGAACAACACTCCTTTCGGCGTGGACGGGCGCCCCTTGAAGGGCGCCAACAACCACAACTTAAAAGTTCGCCTTCAAATCCATACCGGAATAAAGCGAGGCAACCTCTTTTTCATAACCATTAAACATCAGCGTCTCTTGTCGCTTGGCAAACAGACCGCCGCCCACCTTACGCTCAGTCGCTTGCGACCAGCGTGGGTGATCCACGCGCGGGTTCACGTTTGAATAAAACCCATACTCAGACGGTTGCAGCATGTTCCATGTGGTTTCAGGCTGGGTATCGGTCAGGGTCACGCGCACAATCGACTTGATCGACTTAAAGCCGTACTTCCATGGCACCACCAAGCGCAGCGGCGCTCCGTTTTGCTTTGGAAGCTCGTCCCCGTACAGACCCGTCGCCATGAATGACAGCGGATGCATCGCTTCGTCCAGCCGCAAACCTTCACGGTACGGCCAGTCGATCCCACGACCAGACACGCCGGGCATCTCATCTGGGCGCACCAGCGTTTGGAAGGCCACATATTTGGCGCCGGACTGCACGCCCGCCAGATCCAAAAGCTGCTTCAGCTCAAACCCATTCCAAGGAATGACCATCGACCAGGCTTCGACACAGCGGAACCGATAGATGCGTTCCTCAATATTCATCTTGGCCAGAATGTCCCCAAGCCCGTAATTGCCAGGCCGATCCACCAACCCATCAATTTGAACGGCCCAAGGATCAATGGTCAGACGATCCGCATATTTGGCGGGATCGCCTTTGCCGGTGCCAAACTCATAAAAGTTGTTATAGGCGGTGATGTCCTCAAGGCTGTTGGGGGTTTCATCAGACGAATATTTGCCCGCCGCCATTCCCGGCCCCGCAAATGCCACCGCTGCCGCGGCCCCCAAACCACCCATCAGTTGACGGCGATTAAGGAAATCGGATTTGGGCGTAATGTCGGAATATTTCAGCGCGGACTTATAAGCCATGAAAAGGCACCTCTTTGTTCTGTTAGAAAAGACTTAGAACACCTGTGGGAATATTCCAAAGCACAACACCTCACGTCCGCGTTGGGACGCTGTAACAAAGCCTCAGGACGCCTAGCAGAAAAAGGGGGGGGCTGGGTATTTGCCCTGCGTTTTCCGGATCACACCCACACCACCAATATAATGTATGGGTGCATCGCCCCCAGCACAGGGCGGTTTTCGGCGCAGCCTCGCCCAAATGCGCGATTTTCGTCAGAAAGGTTCCGCCACCCCGGTTTGGTCCCGCGAAAAGTCGCCGTATGGGTGATGGGATTCCCGCAAACTCACGCTCAAATCAACAGGATCCTTAGAAATGGGGTGAACGCATTGCGGCGGCGTGGCTGTGATGGCCCTGCGTCGCATGTTTGGCGCATTTAACGAACACCACTTACGGAGCAAACTTATGAAAATCCCTACTCTCGCCGGACTTCTGCTGATCGCTGGCACAAGCACATTGGTTGCTGAAACCAAGCTGGATGCCAACGAAGACAGCATGATCACGATGGAAGAAATGGCGGCCGTTTTCCCAGATGTCAGCACCGATACATTCTCAGCCGCAGATGCCGATGACAATGGCGTGCTGGACGCAACTGAACTTGCTGCCGCACAAGAAGCAGGGCTTATCCCCACCGATATGTAAGCCGCGGCCACCACCACTCACATAAAAAAGCCCCCGCCGAAAATCTTCAGCGGGGGCACCTTATTGTAAGCGGTTAGTGGACAACGGCATCCTCGGGCGGTTGCCGGTTGGTGTTGCCAACCCGGTCGCCGATGATCAGACCCTCGGCGCCGGCAGAGATGACAATCGTGTCCCCATCCATCAGATCCCCCGCCAAAAGCAGTTCAGCCAGTTGATCTTGAAGCGCCCGTTGGATCACACGCTTTAAAGGCCGCGCGCCGAACACAGGGTCATACCCTTCGTCCGCTAGCCACGTTTTCGCGCCATCATCCAAAGTCATGGTGATGTTGCGCCCAGCAAGTCGCTTGCCCAAGCTGGCCAATTGGATCTCAACAATCCCATCCATGTCTTTGCGGGCCAAACGATCAAAGATGATCGTCTCGTCCAGACGGTTCAGGAATTCGGGGCGGAAATGGGCGCGTACCGCATCCATCACATCACGCCGCGCATCGGACGCATCCGCGCCCTCTGGCAGCTGGCTCAGCGCCTGCGCGCCAAGGTTCGACGTCAGGATAATCAGCGTTTGCTTGAAATCGACCGTGCGCCCCTGACCATCGGTCAGAACCCCATCGTCCAGAACCTGCAACAGCACGTTGAACACATCCGGATGCGCCTTTTCGACCTCGTCAAACAGCACCACCTGATAGGGGCGGCGGCGAACCGCTTCGGTCAACACACCCCCTTCGTCATAGCCAACATAGCCGGGGGGGGCGCCGATCAGACGGGCCACCGCGTGCTTTTCCATGAACTCTGACATATCAATGCGCACCATCGCGCTGTCATCATCAAACAAGAACTCGGCCACCGCTTTGGTCAGTTCGGTTTTCCCGACCCCGGTTGGCCCAAGAAACAGGAACGAGCCAAGCGGGCGATTTTCATCATTCAACCCCGCGCGTGCGCGGCGCACAGCGTTTGACACGGCGGTCACAGCCGACGATTGGCCAATCACGCGACGATGCAGATCATCCTCCATCCGAAGCAGTTTCTCGCGCTCGCCTTCCAGCATCTTGGATGTCGGGATGCCGGTCCAACGCTCAACCACAGATGCGATCTGTTCGGGGCGCACGGCCTCTTCGACCATCATTTCGCCCTCAGCCGCCTCAGCATCCTCAAGCTTTTTCTCAAGTTCAGGGATGATGCCATACGACAGCTCACCGGCGCGGGCGAGGTTGCCATCACGCTTGGCGATATCCAGTTCAGCGCGCGCACGATCCAGATGCTCTTTCAGCGTGCGGGCCCCTTCCAGCGTATCGCGTTCGGCTTGCCATTTGGCGGTCATCGCGCCTGATTTCTCTTGCAGATCAGACAGTTCTGTTTCCAGCTTGGACAGACGATCCTTGGACGCTTTGTCATCCTCAAGCCGCAACGCCTCGGCTTCGATCTGCATTTGCAGAATCTGACGGTCCAGCGCGTCAAGCTCTTCTGGTTTACTGTCCACTTCCATGCGCAACCGGCTGGCGGCCTCATCGACAAGGTCGATGGCTTTGTCTGGCAAAAACCGATCCGTGATATAGCGGTGGCTTAGCGTGGCCGCCGAAACCAAGGCGCTGTCTGAAATGCGCACCCCGTGGTGGAGTTCGTATTTCTCTTTGATGCCCCGAAGGATCGAGATTGTGTCCTCAACCGTTGGTTCTTGCACCAAAATCGGTTGGAAACGACGTGCAAGTGCAGCGTCTTTCTCAACATATTTGCGGTACTCATCCAACGTGGTGGCCCCAACGCAGTGCAATTCACCCCGCGCAAGCGCCGGTTTGATCAGGTTGGCGGCATCCATTGCGCCGTCCGATTTCCCAGCCCCAACCAGCGTGTGCATCTCATCAATAAAGAGGATGATTTCACCGGCCGCAGAGGTCACTTCGTTCAGCACAGCCTTTAGGCGTTCTTCAAATTCGCCACGGTATTTTGCACCGGCAATCAGCGACCCCATATCAAGCGCCAAAAGGCGTTTGTTGCGCAGGCTTTCCGGCACATCACCATTCACAATGCGCAGCGCCAGCCCTTCGGCGATGGCGGTTTTACCAACGCCGGGTTCGCCGATCAATACGGGGTTGTTTTTGGTGCGGCGCGACAAAACCTGCATCGCACGGCGAATTTCTTCGTCACGGCCAATGATTGGGTCGATTTTACCCGCTTTTGCCGCCTCGGTCAGATCCATCGCGTATTTGTTCAGCGCCTCATAGCTGTCTTCAGCGGACGCGCTGTCAGCGGTACGCCCCTGGCGCAGATCATTGATCGCAGCGTTCAGTTTCTTGGCATCCACGCCACCCGCCTCTAACGCGTCTTTTGCTTTGGATTTCACAACCGCAAGTGCCGTCAAAAGACGTTCCACAGGGACAAAGCTGTCCCCCGCTTGTTTAGCGATTTTACCGGCTTCATCGACAACCAAAGCGATGGAATTGTCCATATATACCTGCGCGCCATCACCCGATACTTTTGGCAATTTCGCCAAACGCTCGTCCAGCGCCACACGCACATCATCCGGTGCGCCGCCTGCCTTACGGATCAGGTTTGCGCTCATCCCTTCTTCGTCATCCAGAAGGGCCTTTAGAATATGTTCGGGAACCAACCGTTGGTGGTTTTCACGCATTGCAATGGTCTGTGCGGCTTGAATAAACCCACGCGACCGCTCGGTGAACTTCGAGACATCCATATCATTCTCCTTTTCAAAGCGCCCGGACATTGGATGCCCGCTTTTGCAGCACATCCCGGAACGAGCCTTACCCCATAAATGGGAAGGCAACGCCCCCTTCGCAAGGGGTAACTTAAAGGGGGAAGGAAAGAATGAATTTACCCTTATCTCGTAACATCACATCTATAAAAGTGACCCTATGAGGTCCCTATGTATGTAACAAGTGTATCCCTGTCGAACCTGTCTTTCGACGAAGCTATGGGCCGGGTCACCGGGTCTGTGTCTCTGGAAATAGGCAATGATGATGCTGAAAGCCCTGCAGTGAATGCACAGTTTTTGTGCCGCATTCCCGCAGGCTCTGCCATGCCGCACTCAGATCAGGTGATCGGGTTGGTACGCGAAGCGTTGCGTCAGGCACGGCGTCTACCTGATTTCGTAGGGCTCTGTGAAAACGATGCCTTCCTTCCTGCAAATATCGCCGTTGCGACCTAGCACACACCCGCCAAGCTTTCCGTATTTGCCTTTACGCCCCCCCCCCGTTAGGACAGGTCAACGACCTAAAGGAGCTGACTATGACCGCCACCCCCCATTCTGATGACCGCCTTATTGTTGCTTTGGACGTCCCAAATGCCTTGGATGGCCTGAAGCTGGCGCAAGACCTTGGTGACACGGTTGGCTTTTACAAAATCGGCCTTGGAATGCTGACCGGTGGCGGGTTGGCTTTGGCCAATGAATTGAAAGACGAGCTTGGCAAAAAGATCTTCCTCGACATGAAGCTTTTTGACATTGGCAACACGGTTGAGGCGGCTGTGCGCGGGCTTTCACAGTTCAATCTGGATTTTCTCACCGTGCATGGTGATCCGCATGTGGTGCGCGCTGCACAGATCGGCAAAGACGGGTCTGACATGAAGGTTCTTGCTGTTACAGTCCTGACTTCGCTTGATCGTGCCGATTTGGATGCGTCTTGCTATAAGGCCGGTGACGTTCAGGATCTGGTGCTGGAACGGGCCGCAAACGCGATGGCCGCTGGGGCCGATGGCGTCATCGCATCCCCACAAGAGGCCGCTTTGATCCGCGCCTTGCCAGAGGCCCGCGGCAAACTGATTGTGACGCCGGGTGTGCGCCCAGCCGGGGCCGATCTGGGGGATCAAAAGCGGGTCGCCACCCCAGCACAAGCCATCGCGGACGGTGCGGATCATATCGTGGTTGGTCGCCCGATTTGTCAGGCCCCAAATCCCCGCACCGCCGCACAGGCCATTTTGGCCGAGCTTGCCTCGGCCTAAATCAACAAGGCAAACCGCCAAATCCAGGCAGGTTACGGTGCCGGTTTTATTTGGGTATTTACTTGGGAAGGGCTGAAAAGCCCCTCCTTTGATCATCGACTTAATTTTCGTTGATGTCGCTGTCAAAATGCTTGGTCTGCCCGCGGCGCACCCCGATGACGCTGCGCATTCCCAGCCAAGCGGCGATGGAAACACAGCCAAAAATCACCAACATCCACGGCAAGGATGTTGCCAGCCCAATAAGGCCAAGGATCGCGACAACGGCGGCCCCTGCTGCAAAGCCCAAAAAGACAAATCCCGGTGCGAAGATTTCAAAGATCACCAAGCCAATCGCAAAGGCGGCCCAAAGCCACCATTCCGACCACAGGGCAGATGTGTTCAACACCTGTTCCATCACGATTTTCCTTTCAGCATGCTGAAGGCATCGCCAAAAGCGTCCAAAGCATTTGACGGCAACAGAACCGTTTGCTTGCCCTCGCCTTTGCCTACTTCGATCAAAGCCTCAACCTGCTTCAACGCCACCTGATACTGCGCGGATTCGATACCGTGCAGATGGATCGCCTTGGCCACAACTTCTGTGGCATAGGCCTCGGCGTCGGCTGACACACGGCGCGCTTCGGCTGCTTTTTGCGCTGCATAAAGATCCGCATCGGCGCCCAATTCAACTGCGCGGCGGCGCCCTTCGGCTTCGGTCACTTGCGCACGGCGCGCCCGTTCGGCGTTCAACTGTTGCAACATCGCCTCGCGCGTTGCCGTGTCCAAATTCACGTCGAGGATTTCAGCACGCGTTACTTCAATGCCCCAATCATCCACAGCTTCGGCCACTTGCACTTTGATCTTGGAAATCAGCTGCTGGCGGTTTGATTGCACCTCATCCAGCTCCATCTCGCCGATGCCCGAACGCACAATTCCCGCAACCGTGGTTGCAATCGCGGCGTCCACATCGCGGATCCGGTACACTGTCTTTTCAGGCTCAAGAATGCGGTAAAACACCGAGGTATCCACCTGCACCAATACGTTGTCTGATGTGATTGCATCTTGCGAGTTTGTCGGCAGCTGGCGTTCCAAAACCGATACCTTGTGACGCACAACATCCAGAAATGGCACGATAAAGTTGATGCCCGGCCCCATGACCGTTTGCAGGCGACCAAACCGTTCAACAACAAATTTTTGGCTTTGCGGAACGATCTTCACGCCCTTCAGGACGGTCAGGATCAAAAACGTGGCAAGGATCAGCAGCACAATATTGCCACCGCTCAGATTAAAAGGAATGTCGCCCATAAGTGTGCCTCATGCATGAATGAAAGGGATTTCCATAACATATGGCGGTTGAAGCGGTCTTTTTCAACTCGGGATTATTGAGGGCAGAGGCATCTTTTGGACCCGCGAGAGATAGGGTAAACTGTTTCAATGCCTGCTTTATGTCGATCTTGCCTGACACAATTTGAAACCGGTCGTCGCTGTCCGGCCTGTCAAAGCCCGCGCGTGACATCCCACCCCGAACTCTATGATCTGAGCATCGCGCATATGGATTGCGATGCCTTTTATGCCTCTGTTGAAAAACGTGATAACCCCAAGTTGCAGGATAAGCCCGTGATCATTGGTGGCGGGAGGCGTGGGGTTGTCTCTACCGCCTGTTATGTCGCGCGCATTCGCGGTGTGAAATCTGCGATGCCAATGTTTCAGGCGCTGAAACTATGCCCGGACGCGGTGGTGATCACACCCCGCGGACGCCATTATGCCGCCGTTTCCAAACAAATCCGCGCGATGATGGATGCGCTGACCCCCGCAATTGAACCCTTATCCTTAGACGAGGCGTTTCTGGATATGACCGGGACAGAGCGATTGCACGGGGTGCCGCCTGCGGTGATGCTGGCCGGGTTGGTCAAACGCATGAAAGAGGAGCTTGGCCTGACCGGATCCATTGGGCTTAGTCACAATAAATTCCTGGCCAAAGTGGCCTCTGACCTCGACAAACCACAGGGGTTTTCCGTGATCGGAAAGGCAGAAACCGGGGCGTTTTTGCGCGATAAACCCGTGCGCATGATCTGGGGTGTGGGCCCTGCGGGGCAGGCGCAGTTGGACCGCGCGGGCATCAGAACCTTTTCCGATTTGCTGCGTTGGGAACAGACGGATCTGGTGGCGCGGTTTGGTGGCATGGGCGAACGCCTGTATCACCTTGCGCGCGGCCAAGACCGCCGCCGGGTTTCCGCCCACGCGCCGGTCAAGTCGATCTCAAAGGAAACGACATTTTTCGAGGATACGCAAAACGCTGAGATTTTGGATGGCCACCTTTGGCGCCTGTCTGAACAGGTGTCCGATCGAGCAAAGGCAAAGGACACCGCCGGGCGGGTGGTCACCCTAAAGCTTAAACGCGCCAATCACGCAAGTTTGACGCGGCGGATCAGCCTAGGCGACAGCACGCAATCTGCGGACCGGATTTACCGAACCGCACGTCCAATGCTGGAACGCGCCTTGCCCGAAGGCCCCTTTCGGTTGATTGGGGTCGGGATCAGCGATTTGGTGGGGGCGGAAGGTGCCGATCTGACCGACGATCTTTTGGATCCGGATGCCGCCAAACGCCGGGCCGCCGAAGAGGCAACGGATAAGATCCGCGCAAAATTTGGAAAAGACCTGATTGTCAAAGGTCGCGCCTTGCGCCGCTGACCGGGGAAGCCAGCCCCCGCGCCCAGCAGATGCCTATTCTGCAGCAAGCCTTTCGTCAGCATGACCAATCTTGCAGATGTCCCGGATCACCTGACCCAAGCGATCCTGAACGGTGTGGAACTGGCCATTGGGGCGAATATGCGCCTCGTTCAGGTAAAGCGATCGGTCGATCTCCACCTGTACGACATGTTGGTTGCGGGACGGGCGGCCATAATGTTGGGTCACATAAGCACCCGCAAAGGGAATATTGCGCGCGACCACAAACCCGGCCTGTCGAAAGGCCCGTTCCATTTCATCAACCACGCGTGACGCCGCCGACGCCCCATGGCGATCCCCCAACACAATCTCGGGCCGCCCTTCAGGCAACATCACATTTCTAAGCGCCTCATGCGGCATGGAATGACAATCCACCAAAATCGCTTCGCCGAACTGTTGGTGGCTTTGATCCAGCAGGGATTGCAGCTGTGTGTGATAGGGGAACCAGGTTTCAGTCAAACGCGCCTGCGCCTCTGACATCGTCAGCTTGCCGCGATAAATGGCGCGCCCACCGGCCACCACGCGGGGGATCACCCCCAACCCCGATGAAATCCGCGCATTCAACGCCGACGATCGCAGCCCCTGCACCAACGCGGGATCCAGTTCCTCTGCGCCACGGTTCAGATCCACATAGGCACGCGGTGTATTTGCCGCCAGCAACGGAGCGCCATGCGTGGGGGCCGCCTGAAAAAGCATATCCACATAGGCGTCTTCGGATGAACGGATCAACCGCTCGTCCAAAACCGAATTTTGCAAAAAATCCCAACCATATGCCCGCCCGGAATGGGGCGAGGCAAAGACCACACTGGTGCGTCTTTTGCCCGGGTATTGCAGGGTAAAGGGTCCGTTTTTCATCTGCTCTCCTTATACACCATATAAAGGCAAAAAATCTCTCACCAAAAGCCCTTGCACAGAGGCACGACTCCTTTTATAGGAACGGGACCGACGCGGGAATTCCCGCGTTGTGTCTTTTGAGATGTGCCAAATGGTATATATCAGATGAGTTTTCAGGGCGATTAGCTCAGCGGTAGAGCACTTCGTTGACATCGAAGGGGTCACTGGTTCGATCCCAGTATCGCCCACCATGAACCGTCTGTGCCGGGCAAAGGGGAAACCCAGAACCGGTGGCGCAGATAAAATGAAGTTTAGGCGCAAACACAGCGCCGCGTAGAAGGAGATGGACATGAAAGTTCGTAACTCACTCCGCTCGCTGAAAAACCGTCACCGCGATTGTCGCGTTGTGCGTCGTAAGGGCCGTGTTTATGTGATCAACAAAACACAGCGCCGCTTCAAAGCCCGTCAAGGTTAATCCCTTCGGGCTAGGGCATCAGCCTAGCGAATTTAAAAAGGCCGTCCTTCGGGGCGGCTTTTTTTATGGTCGTTCAACACCCAAATTCTGGCGCCCCCAAAAAGAAAAGGCCAGGGTTGCCCCCGGCCCTTTCCCTCAGGAGGAAGATACCCTGAAAGGGTCAGTCATAGACGCGTTGGTCGTCGATTACTTTGCCATCATTGGGCAGGCTGCCCTTGGCAACGATTTCGATCTTACCTTTAAGTTTCAGCGTCTCAGCAATCGACTTGGCATAGGGTGCCGCATCGGTTGCATCGGTTTCGATTTGCACGGTCATCGCATCCATTTCACCATCACGAGACGCGATGACACGCGCTTTGGCCACATCCCCATGTTTGGCAACAAAATCTGCAACCTGTTCAGGGCGCACAAACATGCCCTTGATCTTGGCGGTTTGATCCGCGCGGCCCATCCAGCCTTTGATCCGCATATTGGTGCGGCCACAGGGGCTGACGCCTGGCAAGGCAGCTGACAAATCGCCGGTTGCAAAACGGATCAGCGGATAGTCGGGGTTCAGAGTGGTCACAACCACTTCGCCGACTTCACCGGGGGCAACGGGGTCGCCGGTGCCGGGGCGCACGATTTCGACAATCACGCCTTCGTCAACGATCATGCCGTCCATCGCATCCGATTCATACGCCACATTGCCCAAATCAGCGGTGGCATAGCTTTGCAGGCACATGATGCCACGATCGGCATATTCCTGACGCAAGGATGGGAACAAAGCCCCGCCACCCACAGCGGCTTTGGTGATCTTAAGCTTGATGCCATCCGCATCTGCACGATCCAGAATGATTTTCAGGTAATCCGGCGTGCCGGCATAGGCGGTGGTGCCAATGTCGGCGGCCGCGCGCACCTGAAGCTCGGTCTGGCCGACGCCTGCGGGCACAACGGCTGCGCCAACCGCGCGCGCACCGTTTTCAAAGATCATGCCCGCGGGGGTCAGATGATAGCCAAAACAGTTTTGAACAATATCGCCTTCACCGATGCCACAGGCCGACAAAAAACGCCCCATCCGCCACCAGTCATGATCCACGCCACCGGGTTCATAAATTGGGCCGGGTGATTGAAAGATGTGGGCAAATTTATGTGTCGGCAAGCCGCCAAACCCACCCAACGGGCCATCGGCCGCCTGCGCTTTGCCAATCTCTGACTTGCGCAGTACCGGCAGGCTGGCCAGATCCGCGATGGATTTAACCGCACCAGCCTCAACATCCGAGAGGCTTTTCCCATAGCCCGCCAACGCCTTGGCGCGGGCAATCTGTTCGGGCAACGCCTGCGCAAATGCGGCGGCGCGTTCATCCACCGAACGGGTTTCCAGCGCGTCAAAATACTTGGACATGAGTGAAACCTCTTGTCTGAGCCGACTTAACCGTCAGCAAATTATCAATGTTTACGAGTAGGCAGTTGGGGTTTAGGCCAACCAACGCTTACGACGACGATACGAGCGCACATCACGGAAGCTCTTGCGACCTTCATCGGACATACCCAGATAGAATTCCTTCACATCAGGGTTTTCACGAAGCTCTGCCGCCGGGCCATCCATCACGATGCGACCGTTTTCAAGAATATAACCATAATGGGCATACCGCAGCGCCACGTTGGTGTTTTGCTCAGCCAGAAGGAAGGTCACGCCTTCTTTCTCATTCACTTCTTTCACAATCTCAAAGATCTGTTCCACAAGTTGTGGCGCCAAACCCATCGACGGTTCATCCAGCAAGATCATGTCAGGGCGCGACATCAACGCACGACCCATGGCCACCATCTGTTGTTCCCCACCAGAGGTATAGCCCGCCTGAGATTTACGGCGCTCTTTCAAGCGCGGGAAATAATTGTAAACCATCTCTAGGTCTTTGGCGATTTCGGCTTTGCCATCGGTGCGGGTGTATGACCCGGTCAACAGGTTTTCTTCGACGGTCAGGTGTTCAAAACAATGACGCCCTTCCATCACCTGAATGACGCCTCGTTTCACCAGCGCGGCTGGGTTCAACTCGGCAACATCGTCGCCTTTGTGATAAATCGTCCCTTTGGTCACCTCGCCGCGTTCCGCCTGCAACAGGTTGGAAATCGCTTTAAGCGTCGTGGTTTTGCCAGCTCCGTTCCCGCCCAAAAGCGCGGTGATCCCACCCTTGGGGACCGTGAGGCTGACACCTTTCAACACAAGGATCACGTGATTATAGATCACCTCGATATTGTTGACCTCTAGAAGGTTTTCCGGGGTCTTTGCGGCGTCCAGCATGATGGGTCGTCCTATACGTATTCGTTCCTGAAATGGTCCGGGCCCTAAGGCCCGGACGCTTCAAACCAAGTGCTTATTTACACTGTGGCTCGATTTTGTTTTCTGCGGCATAGGCCTCAGAATCTGCTGTGATCAGCGGCTGGATCACATCCATGTCCGAAGGACCGAAGTCAGAGATCAGCGACCATTTACCGGCGGCGGCATCCCACTGGGAAATCGCAGCGGACCCTGGGCCACCGTGGTTGGCACAGCTGACTTTGAACTCGGGGCCAAAGCCCTCCATTCCCAGTTCCGCCATACGTGCGTTGGTGATTTCCAGCTGTTCCAGACCATCACGCATCTGACCCGAGGTGATGTCTTTCACACCATGAATTTCCTGAGCCTTCTTGGCGGCTTCAGCAAGCATCATGGCGGCGTAAACGCCACGGTTATAGATAACGGTCCCAACGTTTGATCCGTCGCCAGCCGCTTTGCCAGCTTCAACAACGTATTTGTTGATGTCGCCAAACACTGGGTAGTCGTTACCAACACCGTGGAAGGCCACAGCTTTATAACCGGTTGCCGCATCGCCCGCAGGCTTCACGTCATGCTCAGCACCAGACCACCAAACGCCAATGAAGTTTTCCATTGGGAAGCGGATGTTGGCCGCTTCTTGAACAGCAACCTGGTTCATCACACCCCAGCCCCAGAAGAGCACATAGTCAGGCTTTTCACGGCGGATTTGCAGCCACTGCGATTTTTGCTCCTGACCAGGATAGTCAACTGGAACGGTGCTGAAGTCAAAACCGTGCTTTTCGCCAAGGGCGGTCAGCGTTGGGATTGGCTCTTTACCATACGCGCCGTTGAAGTGCAGAAGGATAATCTTTTTGCCCTTCAGATCGCCGCCGTTCAGGTCCAAAATGTGGTTTACAGCAGCGGATGCGCCGTTCCAGTAGTTGGCTGGAAAGTTGAACACGTGGCTGAACACGTTGCCGTTTGCGGCAGACGTCCGGCCGTAACCAGGTGTGTAAAGCGGGATGTCATCGGCGGTCGCTTTGGGGATCAGCTGATAGGTGATACCTGTCGACAGCGGGTTATAGGCAAGCGCGCCTTCCCCTTTGGTCGCTTCATAGCACTCAACGCCTTTTTCGGTGTTATAGGCGGTTTCGCACTCTGGAACCTGCAGCTTAACACCACCAACACCACCGTCACGCTCGTTGAGCAGGGTCATGTAGTCGGCAAAACCGTCAGCATAAGGAATACCACCGGCGGCAAACGGGCCGGTGCGGTAAGACAGCGATGGGAAAACCAGATCGGCCATTACGGGCGATGCCACCATCAGTGCGGCTACTGATGCCGCTGCAACTCTCTTAAAAGTCATTTGCTTCCTCCCTAGATTAGCAAAATGTCGTGCCCTTTTTGGGTCACTTTGGTGAGGATCCCCCGGCCCGCTCCTCATGGACCGGAAGATCAATTCTTATTCACAGGCCTTGGCGCTGTCGCTTAGTGTGGGCCCATTAGTGTGGGAATGGCCAGAGGCGCAGTTTCTCTTTGGTCAGGCGCCACAGTTGCGCAAGGCCATGGGGTTCGACGATCAAGAAGAACACAATCAGACCCCCAACGATCATAAACTCAAGGTGCGCCGCCAGATCCGTTGGCCAACCCATCATGCCGACCAGCACGTTCTTCAGAAGAACTGGCATCAGAACCATAAAGGCAGCACCAGCAAAGGATCCAAAGATCGACCCCAGACCGCCGATGATGATCATAAATAGGATCAGGAACGATTTAGTGATGCCAAAGCTTTCACCCGCTTCCGCGGCCCCCAGATAAACCGAGAAGAACAGCGCACCAGCAACACCCACAAAGAAGGACGAGGCGGCAAAGGCGGTCATCTTGGCCATCAGCGGGTTCACCCCGATGATTTCAGCCGCGATGTCCATGTCGCGAATGCCCATCCACTTACGGCCCATCATGCCGCGTGTCAGATTGCGCGCAATCCACGCCAAAGCCACAAGGAACACCAGACAGATCAGGTATTTCGCCCAAGCTTCTGTGTATGGGCCTGTGACAACAACACCAAAGACGGAACGCTCAGGCGCGTTGATCTGACCCGAAGCAGAGTAGTTATAGAACCACGGCACCTTGTTAAAGAGCCACACCAGAAAGAACTGCGAGGCAAGCGTGGCCACCGCAAGGTAGAACCCTTTGATGCGCAGCGATGGAAGACCAAAGGCCACCCCAACAACCGCCGTGATCCCGCCTGAAATCAGCACGTGAAACACGATGTTCACCTCTGGAAAGGCCACCATCAACTTATAGCAAGCATAAGCACCCACCGCCATAAACCCACCGGTCCCCAGCGATACCTGACCGGCGTAACCGGTCAGAATGTTCAACCCCAACGCCGCGATGGCGTAGATGAAGAACGGTGCGAAAATGGCGTTCACCCAGTAATCATTCACCAAAAACGGAACAACTAGGAAGGCAACGGCGAGGGCGACCCAATACCCGGCCCGGTCCAAACGGATCGGAAAGGTCTGGTTGTCGTCTTTATAGGACGTTTTGAAATCACCAGCTTCACGGTAAAACATGGATCAGACCCTTTCGATGATTTTTTCGCCAAACAGGCCTTGTGGCCGGAAGACGAGGAAGACAAGTGCGAGAACGTAAGCAAACCAGTTCTGTGTCGCACCACCGATCAATGGACCAATGGCGAATTCGAACAGCTGCTCGCCCACACCGATGATCAGGCCGCCAATGATGGCCCCTGGGATCGAGGTGAACCCGCCCAGCATGAGCACTGGCAGAGCCTTAAGTGCGATCAGCGACAGCGAGAATTGAACACCTGATTTGGCGCCCCACATGATGCCCGCAACAAGGGCAACAAAACCAGCGATCGACCAGACCAGAACCCAGATAAAGCGCAGCGAAATACCAACAGACAAAGCAGCCGAGTGGTCATCCGCCACAGCGCGAAGCGCGCGACCTTGTTTTGAGTATTGCGAAAAGATCGTCAGCGCCGCCACAAGCAAGGCCGCAATCAAAGTTGCCACAATATCAAGGTTATCAAGGAAGAAACCGTATCCAAAGAGCTTATCGGTCGCATCCAGAACGGTTTCGTTCAGACCCTGCGGAAGACCCACATCAAGCGTTTTCAGCTCGGATCCCCACATCATGTCGCCGAAGCCTTCCATGAAATAAGCCAGACCGATGGTCGCCATAAACAGAATGATATCCGGCTGCCCCACAAGGTGCTTCAGGATATACCGTTCCACGATCCAGGCAAAACCCACCATGACGCCAGCGGCGGCAAGGATCGCGATGATCGACGGCACCTGCCACGGAAAGTGGTGAATTTCAGTGCCAAAGATCGCGTTGATCAGATGCGAAAACGGGATCTGACCTTGTTGAATGCCAACCAACGTCATGGCCGCAAACAGCGCCATAACCCCTTGGGCATAGTTAAAGATGCCGGACGCCTTGAAGATCAAGACAAACCCCAGCGCGACAAGAGCGTAAAGCACCCCGGCCATAAGGCCGTTCAGGGTGACTTCCGCCGCAAAGAGCAATTGTTCAGACATGTGTCCCCCCTTAGTCGTGTGCAACGCCGAGATAGGCGTCGATTACATCTTGGTTGTTGCGCACCTCTTCCGGTGTGCCGTCGCCAATTTTTTTACCGTAATCCATCACAACCACGCGGTCGGACAGGTCCATAACCACGCCCATATCGTGTTCGATCAGGGCGATGGTGGTGCCAAATTCGTCATTCATATCAAGGATAAAGCGGGACATGTCCTCTTTTTCCTCAACGTTCATGCCGGCCATTGGTTCGTCCAACAGCAACAGTGACGGTTCCGCGGCCAAAGCACGGGCCAATTCCACACGTTTCTTCAAACCGTAAGGCAGACGCCCAACTGGGGTTTTCCGAATGTGCTGAATTTCCAGAAAGTCGATGACCTTTTCGCAGACTTCGCGGTTGGCCAGCTCTTCCTTCTCGGCTTTGCCTTTCCAGATCGCTTGCTGAAACATGTTTGCTTTCATGTGGTTCAGGCGGCCGGTCATGATGTTATCAAGCACGGTCATCCCATCAAACAAAGCGATGTTCTGGAAGGTCCGCGCCAAACCTTGACGCGCCACCTGAAACGGTTTCATGGGCGGGCGTTTTGCACCGCGGAACCAAACTTCACCCTCTTGCGGCTTATAAAAGCCCGAGATGACGTTCAGCATCGACGATTTACCAGCCCCGTTCGGGCCGATGATCGCGCGGATCTCGCCTTCGCGGATGTCAAAGCTAATGTCTTTGATCGCAACCACACCGCCAAACCGCAGGGTGATGTTTTTCAAATCCATCACCACCGGTCCGATGGTGCGCCCGTCTTCGGTGACGTAGCTGTCGGCGTTCATATCTAAGCTCATTCTGCCGTCACTCCCGATTTTTGACCCTGTTTGGTGCCAACCACAGCCGCATCGCGGATTTCCAGGGTGGCGTTGATCGAGCCCTTACGGCCGTCCTCATAGGTGACCTCGGTCTCGATATATTGCTCAGATTTGCCGCCATAGAGCGCGTCAATCAGCGGCGCGTATTTCTCTTCGACAACCTTACGACGCACTTTCCGCGTCCGGGTCATTTCACCGTCATCCGCATCCAGTTCTTTGTGTAAGATCAGGAAGCGATGGATCTGACAGCCAGACAACATGTCATCTTCGGCAACCGATTTGTTCACGGTTTCAACATGTTCCTGAATGGTCGAAACCACATCGGGGTGACCCGCCAGTTCTTGGTAGGACGCATAAGCAACGTTGTTGCGTTCTGCCCAGTTGCCCACAGCGGTCAGGTCAATGTTGATGAACGCCGTACACATGTCGCGGTCATTCCCAAACACAACCACTTCCAGAATATCCGGATAGAATTTGAGCTTGTTCTCAACATATTTCGGCGCAAACATCGCGCCGGTTGCCATTTTGCCAACGTCTTTGGCGCGGTCAATGATCCGCAAGTGACCATTGTGCTTGTCAAAGAAACCAGCGTCGCCCGTGGCCACCCAACCCTCTGGGTCTTTGGTGTCTGCGGTGCTTTCGGGATTGTTGTAGTATTCAACAAATGTCCCTGGGCTGCGATAAAAGATCTCGCCATTATCCGCCAGTTTAATCTCAACACCCGGCGCAGGCACACCAACGGTGTCATTGCGCACTTCGCCATCTGGCTGCACGGTGATGAATACGGTGGCTTCGGTCTGACCATAAAGCTGTTTCAGGTTGATCCCCATCGAGCGGTAAAACGCAAAGATTTCCGGACCAATCGCTTCACCAGCGGTGTAACCAACACGAATGCGGCCAAAGCCCAGCGTGTCTTTCAGCGGGCCGTACACCAGCACGTCGCCACAGCGATATTTGAAATACTCCTGCAGCTTGCCACGGTAAAGCTTCAGACCAATTGGGTCTTTTACCTTAAAGTGTTTGCGGGTTTCCAGCGGATGACGCAGCTTGGTGAACCCAAGGCGGATCGCGTTTTCAACCAGCGTTTCAGCGGCGAACCCAATTCCCATCGCATAGCGGAAGCCATGGCGGATTTTCTGTTCCAGCGTTCTCTTTTCAGTGGTCACTTTGCGACGCGGCATGCCGTATTTCTCACCGGCGCCCTTCTTTGCAAAATCCATAAAGTGGTGGAACAAACCGTATTTCAGATCGCCACTGTCTTCCATGCGGATCATCACGTTGGTCAGCTGCGTTTCAAACACACGCGGCGGCGCAAAGTAATAGGTTGGCCCAATTTCGCGCAGATCCGACATCAACGTGTCAGCGCTTTCTGGACAGTTCACACAGAACCCAGACCACATGGCCTGACCCAGCGAGAAGATAAAGTCGCCAACCCATGCCATCGGCAGATAGGCCAGAACATCTTCGTTCAGGCCAAGGTTATCAAACTCGGACGAGTTCTTGGCGCTTTCAATGATGTTACGGTTCGACAGAACCACACCCTTTGGACGCCCGGTGGTGCCAGAGGTGTAAAGCATGACGCAGGTGCTGTCATAATTCAGCTCTGCTTCGCGCGCGGCCATCTCGTCTTCCAGACGGGCGTGGGCCACGCGGCCCTCTTCCTGAATGTCGTGATACCAATGCAGATGGCTGTGGTCATATTTCCGCAAGCCACGCTTGTCGTAATAGATCACGTGTTCGATGTGGTGGATTTTCTCCTGCACCTCGATCACTTTGTCGACCTGTTCCTGATCACCACAAATCACGAAACGCGCGCCGCAGTTTTCCAGCACGTATTCCATTTCTTCGGTTACAGCATCTTGGTAAAGCGGAACCGGTACGGCCCCCACGCGTTGTGCTGCGACCATCCCCCAGTATAGGGCCGGGCGGTTGCGACCGATAATGGCGACATGGTCCCCACGATCAATCCCAAGGGCCAGCATGCCCAAGGCAAGGTTCTGGATTTCCTCGGCGGCTTGCGCCCAGGTCCAGCTTTGCCAAATACCGAATTCTTTCTCCCGGTAGGCCGGGCGATCTCCAAATTCCTTCACGTTCCGCGCTAATAGCTGCGGAATAGAAGAAAATGCGCCAGCTGCGGCTAATTCTTGTGCCAAATTGTCCTCCCACCGTCGGCCTGTCCGACGTTCCCGGTTGTCAGGCGATTCTTGCCTACAACCCTGACCAAAAAAACTTGGGCGTCAAAGGTTTCGGCACTTTGTCGAAATCCTAACAAATTGTTACAAGCTGTTTTGTCAGGTTTTTTGGCGCTCAAATCCCTTTTATCATTGATCCCACAGTGATAGCGACAAAGACAAGAGGGGGACATGACGAGATGCCAAATAGCAAAGAAACCGCCGTTCTGACCCAAGCTGGGCTGAATCTTATCCAGCAAGCCCTGTCTATTTACGATCGTAAGTTGCAATTGGTGATCGGGAATCGGCAGTTTCAGGACATGTTCGACCTGCCCGATAAACTGGTCCGTCCCGGTGCGGAATTTGGCGATACCATCCGCCATCTGGCCGAGCGTGGCGATTATGGCGGCGTGGGCGACATTGATGCCTTTGTGCGATCTCGCGTTGATCAGGCCAAAGCCTTTGTGCCCCATTACATCGAACGCACACGCGCCAATGGTCGGGTCATTTCGGTTGAGGGCAACCCCCTGTCACAAGGCGGGTGGGTCACGGTTTACACCGACATCACACATATCAAACGACAAGAACGCCTGTTGCGGGCCCGTTCAGAAGAGCTGTCAGACCTTGTGTTTAGCCACACCGAAGAACTGGCCCAAACCAACCGCGCGCTGGAATCCACCAACAAAGCCCTGGAAGAGGCAAAGCGTGAACTGACCGAGATGGAGCGCAGCACACGCCTGACGGCGGAAATGATGCCAGCCCATATCGCGCGCATTGATCAGGAACTGACCTATACCTTCTCAAACCGCCGCCTTGGAAAAGTCATCCCCGGCCGACCCGCGGATTTGTTCGGACTGCACGCGAAAGACGCGTTGGGGGACGAGGCTTACGCGCGCATTTCCCCCTATTTTCAAAAGGCTTTCACCGGCGAAGCCTCGGTCTTTGAATTCACCCACGAAGGCTCTGGTCGCCGCATCCGGGTCGCGTTGACGCCGGATTGTGACGAGGTCAGCGATGACATCACCGGCATCTATATTCTGTCGATGGACATCACCGAAGAGGCACAGGCGCGGGCCGCTTTGGGGCAAACCCGCAAGCGTGAATTGGCGGCCCAGCTGACATCCGGCGTAGCCCATGACTTTTCAAACCTGCTGACAATCATTCTTGGTCTGCAAAGCCGTTTGGCGAAGATGCAGATTGATGAAACCGCACACGAACTGGTGCAGGCCACGCGCGCCGCTGTGCGACGCGGCGGCAAACTGCTGGAGCGTATCGCTTCGATTTCCGGAAAACGCGAATTGCACTATGAACCCACTGATATTTCAGACCTTTTGAGGGGGTTGGAAACGCTTACGGCGTCAACCCTGCCGAAGGGCGTGAACCTGAACATCAAGGTCAGTGGGCTTGAAAACCCCGTAATTCTGGACGCGGGTGCCGTGCAAGATGGCCTGTTAAACCTGATCATAAACGCCAGCCACGCCATTGGTGTTGGTCCGGGGCAGATTACGATTTCAGTGCGTCCCATTCGTGAAACCTGGATTGAATTTCGCGTCACAGACACAGGGCCCGGATTTTCCCAAGAGGCGCTGGAACATGCGCTGGATCCCTTTTTCACCACCAAAGGCGGCGAAGGATCAGGGCTGGGGCTGTCGATGGTCTATGACCAAACGACAGTGTCTGGCGGGCATGTGAAAATCTTCAATGCCTCGCCCACCGGGGGCGCGGTTGTCTCTATCCGCCTGCCTTTGCGCAAGCCCGCACGCCCCATTGCCCCCCGGCTGGTCTTGCTGATCGAAGACAGCACCGAAATCCGTGCTTCTGTTCGCGAAATGCTGACAGATATGGGCCATCAGGTGATCGAAGCCGCCTCAACCGAAGAGGCGCTTGGCTTGGTCGCACTTGATGGAATTGGCCTGATTTTGTCCGACATCATCCTTGAGGGCGCGCAAACCGGGCCCGAGTTTCTGCTGGGGCTTAAAGACGCAGGGGTCGAAATCCCTATGGTTTTAATGACATCTTTACCCAGCAACGACCCTCGCCGTGCAAAAGCGGGCTTTCCTGTTTTGCATAAGCCCTTTACCAAGGGGGAACTTGCTACATTCCTGTCTCAAGAGGTCCGCACATGACCCAGCCGCCAAACTCTCAGCCCTTGGTTGCCATTCTGGATGACGAGCCGGAAATCCGCCGGATGCTGTCTGACGCGTTAGAAGAGGCCGGGTTTCGCACCGCAAGCTATGCCCGCGCGACTGAATTTGAAGCGGCCCTGAACACCATGTCACCCGATGTATGTTTGGTGGATTTAGGTCTGCCAGATCGCGATGGTCTGACCTTGGTACACCGGCTGGCGCTGGAAAGCGGCGCGTCGATCATCATCATTTCCGGGCGCTCGCAGGTTCAGGACAAGATCACCGGGTTGGAACTGGGCGCGGATGATTACATCATCAAACCGTTTGAGCCTGCCGAAGTGGTGGCCCGTGTTCGCGCCCGTTTGCGCAGCCAAAAACCTGGCGCGCCTGTGTTACAAACCGCGCAATTCAATGGGTGGATCGCCCATTTTGACCGTTATATCCTAGAGGATGACGCCGGTGGGGAAACCGCCTTTTCCCACGCCGAGGGCGAGGTGCTGCGGCTGTTTCTTGACGCCCCCAACAGGTTAATTTCCCGCGCACAGATGCAGGAAAGTCTAGGCGGTGTGGCTGGGGAAAGCTTTGACCGCGCAATGGATGTGCGCATTTCTCGGTTGCGGACAAAACTGCGCGAAGATCCAAAAAACCCGCGCCTGATCAAGACGATCTATGGCGCGGGTTATATTTTCTTAGGGGATGTGCGCTGGGGCTAAGGGCTTGAAAATCAGAGTGATAGAATTACTCCGCCGCCACATCCTCTTCGATTTTCTCAACACGAACAGCGGAAAATTTCATTTCAGCGATTTTGCCGTAAGGATCAAGGGCGGGGTTTGTCAGCATATTGGCCGCCGCCTCGACATAGGCAAACGGCAAGAACACCATGTTTTCCGCCACACCATAATCTGCGCGCGCCATCACATCGATGGACCCGCGACGGGTGGTCAGGCGCACCATGCCGCCCGGCACCACGCCCATTTCACGCAGCGTTTTGGGGTTCAGTGAACAGTTTGCCTCTGGCTCAATTGCGTCCAGAACGGTGGCGCGACGCGTCATCGACCCCGTGTGCCAATGCTCCAACTGACGCCCTGTGGTCAGGACCATTGGATAATCGGCATCCGGCGTTTCCGCAGGGGGCAGGATCGTGGCGGGCGTGAATTTTGCCCGACCACCGGCCCGTGGGAAACCGTCTCCAAACACAACGGCTTGCCCCGGATCTTCTGGTGACAGCGACGGATATGTCACCGCATTCTGTTCTTCCAACCGATCCCAAGTGATGTTGTTCAGCGAGGGCATCACGCGACCCATTTCGGCGAACACTTCGCTGGGGTGGGTGTAAGTCCAGCCCATGCCCATGCGATTGGCCAGCTCAACCGTGATCCACCAATCTTCTTTGGCGTCACCTGCGGGGGGAACGGCGGCGCGGGTCATTTGCACCTGGCGGTTGGTGTTAGACACAGTGCCGGTTTTCTCGGCCAAGGCGGCGGCTGGCAGCACAACATCTGCATAGCTCGCGGTTTCGGTCAGGAAGATGTCTTGGCTGACCAAAAACTCCATCCGTTCCAGCGCTTCGCGCACATGGGTTACATCCGGGTCAGACATGGCCGGATTTTCACCAAGGATATACATGCCCTTGATCTTGCGATCATGCACGGCGTCCATGATTTCCACGACGGTCAGGCCGGGATTGGGGTTCAGCTCTTCGATCCCCCACACCTCGCGGTACATCGCCTGCACCGCGGGGTCTTTTACCGACTTATAGTCAGGGTAGAACATCGGAATCAGGCCAGCATCTGACGCCCCCTGCACGTTGTTTTGCCCCCGCAGCGGATGCAACCCGGTGCCTGGACGGCCCACATTCCCGGTCATCAGCGCAAGGCTGATCAGGCAACGCGAATTATCGGTGCCGTGGGTGTGTTGGCTGACGCCCATACCCCAGAAAATCATCCCCGCTTTGCCCTTGGCAAAGGTGCGGGCAGCATCGCGCAGATCATCCGCAGGGATGCCGCAAATCGGCGCCATCGCTTCCGGCGAAAACGCCTTGAGGTGTTCGCGCATCGCGTCCCAGTTTTCAGTGCGCTCGGCGATATAGGCCTCGTCCGTCAGACCCTCTTCCGCAATCACATGCATGATCGCGTTCAGCATCGAGACATCCGCCCCCGGTTTGAACTGCAACCGGTGTGTCGCAAAACGCCCCATGCCTACGCCGCGCGGATCCATCACAATCAGCTTGCCACCGCGTTTGGTGAACTGTTTGAAATAGGTCGCTGCAACCGGGTGGTTTTCGATCGGGTTTGACCCAATCACAATCGCCACGTCCGAGTGTTCGATCTGGTTAAAGGTGGCCGTCACAGCCCCCGATCCGACATTTTCCAACAGGGCCACCACCGATGACGCGTGGCACAGGCGGGTACAGTGGTCGACGTTGTTATGGGTGAACCCTTGGCGGATGAATTTCTGGAAGAGGTAAGCCTCTTCGTTGGTGCATTTGGCCGAGCCAAACCCAGCCACAGCCTCGCCGCCATGTTCATCGCGCAAGGACATCAGGCCCTTGGCCGCCACCTCCAGCGCCTCGTCCCACGAGGCTTCGCGGAAATGGGTCAGCGGATTGGCGGGATCGATGTTCAACCCTTTTGGCGCGCCATCTTTGCGGATCAAAGGTTTGGTCAGGCGATGCGGGTGATTGATGTAATCAAACCCGAAACGGCCTTTAACACACAAACGCCCTTCGTTGGCAGGACCATTGATGCCCTCGGCATAAACCACCTTGTCTTCTTTGACCTTCAGGCTGACCTGACAACCAACGCCGCAGAACGGGCAGATGCTTTCAACTTCTTTGTCGAAATCTGACGTGTCTTTCACTTTGGCGGGCATCAGCGCACCCGTTGGACAGGCCTGAACACATTCGCCGCACGCCACACAGGTCGAGGCCCCCATAGGGTCGTTGATGTCGAAAACAGGGTAAGCATCATGGCCACGCCCGGCCATGCCGATCACATCGTTCACCTGCACTTCGCGGCAGGCCCGTACGCAAAGATTACATTGAATACAGGCATCCAAATTCACGCTCATCGCGACGTGGCTGTCATCCAAAAGCGGCACGCGACCTTCTTCAAGCTTGGGGAAACGGCTTTCCGTCACGCCGTTCAGATCCGCCATATCCCAGAAATGAGCAGACGCATCATGGGCCGTTTTCGGCTGGTCCGCGACCAGAAGCTCAACCACCATTTTGCGCGCTGTTTTGGCGCGTGCATTGTCGGTGATCACAACCATACCCTCGGCAGGTTCGCGAATGCACGAGGCCGCCAAGACACGTTCGCCTTCGATCTCAACCACACAGGCACGGCAATTGCCGTCAGACCGCAAATCGGGCACGTTATCTTTGTGACACAGATGCGGAATCAGCGTGCCTTCACGCTTTGCCACATCCCAGATGCTTTCGCCCGCGCGCGCCACAACTTCGCGCCCGTCCAGAGTGAATTTGACCTCGACCGTCATCGGAACCTCCACATTTCAGACCTTAGTATAGACCATGCCCGCCCCAAGGTCAGTTCTTCAATCACGACATAAGCTGGGGTTTTTGCGCCAGCCCCCTTTTAAGATTGGATCCAAATGGCTAGCAATGACCCAAGAGGAGCAAGCTATGCCGCAAATCACCCTAATCCGCCACGGACAGGCCAACACAACCGCAACCGATGAAGCCGGGTATGACAACCTGTCTGATCTGGGCCGCCAGCAGGCCCGGTGGTTGGGTCATTATATGCGGGATCATAATCAGGAATTTGACAAAATTTATGCGGGGTCTCTGAACCGCCAACAACAAACCGCGCAAGAATGGGGCGCGTCCGAGATCATCTTGGATGAACGTCTGAACGAGTTTTCCTACTACGACATATCCAACGCGATGCACGCACAGTTTGACCTGCCCCGCCCCACCAATCGCGACGAGTTTATTGCCCATATGCCGCTGGTGTTTTCCGCGTGGCAAGATGGCCACCTGACCGGGGATTTTGAAACCTTCCACGACTTCCAGCAACGGGTTGATGACGCATTGTTAGAAATCACATCACGCGGCGAACGCGCGGCTGTGTTCACCTCTGGCGGTGTGATTGGCATGGCTATTCGCATCACAATGGGGTTGGATACGGGGACGTTTACGCGGCTGATGCTGTCGATCCACAACAGCTCGGTCCATAATTTATTGCGGCTCGGGACCAACCTGTCGCTGACCGGCTTTAATGCCATCCCGCATTTGGCGCATCCCGATCGCCACCACGCACAGACTTATATTTGATATCCAAAGGACCCCCTTATGACACATCTCTGGGTACGGGCCGAACAGCGCCCCAACGAAGACCGGGTTGGATTGACACCCGAGGGGGCCAAAACCCTGTTGGACGCCGGCATCCGCGTAACGGTTGAAAAAAGCACCGTGCGCGCCATTGGCATTGAAGGGTATGAAGCCGCAGGATGCGATATCGCCGCTGAAAACAGCTGGCCGGACGCGCCATTGGATGCGATTATCTTTGGCCTGAAAGAATTGCCAGAAGACGGCACCCCCCTGCCTCATAAGCACATTATGTTTGGCCACGCCTTTAAGGGGCAGCATTCAGGCCGCGCACTGCTTGAGCGGTTCAAAGCGGGCGGTGGCACGCTTTATGATCTGGAATATCTGGTGAATGAAACCGGGCGGCGCGTGGCGGCCTTTGGCTATTGGGCCGGGTTTGCAGGGGCGGCCGTGACGCTGAAATCCTGGGCCGCGCAGCAACGCGGGGAACTGTGCGCTGCGGTGGGGGCCTATCCGGGCAAAGACGCTTTGCTAAGCGAGTTGAAATCCGAGCTGGAGGCAACCGGCGCCCCCCGCCCAACGGCCATTGTCATCGGCGCCTTGGGGCGCGTGGGGTCTGGGGCCACCGACCTGATGACCGAGATGGGCATGGCTGTGACCAAATGGGACATGGCTGAAACCGCAAGCGGCGGGCCATTTCCAGAAATTCTGGAACATGACATCTTTATCAACTGTATTCTGGCAGGCCCCCAAACCCCGGTTTTTGTCCCCCGCGAGGCAAAGACCGCGACACGTAAACTGACCGCAATTGGCGATGTGGCCTGTGATCCAGACAGCGATTACAACCCGGTACCGGTTTATAACAAAGCAACCTCTTGGGCCGAACCCGCGCTGCGTGTGGCCGATGACCCCGTGCTTGATGTGATGGCGATTGATAACCTGCCCTCGATGCTGCCGGTCGAAAGTTCGCATGATTATGCGGGGCAATTGTTGCCCAGCCTGTTGACCCTGACGGACCTGAAGTCTGGTGTGTGGGCGCGGGCAGAGGCCACATTCAATCAGCATATGAAAGACCTGTGATGGAAGAGCTTGTTGGCGCAGCCGCAGCCATCGTCAGCACAATCTGCTGGCTGCCCCAAACCCTGAAAACATGGCGAACGCGCGAAACCAAAGACCTGTCGCTTCCGGCCAACCTATTGATCTTTTTCTCCATTTCATTGTGGTTGATCTATGGGTTGATGCTGGGGGCATGGCCCTTGATTGCGGCCAACGCCATCGCGGTAATCTTGGTCGGCGCCATCGTCGCGGCAAAACTTAAATTCGGTTGAAAGGACAAACAATATGACTATCCACTGGTGTGGCACCGGCCTGTCGGCCATCCCCGGCCTGCGTCGCTTGATTGCAAAGGGGCACGATGTTGTGGTCTGGAACCGCACAATCGCCAAAGCCAAAGAGGCGGTTGGCGATATTGCCAAAGACATCCGCGCGTTTGATGCGCAAGCCTTGGCCGATGCCCTTAAACCCGGCGATGTCGCGGTGTCGATGTTGCCCGGCGATTTGCATGTGCCTGTTGCCAAAATCTGCCTTGAAAATGGCGCACATTTTGTGTCCTCAAGCTATATCGCGCCTGAAATGCGCGCACTGGATGCGCAATTCAAGGCGGCGGGCTTGTCCTCGGTGAACGAGGTCGGCCTTGACCCCGGCATTGATCATCTGATGGCCCATTGGCTGGTCGCAGATTACCGCGCATCCGAGGCCTATGACCCAAGCCTGCCGATAAGTTTCCGGTCCTATTGCGGTGGCGTGCCGAAACACGCGAACCCGTTCCGGTATAAATTCAGCTGGTCGCCCTTGGGTGTGCTCAAGGCGCTGCGCTCGCCGTCACGTTCGATCAAAGACGGTGAACCCTTTGACGTGGCGCGCCCTTGGGATGCGATTTCATCTTATGACGCCCCGCTTGCAACGGCCGAAAGCTTTGAGGTTTATCCAAACCGCGACTCGCTTCCGTTCATGGAAGAATACGGGTTTGACCCGGATTGGAATGTGGATCTGTTTGTGCGCGGCACCCTGCGCCTGAACGGCTGGACTGAGGCGTGGAAGGATGTCTTTGCCGAGGTGGAAACGCTAGAGGGTGCCCAAGGTGACGCCCGCCTGAAAGAGATGTCTGACCAGTTCTGGGACGAAAACTCTTATGACGAAGGCGAACCAGACCGCGTGATCATGTGTGTCGAACTGACCGCGGGTGACGCTTATCACAAAACCTATGTGATGGATGCCTGGGGGGATGATCAAAGCACGGCGATGGCCCGTTTGGTGTCTGTCCCTGTTTCCTTGGCGATTGAGGCGGTGCTGGGCGGAAACATTGCCCCCGGCGTCTCAGCTGCGCCATCTGATCTGGGGTTGGTCGACACATGGATGACCGAAGTGCGCAATTTGGCGCAGCACGTGAACATCGTGGATCACACCATCTAAAGCGACGTTATTGCACCGTAAAACATTCAGCATGGCGGATTTTGCCTGTTAGGCTTTCTGAAAACAGGGGGCCGCCATGCTGGACAACCATCCCTTCAGCATAATATGTGGCAACAACCCCACGGGACAAACGCACCTTACATGACGCCGCAGAATGGTTGCGGATCAGGCGCAAGGGTGCTTTTAGTTGGCCACGTCAATCACGGATACAACTCAAATCGAGGTGTCCGGTTCACCTAGATAAGGAACCAAAATGAAACGCACGCTTTTAACCCTTATGGCCGCGCTGGCAGCCGCCCCCGCATTTGCCCACCTGAACCCAGACGAACACGGTTCATTCATGGCTGGGTTGTCGCATCCGATATTTGGGCTTGATCACATTCTGGCGATGATTGCCGTGGGCCTCTGGGCGGCGTTCCTTGGCGGGCGGACGCTGTGGATCCTTCCCAGCGCCTTTGTGGGCGCCATGGTGGTTGGATTCGGGGCCGCGATCAGCGAACTGCCCCTTCCATTTGTCGAACCTATCATCTTGCTGTCGGTTTTTGCGCTTGGGCTGACGGTGGCATTTGCTGTTCGCCTTCCTGTGCCAGCAGCAGCCAGTATCGTGGGCGCCTTTGGTCTGTTCCACGGCTTTGCCCATGGTGGTGAATTGGGATCGGCGGGCGCGTTTGCATTTGGGGCGGGGTTTGCCCTGTCTGCCGCCATCCTTCACAGTTTGGGCATCAGCATCGCGGTGCTTGCGGGCCAAGGAATTTCAAACAGCAAGCTCATTCGCAGTCTGGGTTGGGCGACAGCATTTGGCGGCCTGTGGATCGCCATCGGCGGATAAAACAGGCTGTACGCACAGCCTCATTTCCTCAGCCAATTTGTCCTGTGGGGCAAGCGGCTGAGGGATCAAACCCACCCTTCAATACCACCGTTATCGAAGGAGGAGCCTTAGTCCCGAGGCTCTTTTTGCGCTTTTAAGCGGCGCTAGCCTTTGCCAATCGGAACCACGCTAGGCTCTTCACCCTCAACCTCTTCAAAGTCAAAGTTGTCCAGCCGCTTGGCGCGATTTCCCGCCTTCTCAGCGGAAATCTTGATGTCAGAAATATCCTTGGACGCCTGATGAAAATGGCGATCCAGATTGGCCACACGATCCCCCAATCGCCCCACATCCCCTGACAACAGATGCAGCTCTTTTCGGATCGCGCCCGCCTGTTCGCGCATCCGCGCATCTTTCAAAATCGCGCGCATTGTGTTCAGCGTGGCCATGCAGGTCGTGGGCGATACAATCCAAACGCGGGCCTCAAACCCTTCGCGCACCAGCTCTGGGAAATTGGCATGAAGCTCTGCATACACAGCCTCGGATGGCAAAAACATCAGCGCGCCATCAGCGGTTTCGCCTTCCAGAATATACTTTTCTGAAATGGCTTTGATATGCGCGCGAATGGCGACTTTCATCGCACGCCCCGCCTCAACCACGGCGACTTTATCTTCGGCCCGGCGCAAGCCTTCGTAAGCCTCCAACGGGAATTTACTGTCGATCACAATCGGACCGGGTGGGTTCGGCAAGTGGATCAGGCAATCCGCACGCTTGCCGTTCGAAAGTGTCGCCTGCATGCTGTAGCTGTCTTTCGGCAAGGCCTTTGACACAATGTCATTCAACTGAATTTCACCAAATGCCCCGCGCGTTTGCTTGTTCGACAGAATGTCCTGCAAGGACAACACATCGCCCGACAGCCGGGTGATATTGTCCTGCGCTTTGTCGATCACCTTCAGACGCTCTTGCAGTTGCGTCAGGCTTTCGGTGGTTTTCACCGCGGATCCCTGAAGGCTTTCTTTCATCCGCTCTTGCATCTCAGCCATGGACCGCGCGGATTTCATCGCGTTGTCATGCAGCCGGTCGTTCATTTGTTGCTGCACAGCCCCAAGGCGGGCTTCCATCGCCTGAAGCACCTGCGCCTGCCCCGATGCCTGCGCATCCGACACGGTGCGCAAGCCACCAGACAGTTGATCCTGACCCGCGCCCAGCACCTGAACCGCCTGCCCCAGCCCGCCCAATTGGCGCGCAAGCTCGGAGCTGGCCTGTGCAGATTGCCCGGCACGGCGCACCGAGACAATCAACAACACGATCACCAAAACCACGGCAAAAACAGCCCCCAACAGCGCAAATCCGGGGACAGAGTTCAAAGCAATTTCCATTTCACCAAGCTTGATCATGTGCGTCCAAACAATCTTTCGATATCGCTGAGTTTCAGCTCTACATACGTGGGGCGGCCGTGGTTGCATTGGCCGGAATGGGGCGTGGCTTCCATTTCGCGAAGCAAGGCGTTCATTTCTTCGGCGCGCATCCAGCGCCCTGATCTGATCGACCCGTGGCAAGCCACGCGCGACAGCACGGCTTCGATCTTGGCTTGCACCATATTGCTGTCGCCCTGATCGGCCAGCTCATCCAACACGTCGCGGATCATGGCGGCGGCGTTCACTTCGCCCAAAATCGCCGGGGTTTCGCGCACAGCAACCGCGGTGCCGCCAAAGGGTTCAACCACTAACCCGAGTGTTTTCAACGCCTCAGCCGCCTCCATCAACCGGCTGATGTCGCCTGCTGACAGCTCAATGATTTCAGGGATCAACAGCGCCTGTGACGCAACCCCATTTTCCGCCATTTGCGCCTTGAGCTTTTCATACACCAACCGTTCATGTGCGGCGTGCTGATCAACGATCACCATGCCGGTTTCAGTCTGCGCAATGATATAGTTTTCATGGACTTGCGCGCGCGCAGCCCCCAATGGCAGTTGCGTTGGCTGCGGTGTCTCGGGCGCCCCCTCAACCACAGTCCCCAACGGTTCAAACCGCGCAGAGGGGGCGGCCATTTCGGCAAAACCGGGCGCGTTTGGCAGATCATGCATCGGGGCTTGCGCAAGATAACTGCTGCGCAACGCCCCCTGGCTCGCAGGGTGGCTGGAACGACCCATTTGATAAATGCGCGGCGCACCGTTTGCATCTGTTTGCTCTGGTCGCATCGCCCCCAAAGTTGCCCCGGCAACCGTGGTCGATGCACGATGACCCGCTTCTGCCAAAGCGTGACGCAGACCCGAGACAATCAACCCACGTGCCAAGCCTGGATCACGAAAACGAACCTCGGATTTTGCCGGATGAACATTGACGTCAACAAGCTGCGGATCACAGGTGATGAACAACACCGCAGCTGGATGGCGGTCGCGGCTGAGAAAATCAAAATACGCAGCACGAAGCGCCCCTGTCAGCAATTTGTCTTTCACCGGGCGGCCATTCACAAACAGAAATTGCGCCACCGCAGCACCACGTGAATAGGTCGGCAAAGCGGCATATCCGGTCAGGCGAAGCCCCTCGCGCGTGGCGTCAATCGCCAGCGCATTTTCGGTAAATTCGCGACCCAGAATTTGGCCCAAACGCCCATACAGCGCGTCAAACAAATCGCCGGTTTGCGCATCAGCACGAAAGGTCACACGGCCTTCACCGCCCCCGGACACATCCCGCAGGGTAAAGCCGACATGCGGTTCCGCCATCGCCAAACGCTTGATCACGTCTCCAATGGCCTGTGCCTCGGCGCGGTCCGTGCGCATAAATTTCAACCGGGCTGGTGTGGCAAAAAAGAGGTCGCGCAGCTCAACCACAGTGCCTTCGGAAAGGGCCGCGGGTTTGACGGCGCTCATCGTGCCGCCCGACACCCGAATTGTCGCCGCATCCTGCCCCGGAACGCGGGACGTGATGTCCAGACGCCCCACCGCCCCCAAGCTGGGCAAGGCTTCGCCGCGAAACCCAAAAGTGTGAATGTCCAGAAGGTCCGATCCGTCGATTTTCGACGTGGCATGACGCGACAGCGCCAAAGCCAGATCACCGGGCGCGATGCCGCACCCGTCGTCCGCCACACGAATCAGCGTTTTGCCACCATCCGCATGCGCAACGTCAATCCGGGTGGCCCCCGCATCAATGGCGTTTTCCACCAGTTCTTTCACCGCAGACGCGGGGCGTTCGACCACCTCCCCCGCAGCAATACGGTTGATGGCGGCATCGTCCAATTGACGAATAACGGGCCGATTTCGGCTCATATGGGGGGTGTCTTCAGGCATACCACAAAACTTAGCACGCTCTGATCCGATTCGACCATGCTCAAACCCTGCGATCAGGGTTAATTGGCGACGGCAGGTTCCATCAATCCTTCGGGCTGGCCGATCACCATAAATGTCAGCGCGTCAGGATCAAAAATGCGCGCCGCAACGCGATTGGCATCCTCAAGCGTCACCGCACGTACCTTATCGTTACGGGTGCTGATATAGTCGATTGGCAACCCCTCCATCTGCATCCCAACAAGGATGCCGGCAATGGTCGCATTTCCATCAAATCGCAGCGGATAAGACCCCGTCAAATAGGTTTGCGCCGAAGTGAGTTCCTCTTGGGTGATGCCCTCTTGGGCCATTTTCGCCCATTCATTACGCACCACGTCAATCGCCTCTGCCATGCTGGCGTTTTGGCTTGAAAACTGGCCCATCACGCCCTCGGTGTGGTCAAGTTCAAACAAAAAGGCCCCGATGCCATAGGTCAGGCCGCGTTTTTCGCGCACTTCTTGCATCAAGCGCCCATCGGACCCCAAGCCGCCCATGACCTGACTGACGATATACGCCGGAAAGAAATCCGGGTCTTCGCGCCGCAAGCCTTTGTGCCCAAATCGGGCGATGGATTGTGGGGTGTCAAAGGGGATGATCGTTTGATCCCCGCCCAAGGCAAGCGTGGCCCGGTCTGGCAATGTGCCGCCCGTTGCAGGAAGATCCATCAGCAACGCATCCAGCAAGTCCGCCAGCTCGTCCGCCGTGATGTCCCCAACAGCGCCAATGTACATCTGATCGCGCGCAATTGTGTCGCCAAAAGCGGCGAGCAAATCATCGCGGTTCAACCCCTGAACGCTGTCCTCGGTGCCGCCATCATAGCTGCCGTAGGGATGATCGCCATAGGCCATCAGATCCCACGCCTCGGACAGGATATTACCGGGATCAGTTGCGCGGGATTTCAGGCTGGACAAAAGCTGTGCCCGCACACGTTCAATGGCATCCTCATCAAACCGGGGTTTGATCAGCGCGGCACGCAAAAGCGCCGCCGCTTGATCGCGATTCTCGGTCAAGAACTGCGCTGAGATATTGATGGTGTCACGACCTGCCCGAAAACCGATGGACGCGGCCAAGGCTTCGCGGGCCTCAGAATAGGCGCGCGCATCCATGTCACCAGCGCCCTCTTCGAGCAGGGATACCATCAATTCAACCGACCCACGTTTGCCCGGACGATCAAGGGATGTGCCGCCCCGAAAGCTGATTTCAAGGGCAACAAACGGCAGGCTGTGTTCTTCGACCAACCACGCTTTGTGGCCATCGTTTGTCGTCACATTTTGGATTGCAACCTCGGCTGTGGCGGGTAGGGAAAGCAAGAAAATGGCAATTAAGATATGACGCAACATTACATTTCCTCTCCGTTTTCAGGGACCAACCAGCCGGTTACCGAACGTCGTTTGTCCAGCACGGATTTGGCAACGCGCATGACATCTTGGGGCGTCACCGATTGCAAAATCCCCTGCCATGCGTCGATATCTTCAAGCGTCAGTCCGGAACTCAGCGCGCGGCCATAAAGGTCAGCACGGGAATAGGCATCATCTTGGGCATAAATCTCGCTGGCGCGAATTTGGAATTTGATACGTTCAAATTGTTCGGCGTCGACGTCGCCGTCTAGGAATTTGGCGATTTGGGCATCTAGGACGGCTTCGGCATCACGCAGGCTGACGCCTTCTGCCGGGACAAGAACAAAGCCAAACCCGCTGTTGTCCAGCGCCACGGATGAATAGTTTGCCCCAACATACACAGCGATTTGGTCATCAAACTGCAAGGCACGGCCCAGAACGGATGTGGCGCCAGAGCCGCCGAGGATTTCAGCCAAATAGACCAGTGCCGCCGCATCTTCCTGTGCACCGGCATCACGTTCCGGGGCCAAATAGCTGCGCATCAAATAGGGCTGGGCCACACGTGGGTCCGACATGCGCAAACGGCGTTCCGCAAGTTGCGGCGGTTCGTCCACCCGTTTTCTGGCGGCAAGATCAGCGGTGGGTTTCAGCGGGCCGTAATGGGTTTCCGCCAAGGCGCGCACCTGATCCGGCTGCACATCCCCCGCCACCACAAGCGTTGCATTGTTGGGCGCATAATAGCGGCGGTAGTAATCAAGCGCGTCTTGTTGTGAGAGCGTTTCCATCTCGTGTCGCCAGCCGATGACCGGAATCCCGTAAGGGTGGTTCAAATAGGCCGCTGCACGGAATTGTTCGTAAAAAAGAGCACCGGGATCGCTGTCGGTTCGCTGGGCGCGCTCTTCCAAAATCACTTCGCGCTCGGTCACGATATCTTCTTCGCTCAGGCGAAGATTGCGCATCCGGTCCGCTTCCATCTGCATGATCAACCCAAGGCGATCCGCTGCAATGCGTTGATAATAGGCTGTGTAATCTTGGGCGGTGAAGGCATTGTCGGACCCACCGTTTTCGGTGACAACCCGCGACAATTGCCCAGCCGCCATCGTGTCGGTCGCCTTAAACAAAAGATGTTCGAGGAAATGCGCTACGCCAGAAACGCCCGGCTTTTCATCCGCAGCCCCCGCCCGATACCACAGCATTTGCACCACAACCGGCGCACGGTGATCTTCAATCACGACAACCTGTAAGCCGTTATCCAGCTTGAATTCAGTCACACCTTTGGGGGTGGAAAAGGCAGGCATCGCCAGACACGCAGCAATGGCGGCGAGAAATAATCGCATGAGAGTCTCCCGTTGTGTTCCGACCAAATTATGCACTCTGGCGCGGGCTGCAAGCCTTACCCACGCAAAGTTGAAGGTGGTTAACGGATCACGCTCAATACACGATTTCTGGCGGTGCGGATGGTGTCCAAACGCCCTTGCGGCGCAGGCGTTCCAGTTCAAAGTGCTGGTCCAGATGCATGGCTTCATAGGCGCGATAATAGACGTTCACGTTGAACAGACGTTCAAGCAAACGGCCTTTGTTATCCCCCCGCCATTCCAAATCTTCCGCCGCCAGTTGGTTGCGAATGGATCCGGACACGCCATGACGTGACGCATAATTAACGACCCCTGCTTCGCCGCGGCGAATGCCGGTGCGATCCAGCCGATCTGGCTGCCCACCCAAGGCGGCGACCGCATCTTTCATTGGCGTTGCGTCCGTGCGATTTGCGCCACCCGGTGTGGGGGCAGGCAAAGCCTTATAATTTTCAGGCTCCTGCAACGGTTTTGTCGGCAGAATCGAAAATTCATCGGGCCCCGATTGGGTTGCCTTAAGATTCATCAACTGAGGCTCTTTGTTGCCACAGGCTGACAAGGCCAGCACCGCCGAGAACAAGACCAGAATTTTTACCGTGATATCACGCATTAGACGCAAAACCCCCATTACCTACTGCTTCTTAGCCCATCTGGAAACGCACGTCACGTAGTCTTGTTCGTATCGGCGAAAAGCACCAAGCCAAATGCGCCCATAAAGACAAAAATATCCGCGACATTAAACGAAAACGGGTTGTTGATCCCACAGCAGGACATGTTCAAAAAATCGACAACCGCGCCGTAAACCACGCGATCAATAATATTGCCAAGCGCCCCGCCAGCCAAAAGACCCGCGCTTATATAAGCCAATGTGCCTGACTGACTGCGCCGCACCCAAATCACCACCCAGGCTGAAATCACCAAGCCCAGCGCAACCAGCACCCAACGCATCACTTCCGTCTCGGACCCAAACAGCCCAAAATTCACCCCCCTGTTCCACGCCATCTGAAAATTCAGATAGGGGGGGAACACCTCAACCCAGCCGCGATTGGCCAGGTCGAGGGATTTGAGCACAAAGATCTTGCTGCCCTGATCCAAGGCAAGTGCGAGAACAGCAAAGATCGTGATCAGTTTCATGAGCAGATCAGTGTTTAAAGTGGCGCATGCCGGTGAACACCATGGCAAGGCCCGCTTCATTCGCCGCTTTGATCACTTCGTCATCGCGCATGGATCCACCCGGTTGGATAACGCAGGTGGCGCCCGCAGCGGCCGCTTCCATCAACCCGTCTGGGAAGGGGAAAAACGCATCCGACGCCACAGCCGATCCTTTGGCAAGGCTTGCGTCCAGACCCAGTTCATCGGCCATACGCTGCGCTTTTGACGCGGCGACATTGGCACTATCCAGACGGCTCATCTGGCCCGCACCAACGCCCACTGTGGCGTGGTCTTTTACGTAAACAATCGCGTTTGATTTCACGTGTTTGGCGACTTTCCAAGCAAACAAAAGATCCTGCAACTGCTCATCTGTCGGCGCCTTGTCGGTGACAACCTTCAGATCGTCCAACCCGATGTACCCCACATCTTTGTCCTGCACCAACATACCGCCGGCCACTTGCTTATACGACACAATCGGCGCGCGCGTATCCGGCAACGCATCTGTCAGCAAAAGGCGCAGGTTTTTCTTACCCGCGAAAATCGCCTTCGCCTCATCGGATGCGCCGGGGGCGATCACAACCTCGGTGAAAATCTCAACAATTTTGGTCGCGGTTGCGGCGTCCAGCGGCTGGTTCAGCGCTACGATGCCACCAAAAGCCGAGGTGCGATCGCAATCAAACGCCTTTTGGTACGCCTCTTCCAAAGTCGCACCCTTGGCCACGCCACACGGGTTGGCGTGCTTGATGATCGCAACGGCCGCCGTTTCAGCGGGGTCAAATTCTGACACCAATTCATAGGCCGCATCCGTGTCATTGATGTTGTTGTAGCTAAGCTCCTTGCCCTGCAGCTGCTGCGCCGTCGCCACACCGGGGCGGTTCGTCCCATCAGTATAGAACGCTGCCTGCTGGTGGCTGTTTTCGCCATAACGAAGTGTCTGTTTCCACTCGCCCGCAAAGGCGCGCCGATGAGGTGCTTTCAGTTCAAGTGCATCTGCCATCCAGTTCGAAACAGCCGCGTCATATGCCGCTGTCCGGGCATAGGCTTTCTGTGCCAGCTTCTTACGGAGTTTCGGGCAGGTCGACCCATTGTGCTGGTCCAGATCACCCAACAGCTTGGGATAGTCTTCGACATCCACCACCACGGTCACAAACGCGTGGTTCTTAGCAGCAGCGCGAATCATTGCGGGGCCGCCAATGTCGATATTCTCGATACAGGTGTCATAGTCGGCACCCGATGCAACGGTTGTTTCAAACGGATAAAGATTCGCGACAAGCAGGTCGATGGCCCAGATGCCGTGTTCTTCCATCGCCGCAACGTGATCATGATTGTCGCGCAGGGCCAAAAGGCCGCCATGCACCATCGGGTGCAGCGTTTTCACGCGCCCGTCCATCATCTCGGGGAAGTCCGTGACATCGGCCACGTCTTTCACGGAAACACCGGCCTCTCGCAACACCTTGGCTGAACCGCCAGTGGACAAGATATCGACCCCGCGCTCTTCCAGCGCTTTGCCCAGCTCAATCAGGCCGGTTTTGTCAGAAACAGAAATAAGCGCACGGCGCACAGGATGAAGATCGGTCATGGTGGTCTGGCCCCCCTTAGGCCCAGAAATGGCAGTCACTGAATGTCTCAGCAGCTCTCTACGGCAATTCGCGGGCGTCACGCTCAAGATCACGCAAGACCGAGGGGGTCTCTTGTGCCTTTGCCAACGACCAACGGATGCGGGTCGCATAATCCATTGTGACCGCGCTGAGAACCACCTGTTTCGTCGCACGGGGCTTTAATCGCGTTTTTTCCATGTAAACGCTGCTTTCCAGCGTCATTTCCACCCGACCTTTGGCCCGAAACACCCACATCTCGCCTGACCTCAGCGCCAGCGAAACCGCGGTGCCGCCAAGGTCAAGCTGCGCGTCCACTTCAGGGTGCAGGTGAAACCGGATGGTAAACGGGATGCCCTGAAGCTTGCTGTCATCCAGCGCACGGTTGAACCGTTTTTGGTTCTCTAAACCCAATGCGGCCAAAGTATCCTCGCCCTGAACCTCGCGCCCGTCCACGCTTAGATCCAAGCGGCGCATGTGCAAAAGGCCGTGGCTGTTCAAATACCCATCGTGATCGCCAAACAGCCCGGACCTGCCAACGTCTGACGTCAGCTCCACCTGAACTTCGCGCGGTGTTTGCTGCAAAAAGGTCCGGTTGGCTTTGTCAGGGGCACCAAGACGCGAGGACGACAGGCCCGTCAGGCCCAAGGTGGAATGCGACGGCGTTGCCCGCCCAGCCTTGCGCCAATCTTCGCCGAACTGCGCGCCAGAGCCGCAGCTCACAATCAAGGGCCGCCGCCCAGATGTCAGTTCAAACGCCAAGGTCGAGGCATGACCATTCACCGAAGCCCGCCCCGTTGGCGGAATGGCCGCGTCCACAATCAAACTGGTGCGCCCCGCCGCCAAACGGGCAAAACCCATCGACAACCCGGCATGGGCAGGGCCTTTGATGCCAGAGGTCGCCAAGGCATGATCCAAACGCCCTTCCAGCCCACGCCCGCCGCCATGAAACCGCGCCAATGCCCCGTCCGCATGGCGCAGCGCGCGCAGGGTTGGGGCGATGCGCTCAATGGCGGCCAAATGTTCATGCGCGGCCATGTCACCGCTTTCGGATAGGGCTTGGGCGGCCCAGTTTAGCAGGGTGAACACCTCAAGCAATTCTTCGGGGTTGCGGGTTGGAATGCCCCCTTCGGCATCAATCTGCGCCCGGCATTCCCGTGCCAAGGCTTTGATCGCAGGGGCCACATGTTTTTCCATCCCGGTCAGGCTGAGACCGGCGTAAATCAAGCCGGTCAACGCCTCAAATCGTGGCAATCCGGGGCTGGCCGCCTGCCAGCGCCGCGACAGGAAAATCGTTTGTTGGGCAAGGGATTGAAAGATCCGCGTGCTGTCTTCGCTTGGCATTCCGGCCAATAAAAACAGCGCGTGATTGATCCACCGGATCAGGCGACGCCCGGTTAAATCCGGTGTCCAGCCCGGCCCTTTTCCATTGCCGAAATTGTCGATCCATCCCAACAGCCACGCTTGCCCACGCGAACGCGCCGCAAGGTCACCAAAGCTTGCCAGGTCATCAAGCCAGATGAACCCCTGAAGCTCTTGCGCATATTCCGCGCTTGGCGGCGCGATGTCCCAAATGGATTGGCCGGGGGCATTCACCAAATGGCCCGCAAACAAGAAATTGCCCGCCACCAGCTGTTTGCCGCGCGCAAAGGCGCCAATCGTTCGGGGTTCTGGTTGGGACACAAATCCAGTGGCCGCAGTTGCCCGCGTCGCACGCCATGCGTGCCAGCGGTTCGCAAGCCGGGTGCGAAATTCGGAAGGGTTGCTTTCGTGCGCCACGCGGGGCCTCACCTCAATCTGCCAATTGGCGGCACAGCGCCGCGTTACGCCCCTCTTTCGGGGGCATTGGCCAAATCATACAACCCAAGAACCAAGGTGTCATCTGGCGATTTTACGCCTTGCGAAATGAGGTGATGAAAAAGCCGTCCATCCCGCCCTGATCCGCAAGATAATTTGGCAAAATCCGCAAACCCTCGGACCCGATCCAGTCGGGATCAACACCCGGAAGGCGCAGCGCGCCCAGATCAAGACTGATGTTGTCATGGCGCGCCATCGCGTCACGCACCTGCTCTTCGCCTTCATCAATCAGCAAACTACAGGTGCAAAACACCAACCGACCGCCGGGCTTTAACAGGCCAATCGCACGGTCGATCATGTATTCCTGCAGCTCAAACAATCCGGGAAATTCACTTCCGTCTTTGGCGCGGGGCAAATCCGGGTGGCGGCGGATGGTGCCCGTGGCCGAACAAGGCGCATCCAGCAAAACCGCATCATACGGCCCGCCTTCATGTTCAAGCGCGTCGCCCACAAGGCAATCCGCGCTCAGGCCGGTCCGCTCGAGGTTCTCGCTCACACGTTTCATCCGAATTTCGGACACATCCAGCGCGGTGACCGTTGCGCCACTTGCCGCCAATTGCATGGTTTTCCCACCGGGGGCTGCGCAAAGATCCAAGATCGCCTCGCCCGCTTTGGGCGCCAGCACCTTGGCCGGAAGGGCGGCGGATGCATCCTGAACCCACCAATCGCCATTTTCATATCCGGGAAGGGCCGTGACTTGGCCGGGATCCATCAACCGCACAGACCCGCTGGCAAGCAATGCGCCTTGCACGGCGTCTGCCAGCGCTTCGGGATCAGATTTCGCGGTCAGATCAAGCGGCGCACCGGCAAAATGCGCGGCCTCGATCGCTTCGACCGTGGGCTTGCCATAATCCGCAATCAACGGCTTGCGCAGCCATTTTGGCAAGCGTGGGATTGGCAGCTTGTCCCATTTGTCCACCTCACCGGCCACTTTGCGCAGGATCGCATTCACGAGGCCGGACATGTTTTTGGTGGTGAAATCGGTTCGGGTTGCCTCGACGCAGGAATTCACAACCCCATGCGCAGCGCCCCCTTCGCAAATCTCAGCCACACCAAGGCGCAGGATATTCAAGACCCGTTCTGGCGGGCGTTTTTGCAAATGTGGCCCAAGCATACGGTCGGCCCGGTCCATCACCCGCAAGGTCGAAATGGTCAAACGCTGCACGCGCGCGCGCACATCCGGGGACTGGCGCGCCAGCCGTTTTGGCAGCGCCTCTGACAGCAGCCGTTTTTCCACAAGCACGTCATCCAGCAGGTCCACAACAATGTGACGCGGATCTATTGCGGTGTTTTTTGCCGGTTTCTTCGCCTGCGTCATGACAGCTCCTTTGCCTTTCCGATCTTCGCGGCCTATATCATCCTTACGCAAGCGACAAGGATATCAACATGTCCGATGACAAACGAGACCTTCCCGCCGCCGCCAAACGCGCGCTGGCCGAAGCAGAAGAACGGCGCGAAAAGGCGTTGGCCGAAGGCAATACCCTTCCAACCGAGTTGGGTGGGCGCGACGGCCCCGAACCTGTTCGATTTGGGGATTGGGAAAATAAGGGCATCGCGGTCGATTTTTGACCGGACGCCCCACTTTTGCGTGCAGCCTTACAGGCCCAGCACGTCCAACATATCATATTCGCCGGGCTTTTTGCCCTGCCCCCACAACGCAGCCTTTAACGCACCGCGGGCAAAAACGCTGCGGTCGCTGGCGACATGACGCAGGGTGATCCGTTCGCCGTTGGCGGCAAAAAGCACGTCATGTTCGCCAATAATGTCGCCGCCGCGAATGGCGTGAAAACCGATGTCGCCGCGTTTGCGCGCGCCGGTAATGCCGTCCCGACCACGGTCCGAGACGTCGGACAAATCAACCCCGCGCCCTTCGGCCGCAGCCTCGCCCAGCATCAAAGCGGTGCCAGATGGCGCATCCACCTTGTGGTGGTGATGTGATTCGATGATCTCAATGTCGTAATCATCATCCAAAGCGGCCGCGACTTTCTTGGTCAGCTGGGTCAAAAGGTTGACGCCAAGGCTCATGTTCCCGGCCCGCACAATGGTTGCGTGACGCCCTGCCACGCTCAGGTATTTCAGATCTTCATCGGCCAAACCTGTGGTGCCAATGACATGCACGGCGCGGGCTTGGGCAGCAATTTCCGCCATCGCCACCGTTGCCGCAGGGGCGGTGAAATCAATCACCGCCTGCGCCTTGGACATCACCTCAAGCGCATCATCGCTGACTTTCACACCCATCGCCTGACCGCCCATGCATTCGCCAACATCGCGACCCACCCAATCGTGACCAGCGCGTTCCAACGCGCCCACCAGCCGGGCTTTGTCCGAGGCCACAACTTCATTGATCAACATCTGGCCCATCCGCCCCGATGCGCCCATCACTACGATGCCCGGCAATTCGCTCATGTCAGTCTCCTTTGCTTGCCCGTTTCCTAGCCTGCCTTGACGCAATTGGCAAAGCCCCGCTTGCACAGACCCACATTTCGCCCTATGTGAGCGCCATGGCAAAGAACAGATTCAGTGAAAACAAAGGCCCGTCGCAGCGCCAGCTTCGTGTGGCCGAATTGATCCGCCGCACCTTGTCCGAGGTGTTGATGCGCGGCGAAATACATGATCCCGACTTGGCGCGGATGTCGATCACCGTGGGCGAAGTCCGGGTGACCCCCGATTTGCGGATCGCAACCGTTTTTGTGCTGCCGTTGGGTGGCGAAGGCAAAGACGAGGTTGTGGCCCTGCTTGCGCGCAACAAATATGAAATACGCCGCGCGTTGAACAAAGCTGCACAGCTGAAACATTCGCCAGACCTGCGCTTTATGCTCGACGATACGTTTGATCAGATGGACGCAACCCGGAAGCTTTTTGAAAAAGACGAGGTTCGCCGCGATCTTGAAAAAGATGACGAAAGCGATCCCGAATAAGTCGCCAATCCGGCGCAATTGATCCCCGAACCCCGGCCCCTTTGGGTCGCCACACTAGATTTGGAAGACGACATGGCACGCAAGCGCAAGGGACGTGACATTCACGGTTGGCTGATTGTGGACAAACCCGCTGGCATCAGCTCCAACGCGGTCGTCAACAAAGTACGATGGGCGATGGACGCGAAAAAGGCGGGTCACGCGGGAACGTTGGACCCAGAAGCCACCGGCGTTTTGGCCGTGGCTTTGGGTGAAGCCACCAAAACCGTGCCTTACGTGACTGACACGCTAAAGGCCTATACCTTTACCGTGCGTTTGGGCCAATCCACCAACACAGATGACAGCGAAGGCGAAGTGATTGCCGAAAGCGATCTACGCCCCACGGATGATGATATCACCGCCGCTTTGGGGCAGTTCACCGGGCAAATTATGCAAGTTCCGCCAAAATTTTCAGCGGTGAAAATTGATGGGGAACGCGCCTATAAGCTTGCGCGCGATGACGAGGAATTTGAAATCGCCGCCCGCCCGCTTTGGGTCGAAGAGCTAAAGATGTTGGATCGCCCTGATGCAGACCATGTCACGTTGGAAATGACCTGTGGAAAAGGCGGTTATGTGCGCTCGATCGCTCGTGATCTGGGCGAGGCTTTGGGCTGTCTTGGCTATGTGCGCGCACTGCGCCGCATTTGGTCCGGCCCCTTTGAGCTCGAAGATGGCGTGACGATGGAACTGGTCGAAAATCTTGCCAAAACCGGCGAGCTGGACCAGCATCTTTTGCCGCTGGAAGAGGGCTTGTTTGAGCTGTCTGAGCTGCGCTGCACCGCCGAAGGGGCCACGCGCCTAAAACATGGAAATCCCGGTATGGTGTTGAATTCAGACGTGGAATACGGCGACGAGGCCTGGGCGTCATATGACGGAAAAGCCGTGGCCGTTGGGATTTTCCGCGCCGGCGAATTGCACCCCAGCCGCGTGTTCAACCAGTAATCTGGTCAGCTGTCGACAATCAATCGAACCGGTGACTCAACATCGGCTGCATGTCCAAATTCATAGGCCGCAAGGACCTGTGCTTTGGCGATTTCCGCGCTGGTTTGATCATCGGCATGGATCATTGCAAGCGGGTCGCCCTTGTTCACTGACATGCCCACATCCAGCAATCCGGTCAGGCCAACCGATGGGTTCACAATGTCATCTGCGCGGCGGCGTCCCCCGCCCAATTCAACAACAGCAAGGCCGATGTCACGGGTGGAAATCGCGCTAATCTGCCCCGCTTCGGGCGCCTCAACTGCCAAGGTCAGTTTAGCGCTTGGCAGGATCTGTTCCATCCGCTCAATCAAATCAGATGGCCCGCCCAGCGCAGTGACCATTTGCCCGAATTTCTCAGCAGCAGCCCCCGTATCAAGTGCAGATTGCGCGGCGGCCACGGCTTTTTCGCGGTCTGAATACAAACCCGCAGTCAAAAGCATTTCACCACTCAGCGCGACGGTGACCTCTTCCAATCGAGGATCACGATGGGCACCGGTCAAAAACGCCACGGCATTTCGCACTTCCACTGCATTTCCTGCGGCACTCGCCAGCGGTTGATTCATATCCGTCAGCAACGCATGACACGGCAGATCGGCGGCACGCGCCACACCGGTGATAGAGCGCGCCAGTTTTTCGGCCTCATCAAAGCTGCCCATAAAGGCGCCATTGCCAAATTTCACATCCATCACAAGGGACTGAAGCCCCGCCGACAGTTTCTTTGACAGGATCGACGCGGTGATCAAGGGGATGCTTTCCACGGTCGCCGTCACATCCCGAATTCCGTAAAATCGTTTGTCTGCCGGGGCAAGGTTGGCAGTTTGGCCGATCACCGCGCAGCCAACTTCGGCAACCACTTTCGCAAACAGATCATTGTCCGGCGTCACGGTATAGCCGGGAATCGCCTCCATTTTATCAAGGGTGCCGCCCGTGTGCCCAAGCCCGCGACCGGAAATCATCGGGACATAGCCCCCGCAGGCGGCGACAATCGGGGCGAGCATCAAGCTGACGTTGTCCCCGACCCCGCCGGTTGAATGCTTGTCCACCACAGGGCCCGGCAGGTCGGACCAATTGAAGACATCACCGCTGTCGCGCATTTCGCAGGTCAAGCTTGTGGCCTCTGCCCGTGTCATGCCCTGAAAAAATACCGCCATCGCAAAGGCAGCGACCTGCCCTTCACTTGCGCTGTTGTCTGATATGCCAGCAACCATGGCCGAGATTTCTTGCGGCGACAGCTCTGCCCCGTCGCGTTTTTGGCGGATAATTTCGGCAATCAGCATGGTGGGTCCTTTCTAGAAGCAGTCAGCTTTTACCTTTTGGACAAAAATTGCAAGAGGCTTGCATTTGGCACCTTCTATGGATCACAACCCAAGCATGATTAAACGAGCATTTCAAAAGGGCGATGCGGCGTCGGTTGCGATTTATTCCGACTGCGAGCATTACCGCTATGCCTTAAGCAGAGTGTGGGACGCACAGGGCAAGAAGGCCCTTTTCATCATGCTGAACCCGTCAAAGGCGACAGAACAGCAAAACGATCCAACCGTAGAACGCTGTGAACAGCGGGCGCGGCGGTTGGGGTTTGGGGGTTTTTGCGTTGTGAATATTTTTGCGTGGCGCGAAACACACCCGAAACTGATGCGGCAAGCCGTTGACCCAATTGGCCCTGAAAATGATGCTGAAGTGCTAAAGGCCTGTGACTGGGCCGATACGGTGGTTTGCGGTTGGGGCACACATGGTGAGCATCTCAATCGTGGTCGTGAGATGGAGCGGGTATTGCGATCAAATGATATCAGTCTGCACCATCTGGGCCTGACAAAAGATCACCACCCAAAGCATCCGCTTTATATTGCATATGCCACACAACCCATTTTTTGGGAATAACCAGAGCGTTCACGCCCTAGGCATAAATATCTTGCGCCACTTCGACATAAACATCCGCGCTGGTCGCATTGGGGGCGCCCTGCAAGATTGCGACCACTTCGCCATTCACAACAACCAGCCCATCCGCGCCATCCTCAGAGGCTTTGACCTCTAACGAGACATCATCAGGCTTTTCATCCGGGTCCAACGTCACTTTAAGAAAGTCCTCGCCGGGGACAAAATCGGTCACATCGGCATGCCCTTCACCAGATTCGTCGTCAAAATAGAGGTGGAAATTGTCGGCACCGACACCGCCGGTCGCAGTATCCGCACGATCAAAGATAATGGTGTCATTTCCTTCACCACCATCCAGCGTGTCTGCTTCGTTGTCGATGTGCCAATCAAAGCTGCTGCGTTCCGCACCACTTTGTTCCATTGCATGCCCGAGGTGGTTGAGCACATCGTCGCCCTCATCCCCCTCAATAATATCCGCACCATACCCACCGTTGATCTGGTCATCGCCAGCACCGCCAGACAGCGTATCATTGTCTGGGCCTTCACCATTGTCGTCGTGCTGGCCGCCGAATATCAGGTCGACGCCTTCGCCGCCTTTCACAAGGTCATTCCCGATCCCGCCGTCCAGATAGCCGGAATATTCATCGCTGTCGGCGGTATAGGCCCCGATGATTTCATCATTACCCTCACCACCAAAGACAGCAGCAGGGGCCGCACCAACGGTGATTTTGTCGTCGCCTTCCCCCCCAAACGCAAAGCTGGCGTCATCCCCAGTTGTGATTGTGTCGTCGCCACCCTGCCCGTCGATCACACCGACCAAGCCATCTTCTTGCAATTCAACAAAGGGGGTCCCTTTAAACAAATCCAAGGCTGCGTCCGCTTTGATCCCATCGCTTGTCCCGGTATAGCTGTCATCGCCATCCCCAAGTTGCAGGGGGTCCGTCTCGCCCATAATATGTTCGTAATCTTCCAACCCGTAGATGGCATCGCAATTTTTACCCAGCAGTCCATCCAACAGTGTTGCGTCAGGCCCTTCGGGGGCGCCTTCGCCGGGTTGGTCAATGGGGTCCAGGATGTCATTGTTATCGGGATCTGGGTTATCGGGATCCGTCACGCCATCATCGACAGCCTCATCACCGTCAGTTGTGGGGTCCGGTGACGCAATAAAGTCGCCGGCTTCATTTTCCGTGGGCACATCTTGCCCCTCATCAGGCTCTACTTCTGCCCGACCATCTGTGAAACTGTCTGCCAAGAAAGCAGCAGGAACCAATCCTAACAACAACAACCCAAGTAACATGTGGCACCTATTTGTTATCGGCCAACTGACATCATAAACCTATGCAAGATATAAACCTATGCAAGATCCAATAAAACCCGCACAACCGCTCACAGGCAGTCTACCAAGAGACTCAAAAACTCCCAGAAGAATATACCTACAACTTTCTCTAATAGCATATAAAATCAGGGAAATGGTTAACGGAGGCCACTTTGCAAGAACTTGAGTCTGACCAGCTAAGCCAAGAGGTCGCGGCCTTGCGAAATGAGGTGCGCCGCCTGAATTCCCACCGTTTTATCCTGTTGCATGACAGCCTGTGGAAACTGGGGTTATTTCAACTGTATCGCGGGCTTGCCTTTGGGTTGGGCTCTGTCTTGGGCGCCACCATCCTTGTCGCTTTTGTGGTGCAAATGCTGTCATCGGTGAATTTCATCCCCGTCATTGGTGATTGGGCCCAGCAAGTCATTGATCATCTCAGCATCGCGGATCAGCCTTAATGCGCCTTTTCCTTTGCCTTTTGCCAAGAATTCCCCTATGAGCGCGCATCGGCTTGCATTCTGCGGGCCGTCTTCTCCATGGGCCTTGCTGGACGACGTCCCGGCATGCGCCATCACTCTAACCTTGTTAAGGAGACCCCGATGTCGATTACACCTGAAGAAAAATCGCGTCTGATCAAAGAGTTCGGCACCAAAGAAGGCGACACCGGTTCGCCCGAAGTTCAAGTTGCCATCCTCAGCTCGCGTATCGCGACTTTGACTGAGCACTTTAAGACCCACAAAAAAGACAACCACGGCCGCCGTGGCCTTTTGAAAATGGTTGCTCTGCGTCGTAAGCTTTTGGACTACGCCCGTGCGAAAGATGAGGCCCGTTACCAGGACCTGATCAAACGCCTCGGCCTGCGCCGCTAAGCTGTTTCGAGTTTTCGGAATTCAGAACGCCCGTCTTGCAAAAGGCGGGCGTTTTTCGTGGGGGCTTAACGCCCCCGATCCACCCGCTTGATCAAATCGACCACCCGCGCGCCAATCGCCGCACTGCCTTTGGGGGACGGGTGGATCATGTCGCCGCCGTGGAAACTGCGATCCCCGTGGGGCACCAGGTCAGCGTTTGAGATGAAATAGACATCTTTCATGCGGTCGGCCATGTCCACCAACCGCGCCTCATAAGCATCGCCATCGTCTTTACAGCTTTCAATGACCGACCCCACACCGGGGCTGCGCAGATAGCCAATCATCACCACCTTGGCGCCAGAGTTGCGGAGCCGTTTCACCAGACCCGGCACCATGCCTTTGCGCCCATCTGCCGAGACCATTTTCCCGATCCGCCTGTCACAGCGCGAGCAGCCACAGCCAAACCACAGATCATTGCCGCCACCGGACAGGATCACCCAGTCCCATGGGCCTTTTGCGACCTGCCGGGGAATGCTCAGCCCAAGCGCGCCGGTGACCGGCAGGTTATAAATCATCCGCGCGCCGCCCACGGCCCGGTTGCGCACAGGTTCTTGCAGCGATTTCGCCACCACATCCGCAATCGAACGCCCGCGCCCTTTGTGCCACGCCATCAAACTGTCGCCAATCGCCAGAATACGGGGTGCTGCGGGCTTGGTTTCCGCCAAGAGGGGCGTGACTGAACCAACCAAGCACATCGCCAGAAGCGCAAAGAGAGAAAGAAGTGATTTCATTATAAACCCGTTTTGAAAGACGCCTGTGTGCAGGACACTACTGCACATGTGAAATTGTCGTAAACCTATACAACGAATACACTCTGGCACCATGGCATATTTGCGCCGCCCCAACCGTGAAACCCACAGCCTCTTCCCAAACTCTGCCATTTCCTGTATGGCGCAAAGGTCTGGATATGCGCCCGGACCCCGGCGCACAGAATTGATATGTGGGGTCGGCGGCATGGGGCCGCCATTGAAACGGGAGACCCGGAGGGCCGGGACCACTCCCAACTAGGAAAACATGATGTTTGACGTAACGAAGAAATCAATCGAGTGGGGCGAAGAAACGCTCACTCTGGAAACGGGCAAAGTTGCCCGTCAGGCTGACGGTTCGGTGATCGCCACTTTGGGCGAAACCTCTGTCATGGCCAACGTGACCTATGCGCGTGCGCAAAAGCCCGGTCAGGACTTTTTCCCGCTGACAGTTCACTACAACGAAAAATACTATGCCGCCGGTAAAATCCCGGGTGGCTTTTTCAAACGCGAAGCGCGTCCGACCGAAAAAGAGACGCTGACATCGCGTCTGATCGACCGTCCGATCCGCCCGCTGTTTGTTCCTGGCTTCAAAAACGAAGTTCTGGTGATCTGTACCGTGCTGTCGCACGATCTGGTCAACGACCCTGACATGGTTGCGATGATCGCGGCATCCGCTGCGCTGACCATTTCTGGCGCACCGTTCATGGGCCCAATCGGCGCTTGCCGCGTTGGCTTTGAAGGTGGCGAATACGTTCTGAACCCAACCTGTGATGACATGCACAAGCTGCGTGACAACCCTGATCAACGCCTTGATCTGGTTGTGGCCGGCACCAAAGATGCGGTTATGATGGTTGAATCAGAAGCTTACGAGCTGACCGAAGAAGAAATGCTGGGCGCGGTAAGCTTTGCCCACGAGCAAATCCAACCGGTTATCGACCTGATCATCGATCTGGCCGAAGACGCCGCGAAAGAGCCGTTTGACTTCCAGCCTGCTGACTACTCGGATCTCTATGCTGCTGTGAAAGCCGCTGGCGAAGACAAAATCCGCGCGGCTTACGGCAACACCGACAAGCAAGAGCGTGTTGCTGCCTTGTCCGTTGCAAAAGCTGACATCATCGCGTCCCTGACTGACGAGCAACAAGAAGATGCGAACCTTGGTTCCGCTTTGAAAAAGCTCGAAAGCGCAGTGGTTCGTGGCGACGTTGTGAAAACCGGCAAGCGGATCGACGGTCGCGCGCTGGACAAAGTTCGCGCCATCGATAGCTCGGTTGGTATTCTGCCGCGCACCCATGGTTCGGCCTTGTTCACACGTGGCGAGACCCAAGGTCTGGTTGTGACCACTTTGGGCACCGGCGACGACGAGCAAATGATCGACGCGCTGACCGGCACATACAAATCGAACTTCCTGTTGCATTATAACTTCCCTCCCTACTCGGTTGGTGAAGTGGGTCGCTTTGGCCCCCCCGGACGCCGTGAAATCGGTCACGGGAAACTGGCATGGCGTGCGCTTCAGGCTGTTTTGCCGGCACCAACTGACTTCCCTTACACCATTCGCTTGGTGTCTGAGATCACCGAATCAAACGGCTCGTCTTCGATGGCTTCCGTTTGTGGTGGCTCGCTGTCGATGATGGACGCGGCTGTGCCGCTCAAGGCACCGGTTGCTGGTGTGGCCATGGGCCTGATCCTAGAAGACGACGGGTCTTATGCGGTTCTGACCGACATCTTGGGTGACGAAGATCACCTCGGCGACATGGACTTCAAAGTGGCAGGCACCGAAGACGGTATCACCTCGTTGCAGATGGACATCAAAGTTGCCGGCATCACCACCGAAATCATGGAAAAAGCATTGGCCCAAGCGAAAGCTGGCCGTTTGCACATCCTTGAAGAGATGTCGAAAGCCTTGACCGCTGGCCGGAGTGAGTTTTCAGCCCACGCCCCACGCATCGAGACCATGAACATCCCAACCGACAAGATCCGTGAAGTGATCGGGTCCGGCGGTAAGGTGATCCGTGAGATCGTTGAAGTATCGGGTGCCAAAGTGGACATCAACGATGACGGTGTGATCAAAATCGCATCCGCCAACGGGGAAGCCATTCAGAAAGCTTACGACATGATCCATTCGATCGTGGCCGAGCCAGAAGAAGGCGCCATCTACAACGGTAAAGTTGTGAAGATCGTCGATTTCGGCGCCTTCGTGAACTTCTTCGGCAAGCGTGACGGCCTTGTGCATGTCAGCCAGATCGAAAACCGTCGCCTGAATCACCCGTCGGACGTGTTGAAAGAAGGCCAAGAAGTGAAAGTAAAACTTCTGGGCTTTGACGACCGCGGCAAGGTTCGCCTGGCGATGAAAATGGTTGATCAGGAAACCGGCGAAGAGATCGCCCCTGAGAAAAAAGACGAAGCGTAAACAACGCCTCTTTGACGAATGAAAGCCCCGGTGGAAACGCCGGGGCTTTTTTGTTGGGGCCCGCAAGAAAAGATCACCCGGCCCACCGGTTCTGCATTCCCCCGCGAAAAGGCTAAATTCCATTCTTAGATATATTGAAAGGATTAACGCTTATTTTGATCGACAATAAAACCGGTGGGTGATCATGGCGCTATACGAAACTCAGGCATATAATTGGTCCGACCAAGGCTATAACGCGACCTATAACACATCTGTAACCGCTACCTTCAATGATGATGACGGGGCATACCAAGGCGCAAATGACACCACAGAAAGCATCAGTATCGATGGTGGTGACTTTTCAGCGTCAACAAGCGAGCCTTATGTCGTCAAAATAGATTTCACCACACCAGACGGTGAAACACATGTTGAGAATTTTCAGTGTTTTCAGGTCGATAACACTTGGTATTTTGCGCCCGGCGTAGATTCGGACTTCACCGAGGGGTCTACTCTGGGCAATTATATAAGCCATACGGACGGTTGGGATTACAATAGCATCGTGTGTTTTGCCGGTGGCACGTTGATCAAGACAACACGCGGGCCCGTTCCGGTCGAACATTTACGCCCCGGTGATATGATCCTTACCCTGACGGGTGACCCGCGCCCCTTGCGCTGGTCAATGGTCCGCCGCTTGGGCCCCATTGAACTTGCACGCAATCCCAACCTGCGCCCCATCCGAATTTCTTCAGGTTCCCTTGGGAACGGGTACCCCAAACGCGATCTGCTGGTGTCGCGCCAACATCGGATGCTGATACATTCGCCCATCGTGCAAAGGATGCTAAGCGAACCTGCGGCCCTGATCGCCGCGCATCACCTCACGCAGCTGGCCGGGGTCACGGTCGACACATCAATCAACCAGATCGACTATCACCACCTTTTGTTTGCAAAACATGAAATAATATTCGCCGAAAGCACCCCATCAGAAAGCCTTTATCTGGGTGCGCAAACCCGCAAAACCTTGCCACATAAGGCACTTGAAGAGATAGAGGAGCTGTTCGGATCCTGGAACAGCTTTCTCGCCGCCCCCTGTCCAGCTGCCCCACGCCAACACAAAATGGTTTTACGTCACAAAAAGAACCGCCTGTCTTTGCTTACATCCTGACAGCCATAAGTTCCCAGATCCTTTCTTGCCCCCGCAAACGGTCAGAAGTATATGGACCCAATCACATTTTAGAGTGCGGCCCGCTTCACAATGGGCCAAAACCTCCACAGCCAGCTTTTGCAAAAGCCGCCTCATGATTGTCTCGATTGTGGCCAGGACGGGTCGCCCTATTTTGCGTTCAAAGCCCAGAGGTCCGGTTCGACCGATCAACAGGCTGACGCCCATTCGCGCCCAGCACCCAGACCTCGCGCCCTTCAATCACCACAACCCCAATGTCTTTGCCATGCCCAGCCCCGGTGTCGATGTTCAAGCGATTGCCGTAGTGCGTGACCTCATCCACCGGCGTATGCCCATGCACAATCAGCGGGCCGTGATCGGCGCTTGAGTTGTGGAATTCCTGCCGGATCCAGACCAAATCATCCTCAACTTGATCCTCCAGCGCCACACCGGGGCGGATGCCCGCGTGTACAAAACACAGATCGTCCACGCGGTGCATCACCGGTAGCGCCTCAAGATAGTCGCGATGCGCTTTGGGAACAGCAGCTAGGGCTGCGGCATGAAGCTGATAGGTCCGGATGCCCTCAGTCACCTCAACCCCGTAGCTCGCCATCGTCTCAACGCCGCCGATGCGCGGATGGAACCAGTTGAAATCATAGAGCAACATGTGGTCCACCATCGGAGTGTCGCGCAAAAACATCGCCGCCATCCGGTCGTGATTGCCCTTGAGAACAACCCAGTTTTCGCCAGCGGTTTGCCCATCCATCAAATACTGGATCACCCCGCGACTATCCGGGCCGCGGTCGACCAAATCGCCCACATGCACAATCGGCGCAACGGTGTCGCCACAGCGCGCGCGATCCTCGGCTATCCAAGCATGCGCCGCCATCAGCTTGTCCAAATGCCCGTGCACATCCCCAATAGCGTAAACCCGATCCATTTCGATGCCTCATCCTGTGTGGTCCAAGCGCGCCCAAATGGTCATAAAAATGGGCGACATAGAAAACCTGTAACAGGGGAAGGCCTTATGAAACAAGCAATTGCCGCGCTTAGTGGCACCATAGGATAGGGGCGTATACTTGGCGTCTGTTTCGGGGGCCGCAGCCGCTGGTTTTCTGTTCAGAACCGGGCTTCTGGATGCCGAATAACCCTTGCCAAAACAAAGAAAGCCCCACGTTTCCATGGGGCTTTCTGCATTATTTTACAACAGCTTATATGTCAAATTGCAAAGGCGTGATCGCGTTGAACAACCCGGTACTTTTCAGCTTTTCACGCACATCAGTTGGCACAGGTGCATCCACATACAACAGCGCAATCGCGTCCCCGCCTGCCTCTTTCCGACCCAAGGTAAAGTTCGCAATATTCACGCCGTTTTCGCCCATGGTTTCCCCCAACGCGCCGATGATCCCCGGCATATCTTTGTTGGTGGTGTACAGCATGTGGTTGCCAATCTCGGCGTCGATATTGATGCCTTTGATCTGAATGAACCGTGGTTTTCCGTCGGAAAATACCGTCCCCGCGATCGAGCGTTCGCGGTTGTCCGTGACCACCGTCACCTTGATGTACCCATCAAATGAACCGCCCTTAGATTGTGTGGTGGTTGAGGTTTTGATGCCCCGATCCGTCGCCACAACAGGCGCAGAAACCATATTCACATCAGGGGTTTGCGGCTTCATAAGGCCGGCAATCACAGCACAATCAAGCGCCTTCAGGTTCATTTCGGACGCAACACCGTCATAAAGAATGTTCACCGCTTGGATCGGCTCGTCCGTCATCTGGCCCACAAAGGCGCCAAGGTGTTCAGCAAGCTTGATCCATGGCCCCATGACCTTGGCTTCTTCGGCAGTAACCGATGGCATGTTCAGCGCGTTTTGCACGGCACCGGTTAGCAAGTAATCTGACATTTGCTCGGCCACTTGCAGCGCCACGTTTTCTTGCGCTTCGGTTGTCGCCGCCCCAAGATGCGGAGTGCAAACAACATTTGGCAGGCCAAACAGCGCGTTTTCTTTGGCGGGCTCTTCGGCGAAAACATCAAAGGCAGCACCTGCCACATGACCCGATTTCAACAGATCAGCAAGCGCCTCTTCATCCACTAAACCACCACGGGCACAGTTGATGATACGCACACCTTTCTTAGTCTTTTCAAGGGCTTCACGCGACAGAATGTTCTTTGTCGCCTCAATCATCGGCACGTGCAAAGTGATAAAATCCGAACGAGTCAACAGCTCGTCCAGCTCAACTTTTTCGACACCCATTTTGTCAGCTTTCTCTTCCGACAGGAAGGGATCGAAAGCGATGACTTTCATCTTCAGACCCAGAGCACGATCACAGACGATGCCGCCAATATTGCCTGCGCCAATCACGCCCAGCGTCTTGTTGGTCAGCTCAACACCCATGAATTTCGACTTTTCCCATTTGCCCGCATGGGTCGAGGCAGACGCCTCTGGGATCTGACGCGCCACCGCAAACATCATCGCAATCGCATGTTCCGCGGTGGTGATCATATTGCCAAAGGGCGTGTTCATGACGATCACGCCTTTCTTGGAAGCTGCTGTTTTATCGATGTTATCTGTGCCAATCCCGGCACGCGCGATCACTTTCAGGTTGGTGGCCGCCTCCAGAATGGTGGGGGTTACTTTGGTCGCAGACCGAATGGCAAGACCATCATAATCGCCGATCAGCGCGGCCAATTTTTCTTTGTCTTTGCCAAGCTCGGGCATGAAATCCACATCAATGCCACGGTCGCGGAAAATCTGTACGGCGGTTTCCGAAAGCTTGTCGGATACGAGAACTTTGGGGGCCATGTGCTGGGCTCCTATTCTTTAAAGTTTTGAAAGACCGCGGACCCAAAACTTTAAACTCTTTAAAGACCTCAAGGGGCAAAGTTTAAAGTTTTTACAGGGTCCAGCGGGGAATGTTTAAAGTTTTTGGGCGCCTTAAAGCGCTGCGATTTCCGCGTTGAACGCCCAGTCAAGCCACGGCATCAATGCGGCCACATCGGACGCTTCCACCGTGCCACCGCACCAGATCCGAAGACCGGCTGGCGCGTCGCGGTAAGCACCGACATCCAAGGCCACACCTTCGGCTTCAAGCCGCTTGGCAACCGCTTTGGCAAAGGCCGCCCCATCGGTGATGCGCGCGTCATTGAATTTCACACAAACGGATGTGTTGGACTGGGTCGCAGGATCTGCGGCCAGAAAATCAATCCAATCGTGGGTCTCAACAAATTTGGTGACCTCAGCCGTGTTGGCATCGGCACGGGCAATCAGCCCTTGAAGCCCACCAACCGAGCGCGCCCAGTCAAGGGCAAACAGGTAATCCTCAACCGCCAACATCGACGGCGTATTGATGGTCGCGCCGGTAAAGATACCGTCAATCAGCTTGCCACCTTTGGTCATGCGGAAAATCTTCGGCAGGGGCCATGCGGGAACGTAAGTTTCAAGACGTTCAACAGCACGCGGTGACAAGATAATCACGCCGTGCGCCGCTTCGCCGCCCAGCACTTTTTGCCAGCTAAAGGTGGTCACATCCAATTTGTCCCACGGCAGATCCATGGCAAAGGCGGCGCTGGTCGCATCGCAAATCGCCAGACCTTCGCGATCATCAGCGATCCAGTCACCATTGGGAACCCGCACGCCAGATGTGGTGCCGTTCCAGGTAAAGACAACATCATTGTTAAAATCGACCGAGGCCAAATCAGGCAGCGCGCCGTAATCCGCAACCTTGGCCACCGCATCCAGTTTCAGCTGTTTGTTCACATCCGTAATCCAGCCGGACCCAAAGGATTCCCACGCCAGCATTTCCACGCCGCGTGCGCCCAGCAAAGACCACATCGCCATTTCCATCGCGCCCGTATCCGAGGCGGGGACAATGCCGATTTTGTAGTCTGCGGGAATGCCAAGCACGTCACGCGTGCCTTCAATTGCGGCGCGCAGCTTGTCTTTGCCGATGGCGGCGCGGTGCGAACGGCCAAGGGCAGCGTCCGACAAAGCATCCAAAGTCCATGTGGGGGGTTTGGCACAGGGGCCAGAAGAAAAACGCGCGTTTGCCGGGCGCGTGACCGGTTGCTGATTAGCCATTGCTGCTATCCTTACAGATAAATGCCCTTCGTTGGGGAAGGGTGTCCCACTGACCGAGGTAAGGGGTGATTGCGGCATGGGCAAGTCAGAAAATGTCGTGTTTTGGGCGTGATCAGTCGAAATCTGGCGTAAAAGAACTACGATCGGAAACTTTTGACGCAAACTGATGCGCGGGTTTTGCAGCAGATTTTCGGATTTCACCTTGCGAAGGGGCGCAAAATACCTCTTTTTGGGCGCAACACCTGCCCCCCTGATGAAAGCTGATATATGTACACCGCCACACTTTTGACCGCCCCGACCGCTCGCAATTTGGACGCCGCTTTGGTGGACAGCCTGCGCAATGCGTGGGGGGGGGGCGATGCGGTGTGGTTGTCCCCAGATGAGGCGGCGGAATTTGCGTTGCCTGAAATGCCCGACAATCGCTGGGATGTCTGGGCGGACCTTCAGGACATGGGCGTAGATCTGGTAATTTTGCCGTCTGATGCGCGGCGCAAAAAGATGCTTTTGGCCGACATGGACAGCACCATGATCCAGCAAGAATGCATTGATGAATTGGCGGATGAGGCGGGCGTGGGCGCGCGCGTGAAAGACATCACCGCGCGGGCCATGAATGGCGAGCTGGATTTTGACGGGGCGTTGAAAGAACGCGTGGGCCTGTTGAAAGACCTGTCTGAAAGCGTGATTGGCGACGTGATCAAAAACCGCATCACCTTTATGCCCGGCGGGGCGGCGCTTTTGGCGACAATGAAAGCTAACGGAGCATACGCGGCGCTTGTATCGGGCGGCTTCACCGCCTTCACCGGCCATGTGGCAGAGGCGCTTGGCTTTGACGAAAACCGCGCCAATACATTACACGTTGAAAACGGCAAGCTGACCGGCACCGTGGGCCTGCCGATCTTGGGCCGCGAAGCAAAGGTGCAAGCGTTGCAAGAGATTTCCATGCGCCTTAACCTGACCCATGCCGACGTCATCGCCGTGGGCGACGGCGCCAATGATCTGGGCATGTTGGGCTTGGCGGGCGCGGGGGTTGCGCTCCACGCAAAACCGTCTGTTGCGGCCGAATGTGACATCCGCATCAACCACGGCGACCTCACCGCGCTTTTGTATATCCAAGGCTATTCCAAAGACGATTTCGTCGATGTTTGAGGGGCTTTTTCAAGTCTCAGCCGAGCTTCTGATGCTTCTCTTGGCGGCAGGATTCGTGGCCGGTTTTGTCGACAGCATCGCGGGCGGCGGCGGGCTGATCACCGTGCCGGTGTTGCTCTTGGCCGGCGTGCCGCCGATCACCGCCCTTGCCACCAACAAAGTGCAAGGGCTGTTTGGCGCGGGCATGGCCGCGATCACCTATGCGCGCGCGGGGCATGTGAACCTGCGGCGGCAAATCCGGCCTGCCATTTTGGCATTTTTCGGCGCGGTTTTGGGCGCGCTTTTGGCCTCAACCCTGCCAACAGATGTGATCCGCCTGGGCCTGCCCATCCTGCTGATCGGCGTTGCGGTTTTCTTTGCGCTCAAACCCGGATTGGACGATGTGGACAAACAGGAACGCCTCTCGCCGTTCCTGTTTTCCCTCACTTTCGTGCCAGCAATCGGGCTTTACGACGGGTTGCTTGGGCCAGGTGCCGGCGCGTTTTACATGCTTGGGTTTGTCAGCCTTGCGGGCTACGGCATCTTGCGCGCCACGGCCCACACCAAACTGTTGAATTTTGCGTCCAATGTCGGGGGTCTCGCTGGCTTCATGCTCGTCGCCTCCCCGCTTTGGGCACTTGGCTTGGCAATGGGCGCCGCACAGATGGCCGGGGCTTATGTGGGGTCCACCCTTGCCTCGCGGATCGGGTCAAAACTGATCAAACCCGTGCTGGTCATCGCCTCAACCGCGCTTGCGCTGAAACTGATGACCGCCTGGTTCTGACCTTTTCCTCTTTCTAAAAATATCCCCGCCGGAGGCGAGAAATTCGGTGTTACGCAGACCAAAGCGCCGCGGCGGGTTTAATTTCGCCCGTGTCCACACCCGCGAAATTCAACACCCGCGGGTTCAGCCGCTTTTTCACCATCGGGTCCGCCGCATCCGCCACGCCAAGACGCGCAAGGATCGCCGCAATTGCGCATTCAGACGCGCGGGTAGAGCCGTCGTTGATTTTCAACGCCACACCCAGACCTTGTTCGGGCAGGATCGCGATGAAAAACGCCTCGGCCCCGGTTTTTACCGCCACGCGACCCGGCAGGGCGCGCATGATCTCGGTGCAGGCGCGACCCTCGCCGGCGACCAATTCTGGATGCAACATCATCGCTTCGCGCAGCCGCACCATCGCGGTGTCGCGCGCGGAACGGCCCGATTGCGCGCCCGCAAAACTCGCCATCGCCTGCGCCATGCCGTGCAGGGACGTGGCGTGGTTTGGGGCCGAACAGCCGTCGATGCCGAAACCGGGGCTGTCCATGCCCGTAACCTCTTCAAACGCCAGTTTTGCCGCTTGTTGCACCGCGTGATCCGGGTTCACATAATCGGCCTGATCCGCGCCAAGATGCTGCGCCAAGGTTAGAAATCCCGCGTGTTTGCCAGAGCAGTTATTGTGGATCTTGCAGGGGCTTTCGTCCGCACAAATCAGCGCCTTTTTCGCCGGGCGATCATCGGGCATTTGCGGGCCACAGCAAAGATCATCCTTGCCCAACCCCAGATCCCCAAGCCAGGCGCGCACGCGGTCGGTGTGGATGGCCGCCCCTTGGTGGCTGGCGCAGGACAACGCCAGCTGTTCGGTGGTCAAGCCCGCCGCATCCGCCGCCCCGCTTTCGACCAAAGGCAGCGCTTGCAGCATCTTAGCCGAGGATCGTGGCAGGATAATTTCATCCGGGTTGCCCCAGCTTTCAACAATCTCACCTTTGGTGTTGCACACCACAGCATGCCCCAGATGTTGCGATTCCATGAAATCGCCACGCCATATTTCGACCAGCCGCTCAGCCGCGTTCACATCTTGCACCACGATACTCTCCCTTTGCTGCGCCACCCCTTTTGGGGCACGCGCGATTTTCCGCCGCATATTCCAGTTCTGGGGCTTTCACAACACCCACATTTCACGCTAGACTAGGCCGCACAGGAATAAAATGCTTCATGCGGCGCGATTTAATAAGAAGAAAACCGCCTAAGACGGTTGGGGCTTCGCAGGGGCAAGAGGCAGTGACAGCTTGGAGGCTGTATAGGACATGAAACGAGTGATCACAGGGGCTATTTGTGGCGCGTTCTGCGCAATCGCCCTCAGCACAACGGGCGCAATCGCACAAGAAAGCACCAACCGGGTTGCGGCAAACACGGATTGGAGTGTTTTCGTCGAGGACAACCCCACCGAATGTTGGAGCGTTTCCAGCCCGAAAGAAACCGTAAACACCAAAAATGGCCGGGCCGTGGCGGTCAGCCGTGGCGATATCCTGCTGTTTGTCAGCTATCGCCCCGGATCCAAGGTCAAAGGTCAGGTGTCGTTTACCGGCGGCTATCCCTTTGCCAAGGGATCCACGGTGTCTATGACCGTCGGCAGCAACACCTATCAGATGTTCACCGATGGCGAATGGGCGTGGGCGGCACCTGCGGATGACGCCAAGATTGTATCGTCGATGAAGCGTGGCGCATCCGCCATTCTTCAGGCGCAATCGTCGCGTGGCACCAAGACCAAAGACACGTTTTCGCTGCTGGGGTTCACCGCGGCTGTGGACGAGGCTGGCAAACGCTGCGGCGGCTAAGGTGTTTTGGTTGTCATAAGTGCCGAACATCCAAAGGGCTGTTTCAACCATATTCAAATTTCACCCCCGGACCGCAATCGCGGGCGGGGTTTTGGCGTGTCCCTGATGGGGTGACAAGCCCGGCCCCTTGGGCTATAGACTGCGACCCTGCGAACAAAGGACGCGCGCCATGGAACCGACTGCCCCGATCACCCAAGATGTATTGACCCTGCCCCGTAAGGATGCCCCAACGGGCAAGCCAAATCTGGTGGGCCTGACGCGCGATGCGTTGCGTGCGGCGTTGATTGACATGGGCACCAAGGAAAAACAGGCCAAGATGCGGGCGGGGCAGATCTGGCAGTGGATTTACCAATGGGGCAAGCGCGATTTTGACGCGATGACCAATCTGTCCAAAGAGTATCGCGCCCAATTGGCCGAGAATTTTGTGATCGAAATCCCCGAGGTGGTCAGCAAGCTGGTGTCGGATGACGGCACCCGCAAATACCTTGTCCGCATCGCTGGCGGCCATGAGGTTGAGGTGGTTTATATCCCTGAGGAAGGCCGCGGCACGCTGTGTATTTCATCCCAAGTTGGCTGTACGCTGACCTGTACTTTCTGCCACACAGGCACGCAGAAATTGGTGCGCAATCTGACCGCTGCTGAGATTATCGGTCAGGTGATGATGGCGCGCGATGATCTGAATGAGTGGCCCGAACCCGGCACCCGCACCGATCAAAACCAGCCGCGTCTGTTGTCGAACATCGTGCTGATGGGCATGGGCGAGCCGCTTTACAACTTTGAAAACGTGCGGGACGCGATGAAGATTGCGATGGACCCTGAGGGCATCCAATTGTCGCGCCGCCGGATTACACTTTCGACCTCTGGTGTGGTCCCGGAAATTGCCCGCACGGCGGATGAGATCGGCTGTCTTTTGGCGATTTCTTTCCACGCCACCACGGATGAGGTGCGCGACAAGCTGGTGCCGATCAACAAGCGTTGGAATATCGAAGAATTGTTGACCTCGCTTGCGGCTTATCCGAAAGTCTCAAACTCTGAGCGGATCACCTTTGAATATGTGATGCTGAACGGCGTGAACGACAGTGTGGAAGATGCGCATCGTCTGGTGGATCACATCAAACGCCACAAAATCGCGGCCAAAATCAACCTGATCCCGTTTAACGAATGGCCCGGCGCGCCGTATAAACGATCAAGCAACAACCGGATTCATGCCTTTGCCGACATCATTCATGAGGCAGGCTTTGCCAGCCCCATTCGTCGCCCGCGCGGCGAGGATATTATGGCCGCCTGTGGTCAGCTAAAGTCTGAAACCGAACGCGCGCGCAAGTCACGCAAGCAGATCGAGGCAGAGGCGGGGATGGGGTCATAAGCCCCGTTCATCTTAGTTAACAATTCCCTAAAATTGCCACGATTGCGCACAATTTGTGCCACGCAATCGCGCGATCCTGCCTTTGAGGTAAATGAAACTCAAAGGAGCCTATCGTGAACACCTGCGATCTTGACCCAAATGAAACCGAAGGCGTGCTTCGTTTTCTGTCACGCGAACGTAAAAAAGTATTGAGTTTTTTTGAGTTTAAACATCGCTTGCGCAACTATGGCTATTGCATTCAACGCGCTGAAGGCGGGCTGTTTGTACACACCCTGCCGCAACGCGACCGGGTCTGCGCCCTGCCCCGCGAGCTTTTGACATAAAAAAACCCCGGCTCAATGGCCGGGGTTTTTCGTATCTGTCGCGGGTGCTTAGCGCCCCGGCAAAGTGTCGCGCGGCGCGTCGCGGCTGCCCCAATTGTCGATCGCATCCATCGCCTCTTGGGCAGTTTCGACAAAGCGGAACAGGTTCAGATCTTCGGCGCTGATGGTGCCCGCGTCAGACAGGGCATCCCAGTTCACAATTTTGCGCCAGAAGTCGCCGCCAAACAGCAGGATCGGCACTTTGTTCATGCGGCCGGTCTGGATCAGGGTCAGGCTTTCAAAAAGCTCGTCCAGGGTGCCAAAGCCACCGGGGAAGATCGCAATCGCCTCGGCGCGCATCAAGAAATGCATCTTGCGGATGGCGAAATAGTGGAAATTGAAACACAGCTCGGGCGTGACATATTCATTCGGTGCCTGTTCGTGCGGCAACACGATGTTCAGACCGATCGACACACCGCCTGCGTCCACAGCACCACGGTTGCCCGCCTCCATCACGCCGGGGCCGCCACCAGTGACCACAACATGTTCCTTGCCGCCGGTTGCCTTCGACCGTTCGGTCATCAGCCGGGAAAAATCGCGGGCTTCGTCATAGAATTTCGACAGATCCGCCAAGGTTTTGGTCCGCGCGCTGTCTTTCTTGGCAGGCGCAGGAATACGCGCGCCGCCGAACAGAACCACGGTGCTTCGCACGCCATATTCCGACATCATCATTTCGGGCTTTAACAGCTCAAGCTGCAAGCGCACCGGGCGAAGCTCTTCGCGGCACATGAAATCCTGGTCGTCATACGCGAGCTTATAGGCCGGCGCACGGGTCTGGGGCGTATCGGGGATGTGATGGGACGCTTCGCGGTCCTGGCGCGAACGGCGCAGGGGGTGCCGAGGGTGTGGCGTTTGGTCGGTCATGAATAAATCCTGTTCAATGCTCGTTTTTACCCATTGTTAGCGCTTGCAGCGGGGCGTGACCAGTCACAGCACGTCACCTTTTGGTGCAAAATCACCTGACGGCGTGGCGCACCGGCGGGTTGTGTGTCTTTCATCTTTCATGCGACATCAAGTTTGGAAACAGGAGCGGACATGAACTGGCAAGATGAAATCAACGCGGCCGCACACCGGATTGCGGATCACATTCAGATCACCCCCACAGTCGATGTCACGGCTAGCTGGCTGCCCTGCCCTGTGTCTTTCAAGCTGGAACAGATGCAACACACCGGCACGTTTAAGGCGCGCGGAGCGTTTAATTCGCTGTTGTCAGGCGATATTCCCAAAGCCGGGATTGTGGCCGCTTCGGGCGGGAATCACGGGGCGGCGGTGGCCTATGCGGCGCATAAATTGGGGCATAAAGCGGCGATTTTTGTACCTGAAATGGCCGGGCCATCAAAGATTGAGTTGATCCGCCGGGCCGGGGCGGATTTGCGGGTTGTACCGGGGGAATATGCCGATGCATTGCGCGCGGCGCAAGCGTATGAAGCTGACACCGGGGCCGCCCAAATCCACGCGTATGACGGGCTTGGAACCGTTGTGGGCCAAGGCACGATGATGCGCGAATGGGAGGCTCAGGGGCTTCAGGCGGATACGATCCTGATCGCGGTGGGTGGCGGCGGGCTGATCGGTGGATCGCTGGCGTGGCTGCAAGGCGCGCGTAAAGTGGTGGCGGTGGAACCGGAAACATCATGTGCGCTGAACGCCGCATTGGCCGCAGGAAACCCGGTTGATGTGGATGTCAGCGGCGTGGCCGCCAACGCCTTGGGCGCAAAACGTATTGGGCAATATTGCTTTGATTTGTCCCGCGCGCATTTGGGCGACAGCGTGTTGGTCAGTGATGACGCGATCACCCAAGCCCAGCTTTTATTATGGCAAAACCTGCGTCAATTGGTGGAACCGGCGGGGGCCACCGCGCTGGCCGCGCTTTTGTCAGGCGCCTACACCCCCGCCCCCGGTGAACGCATTGCCGTGCTGATGTGCGGCGCCAACCCGGCCCCAGATCCCTTTATCTAACGCATCAGCCGGTTTTTGAGGGGCATTTGGGTCGTTTTGGGAATTGAGCGCAGGCCCCAATCCCTTTATACGCAGTGCAGCATTTACCCACCCATCGCCCCCGGCACACCGCGGGCCCCCGCAGATCAACCACGGAGTTCCCCATGTCGAACGCGCAACTTGAGACCGCCATTGAAGCCGCCTGGGAGGCGCGCGACACCATCACGCCATCCACCGGCGGCGAAACCCGCGAAGCCATCGAAGACACGCTGAACGCGCTGGATTCGGGCGCATTGCGCGTGGCGGAACGTCAGGACAATGGCGATTGGCACGTGAACCAATGGGCGAAGAAAGCGGTGCTTTTGGGGTTCCGTCTGAAAGACATGGAACAGCAAGATGGTGGCCCACAAGGCGGCCATTGGTTTGACAAGGTCGACAGCAAATTCAAAGGCTGGGGCGACAATGAATGGAAAGCCGCAGGGTTTCGCGCCGTGCCAAATTGCATCGTGCGCAAATCGGCCTATATCGCGCCGGGCGTGGTGTTGATGCCATCGTTTGTGAACCTTGGCGCACATGTTGACGAAGGCACGATGGTTGACACTTGGGCCACCGTTGGGTCCTGCGCACAGATCGGCAAAAACGTGCACCTGTCGGGTGGCGTTGGCATTGGCGGCGTGTTGGAACCGATGCAAGCGGGCCCAACCATTATTGAGGACAATTGCTTTATCGGCGCGCGGTCCGAAGTGGTAGAGGGCTGCATCGTACGCGAAGGGTCTGTTTTGGGCATGGGCGTCTTTATCGGCCAGTCGACCAAAATCGTTGACCGCGAAACCGGCGAAGTGATGTACGGCGAAGTGCCGCCCTATTCGGTGGTTGTGGCCGGGTCGATGCCGTCGAAAAACGGGGTAAGCCTTTACTGCGCCGTGATCGTGAAACGCGTTGATGCCAAAACCCGTTCGAAAACCGGTATCAACGAGCTGCTGCGCGACTGATCCCCTTTTCTCATTTCGATTGAAGTCATCATCTGATGCTGATTGCAACATTTGCAGACAACACAGAGCGCGCCGGGCCACATGGTCGGCGCGCTTTGGCGATTTTTGATCTCGGCTGTTTGGCGGGGTTTTGCGTGCTGACGTTTGAACCGCTTTTGTTGCTGACCTATCTGTTTCAGACCGGGCCTGTGTGGCGGTTTGCCATTTTCATTGGCTATCTTGCACCGCTGGCTGTGTTGGCGGTTTTGGCGCTTCGGGCGTTTCTAAAACGGGATGATCTGACGGGTGGTTCTGCGCCGCTCAGCGCGACGCGCCAAAATGCTTTCGACGCAGTTGATCATAACGGCCATTCTCACGCAGAGACAAAAGGGCACGGTTGATATCTTCGGTCAGGGGGCTGCCAGACGGCAGCGCCACACCGTAGTTTTCAGGTTTGAACACCCGCGGCAGCAAACGGCCATATGCGGCCCCTTGGTTGTTGATATACCACGCCAGAATTGGACCATCAAAGACCACGGCGTCCAGTTCAGCCGCTTCAAATGCCCCTAAAAGATCCCCAAGGTTGTCATAACTCAGGTGCGCCATATCGCGGCGATCCAGAAACACCGAAGCGGTGGACCCCGTGGTGGTGCCAATGCGGCGCCCATCCAGATCTGCGAGGCTGTCGATGTTGCCTGTGATCGCGGCCACGGTGATCGCGGCGGTGATTTTCGCCACAAAAACCGACACGATAAACAGCGATGAGATCACCAGAAGCACCGCAAAAAACCGCCCGCCGCGCGACTGTGGCACGCGTTCTTCAAAGCCGCCATTGACCACCAGGTTCAGCGCCCACCAAAAGGACGTGAACATCGCATCCTTTAAAGGGCGGTCAAAATAGGCCTGACGTTTGCGTTCAAACAGCCACATCATCATACCACCGCCAAACAAAAGCGCCGCCGCCGCGAGGATTGCCAGCGCGATGTCCCAACTAAAAAGCGCGGTAAACACGCTGGCGCTTTCGGCACCGGCCGGGGGAACCATGATCTGAAGGCCGGACGCAAAGATGGGATGGGAAAAGTCGAAGATTTCTTCGCGCGCGGCGGTGATTGAGATATTGGCCACCGCGCCATCGGCCTTGCCCGCATCAATCGCATTCAGCATATCGCCGAACCTTTTGTGCATTACAAATTCAACCGGGCGCCCCATTTCTTCGCCAATGGCGCGCATCAGTTCGATCGAAAACCCATCAATCTCTGTGCCATTTTCAAAGGAAAACGGCGCGCGTTCAACCGTTGCAAACGTCAAGGGCGCGGTGCTGGTGCCCGCATTTTGATCTTGCGCCAACCCCACTGAAGGCAGCAGCCCAACCAGAAAAACAGCACAGGCAAAGGCCAGTGTAAAAACGCGAAAGCGGCACATGCAAGTGAATCCCATCCAGTATCCCGCGCCCGTCTTACACAACATACTTGCAAAGGGCCAGTCGCCGGAAAGGACATGTCGAAACCGCCCCCAAGCACACCAGCCAGACACTGCACACTGGACCTTGGGGGCAAAATTCGGCATGTGGGGGCCAGCAAAGAGGATCCCCCGATGAACGACACGCCGCAAAAACCCAAAAAGCCGAAGAAAAAGCACCACGTCTATACCCTGCTGGTCGAAGTGGGCCGCAAAGAGGGCGACGGGCTGCCGAAAAAAGCCACCGGTGGGGCACTGATGGTTTACGCCTCGGGCGTGGACGAGGCCGAAGCGGTGCGTGAAACCGTGGCGATTTTGAAACAGGCGGATTTGGCGCCCTTGGATGTCACTGGCTATGGATCGCTGGATGAGCGTCTGGCCGAAGGGCACGACATTCCCGATGAAGAACGCGAACTGATGGCGCGCGCGCTGGCCGAAAACTCGGTTGTGATTGCGCAGATGACACCGTTTTATGACGGGCAGCGGTTGGATGATGCGGCGGGCGAAGCGTAATGGGGTCGGTATATTGGGATCTTGATGGCACGCTGACCGACCCCAAAAAAGGCATCACCGAAAGCATCCAATTTGCGCTGCGTGAACTGGGGTTGCCGGTGCCGCCCGCCGATGATCTGACGTGGTGCATTGGCCCCGCGCTTTTGTGGAGCTTTGAGCGGTTGGGGGCCCCTGATCCCGAAGCGGGCCTTGCGCTTTATCGGTCCGTTTACACCACCAAGGGGCTTTTTGACTGCACCCTTTACGATGGTATCCTCGAGGCTTTGGGCACAATTGGCGCAGATCACCCGATGCATCTGGCCACCGCAAAACCTCACGCTTATGCCAAGAAAATCACCGCGCATTACGGCATTGCCCCGCATTTGACCCATGAATTTGGGCCAGAGCTGGATGGCACCCGCAATGACAAAGGGGACTTGCTGGCCCATGCGCTTGGCATCACCGGCGACGATCCGGCGAGGTCCGTGATGATTGGTGATCGGCATTACGATATGAAAGCCGCCCGCGATGTGGGGATGAAATTCATTGCCGTGGGCTGGGGATATGGGGCTGATGACGATCTGTCTTCGGCCGATGCCCATGTGAAAACGCCCGCCGAGTTGGCGGGCGCTGTCGCATCTTTGATTGGTTAGCGTTTCCAGTTCACATCGGATCGCTTGTTCGCTTTATTTCGCTTTCAGCGTCACATCAAAGCTCTTTGGCAAGCTTGCGTCCTGCGTCATGATCGCGGTCAGCGGGATGTGCATGGTTGCGGATTTACCATCGTCTGAAACGGTGCCGTTGGTGTCCACAATCTCTTTGCCGGCGACGGTGATGGTCATGCCGTGCCCTTCAAAGGCTTGCATCATCGACCCCATCATTGCCGGGTCCATTCCGGATTCCGCAGCCCCTTCGCCAAGGCTTGCAAGATCAAAGGCGACTTTCACCAAGCCGCCGTCCAGACGTTCAAGCGTGAAGCCTTCGGACAGATCCATCGGGCCTTCTTGGCCCTCTTGCGCTTGCTTCAGCTCTGCCACGATATTGTCGAGCGTGTCGGTTTCTTCGATGGTGCAGATATAACCGCCATCGGCTTGAACCTCGCCCACACCGTCTTCGCAGGGATCTTCCCCAGACGAGGCGATCATGCCGTACATTTCTGGGCCCATCGACATCACAGCACGCATGGTGGCGGTGTCATCGTCGTTGACGGTAAAGGTCATATCTGCGTCAAAACACGCCGCGAGGGGCAATAAAAGCAGGGCGAATAATAGCTTTTTCATGGGATCTCCTGATTCCATCCCGGTCAAAATCTGACCCGGGCTATGGGGTAATGCGTTGCGGGAAGGCTACGCCTGTTGCCCTGCGGGGTCCAGTGCGATCAGGCGTGCAGCGCTGTGACAAGATTGCGCGCTTCAAACCGCGACAGGCTGGGCGTGGGCATCAGCTTGTGAATGGGCACATTTAGGGGGGGCATGTCAGACAGAACCGTGGTGCGCAGCATGTCCGGCACCATCGGGCCGACAAACAGGCTTTCACACCACACACCCCCAACCGACAGGCATTCGTGACTGTCCAAAAGCACCGCATAATAACGCACCAACGGGCGCGGGTTGGCCCAACGGGCGGCGTGGCCGTGGCGCAGGTGACGGGCGTGGATCATCACCGCATCCTCGCCGTAAAGATATTCTGCTTCGCCCCCTGACAGAAGCAACCGTTGATGGGGGGCCACCAGCACATCATGGGACAGGCCCAAAAACGGCGCGCGCAGCCGAAGCGGGCGCATCAGGCCGAGCGCGGGCACCTGTCGCGTGGCCAGATGAAGCACGGGTTTCGCCGCGCCAGAGGCGGTTAGAACCAGATCACCGGGGCGCAGATCCTTGATCGGGCGCGGCCCCATTGGGGTGTCGATGTTGCAGCCTTCGGCAAGGCCGGGGGCCAGGGCCACGGGGGCGATGCCCTGCGCCAGACCCAGCGACAGAATGGCGGCGCTGTCCGGCGTCTGTTCATGGTCTGTCGCCACGCTTTTCACAAGCCGCTCGCCATCAATATGCGGCAGGGGAAGCGGGTCGTGGAACCGGGTTTGATGCAGGGTTTCGGCCTCTAGATGCTCGACGCTCAGCACACCGGCCCGCGCGGGGGCATCCCAGCTTAGGGTGATGCGCAAATCACATTCGCCAATCACCGGGGCAATCGCAACCGAGGCGCGGCGCAGCGCGGCGCCTTGCACCATATCCACCACCAAACGCCCATCTGCGCGGTAGGTGATGATCACCCCGCGCAGCCATCGGTCTTTGGCGGCGTAGCGCAGAATGGACACATCCCGGCCGGGCCAGGGTTCAATCCGGGCCTCAATCACCAACGACCCGGTGGTGATGAGACCATCTGGTTCGGGATCAGAGATCGCAGGTGTCATCGCGGTGTTCGCTTGCGCGCTCTGCGCCCGATCAAGCCCCATGCGGTGATAAAAAACCCGCCCGCCCCCAGCGATGCCCAGCCAGGTCACGGGACCTGCGGATATGGCTTTGGACGGGCAGGTCAAGTTGCACCCCAAAGTGCGACGGTTCCCAAACGCGCGGGTGTGCGCGTGCGGGGAAGGACTGTGGCGCAAAGGCTTGCCAAACGAGGGGTTGAGGACACGCGCACGCCCCTCAGCCCTTAGGCCGCTTGGCCTTGGGCCACCAACAGCTGCGCTTCATAACTGCGCAACATGCGGCGGGCGGCGGGGGAATATCCTTCGCCGGTTTCTGGATCTAATTCGGGGAACAGCGCGCAAATTTCGTCGACCACATCGCGTTCCATCATGGATGTGACCTGTGGGCCGGGCAGGAAACTTTCGGTGGCCAGACCTTCGGAATAGACCACTTGGTGTTCGTCAAACAGGATGTGGATATACTCCACCTCGCCGCCTTCGACCCGTCTTACAGAGCTGTCGTTGACCAGATCTTTGGCCGCCACCAGCACCTCGGCTTCGCCAAACAAGAGGTCCGCCAACACGTCGCGGATCAGGATCCGGTGTTGTGGTGACAACAAAAGCGCGCCGTGTGTGCCAAAGGTATTTGCGGCGATTTGGATCGGGGCAAACTTGCCCTCGGCGGCGACCTTGCGACGACCAATCCAACGCAGGGGTTGTGCGCCGTTGTCATGGGTTTGAACCATGTCGCCCGCGGTCAGGCTTTCCACCGGAACGCGCCGACCATCCGCCAGTTCAATCAAGGTGCCGGACACGAAACACGGCACTGCGCCCACGGTGACCATACCGGTGTCGGTGGCGCCCGACACGCTGTCTTCGATCGCATAGGTGAACGAGAAATCTTCGTCGCTGCCGTCGCCAACAACGGTCAGCGTGCCGTCAGCATTCAGTGTCACCGTCTGACCGGTGGTCAGCGTGACCGTATCGCCCACATTCACGGCAATCCCGTTGATATGGGTAATCGTCACAACCGCGCCCGACGGGGTTTGGTCATTGTCCAAAACATGCGCAACGCGGGTGTCATCGCCCAGCAGTTTAATCTCATCATCAAAGGCAAGAACCTCGCCCTGCATACTGTCTGCGGCAATCAGAATGCTACTGTCATAGCTGCTGTCCGACACATCCGCGACACCGATTTTAAGCGAATTCACCTGGCCGGGGATCACAGGAATTTTCACCGAAAGGGTCACGGTGAAGCCGTCCATTTCGGTGTTATACTGATCGCCTGTGTTGTCGTTATAAAGGTTCCGGTTGTCCGTGCCGTTTACATTGCCAACGCTGGACGTCCCAATGGACAGATCCACAGGGTTGCCATCCACCCAAATCCCCACCGCATCATTGTAGATCGAGTTGATGTATTCCGGGTATTCGTCTGAGGCGAACACAAATTGGATCGAGATGTAATTCACCCCGGCATCCGGCGTGAAATCAATCTCAAGAAAAGAGGCATCATAGGTGCGCGTCCCAACAAGATCGTCGAAATCATCGTCACGGTCGATCCCATTACGCATGTTGGACGATTTGCTGTTGGACCAGTTTGACTGGCCCCATGAGTTGGTGAAATCCTTGGCCTTGCCGGTTGACAGGATCACACCCGTGTCCGACGGCGTCACACCCGGCGATGTGTTATCGCCACCCGAGAACGTGCCCGAACTGCGGCTGTCGCCTGAATACGACGCCCCGCTCACGGTCACACCGTCCCCAAGGATCGTTTGCGCCATATTGATGGCGCTTGCGTTTGTGTTGATCGAGAGCTCTGATGCTGCGACCATATCTGCCTCCTGCCCCTTTTAACGAGACATGAGCGCACAGAAACGGGGCGCGCAAAGCGGCCGCTGTTTTGAATTCTGCTCGTCGGACCATGCGCTTTTGCGCTTATATGTCAGTCCGTTGCCCTGCCTCGGGTCATATTATTGACGCGACTATGGCAAGATTTTGCCGATATGTTAACCCTTTGATAAGCAATTTTTTCACATCGCGCCAAGCTGACACATTTTTGCACTGTTCAAAGCGGGATTGCCCACCAACCCCCTTTTCTCTTTGCCCCGCAAGCGGGTAACACTGTGAAAAAGGAGAGCCCTATGCCCGCAGCCCACGCAGCCATCGACCCCGTTGATCTGACCCAACGCCTGATCAGATGCCCGTCTGTCACCCCGATTGAGGGTGGCGCGCTGGTGTTGTTAGAAAAGATGCTGTCGGCGGCGGGCTTTATTTGTACCCGCGTGGACCGCGGCGACACCGCAAACCTCTTTGCCCGCTGGGGATCGAAAAACGCGCGCACGCTGGGCTTTAACGGCCATACCGATGTGGTGCCTGTGGGCGACGAAGCGGCCTGGACGGTGGATCCTTTTGGCGGTGCGATCAAAGACGGGGTGCTGTGGGGCCGTGGGGCGACCGATATGAAATCCGGCGTGGCGGCTTGGGTCGCGGCGGCAATTGATTTTGTGGCAGACGCGCCAGAAGACGCATCCTTGGTGATCACCATCACCGGGGACGAAGAAGGTGACGCCACGGATGGAACCATCGCAATCCTCGATTGGATGGAGGCCCAAGGCGAGGTGATCAGTGATTGCATCGTCGGCGAACCCACCTGCCCCAACGTGATGGGCGAGATGATGAAAATCGGACGGCGCGGGTCGATGACGGCGTTTTTCACCGCAAAAGGCGTGCAGGGCCACGCGGCTTACCCGCACCGCGCCAAAAACCCGGTGCCCGCATTGGCCCGGTTGATTGCGGATCTCGACGCGCATGTGTTGGACAAAGGCACCGACCATTTTGATGCATCCACTTTGGCCGTAACCACCATGGATGTGGGCAACCCAGCGACCAATGTGATCCCATCCGAGGCGCGCGCGACTGTGAATATCCGGTTCAACGACGCGCATTCCTCGGACGAATTGATCCGCTGGTTGCGGAATGAAGCGGACCGTGTGGCGGCGGCGACAGGCATTGAATTTGACATGTGGGTGAAAGTGTCTGGCGACAGTTTTGTGACCCCCCCCGGCGCGCTGTCTGACCTGGTTGCGGCCTCGGTCGCGGCGGAAACTGGGCGTTCGCCCGAGATGTCGACCTCTGGCGGCACATCCGATGCGCGGTTCATGAAAAACCACTGCCCCGTTGTGGAATTTGGCCTTGTCGGCAAGACGATGCATCAGGTGGATGAACGGGTTGAGGTGGTGCAGATTGAGCAGCTTAAGGCGATTTATACCCGTGTGATGCGCGATTATTTTGCCGAATAAGGGGCGCTGCCCCTCGCGCTTTGCGCTCACCCCGGGGTATTTAGAGAAAGAGGAAGGCCGCAGCGGCGCTTTCTAAGCGCGTTTTCCTGTGCTAGGGGCTGGACATGAAACAAATGCCCACAAAAGACGAGATCCTGAAATGGATCAGCGACAACCCGACCCTGACCTCTAAGCGCGATATTTCCAAAGCGTTTGGGATCAAGGGGGCTGCGCGAATTGACCTGAAGCGGATTTTGAAAGAGTTGGAGGCCGAAGGGCATCTGGCCAAGCGCAAGAAAACCTATCGTGACCCAGAGGGGCTGCCACCGGTTTCTGTGTTGATGATCGGTGAGATTGATGCCGATGGCGATCTGTTTGCCGAGCCGTTGGAATGGCAGGGTGAAGGTACGACGCCGCGCATTTTGATGGTGATGAAACCGTCAGAGGCCGCACTGAAAAAGGGCGATCGCATCTTGGGGCGTTTGACCAAGGTCGATGCTGAGGATCACGCATATGAGGCGCGGATCATTCGCAAGATTGGTCATAATCCCATCACGATTCTGGGCCTATTCCGGGCCAATGCCGAAGGTGGTCGCATTGTGCCAATTGATAAGGGCGCGGACCGCGAATGGTTGGTGCCTGCGGGGGCCGATGATGGGGCCAAAGACGGTGAATTGGTTGAGGCGCAGCAAACGGGGCCGAAATCCCGTATGGGATTACCAAAAGCGCGTGTGATTGCGCGTTTGGGGGACCCTACCGCACCGCGTGCGGTTAGCCTGATTGCGATCCATCAACATGGTATTCCGGATCGGTTCCCGGATAAGGTCATAGCCGAGGCGGACGCGCAGAAACCGGCGGGCTTACAAGGCCGCGAGGATTTGCGCCATCTGCCGCTTGTGACCATTGATCCGCACGATGCGCGCGACCACGATGACGCGGTGTACGCCCATGCGGATGACGCCCCAAATAATCCCGGCGGGCATGTGGTTTGGGTCGCCATTGCCGATGTGGCCCATCATGTGCAGCCCGGATCCGAACTGGATCATGAGGCGCGCAAGCGGGGCAATTCCACCTATTTCCCGGACCGGGTTGTGCCGATGTTGCCGGACCGTTTGTCGGGCGATCTCTGCTCGCTGCACGAAGGTGTGCCGCGCGCCTG
>CBDUJY010000011.1:0-87827 GCA_965367685.1 uncultured Planktotalea sp. | reverse complement strand
GCCTCAATCTCTCGCCGCGCCTCCGTAACATCATTTGCTATCAATACGATCCGCACCAGATGATCATTAGCATCAAAGACCGGGGAAAACCCGCCATCGAGAATAACCTTATCGCCATCGCTACGACGCATCACAAATCGTCCAAATACACTTTTTCCACTGCAAATACGCTCAAATACACCTCCGCGCTCTTCAGCTAGTTGCGTATCAAATTCAAACAAGTCCGACATATCACGGCTGAGCAGCGATGAAGTGGGTTCAGCCAAAACCTCGGATAACATTGAATTTCCACTCGCTAAGCGGCCTTCAGGCGAGAACTCGATCTTGACCTGATTGGCATCGATAGATTTCAACAGCGCCTGATTGATAAATTCAACCGAGACATCTGTCCATTCGACAACGTAGCCGATTGGTTCGCCCGCAAGATCTTTTACCCGGCTGATATCAAGGCTGAGCCGTATGTCATCAACTGCGATTGTCGCGTGATACGGCAGGTTAGTTTCGTCTGAGAGTATGCCACGCACTCTCGCCCGAAGCTCTGGGGGGTGAAAGACATCAACGTTTTGCCCGGTCACATTCTCCGCTGCGAACTCTGGCACAATACTTTTAAGTACACCTTCGTGTTTACGCAGCAGGGAAACTCCAGTTTCGTTCGTATGTAGGATTTCCAAATCGTTGCTCACCAACATCATAGCTGCTGAGGAGCTTGCAAAAGCTGCGCCACGAAATTCGCTTTCTCGGACGGTGTTCTGTGCATCGGACAATGATACCCTGAAACTTTCGAGCGAATTTGCAATCTCGCCGATCTCATCACCACGGCCTGTCCCCTCTACAGTCGTGTCATATTGAGCACCCGCGATCGCAGTCATCGCCCGCGACACTTTTGCCAGGGGTTTTACCAAGCTTCGGGCCAAAAGGATTGCAATAAGAGAAACACATGCAATTACGATTAGCCCACCTAGTACGAGCGTCCGCACAAGCTCCTCGGCACTCTGAAAGACTTCCTTAACATCTTGTTCTGCAATCACGGCCCAAGTCCGACCAAACACCTTGACGGGCGAGTATGCCGCAATCACGGCGGTCCCGTCATCCCCGGCACTTTCGATGATACCGCGCTTACCAGCCAACGCGTTCTGAACCGCAAGGCTGTCCACACCATTTAAACCTATCCGTGCTGGGGAATCTTCAAACCGACTATTGGACCTATAAAGCTGATCATCACCCACAAGGTAAACTTCCCCTGTTTGCCCCATACCGGTGGGGGCATTGGTCACCGAAGAAATTGGACCCTCGGGGATTTGAAACGCGATAACCCCTAAGAGTTTGCCCTGACGGTTAAAAATTGGATGTGACAAAAAGGCCGAAGGCGCACCAGCACTTGGGGCGTAGGGCGCAAAGTCTTCAAATACGACCTGACCTTTTTCCGCCTTCAAAGCACGACGGTAGGCCCGCCCAAGACCGCTGTCTTTATGTGGACCAGATATCAAGTTGGTCGCGAAATCAGCTTCTTTAAAGACAGAGTAGATCAGATTTCCATCACCATCGATCAAGAAAATATCATAGTATCCATAGGCCGCTTGCATCGCGAGGAATTCGGTATGTGCTTGCGCATGAACAGTTGAATAGGTGCTTCCGTCACCTGCCCATGTGAGGTCTTGTTTGCGACCAGCAGGATGCGGGTTGTCCGTGATATACAGCTGTTGCAACAGTTCTGGCTGGCCTTCACCAAGAACCCGCCATGATCGCACAAAGCCCGTGATCGCCCGCGCCGTTGCGCCGCGAGCTGCGGTCACAATCAGCTCAGATGCCATTTGTTCAAACTCATTTTCCAATCGCCCCACACGTTCATCACGAAGCGCCCGCAGAGTGTTCTGAACCTGAGTTTGAAGCGTTTTTTTCTCTTGCTGGTATGACACATACGTGGACACGCCGACCGACAGGGCGACAAGAGAAATCATGACAATCGGTAAAACGATGGCAATCGAAAACCGGCTAAGCAAACGCATTTAACGCTCCATTCACATGGTCGACATCCTCTATTCTCTACGCCTTGCATTTGGGGTTTACCCAAATTTATCGAGCCAGATTCGACAATATCGCATTGGATTTGGAACATGTGTGACAGCTATGAATGAAATATTGCTTAAAGGAAAAAGGGCGGGACGGTTTCTTAATAAGTTCCCTTTGTTAATGGAACCGTGGGGAAGATTACCAAGCAACTCCACCACCACTTGTCGGCCGTGTTCGGCGCGACAAAGTTAAGGGGCCTACCCGAAACAAAAAAACATTCAAAATCATAACCTTATACAACAAAAAGGGCGACCCATACAGGCCGCCCAATTCCTGATCAATCAAGATGTAAACTTATTCGAAGACCGCACTTGGGTTATCCAAACTGTCTGAACCTTCGATCGCAACACCGTCCGCTCCGACAACTGCAACTGCGCGCTCAATGTTGCGGGTTTGTGCAACAAGCTTGTCGATTGCCGCCTGCACCAAAGCCCCACCGGGATGTTCTGCACCCAGCATTTGGTCGTAGGATGTACCCGCCTCAGCCGCCGTACGAATATCACCCAGCGCGATCATGGTCGCGTTCATGTCACCCAACAACGCATCGCCCAATGCGGCATCTTTTGCCTTCACAAGGTCATAAAGCGATGGCCCTTCGACCAGCGAACCATCAACACGCACGTAACGGCCGGTATACACGTTCCGAATGCCCAGACCGTCGAAGTAATGCGAGTTATGCGTGTTGTCGGAAAAGCAATCATGCTCTTCTTCTGGATCATTCAGCATCAAGCCAAGTTTCATGCGTTCCCCGGCCTGTTCACCATAAGACAGGCTGCCCAATCCGGTGAAAGCCATGACAACCCCCTGCGAGGCATCGGTGGTGACATCCGTACGCCCCTGCCCACCTGCGGACCAATTGGCCACGGCGTCTTCAAGGTCCGAGATCAACAAATCTGTGGCCGCAACAAGGTATTGAACCCGGCGATCACAGTTGTCGCCCGTGCAATTGGTCGTGTCAAAATCTGACGCCGGGCGGGTTCCCGCACCGTGATCTGTGCCGGACAGATCTTGGCCCCACAGCAAAAACTCAATGGCGTGATAGCCGGTGGCGACATTTGCTTCGATGCCCTCAACTTCGTGCAGGCTTTCAAGCAATGCTGGCGTAATTGTGCCCGCATCAATCATCGCGCCCCCCACATTCAGCTTTGCGTTTGCAATCACATTGGCCGTTGAAAACGGGTTCTCTTCGTTTTCGCCATAATCAGCCGCGATATAATCAATCAGACCTTCGTCAAGCGGCCAAGCATTCACCTTGCCTTCCCACGCATCAACGGTTGGATTGCCAAACCGGAAGGCTTCGGTTTGCTGATAAGGCACACGCGCCCGCAGCCAAGCGTCTTTGGCGGCTGAAAGCGTTGCATCGCTGGGTGCCGCGACAAGTGCATCCACGGCCGCTTTCAACGATGTGGCAAGCGTCAGACTGTCTTCATAACCGGCCAAAGCGATATTGGCATAGTTTTCCAACACGTCCGCGGTCTCGGTCGCGTGCAGCATTGAAGTGGTTCCCATCAGGAATGGCAGAGCAAGAAGGGATGTACGGATCATAGCTGTCCTCGTTTTTTTAAAAGGTATTCACCGCGTCATACGTGAGTGTTTTTGTCAGGTAAAGGGTTTTCTGAGTTTTTTACTCAACTTTCCGTTTCGCAGCAGCCGGCCAAGAGGGTTCCCTTAACAAGAGCGGCCCGGCATTACCGCAAAACAAACTGCTCTGGACCTGTCGCGGTTTCGTGCCAGTCTCTTTTGAGCGATATTCGCAATGAAGGAGATTAATCATGGCACCGAAATACAGTGACGAGTTTAGACGTGATGCGGGTCGCATAGCGACGACGAGTGGGCTGAAGCACCCTCAGATTGCGTCAGATTTTTTTTTGGGGGGGGGCGACCCTGAACAAGTGGGTTCAACAGCACCAAAATGATGATCTGATGCCTGGCCCGCATGAAGATGTGGAGAAAGAAAACGCGCGCCTGCGCAAAGAGAACCGACTTCTGCGTGAGGAGAGGGAGGTCCTAAAAATGGCGACAATCCACTGACCGACAGGGTTATGCGCAGCATGATCCCGATAGGTTTCTTCGCAGGTCAAAAGGCGTCAGAGCGGGATCAAGATTGTTCGAACCCGTAAGCATAAGATCACGACTGACAGCAATCACCGCTTCAATATTGCGCCTAATCTGCTGGATCAGAACTTCTCAGCCACTGGCACCAATCTCTGGCCCCAATCAAAAATGGGCTGGAGACATATCCTACAACTGGACGAACGAGGGTTGGTTGTATCTGGCTGTCGTCATCAATCTTTACTCTCGCCGTGTCATTGGTTGGGCCGTCAGCAGCCGTATAAAACGCGATCCACTGACGGCAGGTGAATGGAACATTTACCGAAAGGTTGACGATCCGCGCGCTTGATATGGCCGTGGCATTGCGCCGACCACCAAAGGGTTGCATCCACCATACTGATCGCGGGTCTCAATACTGTTCTGGCGACTATCAGTGTTTGATGTCAGCGCCTATGGGACCAAATAGCGGTATTTGCTAAGAGAGTGTTCTTGGCTCATCGTACCCCCTGAGGAGTGGACGATGAGAAAGACAATAAAGAGCCCCAGCGAGACGATCGTCAAGGACATCATGCGCGCAACCCGAAAGCACTATTCATCCGAAAAGAGAAGCAGGATCGTCCTGGATGGCCTGCGCGGCGAAGATAGCATTGCCGAGCTGTGCCGCCGTGAGGGCATATCACAGGGCATTTATTACAAATGGTCCAAGGACTTCATGGAAGCCGATAAGAAGTGGATTTCTGGTGACACCGCGCGTGCTGCAAACACCGAGGAGCTGAAGGAACTGCATCGAGAGGCAAAGGACCTCAAGGAGGTGGCGGCGGAGCAGACGCTCAAACTGCGTCTGCTCAAAAAAGCATGACAGGTGATGGGGGCGACTACGAATGAGCTACCCTGCATCTGAGAAGCTTGAATCACCGCCAGCAAGCCGCATAATCAAACCAATCAGATGAGCCGAACTCTCTCTTAGTTTAGGTCGCCTCTGGTGCCAAAAACTCTGACGACGGACAGTCACACTGCACGAAACCTTCGCACCATGTTTGTAACGATTAAATCAAGAAGGCCTGAGGTGGCCGCAAGCTTCGACCAGCTTGCTCCTTGGCCAGACCGAAAGAAAAGCCTGAAAACAGCGTCTGACGCACTTAAAAAACTGGATGATGGGCAGTTGAAGATCGACGTCTTGCGGAGCTACCATAATGCTCAAAACAGACATAACTCTCGTATGGCTGTTTACATGACGTTGTTCTTCTACGTACTGGGTTTTCTGCTTCTAGCCGTTCCAGGTATCGCTTGCACTAGTCGGTTGCTCTGCAAAGCAGGCACAGACATCGGATGACTGTGATCTGTGGCGACTCAGTCATTCGCTCTTATGGCTTGAAGTAGAAGACCTGCATTTTCTGTGTTTATGCTGTACTCAACGCGTGCAGTGCATCGACAGACTGCCCACCCACCACTTAAGATTTTGTTTTTCATTTAAAAATGGTGCCCCCACACGGAACCAACCCATTGTTTTCGCTCGTTTTTCCTTGTCCAGTCTTGCACTTATCCACCTATAAAATATGGCTTTGTTGTCCTGAACTGTCTTGCCGTGTCCGTCCGCATCCACTAACCTAAGGTGGATATTTAGGGGGATGGAAAATGCGGGCTGTAAACAGACTTTCTTCACAATTTGCCAAAACTGCCCCCGTGGGCAAACATTGCGATGGCGCTGGCCTTTGGCTGGTGAAGCGCGAAGATGGCGGCGCGCAATGGGTGCTGCGCGTTACCGTTCACGGCAGGCGGCGTGAAATGGGGCTGGGCGGCTTTCCGGCGCTCGGACTGGCCGAAGCGCGCAAACAGGCCGACCGCTGGCGCAAGCTGGCATCGGCTGGACGTGACCCGGTAAAAGAACGTGAAGCCGAAGAACGGGCCGCGCGGCGTGAAGATATCACACTGGCGATATTGACCGCCAATGCTTTTGAATCCCGCAAGGCCGAATTGAAAGGCGATGGCACGGCGGGCCGGTGGCTTTCACCTTTGAACATTCACGTTTTGCCCAAGCTGGGTAAAGTGCCGGTGACTGACATAGACCAGCGCGACATTCGCGACACGCTTGCACCTATCTGGCACACCAAGGCCGACACGGCGCGCAAAGCGATGAACCGGCTTTCAATCGTGCTGAAACACGCGGCGGCGCTGGGCTTGGATGTGGACCTGCAAGCGACCGAAAAGGCAAAGGCGCTGCTGGGCAAGACACGGCATGTGCCGAAGAATATCCCGGCGATGGACTGGCGGGATGTGCCGGGCTTCTATGCCAGCCTTGAAGAACCGACGCTAACCCACCTTGCATTGCGGCTGCTGATGCTGACCGGCGTGCGCTCCGCACCGCTGCGCAAGATCCGGCTGGAACAGATCGAAGGCGATGTGTGGACCGTTCCAGCCGAAGGCATGAAGGGCCGCAAAGGTGCAACGGATGATTTTCGCGTGCCTTTGTCGACCGAGGCCCAGCGCATCATCGACCTTGCACGCCCGCACGCCCGCAACGGCTTTTTATTCCCGAATACGCGCGGCGGCGTGATTAGCGACATGACCCTTTCGCGGCATATGGAACGGCGCGGGCTAGACGCGCGCCCGCATGGCTTTCGCACCAGCCTGCGCACTTGGCTGGCCGAAGCGACCGACGCCCCGCATGAAGTGGCCGAAGCGATGCTGGCGCATGTGGTGGATGGCGGCGTGGTGCGGGCCTATCGGCGCACCGATTTTCTGGAACAGCGCGCCAAGCTGGCGGGCCGCTGGGCCGACCATGTGACCGGCGGCGCTGGGCAGGTGGTTAAGCTGGCGGGGGCAAGCTGATGGCTCGGGACAAAACTGACAGAACTGACTTAACCCCCGTTGCGACACCTGCGACGCGGTGGACGCTGGCAGGAAGCTGGGCCAACTCTGTGACAGAAGGTGCGGGCCTGATGTTAAAATTTGCAGGCGCGGTATGACGGACCAAGAGGAACTTGAGGCTTGGAGATCCGTAAGGGACGCATACCGCGAAGCAATGCCCCCTAATCTTTGCCCGGAACACTTGTGTCAATTAGGTGTTTTTGGAGTGCAGTGGCTTAAGACGAAAGACCCGTCTGTCATGGATGGTGCAATTAGCTACTGCCATCAACACAAGCTGCCTATACTCCCTGAATTGCTGGAACACGTTCATGCTGCCATGCAAAAACGACTTGCGGATGGCACATCGGGCACGAAAGCGTTTAAGCAATCTGCGAAGCAACGGATTTTGGAGGAGATGGCAAAGCTGGTTTATCATGGCGCGAGCATACGGCGGGCTGCGGAACTTGGGGCTTACATTGCCCATTTCAAAATCGGATACCCGATGAAAGCTTCGACGTTGGAGAAAGATTTTTCTAAGCATAAAGTATCACTGATTGATTTTGCGAAGTCAGTCTTCGAAGATGCTTGTTTCTCGGAAGAAACAAAAAGACTGGCCGCTGCGCAGTTTCAAGCTGCAATCGACAGTGACCTTGAAATTCCCGAAGATATCATTGGAGACCGAAGGTAGCGGGAATTTTTTTCTAAATTCATTCCTGCCTGTAGGCACAACAAAACATCCACCATCGCACTGCACCTAACACGAAAGGACAGTGCGACATGCAGACCTATCTCACTCTGACCGAACTGCGCGCCAAGCTGGGCAACCGCTCCCGCAGCGCAATCTATGCCGACCTTGCGGCGGGCCGCTTGCCCCAGCCGATCAAGCTGGGCGGGCGCATTTACTGGGCAGAAGGCGAAGTTGACGCCCATCTGCGCACCCTTCGCGGGGAGGCGGCGTAACGATGGCGAAAATGGAAAACCCCGGCGCGCTGGCGGGCGCGACCGGGGCTGAAATCACCTTCCAAGCAACGGCGGACGGTAATCAGACCATAGCACAAGCCGAAGGGCACGCAAAGCGCGCTGGGCTTTATCACGTCACCCCCGAAGGCGGCGAACCCTTTACGGTTGAAGCCAAGGGCCGCGAAGCTTGGGCGCTCGACCGACTGCGCGCGGCGGGGCCGAAGGGCTGCACCCCGATAACAGAACCCGCGCCCCGGTGGAGCGCATACGTTCATAAATTGCGCGGCTTGGGCGTCCCTATTGAAACCGTGACCGAACCGCATGGCGGGTCTTACTCGGGCACGCATGGCCGTTATGTGCTGCGCGCTGATGTGCGCAAAGGCGGTGCGGTATGAACCGGCTGCAAATTCTTTATCTTCGCCGCTTTCACGGCCTGACCGAAGCGCAAGCAAGCGCACTGGCCGCGTTGATCTGGGGGGCGTGCTGATGACGGATGCACGCGAATTGACCGCAACCCTTGGCGGCAAGTGGCATCGCCGCTACGGGGCCGCACCTTGCCCTGTATGCCAGCCCGAACGACGCAAAGCGCAGAACGGTTTGACCATTGCCGATGGCCGGAACGGGCGGCTGGTGCTGGATTGCAAGAAATCGGCTTGCGCCTTTCTCGACATTCTGGCGGCGGCGGGCTTGCGCTCTGGAGACTATCGCCCGCCGGATCCGGCAACCGTTGCCCAGCGCGAAGCCGAACAGCGGGCCGATGCTGCGAAGCGGGCGGCGCAGGCCAAACAGCTTTGGAAGGAAGCCCAGCCCATCGCGGGCACGCAGGCCGAAACCTACTTGCGTGGGCGGGGCATTACCTGCCCCCTGCCCAACACCCTGCGCTTTCACCCGGCGACATGGCACGGGCCAACCGCCAAACGCTATCCGGCGCTGCTGGCGGCGGTGCAAGGCGCGGGGCTTCCTGCCGTGCATCGCACCTACTTGCGCCCCAATGGCGCGGGCAAGGCCGACATAGATCCGCCCAAGGCGATGCTGGGGGCAACCGCTGGCGGCGCTGTGCGACTCACAGACGGGCCTTCGCGGCTGGTGGCGGGTGAAGGCATCGAAAGCACGTTGTCACTTGCCTGTGGCCTGCTGGATGGCCCTGCAACGCTCTGGGCGGCGCTTTCGACATCTGGGCTTCGCGGGCTGCGCCTTCCCGATGCACCGGGGCGGCTGACCGTTGCTTGCGATGGCGACGCGCCGGGACGGGACGCTGCAAACGCTTTGGCCGAACGGGCGCACGCGCTGGGCTGGCACGTCTCAATTCTCGACCCCGGCGACGGGGCCGACTTTAACGACATTCTGACTGGAAAGGCGGTGGCGGCATGAACGCGCAACCCCATATGCAAGAAACAGCTTTCAAGCCGTCATGGCCGGATCCTGACCCGCGCCTGTTGCGCACCGAACTGCCCCCCGCCCCGCACCTGCCCATACGCGATGTGCTGGGGCCGCGCTTGGCGCAATGGGTGGAGGATGCAGCCGAATCAAAAGGCGCACCCGCTGATTATGTATTCGCGGCAATGCTGGCGGCGGCGGGGGCAACAATCGGAAACACGCGCTGGGCGTTGATCTGGCAGGGCTGGGCCGAACCGCCGATTATCTGGACAATGTGCATCGGCCTGCCCAGCGCAGGCAAAAGCCCGGCAATTGACGCGGCAATCCAACCGCTGCGCAAGGCCGAACGCCCGCTGCGCGACGCGGCAAAAGCCGAACTTAACGCTTGGACCGAAAAGGCGGAAATTGCCAAGCTGACGGAATCGACATGGAAGGAAGCGGCAAAGGCGGCAATCAAGGCGGGCGAAACCGCCCCGGACCGCCCGAAGGGCTGCGATATCGGGCCGCCCCCGCATATACCCAGGCTGGTGGTGAACGATGGCACAATCGAACGGCTGGGCGCGATACTCGCCCGGCAACCGCGTGGCACGCTGCAAATGCGCGATGAACTGGCCGGATGGCTTGAAGGGATGCAACGCTATTCCGGCGGCGGCTCTGACCGCCCATTCTGGCTGGAAGCTTTCGGGGGCCGGGGCTTCACGGTGGAACGCATGGGCCGCGAACCGCTGACAATCGACCGGCTTTCAATCGGCGTTCTGGGCGGGATCCAGCCTGACCGCCTCAAAACGCTTCTGTTCAAAAGCGATGATGATGGGCTTCTGGCGCGCTTCCTGCCGATCTGGCCGAACCCTGCCCCGCTCAAACGCCCGCAAGCTTGGGCCGATGAAACGATGATGGAACGGGCGTTAGCGCGGCTTTTGACGCTCGACCTTCTAACCGATGAACAAGACGAAACCCGCCCGTGGTTTATTCCCTTCACGGATGACGCGCGCGGGCTGATGGATGACTTCCGGCTGGCGGTGCGGGGCTGGGAAGGTGAAGCCGAAGGGCTGATGCTGTCATTCATTGGCAAGCTTCCGGGGCTGTCCGCACGGCTTGCGCTGGTGCTGGGCTATCTCGACTGGGCCGCCGAAGGTGCCGAAGAACCGGCTTCGATATCGGTGCAACATTTTGGCCGGGCCGCGCATCTGGTGGAAGCCTATTTTCTACCGATGGCACGCCGGGCCTATGCGGACGCGGCAACGCCCAAGGCAGAACGGGCGGCGCGGCGGTTGGCAGGCATCATTCGGGAACAGGGCTGGCAGCGTTTCAATTCGCGCGACGTTCTACGGCTCGACCGCTCGGGGCTTGGCACCAAGGCCGAACTCGACCCGGCGCTAGCGCTGCTGGAAGATGGCGATTGCATCCGCCCGGCTGAACCGACCGTGAACCCGCAAGGCGGAAGGCCGCAAAGGCTATTCACGGTGAACCCGGCACTTCATGGGGGCGAAAATGTCAAAATGGCTTGAAGCGGCGAAGCTGGCGGAACCGACCGAACCAAAGCCGGTTTTGTCAGTTGTGTCAGTTTTGTCCGAAGGGGGTGGGGCTGACCCTGCCCCCCGAACCGCTACACCGCCTGCGGGAAAGTCAGCCCCCAAGCCCAGCGCCGAAACCTTCCGGCATGGCGTATCTGTCGCGGGGCACCCGCTCACATGGACAGGCCGTGTCGTGTCGCTGGCAGACTGGCACAGGTTGTCAGAATGGGAAAAACACGGACCGGATGGGCGGCACTGGTGCGGTATCATTCGTGAATGGAAAAAACCTTAAGGAACCTGAAATGGCAAAATCTCTTGAACCGAAATCAGACCAGAACCCGGAACCGTCGCAGCGCAAAGCGCCATCGCTATCGGTTTATGAGGATGACAATAACACGCTGCAAATCGACATCGACGGGGATTATTCGCGGCTATCAAACAAGACAAACGGCAAGGCGGTTGCGCTGGGCCTATTAGGCCAGATTGCAAACCTTGGCTCACACGGCAGGCGTGTTGACCAAGATGGGGCCAACTTCGTTGTGGGCTTTGTGGATGCGATGGAACCAAAGGACGCCGCCGAAGCTTTGTTGCTGACCCAAATGGCGGCAACACATCAAGCGACCATGATGCTGGCGCGGCGCTTAAACCATGTGCAGAACATCCAGCAACAGGATGCAGCCGAACGTGCGTTGAATAAGCTGACGCGCAGCTACGCGGCGCAAATGGATACGCTCAAGCGTTACCGCTCGAAAGGGCAACAGACGGTGCGGGTTGAGCGTGTCACTGTGGAAAGCGGTGCGCAGGCGGTGGTAGGCAATGTCGAAGGTGGGGGGCGGGGCAGTGCAGAAAGGTGACGTTGACCCCATGCACCGGGCAAATTCCGCCCCCAGATGCACCGCGAAATCAAAACGCACTGGCGACCCATGCCGTGCCCCTGCTGTTCAAGGCTGGGCGGTATGTCGGATGCACGGTGCTGGCGGTGGCGCGAAACCGGGCAAGGCGCATCCAAACTGGAAACACGGGGCGCGCAGCCGTGACGCCGTGGAAGTGCGCAAGCTGTCTAATGCGCTGGGCCGCGAATCGCGTAAGCTTATGGATACGATAAAACCCTGACCGGTTGGTCATCAACGCCCCTAGGGTGTATAATTAGGGGGATAAAGGCAAGCGCCAGTTTGGCTTTCTTCATATAAATCAATCATTTAACAGATTTACATGGTGCCCCCACACGGACTCGAACCGCGGACCTACTGATTACAAATCAGTTGCTCTACCAGCTGAGCTATAGGGGCACTTTGGGTCATTTACGAAACTCTGCACAAAGGTTCAAGCCTATTTTCCCGCTCTTGCAAGAAAAGCGACCGCGGCAAGCCCAACCATAATCACCATGATGGCCGGAGGGGCAGCTTGTTCGAGTTGCTCAAGCGATGCTTGCTCATACACTCGGGTCGCCAAAGTCCCGTAATTAAAGGGCCGCAGCAACAATGTGGCCGGCAATTCCTTGACGCTATCGACGAAAACCAACAGCAACGCCGTGCCCACAGACCCGCGGATCAACGGCACATAGATTTCTGCCAATGCCCCCCGCGCGCTGCGCCCCAACGACCGTGCGGCCATCGGAAGGCTCGGCGAGATCCGTTCAAAAGCCGCATCAGTTGCTCCTTGAGCGATTGCAAAGAATCGCACGCAGTACGCATAGACCACCGCAAAGGCCGTTCCTGTCATGACAAGGCCGGGATCCCAGCCTGTCAGGCTCAGGATTCCATCCGCCATCGCATTGTCAGCGGTAGCCATAGGGATAAGGATCCCAACGCCTAGAACCGCACCAGGTGCTGCGTACCCGATGGTTGTCAACGGCATCAGCCTGCGCGGCAGGACACGTCCAGACAACCGAACGCCGTACACCAGAAACAACGCACCAATCACGGTTATGATTGCCGCGGCCCCACCCACAGCGAGTGTGTGCCACAGCGCAGATAGCAGCCCGTTAGAGAACCAATACTCAGGCTTATTCACCGCATGAAACAGCAAGACCCCAACAGGCAGAACAAACCCGATCACAAAAGGCACCGCGCAGAAGAACAGGGCAATCGCGGCATAGAGGCCCTTTAGACGCCGCGCCGCAACCGGTCTGCTTTGTCGTGACATTCTGTAAAACCGACTGCGCGAGCGGCTTACTTTCTCAAGTGCGGCCAGCAAAAACACAAACCCAAGGATCACCAGCGCAATTTGCGCCGCCCCACCCGCGTTATGACTTTCAAGCCAGATCGAAAAAATGCCTGTGGTCAGCGTTTGCACCGCGAAAAAATCAACCACGCCAAAATCTGACACCGTTTCCATCATCACAATCGCAACACCCGCAGCGATGGCAGGGCGCGCCAAGGGCAACCCCACGCGCCAGAACCGGGCAAAAGGCCCTGCGCCTAACGCTCTGGCCACTTCGTAGGCATCACCAGATTGTTCGCGCAGGGCGGTACGCGCCAGCAAGAAAACGTAAGGATTAAGAGCCGCCGTTAAGACGACAATTGCGGCCCAGCGCGACCGAATTTCAGGAAACCAGTAGTCTTTGGACGATTGCCAGCCAAAGATATCGCGCATCGCGGTTTGCACGGGCCCCGCATATTCCAAGAAATCCACCATTGCATAGGCACCGACATATGCCGGAATGGCCAACGGCGTAAGCAGCAACCATTGCATCCAGCGCGATCCCCAAAACCGGTACATGGTCAACATCCAAGCAGACCCCATTCCAATGGCCGCAGACAAAAACCCCACGCTCAAACATATTATCAATGTATTTGCAGTATAACGCGGCAAGGTCGTGGCCATAAGATGCGGCCAGGCATTCTCAGCAGGCGTAAAAGCCATCCAAAGGATCGACAGAATTGGCATCAAAACAAGCAGCACAATAAACCCCGCCCCCAAAGACCATGGGTTCGGCCACCAGCCGCTTGCACCGATTTTCTGTGTTCGTTCCATATTAAGCTGAGTCTTTTGCTTGGTCATCCCCTGCCCATAAACCAATTTTGGTTTAACTGTCCAGAAAAGCCCCATATGTTTGTGGTCAGAAGCCAAATAGACGCAGGTAAAAATGAAATTCTCTTTTCACATTGGCGCACATTGCACAGATGATGACCAATTGCTGCGTTCTTTGTTGAAAAACACAGGCCTGCTTGCCCACGAAGGGGTTTGCGTGCCCGGTCCAAGCCGATATCGCAGCATTCTGGCGGATGTGATCAATAAGCTGAACGGTGAAAAAGCGGATCTTGATACACAAGAAATGCTGATAGAGCATTTCGTGGATTTGGAGAATGCCGACCGAATTGTCTTTGGGCACGACAATTTTCTTGGCGCCCCCTTTCGGGCGTTTGAAAACGGTGTGCTCTATAATATGGCTGAACGGAACACCAAACGGCTGAGCAACCTGTTCCCTCTTCATCAGGTCGAATTTTTTATGGGCATGCGTGACATTGCCACCCTAATCCCGGCTTTGGCGAAAAAGGTGCCAGAAGAACGGCTTGCGCAATTGTTCAGTGGCGTGGACCCCCGACAGCTTTATTGGTCCGACACATTGCACGCGATGCGCGAAGCCACACCTGAATGCCCAATCACGGTTTGGTGCAATGAAGACACCCCCCTTTTATGGCCGGAAATCATGCATGAAGTGGTCGGACTGGAATCTCATGTTCAACTACAAGGTGGGTTGGATGTGCTGCACCAGATTATGGCCGAAGAGGGAATCCAACGCCTGAAATCCTATTTGGACACCCACCCCATCCACAATGAAATCCAACGCCGCCGGGTGCTGGCGGCCTTTATGAATAAATTTGCTTTGGACGAGGAAGTGGAAGAAGAAGTTACCCTGCCCGGCTGGACCGAAGATGTGATGGCAGAACTGTCCCAAGCCTATGACGAGGATATGCTTGAAATTAAGTCCATTCCGGGCGTGACATTGTTAAGTGTTTGATCCAACTGCCCATAAAAAAAGCCCGGCAAATGCGGGCTTTTTTAGTACTTCTGACACAAGGGCCTACATGCCAAGCGCCTCTTTATACATTTCAAGCACGGCCTCTTCTTCGGCAATATCATCTTTGTCGCGCTTGCGTAGGGCAATCACCTTGCGCATGACCTTCGTGTCATAACCCCGCCCTTTGGCTTCGGCCATAACCTCTTTTTGCTGCTCAGCAATATCTTTCTTTTCCATTTCAAGCCGTTCAAAACGCTCGATAAATTGGCGCAATTCGTCGGCGGTCACACGGTAGCTCATGTCGGAATTCTGATCGTCCATGATGTTCCTCTCGGGCGTAAAGGTGGCGTTGGGGTCCATGACTAACCAGAACCTCGCTGCCCTTCAAGGGGTTGCACGATTACGGGATGCAGGTTAGGCGCAATGCCACCATGACGATGAGGTACTGCAATGGAATGGTTGATCATAATTGGGGCGTTGGTGTCCTTTGTTGGATTGATTGGATTGGTGCTTAGCGCCGTGAAGGTGATGAAAGCAAAACGTGCCGGTCTGAACGACGCGGATTTACGCGCGCGCATTCAAAAAGCGATGGTTCTGAATATGGGCGCCTTGGCCCTGTCCGTGCTTGGCTTGATGTGTGTGATCCTGGGTGTCGTGCTGTCCTAGGCCGACCAGTGGGGCAGTGCGTTGCCCACTAGATCGCCTGATCAATCACCATTCAAATCCGCAAAATATCGGCCGTTTTTGATCAGCTCTTCAAAAAGCGGACTTGGCGCCCAAAATTTTGGTTCTTCTTCCTGATAGGATTTAAGCGCGTTCTGAACCGTCAACAGACCCATTTGGTCCGCCGCCATCATGGGGCCACCACGATACCGTGGGTAGCCATAGCCAAACAGCTCAACCACATCGATATCTGAGGGGCGTAAAGCCACGCCCTCGTCTATCAGACGCGCGCCTTCGTTGGCCATTGCCACAACACATCTCATCTGAATGTCGTCTTCGGAAAACTGACGCGGAGCAATGCCTTTTGCCTGCCGCTCTGCCTCAATAATGTCCAAAACCTCCGGGGCCTCAACGGGGCCGTTTTCCCCGCCATAAATGTAATATCCCCGGCCTGTTTTCTGCCCGAACCACCCCTGTTCACATATTTTATCGCCAATCGCCACATAGCGATCATTGGGGTCACGTTGGGCGGCAAGCCGCTTGCGCCGCGCCCATGAAATATCAAGCCCCGCCATGTCCAAAACCTGATACGGTCCCACAGGAAAGCCATAAGCCCGCATCGCTTTATCGATTGACGCCGGGCGCGCGCCGTCCTCAACCATAAAGTCAGCCGCCAATCGGTACGCCGCAAGAATGCGGTTGCCAATAAACCCATCAGCCACCCCGGCCCGCACCGGCACCTTGCGCAGCTTCTTTGCAAGGTGAAACCCGGTGGCAACAACATCCGGGTGGGTCTTTTCCCCAACCACCACCTCAAGCAGTTTCATAATATGCGCCGGTGAGAAAAAGTGATAGCCAACCACATCCTCAGGCCGGGAAATACTCGCCGCCAAGGCATCAATATCAAGGTAGGATGTATTGGTGGCCAAAATAGCACCGGGTCGCATCGCCTGATCTAATTGCGCAAACACGCCGCGCTTGACGGCTTCGTCTTCAAACACCGCCTCAATCACAAGATCAACATCCCCAAGATCAGACATTTCGGTACTTCCCTTCAACCGGGCCATGCGATCAGACAGCGCCTGCGCATCAATGCGACCTTTCTCAACCGATCGCGCGTAGTTGGTGCGGATCTTGGCAATGCCCGCCTCTAACCCTTCGCTGTTACGCTCTAACAAAGTGACCGGGAAACCCGCATCAAGGCAGGATATGGCGATCCCAGCGCCCATTGTTCCGGCGCCAACCACGCCAATGCGGGTCACCTCACGAAGCGTGGCCCCTTTAAGTTCCGGGATTTTCGCAGCACGGCGTTCCGCAAAAAAGGCATGGCGTAAGGCGCGCGCCTGCGCCCCGCTTTCAAGCTCATCAAACGCCTGACGTTCCATCGCAATCCCCGCATCAAAAGGCAGCAAACTGGCCGCTTCGACACAATTGATGATACGGGGAATGTTTTCACGCGGCGCGTTTGCATGACGTTTTCGCTCAACACCCACAGCTGTGGCAAATGCAACTGGGTCAGCGAGCCCTTCGGTTCGGTCCCGCGTGGGGCGCGGCTGTGTGTGATGCGCAATCAGATTGCGGGCGGTCGCCACGGTGGCCTTGCGCAAGTTTTTCGCAACCGCCTTATCAATCACCCCAAGCTTTTCGGCCTCAGGCGCTGAAATTGGTTTGCCTGACAGCATCATATCCAAAGCGATTTTGGCACCAACAAGCCGAGGCAAGCGTTGCGTCCCCCCGCCCCCCGGCAGCACCCCAAGGGTCACCTCTGGCAGCCCCAACTTTGCAGATTGTTCGGCAATCCGAAAATGGCACGCCAGCGCCAGTTCAAACCCGCCGCCCAATGCAGTTCCATGAATTTCTGCAATCACCGGCTTGGGGAAACCCTCTAATTGCGCGCAAACCCGAGACAGGATTGGCATTGCACGCGGAGCCCCAAACTCACGCACATCAGCGCCGGCCGGAAAGGTTTTACCCTCAGCGCGAAGGATCACAGCCCCCACGGAATTATTCTTGGATAGGGCATCTAGCTGGGCTGAAAGCCCTTCGCGCACCTTGTGACCAAGCGCATTCACCGGGGGGCTGTCTATCGTCAGAACGGCCACGCCATCCGTGATTTCACAAGTAACCGCTTCTGTCATCGTCCCCTCCTTAGGTGCAGTCTAAAAAGGGGGCGTTTTGATCTAAAATGTCAACGGGTTGTTGTGGGGTGTTGAAACTTTCCCGACCTTTCGGTCGAAAATGCAACAGCAGCCTCCAGTATCCCCAGCCTCATACTTGCACGATTAGGCGCATTTTTGGCAAAATGGCGTGTGTGGAACAACATCAAGACGTTCTTCCAAAATCTCGTCACCGCATTTCACGCAAAACCCAAACTCGCCCTGCTCCATCCGTTCAAGCGCTGCACGGATTTTGGCAATTTCATCCTGCCCAGATGTCCCGAGCCCTTCCAGAACCTCATCTTCCTCTCGTTCAACCGCAAGCTCTTCCCAGTCTTTGGATTGATGACTGTCCAGCTCATCCTCAATACCATGAAGACGCACATCAAGTTCCTGCAACCTATCTTGCAAGACCTTGCGAAACTTTTCTGAATCTACCATTGCAGATCTCCTTTCACTCTGATGCTGACATCCCAAGGGGCCAACAGCATTGATGCAAGTCAAAGGAAATAAAACCTAACGGATGGCCTAAGGTCTGCCCCCGAAAGGCGTATAATTTTGTTAGTCTGTGAGGCTAAGGTCCGCAAGGTCAGGCAAATCAGAGATATCCGGCAAACCATCCAGAGGGGGAAGATCTGGTGTGCCCAAACCCTCCAAAGGTGGCAGATCCGGCAGGTCCGCCAAATCGGGAAGCCCCGACGGGGGATCATCATTGCCTGGAAAATCAAATGCACCTTCCGGCGCGGCCATCGCATTGAGGTCAGGTAAATCGCCAGCAACAGACCCCTCTGGACCACTGTCAGGCGCCACACCCATTGAAACCCCCACGGGCTGACCACCCACACCAAATCCAGCTTCAACGTCAGGGTCATCCGTCAGATTAATACATATCGCCCGATGCCCAGCTTTTGCACCCAGACGCCCAAGGCTGATCTTTTTTCCAAAGATATCCTCTAATCCGATTCGGCCAACAGCTTCGCGCGGCACAGGGATCTGCGCCCCAACACCTAAGGCAGTCACCTCTGCCAAGGTCATTTCCACGCGGTGCAACACGGCATCCATCTCGGTCTGTGTGTCCATCGCGATGTCCGCCATCGCCCCATGACCCGATTCCTCATCTGATGCCGAACCAGCATGATGTTTGCGCGGCGGATCATATGGCACCACAACGGAAAATTGCCCCTCTTTGGCCCTTTTTTCCAGATCCAGGGTCACGTTGAACACCCGGTAGGGAATATCTTCGAGGGCCATCAATATCGCACGTGGATCTTCTAATGCGATGGCATATCGAAAACCCGCCAAGGTAGGTGCCACCGGCAAGCTCGCATCCAGCGTTTCTTCGTGAAACCTGTCCAAAATAGCATTGCAGAAATCGGCACACATAATCGCATCAGTCCGCGTTGGCGCCCGTGGGGTTGCCGCATTTGGAACAACGCGCCCTGTGGTCTGCTTTTCAATCAATCCGGCCATGAGTTGCGGGTTCATCAGGGCCAATCCCAACCGGCCATCGCCCCCCTCTAACAGCACCAATAAGGAATGTTCCTCGATACTCTCGACCAAGGGCGTTAACACAGAGCGGGTCATCTCCACCGAGGTCGCCATCACCTCCATCTCCATGCAGTCCTCGCCGGCCCGAGCGACAGCCAAACGCAACGCCAGCTCAGGCGTCATCCGCCCAATTTCCGGGGGGGGTCTGCCTTCGCCGGCAAGGCGACGCTTTACGTTAGATGGGTTTGCTGTGCTCATTTCTCTGCCTGAAACTCTTAACGCCAGAGTGGCCCAAACAAGGTTTACAAATGGTTGATTTTCAGTGGTATTTGCCCGATTTCAGCACAGCATTTGGCAAATTCACGGCACAATCGGCAGTGAAACCCGAAAAGCCGCCCCGTTTTGCGCAGGCAAATAGGTCACGGACCCACCAAGTTTGTCCATAATTTCTTGGCAAATGGCCAAGCCCAACCCTGCCCCACCAGCAGCGGCTTGATCGGAAAGGCGAGAGAATTTTTCAAAAATCACGACCTGGCTTTCGGGTGGGATTCCGCTGCCATTATCAACGAAATCGACCCGTAACTGACCGCTCTTTTCGCTGACTTTCACATCAAGGCAAGGTGCTGTCGCATCACAATACTTTGCGGCATTGGCAATCAGGTTGATAAAGACCTGTGCCAGACGATCCGTGTCGGTGAAAAGCTCACAACCCTCAGTATCAGGCACCCGCCGCAGGGTGATCCGTCCGTCCGTCAACGAACTGGTTGCGGCGACCGCCCGATCCAAAACATGCGACAGCATTTCGCGCTGGGGATTAAGCTGTACCTGCCCATTTTCAAGCACACTCAAATCCAACAAATCATCCAGCAACCGGGTCAGCCGCACCGCCTCATCATGAATAATCATCGCATATTTTTCTTGCGCCTCGTGATCCAGATCGCTTTCTCGCAAAATCTCGGAAAACGCACGGATTGAGGTCATAGGCGTGCGTAATTCATGGCTGATCTGACTTAAAAACGCATCCTTCTGGATCGACAATTGCGTCAGCTTTTCGTTCACCTCTGACAGACGACGCGCGGTTGTGGTCAGTTCTTTTTGTTGCGTTTCAAGTTTCGAGGAATACTCGAGCATCTGTTGGGTTTCATCCGCAACCGCCATAAGATCCCCAACAGAAACAGACGCCCCCCCCACGATTTGCCCCACCATCGCATGCGCGGTGGCGGCCCCCACCGAACCGGCCAACTCTCGCTCAAGACGTGCAATAAAATCTGGCGTGGTATCCGGCAGATAGCTTTCTTTTCCCTGATCAGCCGCCTGGGATTGAAACAAGGTCTGTGCCTCATCCGGCCCCATAATACGTTGCGCCATGATCAACAGATCTTCTGCTTCAGCCCCGCCATGAGCCCAGCTTTTGGTGCTTGCGGAATGTTCAAAAATATTTACGAACTGCGCCCCCTGCAACCGTTCCAACGGGTTCGGAAAGGACATCAGAGACACCACAACAAAAGTCGCGGTATTAATCAACATTGACCAAAAAACGGCATGAACAACAGGATCTAACCCCGCCAGACCGAACAATGCGCGGGGACGCAGCCATTCAATACCCCAAGGCCCATTCATCAACATTTGCGCGCTCATGATGCTCGCTTCGCCAAAGCTGGGCAACAACAGCGTATAGGCCCAAACTGCAAACCCCGCAATCAGCCCCACGGCGGCCCCATTTCGCGCAGCCCCACGCCAAAAAATACCCCCAAGCAGGGCGGGCAAAACCTGTGCCACACCGGCAAAGGAAATCAGACCAATGGCGGCAAGCTCTGCTCCGCCACCTGAGAAGTGATAATAAAGATACCCCAGCGATAAAACCGCGCCGATAGAAAGCCTTCGCGCCGTCAACACCAGATACCGCACATCCCCTGAAACAGTCGCCCCATCGTTTCTGCGGGCCGACAGCCAAATCGGCATCACAATATGGTTGGAGACCATCGTGGACAGCGCAATGGACGCCACGATCACCATCGAGGTCGCCGAGCTAAACCCCCCAAGGAATGACAACATCGCCAAGCCTTGCTGGTCGTAATGCAAAGGCAAGGTCAGGACAAACAGGTCGGGGTTGGCGTCTTTTGGCAGGACATTCAGGCCCGCCGCCGCGATCGGCACCACAAAAAGGCTCATCAGCATCAAATAGGTTGGAAACGCCCAAGAGGCCGTCGCCAACTGACGCTCATCCACATTTTCCACAACCAACACCTGAAACATTCGCGGCAAGGTCAGAAAGGCGGCTGCCGACAGAAATGTCAGGCCCGCCCAACGGCCGGGGTTGATGGTCCAGTTTGAAATCGGGCTTTCCGCAATCATTGTGGCGATCTCAGATGTGCCGCCGGCCACCCCCCAAACGACAAAGATACCGACCGCCATAAGGGCGACCAGTTTCACCACCGCCTCAACCGCAATCGCTGTGACCACCCCGTGATGGCGTTCGTTTGCATCAAGGTTCCGCGTGCCAAAGAGGATTGTGAAAAGCGCAAGCCCCACCGCCACCCACAGCGCGGTCGCGGACAGATCCACCCCTTCGAACCCCCCAGGAGAGGGCGCCGCGAAGACTGAAAAAGACAGCGTAACAGATTGAAGTTGAAGGGCAATATAGGGCGTTGTGCCAACCACGGCAAGTAAAGTCACCAAGACACCAAGCCCGTTTGACTTGCCATAACGCGACGACACCAAATCCGCGATCGACGTCACGCGTTGCGCACGCCCAATACGCACAAGCTTGCGAAGGATCCACCACCAACCGATCATGATCAAAGTCGGTCCAAGATAGATCGTCACATATTCCAACCCGGAGCGCGCGGCATACCCTACGGCACCATAAAAGGTCCAAGCGGTACAATAGACCGACAGCGAAAGCGTATAGATCAGCGGAAGCCCCAGCCAATTGGCGCCCCCTTTACTGGCGCGTTTGTCCGCGCCGAATGCGACCAGAAACAGGAAAATCACATAAACAAGGCAAACGAGAACCAGAATATTAAATGGCAGCGCCATTAACCAAGCTCCTCCGGCCCGTTGCCCGATGGCGCGGCGTCATCTGGTCTGGTGTCAGCAAGGTTGCGCGATAAACTTGCCGCGATGCTAATAAGCAAAAGCCACACCATAAACACGTAAACCAACCAACCGACAGTGCCATTCCCCCCCTGCCCCGACGCCAGCAAAGGTTGCATAAACAATATCGCACCCAAAAAAGGCAACAGACGCGCGGCATCCGAAATCCGACGTCTGCGGTAATTCTGCCGTGCGAGAAAAAGAGGTTCACGAGAGGGGGTCATGTTGCGTTACGCACCCACAAGCGCGCGCATCGTTTCCAATACTTCCGCATTGGAAAACGGTTTGGTCATGAACTTGTTCACCCCCAGCCGTTCGGCCAAGTCCCGGTCATTTTTCTGGCCACGTGCCGTTAACATCAACACCGGAAGATCCCGCGTGGCGTCATCTTTGCGCAAGTCCTGCAGAATGTCATAACCTGATCGGCCCGGCAACATAACATCCAAGATCAAAGCATCCGGTAACAGTTTATGAACGGCCTCGACCGCGGTTTCGCCATTCGAATGCGTGGCCACATCCCACCCATCCCGGCTGAGGATAAAACTGATTGCTTCGATAATATTGGGTTCATCTTCAATCACCAACACCTGTCGCGGTGCCGATGCCGAGACCGAAGTCTCTTGCGTTTCAGGATCTTGACCCATCCTAGGATCGGATCTCTGATCGGTCATTTGGCTCATCTGTCCTCCCCGGCAGGCGGATGTTACCGCCGACCCCAGGTAATTATGTGGAAATCCGCGCCACATGTCAAAAGACTTGATACAAACGCAAGCAAACGATCAGGATTTTCAACAACCTCAGCTTGAAACCGTCAGGATAGAAGGCTCGCGCCGAGCCTGACAGCCAACTTGCGCGCACACCCGACAAGACGAGCCCACTTTTGTGGCCCCTCCCTCAAAAGGTGTGGCCTCATCCTCGGGAAGGATCAACATGGTCGCCTCTAGCAAAGGGGGCACGTCAAACTTTTGCACGCCGTAAGCGCGCGCAATGGCAAGACACAGAAACCGCTTTGGCGTGCGCCCGCCCATTTCCACCACCCCAGAAACCGGCGCGCCCGGACGCGCCAACGCATGATAAAGGGGCCAATGCGGACAGCCCGCCCCAAACCGGGGCAACGCAAATCCCGCAACAGGCCGTCGGTAGGTAATGGCCCCCGCCCCGTCACAGATCAGCAACCCCGGTTCCTGCGCGCCACCTTCCCCCTCAGCCGCGAGCAAACAGGCCGCCCGGCGTAAGACGCGATCCAGTGGTTGCCCAAACGCCTCCGCCAGCATAGCGGCATCGCCCGGATTTCGTCGCCACCTTGCCCCAAACGCATCCATCGGCAACGCCAGCGCATCTTCGACATAGCGTTCAAGCCACGCCCGCGCGAGGGTTCGGGCCTCGTCACTTTGCAACCGATCTGATCCGGACAGAAGCTGCGCGATCCGATCCCCCACTTCCATCACACCCTCTTCCAGTTCTGGAAAGTGGTAGCTGTGGTCCGACAAAAATCCGACAAGTTCCTCTTGGGGCACCAATGGGGTCGTCTCCAAATCAGTGCCCGCGTCCAGATAATCCACCAATCCCTGCGCAGAGGCCGACAACCGGCGGCTTTCTTCGCGCATATTGCGCAAAAATCGCGCTTGCCAATCGGGATCAATATCCTGCCCCTCAGACAGAATGGACGCGGTGGAACGGATGGCGGTCACGGTCGAAATCACTTCATGCAGGCTTGCGGCAAGTTGTGGGTCGTGGGTGAACCGATCCGTCAATGCCTCAACCGTCAACTCCAACTCTTCGATGCGGCGGTGTTGGGCGGAAATCAGGCCTGTCCACCCCGGAAACCGCCCGGCCAAATCCTCAACCTTTTCGGTCTCAGCCCCGGCCTGCGGCACCCTTACGGCGGCATTGCGCAGGGTGCTGACCAACGCATCCTCGGCCCCTTCCGTCAGTTGAACGGGATCCACGGACAGAGCTTTGGCCAAATCATTTAACAGCTTACCGCCGATTCTGCGGCGATTGTGTTCGATCAAATTCAGGTAGGCCGCTGAAATTCCGACATCACGCGCAAGACCCGCCTGTTTTTGCCCCAGATACAGGCGTCTTTCACGAATTCTACTTCCGGTCAGACGCGTCTTTGGCATGGGTTTTCCTTGTTATTTGAGGGGCTTTCTGCAAGTGCGAGAAAAAAAATTTACAAAACTGTTAATTCACCTGTTCATTCATTAACAAAATTATCGTTATTTTAAAAGCCCTTGTTGCGAAGTTTTCATTACCCAACGTAAAATGAATGTGTTCTGTAAAAGGACATGGGTGCGCGCGGAGGAGGTGCGAGCCCAAAAATAACCAAACGGGAGGATTACATGTCCAATTCGAATTTCACGCGTCGCGGCTTGCTCAAAACCAGCGCTGTTGCTGGTGCAGGCGTTGCGCTGCCGACGATTTTCACAGCTTCTTCAGCTGCTGCGTATACAAATGAACCAACAGGTGGCACCGTCACCCTTGGCTTTAACGTTCCACAAACCGGCCCCTACGCGGATGAGGGCGCAGATGAGCTGCGCGCCTATCAGCTGGCTGTTGAGCACCTGAACGGCGAAGGCGACGGCGGCATGCTGAACACCTTCAGCTCAAAGGCGCTTCAGGGGAACGGTATCTTGGGTAAGAAGGTCGAATATGTGACCGGTGACACCCAAACCAAATCAGACGCAGCACGCGCATCAGCCAAATCGATGATCGAAAAAGACGGCGCAGTGATGATCACTGGCGGGTCTTCTTCGGGTGTTGCGATCGCTGTTCAAGGTCTGTGCCAAGAAGCTGGCGTGATCTTTATGGCGGGTCTGACCCACTCGAACGACACCACCGGTAAAGATAAGAAAGCCAACGGCTTCCGTCACTTCTTTAACGCGTATATGTCTGGTGCTGCTTTGGCGCCTGTGCTTGCTGCGCGTTACGGCACCGACCGTAAAGCCTATCACCTGACCGCTGACTACACTTGGGGTTGGACACAGGAAGAAAGCATCAAAGCGTCAACCGAAGCTTTGGGCTGGGAAACTGTAAACGCAGTGAAAACACCGCTGTCAGCCACTGACTTCTCAAGCTACATCACGCCGGTTCTGCAAACAGACGCAGACGTTCTGGTTCTGAACCACTACGGCGGCAACATGGTGAATTCACTGACCAACGCGGTTCAGTTTGGTCTGCGTGAAAAGCAGGTCAATGGCCGCAACTTTGAAATTGTTGTTCCACTGTTCTCGCGCCTGATGGCACGTGGTGCTGGTGAAAACATCAAAGGCATTCTGGGTTCAACCAACTGGCATTGGTCCCTGACCGACGCTGGCTCGGCTGCGTTCGTGAAATCCTTTGGCACCAAATACGGCTTCCCACCCTCGCAGGCGGCACACACCGTATACTGTCAAACCCTGCTGTATGCTGATGCATGTGAGCGCGCTGGCACCCACAATCCTTGTGGTGTGGGCGAAGCGCTGGAAGGCTTTGAATTTGACGGGTTGGGCAATGGTAAGACAATTTACCGCGCCGACGACCACCAGTGCTTTAAAGACGTGCTGGTTGTGAAGGGTAAAGACAACCCAACATCCGAGTTTGACCTTCTGGAAGTGGTGGAAATCACCCCGGCAGAGCAAGTGACTTATGATCCAAACCACCCAATGTTTGCGGGCGGGAACCTGGGTCAGTGTAACGCTGGCTAAGCGTTAGCTTTCAACAAAATCGACCCGCGCATCTTGGTGCGCGGGACACCTGAACCGGCCTCAATCAAGGGGACCGGGCTCTCAAACCATACTTAATGGTGGGGACTATGGACGCCATTCTTCTTCAGACCTTGAACGGGCTCGACAAGGGCTCTGCCTACGCGATGATCGCGCTTGGGCTTACTCTCATCTTCGGCACATTGGGTGTTGTGAACTTTGCCCACGGGGCCTTGTTCATGATCGGCGCCTTCTGCGCGGTTACAATGCAACGCCTGTTTAGCATCAGTTTTGAAACGCTTGATCCGACGCAAAAAGACTTTCTTGGCAATCCCCTTAAGGTCAAAACACCTTATGTGGAAAGCTGGTTTGGGCCAGAAATGGGGGCATCAATCATTGATTGGTCGGTTCCTCTGGCCATTGTCTTTTCAATCCCGATTATGCTGTTCGTCGGTTATGCGATGGAACGCGGGTTGATCAAACACTTCTATAAACGTCCCCACGCGGACCAAATCCTTGTGACCTTTGGTCTGGCAATTGTGATGCAAGAGCTGATCAAGCATTATTACGGCGCCAACCCCATCCCCACCTCGGCACCGGATGCATTCAAAGGCAGCTTTGATTTCGGGACAATGCTGGGGTTTGACCCCAACGTCATCATCTATCCCTACTGGCGCCTTGTCTATTTCGCCTTCTCGGCCATTGTAATCGGTGCAGTTTTTGCCTTCCTTCGCTTTACCACCTTCGGAATGGTTGTGCGCGCGGGCATGGCGGATCGTGAAACCGTGGGCCTTTTGGGCATCAATATCGACAAGCGCTTTACCATCATGTTTGGCATCGCCGCCGCTGTGGCCGGGCTTGCCGGGGTGATGTATGCGCCGATCAACTCGCCTAATTATCACATGGGCATGGACTTTTTGGTGCTGAGCTTTGTTGTGGTTGTTGTGGGCGGCATGGGCAGCTTGCCCGGTGCGGTGCTTGCGGGCTTTATGTTGGGTATTTTGGAAAGCTTTGCTTCGATGAACGAGATCAAACAGATCATCCCGGGCATCGACCAAATCATCATCTACCTGGTGGCCATTCTCATTCTACTCACCCGCCCCCGTGGCCTGATGGGTCGCAAAGGCGTGATGGAGGACTAATCAATGCTTGGACTTGATAAAAAAGATATGAAATTCCTGCTGATTGTCGTCTTCCTGACATTGGCAACCCCGATCCTGCTGCAACCCTTCCCCGAAGGATCTGGCCTTGCCCAGTTTAACGCAGGCTACCCTGATCTGATGCAACGCTTTGCCATCTTCGGCATCTTTGCGATCGGCTTTAACATTCTGTTTGGCCTTACGGGCTACCTTTCCTTTGGTCACGCGGCCTTTCTAGGTGTGGGATCATATTCAGCGGTTTGGATGTTCAAACTGCTGTCCATGAACGTCCTGCCGGGTCTGATCCTTGCGGTGATCATGTCGGGTCTGTTTGCCTTGGTGATTGGCTACGTCAGTTTGCGCCGTTCAGGCATCTACTTTTCGATCCTGACACTGGCGTTTGCTCAGATGAGCTATAACCTCGCTTATTCAGTTCTAACCCCGATCACCAATGGTGAAACCGGCCTGCAAGTGACCCTGAATGACCCACGTATCCTGGGCCAACAGGTTTCTGAAAGCGGCAATGTTCCCGGCACACACTTCTTTGGAATTGAAATGGGCGCGGCACAGAAAATCGCCGTCGGTTCATGGGAGTTTACCTTCTCCGCTGGTTACTATTTCTGTGCGATCATCGCGATCTTCGCCTTTTACCTCAGCCTGCGCATCTTCCGCTCGCCTTTTGGCCTGATGTTGCGCGCGATTAAATCAAACCAGCAACGCTTGAACTATACCGGTCTGAATGCACGACCTTACACGCTTGCGGCCTTTGTTATCTCAGGCATGTATGCGGGTCTGGCCGGCGGTCTTCTCGCCTCAATGGACCCACTGGCCGGTGCGGAACGCATGCAGTGGACAGCCTCTGGCGAAGTGGTTCTGATGACCATCCTTGGCGGTGTTGGCACCATGATGGGCCCGGTTCTGGGCGCTGGTGTGATCAAATACATGGAAAACATCTTTTCCAAGATCAACGAGCAGGTGTTGCACCAGTGGTTTGGCTGGTTGCCGGACGGGCTGGAAGGCATCGTTATCTGGGCGGCGGAACACTTTGTGGGCTCTGGCTGGCATATGACCTCTGGCGTGCTCTTTATGCTGGTTGTGATCTTCTTGCCCGGTGGGCTGGTCGAAGGTGGCCAACGCATCAAAAGCTTTATCAAGAATCGCCGCGGGGGCGACAGTGACGACCCCGAGCATCACCCGAAACAAGCGCCCCACGTGGCTGAGTAAAAGGAGACGGAAAGATGGGAATTCTTGAAGTCAAAGGCGTTGGCAAACGTTTCGGTGGTCTGCAAGCCCTTGGGGATGTGAACCTGAGCGTGCAGGAAAACACCGTGCACGCCATCATCGGCCCCAACGGGGCAGGCAAATCCACATTGCTGAACTGTTTTGTGGGCAAGCTGATCCCCGACACCGGGTCGGTGATGTTCGACGGGCAGTCTCTGTTGGGGCGCACCCCTTACGACATCACCCAAATGGGGGTCAGCCGTGTGTTCCAAACACCCGAGATCTTTGGCGATCTCGACGTGATGGAAAACATGATGATCCCCTGCTTTGCCAAACGCGACGGCAGCTTTCGGATGCACGCGTTTGAAAGCGTTGCGGATGAAAAAGAGCTGGTGGAAAAAGCCGAGCAGATGCTGATCGACGTGAATATGATCGACAAGCGGCACATGCACGCATCGTCGATGTCGCGGGGCGACAAACGCCGGTTGGAAATGGCCATGTGTCTGGTGCAGGATCCAAAGCTTCTGCTGCTGGACGAACCCACCGCGGGTATGGCGCGCGCCGACACCAACAACACAATTGATCTGCTAAAAGAGATCAAGGAAAAGCGCGACATCACCATGGCGATTATTGAGCATGACATGCATGTTGTGTTCTCATTGGCTGACCGGATCACCGTTTTGGCTCAGGGCACGCCCTTGGTCGAAGACAGCCCCGAAAACATCAAAGATCACCCCAAGGTGCGCGAAGCGTATCTGGGTGAGACCCAGCAATAAGGAGCATGACATGGCAGATTCTTCGATGACAGAGACATTGCTCAAAGATCAACCCAAGCCCAAGGGCAAGGATTTTTCAAAGAACCGCAACCACGCCGCCACCGCACCCGCCTATTTTTCGGTCTGGGACCTGCATGCCTATTATGGCGAAAGCTATATTGTGCAGGGCATCAGCTTTAATGTGCATGAGGGTGAAATCCTTGCCCTTTTGGGCCGTAACGGCGCGGGCAAAACATCAACCCTGCGTGCGATTGCGCGGATGGATGAACCGATGGTCACCCACGGCGAGATTTGGTTGGACCACCAGCATTTGCACGATCGCAAAAGCTATGAAGCCGCCCAATTGGGTATGGCTCTGGTGCCAGAAGATCGCTGTATCATTCAGGGGCTGACCGTTGAAGAGAACCTGCAACTGGCGCAAATCGTGGAACCTGTTGGCTGGTCGTTGGAACGCGTCTATGAACTTTTCCCCCGCCTGAAAGAACGCCGCAAACAAGAGGGCACAACCCTTTCGGGGGGTGAACAACAGATGCTGGCCATCGCGCGCGCGCTTGTGCGTGACATCAAGGTTTTGCTTTTGGATGAACCCTATGAAGGCCTGGCACCCGTGATTGTGGATGAGATCGAAAAGACGCTCAACATCATTAAGGAACAGGGCATTACCACCGTGATCGTTGAGCAAAACGCCGTGCGTGCGCTGCAACTCGCGGATCGTGCTGTGATCCTTGATACTGGCAGCGTGGTTTATGATGGATCAGCAAATGAGGTGCTTGAAAACGAAGCGCTTCGTAACGAATACCTCGCAATCTAACCTTGCGTAAACATTCACTCTGGACAGGGGCGCCAACAGGTGATCCCCTGCTCCGAACCAGAACATGACGACAGGAAGAGGCTCACCAATGAGTGACAAAACCTACCCGCCCTCAGCCGAGTTTACAGCAAACGCCCATATCAATGCGGCCAAATACACCGCGATGTATGACGCCAGCGTGAATGACGCGGATCATTTCTGGCGCGAACACGCGGCCCGCCTTGATTGGACCAAGACGCCCACCGTCATGAAAAACGTGAGCTTTGCGCACCCTGACGTCTCGATCAAATGGTTTGAAGATGGCGAATTGAACATCGCCGCCAACTGTATCGACCGCCATTTGGCCACCCGTGCAGATCAAACCGCGATCATCTGGGAAGCCGATGATCCAAATGTGTCCAAGAACATCACCTATCGTGAGTTGCATGAAAATGTTTGCAAACTTGCGAATGTTTACAAAGAGATGGGCGTTGGAAAAGGCGACCGGGTTGTTCTTTATCTTCCGATGATCCCCGAAGCCGCTTACGCGATGCTGGCCTGTGCCCGTCTTGGCGCCATCCATTCGATCGTCTTTGCGGGCTTTTCGCCAGAAGCCCTTGCCGCACGTGTCGAAGGCTGTGGCGCGGCCCTTGTGGTCACGGCGGACGAAGCACCGCGTGGCGGACGTAATACACCGCTAAAATCCAATGTGGATGCCGCCCTTGAGCATGGCGATCTGGGCAAAACCCCAGTCTTGGTGGTGGAACGCACCGGGGGCGATGTCGCCATGATTGACGGCCGCGATCACAGCTATTCTGCGATGATGGCAAATGCCTCAGCCGATTGCCCAGCCGAACCCATGAACGCAGAGGATCCGTTGTTTGTCCTTTACACGTCTGGTTCAACAGGCCAACCCAAAGGGGTTGTGCACACCTCTGGCGGCTATCTTCTTTGGGCCGCGATGACCCATGAATATGTGTTCGATTACCACGAGGGCGATGTGTACTGGTGTACTGCGGACGTGGGCTGGGTCACCGGCCACAGCTATATCGTCTATGGCCCGCTGGCCAATGGCGCGACCACGCTGATGTTCGAAGGCGTGCCCACTTACCCGGATGCCTCACGGTTTTGGCAGGTTTGTGAAAAGCACAAGGTCAATCAATTCTACACAGCCCCCACAGCAATCCGTGCGTTGATGGCACGTGGCGAAGACTTCGTGACCAAATGTGATCTCTCATCACTAAAGGTCTTGGGCACCGTGGGCGAACCAATCAATCCCGAAGCGTGGAACTGGTACAATGACGTTGTTGGCAAAGGCAGCTGCCCCATCGTTGACACGTGGTGGCAGACCGAAACCGGCGGGCATCTTTTGACGCCTCTACCGGGCGCTACAGCGACCAAACCAGGGTCGGCCACGACGCCGTTCTTTGGCGTTCAACCTGTTATTCTTGATCCAACTTCAGGCGAAGAGATCACCTCAACCGAAGCCGAAGGCGTTTTGTGCATGAAAGACAGCTGGCCGGGGCAGATGCGTTCCGTTTACGGCGATCATGACCGGTTTGTGGCAACCTATTTTGCCGATTACAAAGGCTATTACTTCACCGGTGATGGCTGCCGGCGCGACGCAGATGGCTATTACTGGATCACCGGCCGCGTGGATGATGTGATCAACGTCTCGGGTCACCGCATGGGCACCGCCGAAGTGGAAAGCGCGCTTGTCGCCCACGCCAAAGTGTCCGAGGCCGCCGTGGTTGGTTTCCCCCATGATATCAAAGGACAAGGCATTTATTGCTATGTCACCTTGATGGACGGAGAAGAGTACACGGACGATTTGAAAACGGAACTGCGCAATTGGGTCCGCACCGAAATCGGCCCAATCGCCAGCCCCGATCACATCCAGTGGTCCCCAGGCCTGCCCAAAACACGGTCCGGCAAGATCATGCGGCGCATCTTACGAAAAATTGCCGAAGATGATTTCGGCGCGCTTGGCGACACCTCGACCTTGGCGGATCCTTCGGTGGTTGAAGAATTGATCGAAAACCGCCTGAAACGCTAACCAAACTCCCCAAGTGGGCCCGACAATGATGGGTTTGGGCCCTCATCTTTCAGCGCCGGTGCTAACGCATCGGCGCTTTTTTGTGCGCTGGAACTTGCCGTTTTCTAGGGCAATCAATTGTAAGTTTGCGTGAAACCACAAGACACGAAAAGCTAGGGGCAGCAAACGATACAGAAAGGGCAGACCATGTATAAACACCTCATCACTTTGACATTTGCCGCCAGCCTTGGGTTGGCAGGGTGCCAACAGCTTCCGGCAGATCAACAACGCGCCATCAGCACCATCGCTGGCGCCGGCGCAGGGCTGGCCGCCGCCAGCTTGCTTGATGCAAATTCTAACTGGACCATTGTTGCCGCAATCGCAGGGGCCGCCGCCGGCAACCTTATCGCGAAGCACAATGAAACCAACGAATGCGCCTATTCTGATGGTCAAGGTGGGTATTACACCGCGCCCTGCTAAATCAATACGCATCTGTCCCGGCTGATCGCAGGCCACAAACCGTCAGCGATCAGCCCTTTAATTTGTCGCGCAGCTCGGTCTTTAAGACCTTTCCATAGTTGTTTTTAGGCAATTCTGAGAGCCAAAAATAGGCTTTGGGGCGCTTGAAACGTGCGATTTGTGCAAGGCAGTGCGCCTGAAGCTCAGCTTCATTTGCGGACCCGCCGGGCGCGGACACCACAAAGGCAACCACGTCTTCGCCCCATTCATCACTTGGCCGCCCAACAACCGACACCTCGTGAACGGACGGATGCGACAGCAAGGCCTCTTCCACCTCTCGGGGATAGATATTTGTACCGCCTGAAATGATCACATCCTTTGACCGATCCCGCATGGTCAGATAGCCATCCTCATCCAGAAATCCCATGTCGCCGGTCATCAACCAGCCATCCACAAGCGTTTTATCTGTGGCCTCTGGATTTTGCCAATACCCCGGCATGACCGGTGTGCCGCGCACCATGATCTCTCCGACCTCGCCAACCGGGAGCGGTTGCCCAGCCTCATCACCGATCATGACCTCGACCACAGATTGCGCCCGGCCGACCGAGGCAAGCCGCTCTTTCCAACGTGGATGGCTGCGATCTGCAACCTCATTTTTAGGCAAAGCGGTGATGGCCATCGGACATTCCCCCTGACCATAAATCTGCGCAAATCGAGGGCCAAACCAATCCACCGCATCCACGATATCCGCCAGATACATCGGCCCACCGCCGTAAACGATGGTCTTGATACCTTTGCCGCGTTTTCCAGACTGCTTGGCCACATCCGTCAAGCGGCGAACCATGGTGGGCGCCATAAACATTGACAACGGGCCTTGTTTTTCAGCGGCCTCAAGCAATTCCATCTCGTCAAACCCGCCAGACGCCGGTGTGATGTGCCGTGCGGCTTTTGCCACATGGATCGGGGCATAAATCCCGGCGCCGTGGCTCATTGGGGCCATGTAATAGGCAGCATCTTCAGCCTGAACCTGATCGCAATCCAAAAGATAGGACAATGATGTCGATCGGATCATACCGTGGCTGATGAACACCCCTTTGGGGCGCCCCGTTGTGCCTGACGTATAGAACAGCCAAGCCAGATCGCTGTCTGTGCGCGGTATGATATCTCGTGCGGTATCAGCGCACATTGCCGTAAATTCATCTGATGTCACATCAACCATCGGAAGATCACTGACCTGCGCCAATTCTTTGCCAAGCTCAGGCGTGACCAGCACAAGTTTCGCGCCTGAATTTTCCAATATATAGGCCGCCTCTTTGGCATGAAGCTTGGCGTTGATCGGGACCACCCCGGCGCCAGCGGCCCATGCGCCATACAAACCCAGCAAATATTCGGGGCAGTTGTGCATAAACAAAGCCACACGATCACTGGGGGCAACACCCCGCGCGCCCAGAGCCCCTGAAAGACCTAACGCGGAGCTGTAAAAAGACGTGTAATCATGCACTTGAACGTCACCCTTAAAGATCGCGGGACATGCGCCATGTACCTTCGCTGTGCGTTCCAACCAAAGTACTAAGTTCATTTCACGGCCTCCAAAATCGACGCATATGACGCCACACCTGAGCCGCCCATGTTGAAGACCAACCCCCGTTCAGCGCCTTCAGCCTGCATATCCTCCGCAAACCCCGACACCTGTCGCGCAACCATAACATGCATCGAGACACCCGTGGCCCCCACGGGGTGCCCTTTGGCCTTTAACCCGCCCGACAGGTTCACCGGAAGCGCGCCCCCCGGCAGGACAACCCCGTCCTCCAGGGCACGCATACCCTGCCCCGGTTCTGCCAACCCCATCGCTTCATAGATCATCAGTTCAGCAATGGTGAAACAGTCGTGGACCTCTGCAACATCTAGGTCTGCAAGCCCCATGCCCGCCTCTGTTAACGCCCCTAAAATGGCGCGCTTCGGGCCTTCAAAGGCGGTTAAATCGCGGCGCGACATCGGCAGGTAATCATTGACCTGATGGCTTGCCGCAAAACGCACAGCACGCGGCATCGATTTGGCCACATCATCCGCGACCATAACAAGCGCCGCCGCCCCATCTGACACCAATGAACAATCCGTCACCTTTAAGGGGGCCGCAACCATTGGGTTCTTTTCACTGACCTCAGCGCAAAACCCCACTGGCAACTCTTTGTGCAACTGAGCCAGAGGGTTACGCATTGCATTGGCGTGATTTTTTGATGCAATCCGCGCAAGCGTTTCGCTGTGATCGCCCCATTTCTCAAAATACGCCTGCGCAAACCCGGCAAACACCTGAGGGAACGACATCCCCGCCTCTTGGGCTTGATAGGACGCATGACCAAGGGTTTTTGCGACCTCGTTCGTCGAAAGGTGGGTCATCTTTTCCACGCCAATCACCAGCGCGATCTTGACCCGACCACTTTCAATGGCATCGCGCGCAGCATAAATCGCCGCAGCCCCAGATGCGCAGGCATTTTCCAACCGGGTCGACGGCGTAAACCGAAGGTCATCATGGATAGACAGCGCCATGGACGAGGGGAACCCATCGCCCACCATTCCGCCGTTGAAATGCCCAAGCCAAATGCCCCCCACATCACCGGGGGCAACGCCAGAATGTTCCAGCGCCTCACGTCCCGCAGATACAATCAACGCTTCCAGATCCATATCTGGCATTTTTCCGAACTTTGTGTGGCCCCATCCGACGATTTGCACCATTGCCTTCTCCTTTGTGATCGTTGAATTATCCCCGCACGTGCCCCGCCCGCACAAGCGGGTAGAAATACGCCCCCAGATTTGGCAGGATACCGAAATGACGCAAATGGACATTGCCTTCCTGCACGCCCCAACCGGGCTCGCGCTTACCGAAAACCGTATCGTAGTTCAGTGCAACTATCGCTTTGCCGAAATTTTCGGCGAAGACATTACCACGTTCTCAGATATGCCGCTTGAACGGTTATATCCCTCTCTTCAGGATTACGAAAAAGTCGCCACCGTTGGCGGGGATATCCTAAGAGAAACAGGACGTTACGAAGACGAACGCGTCATGCGGCGGCTTGATGGGGATCTGTTTTGGTGCCGGGTGCGCGGCACCTCTTTGACGCCCGAAGATCCATTTAAAAAAGGGGTTTGGAGCTTTGTTGACCTGTCATCAGAGCGTCCGATTGTGGAATTAACCATGCGCGAGCGCGAGGTGGCAATCCTGACATGTCAGGGCGAAACGTCAAAAGAAATTGGCCTGCGCCTTGGCCTATCCTACCGTACAGTAGAGGCACATCGCGCGCGTCTTTTACAAAAATTTGGGGCTAGAAAACTGCCCGAGCTGGTTGCTAAATTCGCAGGCATGCCGCTGTAGTAAACCAAATTATAAGTGTGTCATGTGATGACAATCTGTCGGGAGCAGGAAAAGTATATGGTCAGTTCACGTCCCCAAACCCGAATTCAGAAACGCAATCGCGCCGCGATTTTGGAAGCCGCGCTTGAGGTGTTTTCCTTACATGGGTTTCGCGGTGCAACTTTGGATCAAATCGCCCATACGGCCGGCCTTTCAAAACCCAATTTGCTTTACTATTTTCCGTCAAAAGACGCCGTGCATGGCGCCCTTTTGTCTGCGTTGATGGACAACTGGTTGGAACCTCTTGAGGCATTAGAACCTGATGGGGAGCCTATCGGAGAAATTGTTGCATATGTGCTAAGAAAACTGGAAATGGCGCGTGTTTTGCCCAAGGAAAGTCGCCTTTTTGCAAATGAGATTGTGCAAGGCGCGCCCCGTATCATGGGCCAAATCGAAGGCCCATTGCGTAAATTGGTCGATGAAAAAGCGCTTGTTATTTCGGGCTGGGCCCGCGAAGGACGCATTGCTGCACTTGATCCTCATCATTTGATTTTTTCAATCTGGGCAACCACACAACATTATGCAGACTTTGACGCACAGGTTCGTGGCATTCTGTCACCAGACGGGGACAGTCATTATGAACAAGCCGCTGTCTTTTTGGAACAAATGTACCGTGCGGCTTTAAGTCCAAAATAGCGATGTGCTACGCCCGGCGACCTGTTGTGGTCGCCCCAATGTTAACAATTTTCTAACCATCGTTACCGATTCATTGAGAAATTAACACTTCACAAACCATCACCCTATAATTTGAACGGTGGTGGGGGCTTCGTCTAATACGGAGCAACAAAAAAATGGATATCATGGCACCGTCGCCGATCAGCGCAGTGGCCACAGTCGCGGCACACAGCGCGGTGTCCGGTGCGCCGGACGTGACCCGAGTGGAAACACGCCCCGGCGCTGAACAGGCACATACTGATGCACATACGGCAAATGGACAGGGTTCGGCAGATAACGCTGCTGATTACCGCGTCCTAAAAAACCGCTCGGATGCAAATGGGGATCAGTCGACGATCGACCCCTATTCCCAAACTGGCCCAACCCCAAGCTTTCAAATCACCTTGCTTGAGGTCGAACAAGACCTGCAAACCATCCTTGCGCGGATCGAAGCAAACCGCGCCAAAGACACCAATGCAGACGCCATTCGGGCAACTGACCCTGCGGTGAATGAGGGGGCCAGCAACACGGCAAAGCAAAGCGTGGAGAATGCGCCTGAAGGTCAGTCATCTGCCAACAACTCGCATGGAACGGACGCCGGTGCTATGCCAGCAACCATAAACCCATTGCCGCCATCTCAAACAGAAGTGCAGCCGAACACGCCGCAGATTGCTTTATCAGAGGCAGCCAAACCTGACGTTATTCCTGTTTAAATCTGAAAGGTCACACGACCAGCCAAAGCTCGCAAAAAAGGGCGCAATGGACCTCATCACCACAAACTACTGTAAAGAACCTCGTCAAAATGCACTTTTGGTGGGGTTCGCGCTTTTCTCCCCTTACGTCACGCTCTATATGTAACCAATCAGATATGGCCCGGCATCAGACCGGGCGCGTAAAAAGGCGAGGATCCATGTCCAAGAAAAACCACGAAACCGATGTGGCCTTTATTGAGGCTCTGGCCAAGCTCTTGCAGGAAAACGACCTGACAGAACTGGAAGTCATGCGTGACTATGGCGAAAATGACAGCCTGAATGTGCGCGTGAGCCGTGCCAAAGAGGTTGTCCAGATGACACAAATGGCGCCGCCCGCTATGGCCGCCCCTGCGGCGGCACCTGCCGCAGCCCCGGTTGCCACGGCACCTGTTGCCAACGAAGATCCAGCAAGCGATCCGGGCGCTGTCCCCTCGCCGATGGTTGGAACCGCTTATTTGCAGGCCGAACCGGGCACCCCCGCGTTTGTGAGCGTTGGCGACACCGTGACCGAAGGTCAGACGCTGTTGATCGTAGAAGCAATGAAAACCATGAACCAGATCCCTGCGCCCCGCGCCGGTAAGATCAAACGGATCCTGGTCGAAGATGGTGCCGCGGTTGAGTTCGGCGCCCCTCTTATGATCATCGAATAAGGCACACATCATGGCCCATTTCGATAAAATCCTCATTGCCAACCGTGGCGAAATCGCCCTACGCGTCATTCGTGCCGCACGTGAAATGGGCATCAAAACTGTCGCAGTGCATTCCACCGCTGACGTTGATGCCATGCATGTGCGTATGGCCGACGAAAGCGTTTGTATTGGCCCGCCGTCTGGCACTGAAAGCTATCTTTCGATCCCTGCCATCATCGCAGCTTGTGAAATCACAGGCGCACAAGCGGTTCACCCCGGCTATGGCTTCCTGTCTGAAAATGCGAATTTCGTACAGATTCTAGAAGATCACGAGATCACATTTATCGGCCCCTCGGCGGAACACATCCGCATGATGGGCGATAAAATCACGGCCAAGGAAACCGCAATCAACTTGGGTATCCCAGTTGTTCCGGGTTCCGAAGGTGGCGTTCCGGACATCGCAGCGGCCCGCAAAGCCGCGGCGGAAATGGGCTATCCTGTGATCATCAAAGCCACAGCAGGTGGTGGTGGTCGCGGTATGAAAGTGGCCGAAACCGAAGCGGATATTGATATCGCGTTCTCAACTGCGCGCTCTGAATCCAAAAGTGCCTTTGGAAACGACGAAGTCTATATGGAGAAATACCTTCAGACACCACGTCACATCGAAGTTCAGGTGTTTGGTGACGGTCAAGGCGGCGGGGTGCATTTGGCCGAGCGCGATTGTTCGCTACAGCGGCGCCACCAAAAAGTATTCGAAGAAGCCCCCGGCCCCTGTATCACCCCAGAACAGCGTGAAAAAATTGGCTCGATCTGTGCCAATGCGATCGCCGAGATGGGTTATCGCGGCGCAGGTACAATCGAGTTTCTGTTTGAAAACGGCGAATTTTATTTCATCGAAATGAACACCCGCCTTCAGGTGGAACACCCGGTGACCGAGGCGATCTTTGGTGTCGATCTGGTACGTGAACAAATCCGAGTAGCCGAGGGCATGAAACTGTCCTTTGGTCAAAAGGATCTGGACATGAACGGCCACGCCATCGAAATTCGGATCAACGCTGAACGCTTGCCAAACTTTGCACCCTGCCCCGGCAAGGTCACGCAATACCACGTGCCCGGCGGGCTTGGGGTGCGTATGGACTCGGCGCTGTATGACGGCTATTCCATCCCGCCTTATTACGACAGCCTGATCGGCAAACTGATTGTGCATGGTCGGGACCGTCCAGAGGCGTTATCGCGCCTACAACGCGCCTTGGGGGAATTGATCGTGGATGGTGTGGACACCACGGTCCCGCTTTTCCACGCCTTGCTGGCAGAGCCTGACGTGCTGTCCGGGAACTATGACATCCACTGGTTAGAGCGCTGGCTCGAAGAAAATATGGGGTAAGGGCCTTGGCCCCTCCCCCTCCTCTTACAGCAGATATGTTGTTACGTGCTTATGCCATGGGGATTTTTCCCATGGCAGACAGCCGGGATAACCCCGAGATTTTCTGGGTGGACCCAACAGATCGCGGCATCTTTCCGCTTGATCAATTTCACCTTTCCCGATCGCTTGCGCGCTTCATCCGCAAGATGCCCTTTCGTGTCACCCTCAATCAAAATTTCAAAGGGGTGGTGGAAGGCTGTGCAGACCGGGATGAAACTTGGATCAACGACGAGATTTTTTCCCTCTATGAGCAGCTACACCAAAAGGAACACGCGCATTCCATTGAGATCTGGAAGGGGGAAACGCTGGTCGGTGGCGTTTATGGGGTCACTCTTGGGGGGGCGTTTTTTGGCGAAAGTATGTTCTCCCGCGAAAAAAATGCCTCAAAAGTTGCCTTGGCTTTTCTAAATCAACATCTGAAAAACTGTGGATTTAAGCTGTTTGACACCCAGTTTATCACTGACCATCTTGCCAGCATGGGCGCCGTGGAAATTCCACGTGCTTTGTATCAATACCGCCTAAAAGAAGCCCTTTTGTACAAGGCAGAGATCACAGCAAAGCCGCTACCGGATGCTCATTCAGTCGTACAGTTGAGAACCCAAACATCGTAACGCTGATGATCCAGACCATTCAAGGCGGGGCTTGAGGCAACCATCCAACCCTCAAACGTCGTTTGTTCAGCATTGCCATCGCGAATAACAAGCCACGCATAGGCATCACCCGAAGGGTTGTCCGTTGGATAGCGACATTCCCCCAACGTGATCTGCAGCTTGCCCAAGCCAACGGTATCACCCGCCTTCAGGATCAAATCCTCATGTGTCCCTGACACTTTGTCCAAGCCACGCAGCACCGCACCGGGGGCTTTCGCCGTTTGGGCCACCGCGGTTGTGACAGACAGCGTGGCCACAGCAATTGCGAATGCGCGCCAGATCACTTGTCATCCTCGCCATTCGACACAAACTTCATCAATAGCTGGACCAAACTCACGGATCCTTGCGTATCTTCAATCTCGGCACCAGGCTCAAGATTCAGGGGCGATCCACCAGGCAGAAGCTCAACGTATGAACCGCCAAGCAGCCCTTCGGAGGAAATGATAACAGCGGTGTCATCGGGCAAGGTCACGTCAGATTGGACGGAAAACGAGGCCTCGGCGCGAAATGTTTGTGGGTTCAATGTGATGTCAGACACCTGCCCCACCTTCACACCAGCAAGACGAACATCTGTCCCGACCGAGATCCCATCAGCTGTACGAAAAGACGCAGAATAACTGTCCAGACTTCCCGATCCCGACAAGCCGACAATCTGACTGGCAAAGAACATGAAACCAGCGGCCGCGACAAGAACGATGCCACCAGTGATCACCTCGGTTGTGTGTGATTGGCCCATAACGTCCCCATTATCTGCTTAATATCTGCAACTCGTGCGGATTATTCAGGCTGCCACGCCTCATAATCACGACGTTCCGCAGGCTTTGCATTGCGCAAAGAACCCGCAGGCGCATAAGCCAAAGCCGTACCTGTCAGGTTGTCCTGATGCGGCTTTTCCCATTCTTTATGGGTCAGCGGAGCATCCGTTGGGCAATTGTCAAACGTATGATGCAGCCAGCCATGCCACTCTGGGCTGACACGGCTTGCTTCTGGCGCGCCGTTGAAAATCACCCAGCGACGAGAATCGTCGCGATTGCGGTAAAACACGTTGCCTTGCCCGTCTTCCCCCACCTTGACGCCTTTGCGCCATGTGAACAGTCGAGTGCCGATGGTTTCGCCGTGATACCAGGTCAAAAGGGACAGAATAAACCGCATTTCAATCTCCGCATTGTCTGTTCTTCATATGGCGTAACAAGGCGCCAAGGTCCAGTGCTTTGCATCTGAATTGGCGGTACATTGCACCAAATTCCCCTATTGTGACGACTTTAGGTCAAATTCCTGCCGTTCAACAAAAAAGCCACCGTATCGCGGTGGCTTTTTAAGTGTTTCATGGCGGGCCTAGCTGGCCGAAGCACCTTCTTTTTCGTGATCCGCATAGATGATCAAAGGCTTGCTTTCACCGGTCACAGCCTCTTCATTCACCACCACCTCGTCAACATTTTCCAATGCTGGCAAGTCAAACATTGTATCCAGAAGGATGTCTTCCATGATGGAACGCAGGCCGCGCGCGCCGGTTTTGCGTTCAATCGCCCGCTTGGCAATCGCCGCCAAAGCATCCTCGGTAAATGTCAGCTGTGCCTCTTCGATTTCAAACAGGCGCTGATATTGTTTGACCAAGGCATTTTTCGGCGCGGTCAAAATAGTAATCAACGCATCGGCGTCAAGATCTTCAAGCGTCGCAATTACAGGAAGACGACCAACAAATTCGGGAATCAAACCGAACTTCAACAGATCTTCTGGCTCAAGTTCTTGGAAGATCTCGCCAACGCCGCGATCGTCGTCATTTTTAACCTCAGCACCAAATCCGATCGCCGATCCTTTGCCACGTTGCGCAATGATCCGGTCAAGCCCAGCAAAAGCCCCGCCACAGATGAAAAGGATATTTGTCGTATCCACCTGCAGAAATTCTTGCTGAGGATGCTTGCGCCCGCCCTGCGGAGGAACAGAGGCGACAGTGCCTTCCATAATCTTCAGCAAAGCCTGTTGAACACCCTCGCCCGACACGTCACGTGTGATCGAAGGATTGTCAGACTTACGGGTAATTTTGTCGACTTCATCAATGTAAACGATGCCACGTTGGGCGCGTTCCACATTGTATTCGGACGCCTGCAAAAGTTTGAGAATGATGTTTTCAACATCCTCGCCCACATAGCCCGCTTCGGTCAGTGTCGTGGCATCCGCCATTGTAAACGGAACGTCCAAAATCCGCGCAAGAGTTTGCGCCAAAAGGGTTTTACCGCACCCCGTTGGACCGATTAGCATAATGTTGGATTTCGCCAACTCAATCTCATCACCAGATTTCGCGGCATGGTTCAAGCGTTTGTAGTGGTTGTGCACCGCAACAGAAAGAACGCGCTTTGCGTGCCCTTGGCCAATGACATAATCATCCAGAACACCGCAAATCTCTTGCGGAGTTGGCACGCCATCTGCGGCCTTAAGGCCTGCGGATTTTGTTTCTTCGCGGATGATGTCCATGCACAGTTCGACACATTCGTCGCAGATAAACACGGTTGGCCCCGCAATCAGCTTGCGCACCTCGTGTTGGCTCTTTCCGCAGAAGGAACAATAGAGGGTGTTTTTGCTGTCGCCGGAGGAATTGTTCGCCATTTTGTCTTTCCTAGGGCCAAAGCCCAAAACCTGAAATGCCCATTTGGGCCATGAGTGTGCCCGTCTGCGCTAGCTTAGGACAGGGGCCAGCCGGGTACAATGCGATTTTCCGCCCCGGCTGTGGTATTGTCAGGGCTCAGATCGGAAACCGAGCCCTGACAATGCATTATTCTTCGTCTGTTTTCGGGCGATTTTCGACGATTTCGTCAATATGCCCCCACTCTTTGGCCTCTTCTGGTGACATGAAATTATCACGCTCCAGCGCCTTTTCGACCGACTTCAAAGTATTCCCGGTGTGCTTCACATAGATGGAATGCAGCGTGTCCTTAACCTTTTGGGTCTCTGCTGCGTGAATCATGATGTCGGTCGCCTGACCTTGGAAGCCACCAGAGGGTTGGTGAACCATGATACGCGAATGTGGCAGTGAGAAGCGCATACCAGCCTCGCCTGCGACCGAGAGGACAGACCCCATCGATGCGGCCTGACCAATCACCAAGGTCGACACCTTAGGTTTGATGTATTGCATGGTGTCGTAAATCGACAGACCAGACGTCACCACACCACCCGGCGAGTTGATATACATTGAAATTTCTTTTTTCGGATTTTCCGCCTCGAGGTGCAAAAGCTGCGCCACAATCAAGGTCGACATGCCATCGTGAATCGGGCCGTTTACAAAGATGATCCGCTCTTTCAACAGGCGCGAGAAGATATCATAGGCCCGTTCGCCGCGCGAGGTCTGCTCCACAACCATGGGAACAAGGGTGTTGTTATATTGATCAATAGGGTCGTGCATTCTGCCTGCTTTCATATACTCGCGTGAAGGCCCGTTCTGGACCAACCTTACAAGAGAGTAGTGCCGCTCACGAGGGGCTGCAAGGGGGGGATGTTCGGTGCGGTCCGGGCCATAGCCTCAGGCTTGCCGGAAAAGGGTTAACAATTCCTTTCCCAAGCGACAGCAGGTTGCAAAACCCCGAAAGTTTACGCAAAAAAAACGGCGCCCCAATTCAAGGGCGCCGTTTATGTTCAGATGATGCCAGATTTAGCCCGGCGACATTCCCCGCAACCGCTCAGACCGGCGGCGCAACAACTCAACCGTGGTCAGCAGAGCGATAGAGACAACCACCAAGATTGTCGCAACCGCAAGGATCGTGGGTGAGATCTGTTCGCGCAGACCAAGGAACATCTGCCAAGGCAGGGTTTTCTGACCAGCAGAGCCAACAAACAGCACCACAACCACTTCGTCAAACGAGGTGATAAAGGCAAACAAAGCGCCCGAAATAACACCGGGCAGGATCAATGGCATTTGCACGCGGAAAAAGGTGGTCACAGGGTCCGCGCCCATATTGGCCGCCGCCCGCGTCAGCGAGCGATCAAAGCCCACCAGCGTTGCGGTTACCGTGATGATCACAAAGGGAATACCCAATGCAGCATGCGCCAGCACAACCCCCCAGTAACTGCCTTGCAGGCCGATACGTGAGAAGAAGAAATACATGCCGGCCGCCGAAATAATCAGCGGTACAATCATGGGCGAGATCAAGATCGCCATAATCGCACGTCGTGCCGGCACGTGGTCTTGGCTTAGACCAATCGCCGCCAAGGTGCCCAATGAGACTGAGATGATCGTCGCCACCGGTGCAATGCGCACCGAATTCCACAAGGCCGCCTGCCAACCCGAATCTGTAAAGAAGTCCCGATAATGTTTTAACGAAAAGCCTGCTGGATCCAAACGCAGCATTTCCGGCGTGAAGGTGAAGAAGTTCTGAGCGTTAAAGCTCAGCGGGATCACCACCACAATCGGTGCAATCAGGAAAAAGAAGATCAGGCCGCAGATCACCCGGAACGTATAGTACCAGACGCGTTGACCGGTGGAGGCATAAGGAGGAAGTCCGCTCATAATCTTTATCCCAGCTTCACGTTGTCGATGCCCACGATCCGATCATATGCCCAGTAAAGGACCAGAACGACCGCGAGAAGAATGGCGCCAAGTGCCGCCGCGAGACCCCAGTTCAGCGAGGTCGAGATATGGAAGGCAATCTGGTTCGAAATGAACGTGCCTTTTGTCCCGCCCACCAAAGCTGGTGTGATGTAGTAACCAATCGCCAGAATGAACACGAGGATCGACCCCGCACCGATGCCCGGAATGGTTTGCGGGAAATAGACCCGCCAAAAGGCCGTCCAGTCGGTCGCACCCAGTGACTTCGCCGCACGCAAATAGGTGACAGGAATGGTCTGCATCACCGAATACATAGGCAAAATCATAAAGGGCAACAGAATGTGGGTCATCGCCACAATGGTCCCGAATTGGTTGTTGATGATCACCAAACGCGCATCATCTGGAACAATATGTAACCACACGAGGATGTCGTTAATAACCCCCTGCTGTTGCAGCAGAATTTTCCAGGCAGACGTCCGCACCAACAAAGATGTCCAGAACGGCAACAACACCAGGATCATCAAAAGATTCGCTTTGCGCGCAGGCAGGTTCGCCAAGATCCAGGCCACTGGATACGCCAACAGGATACAGCTGACCGTGATCATCATCGACATCCAAAGCGTGCGCTTTAGAAGGTTCATATAGATCTGTTCTTCTTCAGGACGTGCCTCTGCCCCATCCGGGCCAACCCGCATGTCGATGGCATTCAGGAAGTAACCCGCCGTGATCGGAGAAGAATAGGTTTGAATTGTGCGCCAAACATCCGGGTCACCCCACCCTTTGTTGATATCAATCAGCTCGTCTTTCCAGACCGTTTCAGCCTCAAGATCAAACTTCTTGGCCTTGCGACCCGTTTTGCGAAACAGCGATGAGATGCCCGGGTTTTCATAGTTCAGGCGCCCACCAACTTTGGTGTGGATTTTGGCAGCTGCCGCGGATTTCAAATCCGTCGCCATCGCGGCAAAAACCGTTTCTTCTGGCAGTTCGCCCGAATTGGCGTCCCAGCTTTCCAACGCCACAACTGTATTTGGCAATGTCTTCGACACAATGTCGTTCTGAACGGAACGATAAAGCATATCGCCCACAGGCAAAATAAAGCTGATCAGAATAAACAGCAGCAGCGGTGCGATCAACATCAGGGCGCGCAACTTTTGACGCCTGAGTGCCCGCGCCAAACTGCGCTTAAGAGGGGTCCCATCTGCGGCCAGAACCGGGCCGGTATCCGTCATATCGCTCATATCATCCCTGTCGGCTTTCGCCTTTTTTGTTTTGTTTGCAGCTGTCTAAAGTGACTAACGAATGTTTTTTAAAAGTCAGTAGAAAAAATCTGGGGTGGAAGGGGCCACCAAAGGCCCCCTCCGATGTGGCAATTACTTAGCCAACCATGCTTCGAACTTTGCGTTCAGATCGTCACGGTTGTCAGCCCACCATTCGTAGTCATAGACGTGAATGTTGCCCGCGTTGTCGGGGTCTGTCGGCATATGTGGCGCCATATCGATGCCAAGCTCAGCATGCTGACCAACCAGCGGTGCGGAGGATGCACGTGCAGGACCGTAAGAAATGTAAGCCGCTTGATCCGCCAGACGCTGGGTATCGGTTGCGAACTTCAAGAAGTCCAACGCGCGCGCTTTGCGGTCAGCAGGCAGGTTCGCAGGCAAGATCCAACCATCAAGGTCAAACGACTGCATGTCCCACAGCATACCAATTGGCTGGTTCTGCTCGGCAATGGCCGAGAACAGACGACCGTTGAAGGTCGAGCCAAAGACAACTTCGCCATCCGCCAAAAGCTGAGGAGTTTCCGCACCAGCAGTCCACCAAACAACATCATCTTTGATGGTGTCTAGCTTTGCAAATGCACGTGCTACACCTTCGTCAGTGCCCAGCGTGTCATAGAGTGCATCTTTGGCAACGCCGTCGCAATAAAGCGCCCATTCAACATTGTCGATTGGACGTTTTTGCAGCGAACGCTTGCCTGGGAATTTTGTGGTATCAAAGATGTCGCAAACAGACGTTGGCATCTCTGCACCAACCAAGTCGGTGCGATAACCGAATGTGGTCGAGTAAACGATCTGCGGCACAAAACACTCAGACACAATCAGATTGCCAAAGTCGTCCGTGGCCGAGGTGCCATCAGGTGCCGCCGCCAAAACAGCGTTGTGATCCAGCTCTTCTGCCAAACCTTCGTCACACAGGCGCATCGCGTCAGACGCAACCGCATCCACCAGATCCCAGGTCACGTTTTTCGCTTCGTCCATGGCGCGCATCTTGGCCACGGCTTCCGCTGAACTTTCGTCCCAGATGATTTTTACATCGGGGTTCATGGCCAAATAAGGCTCAACATAAGCTTTGTTCTGGCTGGCCTGATAAGCCCCACCCCAAGATACCAATGTCAGCTCATTGGCCATGTCCTCAGCTGCAACAGCGCCAGCGGCAACTGTCAAAGCGGTGGTGGCCGCAAGAGTTTTCATTACTTTCATACTATTCTCCCTGTTATTTTCCCGTAGATTGAGCGGGGCCCGCAGACGGGCGGCATGCGTGACCCCAGACTGTTCTGCCAAAGCGGCTTATCCGGGGCCTTGTCAGCCCCAAAGCTGCTAAGACAAACCTTATGCGTCAAGCGCGCGACAATCGCTCGGCAGCCAGCCGATTTCGATTTGCTGTCCCGGCACAAGGCGATCCACATCCGGTGCGTTCCGGGTTTTGATGACAAACTCATCATTGCCAGCCACGCGCAAACGGGTGCGGAAAATATCGCCCATATAGATGAACTCAAGCACTTCTGCCTTGAGTGTATGGGCGCCGTCTTGAAGACGTTCTTTGTTGTATTCAACGCGCTCAGGGCGGATCGACACTTTGGTACGCTCGCCAATTTTTGACACGTTGATCGGGGTGGCATCCAGAATTTCACCGTCATCCAGGCGCACAATACATGTATCACCTTTGATTTCGGTCACCACACCCTCAAGCGTGTTATTTTCACCGATGAACTGCGCCACAAAGCTGTTTTGTGGCTTTTCATACAGATCAGCCGGGGGGGCGAGCTGTTGAATGCGGCCATCATCAAACACGGCGACGTTATCTGACATGGTCAGCGCCTCGGTTTGGTCGTGTGTCACGTAAACGGTTGTGATGCCCAGCGAGTGCGCAAGATGGGTGATTTCAAACTGCATTTTTTCCCGCAGCTGTTTATCAAGCGCGCCAAGCGGCTCGTCCATCAAGACCAATTCAGGTTCAAACACCAACGCACGGGCCAACGCCACACGCTGTTGCTGACCACCGGAAAGCTGTGAAGGGCGACGACCACCGAAGTCCCCCATCTCCACCATATCCAGCGCGCGTTTCACCTTGGCTTCACGTTCGGATTTGCCCATTTTGCGGACTTCCAGCGGGAACGAAAGGTTTTCGGCAATGGTCATATGCGGAAAGAGTGCATAGTTTTGGAACACCATGCCAATGCCGCGTTTATGGGGTGGGATATTGTTGATGGGTTTGCCACCCAGCAGAATGTCACCATGTGTGGCGGTTTCAAACCCGGCCAGCATCATCAGACATGTGGTTTTGCCAGAGCCCGATGGCCCAAGCATGGTCAGAAACTCACCGCGGGCAACCGAAAGGTTGAGGTCTTTTACAACCAGATTTTCCCCGTCATAGCTTTTCTGAACACGATCAAAGACGACGAAACCGTCGTTCGCAGCAGTATCGGTCAAGTGACCCCCCTGTGCCCGTTTCGGGCGTTCTGTTGCAGCACCTGCGCTTGCATCGCAGGCATCATTATTTGCCACCTTCCCGTCAACTCTTGGAAGCGTTGCCCCAATGCTTGTCGGTAGGTAAGCTAAAGCCAACACGATCACCGATCAGATTGCAACAGGAAAGCGGCATTTTTTTGTTCATTAGCGACAAGGCGTTGGCAGAAATTGGATCCAATGTGGAATTTCCATAACCCCTTGTCGCTTAGTATCTTACGGCTGGCCCTGCGTGCTTTTCCATCTACTCCCTGAAAAATATGACAAAATTCACCACACATCAGCAGGGAAACAATATTTCACAAGGCCAGCACATTTAGACCATTTCTTACGCGGGAACGATGTTGTGCTGGGGTCCATACCCAAAGCCGGTGATGTTCTCGGCACCTGTTTCGCCCACAACAAGAATGTCATGCTCGCGGTATCCGCCAGCGCCGGCCAAGCCTTCTGGCAAGAACAACATTGGCTCAATGGAAACCACCATTCCCGGCTCCAACGCCGTGTCGATGTCTTCACGAAGCTCAAGCCCCGCCTCGCGCCCATAGTAATGCGACAGGACGCCAAACGAATGCCCATAGCCAAAGGATCGATACTGAAGCAGGTTCTCACTTTCGAAGAACTTGTTGATTTCCGCGGTGATACCGGAACAGGTCGCCCCCGGTTGGATCAGACTTAACCCAAGCTCATGGGCCGCCACGTTGGCCTCCCAAATGCGCAGGCTGTCTTTGTCAGGCTCACCAAGAAACAAGGTGCGTTCCAACGCCGTGTAATAACCCGAAATCATCGGAAAGGTGTTCAGTGACAGAATATCACCAACTTCCAACTTGCGGGTGGTGACGGGGTTATGCGCACCATCTGTGTTGATGCCAGACTGGAACCAAACCCAGCTGTCGCGGATCTCTGAGTTCGGGTGCGAGCGCGCGATCTCTTCTTCCATCGCATCACGGCCCGCCATCGCCACGTCAATCTCACGTGTGCCAACGCGAATCGCATCTCGAATCGCCTCACCGCCAATGTCGGCAACGCGCGCACCCTCTTTGATCAGGGCAATTTCTTCGGCGGATTTGATCATCCGGGCGTTCATTGTGTCGCCCGCCACATCCACAAATTCAGCCCCGGTCAGGAACTCTTCTGCCAATGCACGTTGCGCCAAGGTTAGGTGATCGCCTTCGATCCCGACCCGCTTGGCCCCACCGGATACATCTTTCACCGCACGCCAATAGTTATTACGCTCCCAATCGGTGTAAATCACATTGTCACCAAAGCTGCGGCGCCAAGGCTGGCCCGCATCAATATTGGCGCTGACGGTTGTGCAACGGTCAGCCGTGACAACACAGGCATAGGGGCGCCCAAACGCGCAATACAAAAAGCCTGAATAATAGGCGATGTTGTGCATTGATGTGAACAGGCACGCCTCTAGACCTTTGGCGGCCATAATCGCGCGCAATTGGGCCAAACGACGTTCGTATTCAGCATTTGAAAACGGCAGCGGGGCTTTTTCACCATTTTCACAAACGAAAAATTGAGCACGTTGCATGTCTTGTCTTCCTTATCCGTGACCGGGGAATGAGGATATTGCGCCCGGTCAATCAATGCCCCGGCGTTCAGGGCAGTTGATCTCCGGCCCGGTCCGCTGCGCATCGCATATTTGGACAGATCAGATGTTCCCCAAAATATACAGCAGCCTCCGGTGCAGCGACGCCATCGCTGCGGATTGCGGAACACTGACAGATTCGCTGTAAATCTGTCAATTGTCTTTCAGGGCAGATATGCTTTCTGCATCAAAGATCCTTTCGGTTGATAATCAAGACCCCGTCCTGAACACGATCTCCTGGATGGGTGATCACCTTATCATCTACGCTCAGCCCCTTGGTCACCTCTGCAAAATCTGCATTGCGGGCACCAATCATTAGGGGGGTCAGCACGGCCTTGTCTCCAGCGATCACATATGTCGCCCAGGCGCCATCCTCGCGGAACAAGGCAGAGACCGGAACCCGCAACACATCCTCCGCGCGCCACTCAACTATACGTAAATAAGCCCGAAACCCGTGCCCAAGGTTGGCGCGCGCCTCTTTGGGGCTGTCAAAATCCAACAAAACTTTTACCCGCTGCTCTTCGATGCCCAGCGCCGAAAGCTTGGTAAACCCGGCCGGTTCCACAACACGCAAGCGCGCATCCAACGTGCCGTCACCACCCCAGCGCTCCACATAAGCGCGTGCACCGGGGGTCAGGCGCACAGCATCTGAGGACAAAAGGTCCGCCACAATCTCAAGATCGTTGGTTTCCCCGATGGACAGGATTGGCGCCCCCACTTGCACCATGCCCGCGCTTTCATGGGCGACGTTTAACACCGTGCCCGATACCGGGGCGACAAGTTCAACACAACAGGCGGCGCTGTCCCCGGCCCCGCCGGCCTTGGGTTCGATCAAGGTTGCCCGTTGCGCGGTCAGTTCACCGTTGCGAATATCCAACGTGGCATGGGCCGCATCCAATTTGGCTGCCGCCAGATCCAAGTTCAGCTCTGCCGTGTCTAATTGGGCTTGCGGGGCGGTTCCGCGTGCATGCAAATCCACCAACCGGCTTAAACTCACCTGCGCATGGCCAAGATCTGCTTCCGCCATCGAGATTTGCGATTGCGCCAAAAGAACCGCGGCCTCAGCCTGTGCCACAGAGGCCTCGGCCTGTGCGCGGGCGCGATCATCAAGGAACGCAGGCGCGCCCGGGGCAATGCGCGCCACCACAGTTTCCCCTGCAACCACTGCGTCCCCCACCGTGACCGGGCTGCGTGACAATTGCCCCATAACGGGCGCGGACAGGTCATAGACATCGCGAATGCGCGTTTGTCCCTCGGCGTTGATCGTGACCTCAAGCGGGCCGCGCGTCACAGACGCCAGATCCACCGGCACAGGTTCTGGTCGCCCTGCCACAAACACCAATGCCGCGAAACCGCCCAGCGCCACCGCGCCAATCATCACTTTGCGCATCATTCCTGAGTTCTTTTGTTCTGGCATCACATCATTCCCTCGTTTTCATCACAGCCACCAGATCCATCCGTCCGATGCGCCGCCACACCACAAACGCGGACAGGGCCGAGGCAAGCGCCACAACCCACGCCGCACGCACGTACGTCGCGCGGCTAATCGCCAGTGGAATGGCATATAAATCACTGTCAAAGCCGGTGACCATACCCGCGGCCAACCCCTGCCCCATTAAAAGACCTACGGGGATTGCCACGAGTGTTAGCACCGCAAGCTCACCCAATAAGATGTAACTGACCTCACCGCGCGTGAAGCCTAAGATCCGCAGGCTCGCCAATTCACGGGCGCGTTCAGACAATTGAATGCGCGCCGCATTGTAAACCACGCCAATGGCGATCAGTGCTGCCATCAGCGAGTTGATGGTGGTCATCATCCCGGCATTTTGCGAAATTGTGTCGTTAAAGCTTTGCCGGATAGCGGCCATCTCAACCAAACCCGCCACAGCGGGGGTTGCTTTTACCGCCGCAAACAACGCGCCCATCTGGTCTGGGTCAATCAAGGCATTGGCAAGGCTGACCCGTGGGGCCAACCCCGTCAAACTGCTGAGAGTTTCTGGCGTGACATAAGCCCCCATACCAAAGCTTTGCGCGGCATAGCCCACAACGGGGATCTGCTCTTCTCGTCCCCCAAGTGATGGGAAAATCACCCGCACCGATTCGCCAAGATCAAGGCCCAATTGCCGCGCCAAACGACGGGTGAGCACGATGCCCCCTTCTGGTGTGACCAAATCCCCGGCCTCGGTCAAAAGATGGGTCAGTTCCGATCCGGGATCGCGTGCCTCAAGGTTGGTGCGACGATCAAACTGGCCGTGTTTCAGACGCACCGGCATCGACCAGACACCTTCCGTCACCATGACCCCGGGCAAATGGCCCACATCTTCGATCACAGAGCGGGGACGGTCCCCTGCAAAACTGATCACCACGTCCTGACGGTTCAATTGCACAAAGCTCTTGTCCAACAGCTCATCCATTGCATCAAACATGAAAAGGGCCGCCACCATCACCGCAGCAGATGTCGCAATGCCCAGCATTGTCAGCCCCGCACGAATAGGCCAGCGCGTGAGCGAGCGCCAGATCATCACCGAGGTCTGGCGCATTCCCATCATATGGATCAAGCGATCCGCCACGCCTGACTGATAGCGCGCAGGTGCGGGGGGGGCCATTGCCACAGCCGGCGACAATGCCACCGCTTTGCGCACCGCCGTCACCGCCCCCAATGCCGCCGCCGCCAATCCCGCAAGCGCCGAGATTGCATAGACCGACGGATAAGGCACATAGACCAGATAGGGGAAGTGAAAGAACTGCGCGTAAAGCTCGGCTATACCGCGCCCGCCCCAAAGGCCAAAGCCCCAGCCAATCGCAACACCCAAAGCTCCGATGCCCATCGCCAGTTTAATATAGTGCCACGCGATTTCACCTTTGTGATAGCCCAGCGCCTTTAAAAGCCCAATTTGCTCGCGCTCAAGCGCAATCAAACGCCCCAGAACCATATTGACCAAAAAGGCCGAAATGATCAGGAAAATCGGCGGAACAATCTTCACCATGGTCGACAGTTGGTCCAGCTCGCCTTGCAAAAACGCGTTTGAAATCTGGTCTTTGCGAATATAGGCGCCGGTCCCACCATAAGGGGCAAGGATCAGATCAAGCTGGCGGATCACCTCATCCTGATGTGCGCCACGTCCCAGCCCCACGGTCAAATTATTGAACGCCCCCGTCAGGTTATACGCGGCGGCTAACGCACTGCCGTCCATCCAGATCACCCCAAAGCGGCGATCATCAGGCATGATCGAGCCAGGACCAATGGTGTAAATAAACTCAGGGCTCAGCGCGGTACCGACAATCGTCAGGTCGCGGCGCTGACCATTGATGATCCCACGAAACTGATCGCCAAGCGTAAATCCATGGGCCGATGCAAAGTTTTCATTCACCACCACCTGCGCCACTTGCCCCGGCTCGGGCCATTGGCCGCGTGTCAGGGTTGGCACATTCATTTTGGGCGCACCCGAAAGAGGCACCGAGATCAATTGCCCCGTCGCAGGGGCCGTCATGCCCTCGATATCCAAAATCACGTATTTGGAAACCCGAGCTTCGGCCAACGCCACCCCTGAAATCGCCTCGACCCGGTCCAAGACATCAAGTGGCGCCCGTGTGACCGCAGCAAACACATCGCCAAATCGGTTGCGTTCGTAAAACGTGTCGCGGGTTTCGCGCAGCGACCTTTCGGCCCCGCCCATCATCACCATGATGGCCACACCCACCGCCAAGACCAGAGCAATCGCAAGACTTTGTGACCAAAGCCGCCGCATGTCGCGGATCAGTTTGCGATCAAGGCTTTGCATCGCTACCACTCGATCTCTGAGGGTTGGATACGCGTGTCATTTGTCACCACTTCAGCGATATTGCCATCGGCAAATTGGATCACGCGGTGCGCCATCGCCTGAATGCCCGCGTTATGGGTGATCACAATTGTGGTGGTGCCAAGTTCCTGGTTGATTTTATCCAGCGCCTCAAGCACTTGCACGCCAGTCTTACTGTCCAGTGCGCCGGTGGGTTCATCACAAAGCAACACCTCTGGCCGTTTTGCAATCGCGCGGGCGATGGCCACGCGCTGTTGCTCGCCGCCCGACATCTCAGCGGGAAAATGATCCATCCGATGCCCTAATCCCACCCGTTCCAACGCCTCTTCCGGTGACATGGGATTGGCCGAGATTTCGGTGACAAGGGCGACATTTTCCCGGGCCGTCAGGGATGGCACGAGGTTATAGAATTGAAACACAAAGCCCACATGATCGCGGCGATACCGTGTCAGACCCCGATCAGTCATCGCCGTCAGCTCTTGGTCGCGAAACCACGCCTGTCCGCCACTTGCATGATCCAATCCGCCCAAGATGTTCAAAAGCGTGGATTTTCCCGATCCTGAGGCACCCAGTAAAACGGTAAACTCGCCGGCGAAAAGTTCAGCCGTGACACCACGCAACGCGTGAACCTCAACCGCGCCGGTGCGATAGATTTTGGTGATACCTTTTGTGTGGAACACACGCGCCGAAACACCGGACCCCGGTTCTGCACCTGAAGAGATTTGATTTGCGACGATATGTTGAGCCATAGGACCACTTGAACCTAGATTTCACCCCATAACAATGATGTGGCGCAACATATGCGCTGTTTCAAGGGCAGCGCGCGCCCTTACGTCAGGACACCAAACATCCGCTAGGTGTCGCAACACCCTGCCATATTAGTATAAATTGGGAAATACCTGGTACCCGCGGCCGGACTCGAACCGGCACGGCCTTTCGGCCCAGAGATTTTAAGTCTCTTGTGTCTACCATTCCACCACGCGGGCCCCGACAAGTTACCCTGACGGGTCAGGTGGCGCGACAATAGCGATTTGCGAAGAAGGAGCAAGAGCCGAACTGAGCCAAAATCCCTTAAAGATCCGTCCCCGGTTTGGCAATCAGCATGTGCCGTTCTGGCAACCACGGATTAAGCGATAACGCCACCCGTAAAACCTTTTGTGCTTCATCTTCGCGCCCCAAGGCCTGAAGCGTCAAAACCTTTCCCGCAAGGGCCGCCACATGTCGCGGGCGAAGCCTAAGCGCGCGGTCCAGGTCCAACAGCGAACGATCATAGTCCCCGGCCAAAAAAAGCGAAAAGGCGCGTTGATTATACCCTTCGGCATAGGTCGGACAGTATTCAATCAGATGGGTCAGGATCTCTTTGGCGCCCGCGAAATCTGAAATGCGAATGCGCAGACTGCCGTCTTGCAACAATTCTTGTGACAACACATCCGGCGCGTCACGCCAAAGCTGCCACATCTGACCGACGAACACATGGGCTTCTCGCTCGTTACGTGCCTTTTGCACCCCTGCGATCAGCACATCCATTTCCGCCGAAATATCGCGCGGTTCCGGGCAAGTCTCGGCCTGTGCTGTGCTCAGCATTCCTGATAAGATTATAGGTATAAGCAGTATTTTCAGCATACCCTAAGCCTAACACAGACACCACAAACGCCAAAATCACAGCCTCGTTAGCGGGATCAGATGGCTTATTGTCCTTGTTCTGGCACCGCCTGCCCCTCTTCCTTCACCGCTTGCATCGCCACATGGGTTGAGGATTGCGCCACATGGGGCAGCGTTGAAATCGCTTCGCCCAGAAGGCGGCGAAAATCGCGCATATTGCGGCAGCGCACCTTTAAAAGGTAATCAAAATGGGCGGCGAGCATATGGCATTCTTCGACCTCTGGAATGCGGATGGCCGCGGCGTTAAAGGCTTTCAATGCCGCCTCGCGCGTGTCTGTCAGTTTGATTTCAACAAAGGCCACATGATCGCGCCCAATCCGAAACGGATCGACCAACGCCCGATATCCAAGGATGACGCCCTCTTTTTCCAACCGCCGCAACCTGGCTTGGGTCGGGGATTTCGACAATCCAATACGCCCCGCCAGATCTGTGATTGAAACACGCCCATCCGAGGCCAGCGCATCCAGAATGGCGTGATCAAAGCGATCCAGCTCAACTTCTCGATCTTCCCGCAAGTAAACCTCTCTTTGGGTCAATTCCCTTTGATCTTGCCACAATCAGTGTTTTTTCCTTTGATAATGCCGCTAGCATATCTCAACTGACCAATCAAGTTAGCCCCCCAAAACAGATCAGAGGCTGCCATGCTCGATAAAAACACCTATCTTCCGCAATCCGCAATCCTGCCGGGTTTGATCACACAAGCCAATCTGACCGACCAAGAACGGGTGGGTATATCTGCGCAAGGGGCAGATTTTGTACGCCAGATCCGCGCCGCAGATGATCCCGGATTGATGGAAGTGTTTTTGGCCGAATACGGCCTGTCCACCGACGAAGGCATCGCCCTGATGTGCCTTGCAGAAGCATTATTGCGCGTCCCCGATGCGACCACCATTGATGCGCTGATCGAAGATAAGATTGCGCCATCGGATTGGGAAAAACACCTTGGGCGCTCATCCTCATCGCTTGTGAATGCCTCAACTTGGGCGCTTTTGGTCACTGGCAAGGTTCTTGAGGATCGCGAACCCGGCATTGTTGGGTCTTTGCGCGGGGCGTTAAAACGCCTGGGCGAACCTGTGATCCGCACTGCGGTTGCCCGCGCCATGCGCGAAATGGGCAGCCAGTTTGTGCTTGGTCAAGACATCCAAGACGCCATGAAACGCGGTAGCAAGATGGAGGAAAAGGGGTTTACCTATTCCTACGATATGCTGGGCGAAGCGGCCCTGACCGATGCAGATGCCCGCCGCTATCAAATGGCCTATGCAAACGCCATTTCTGAAATCGCTGAGAACTGTACATCGCAAGACACCCGTGAAAACCCCGGCATTTCCGTAAAACTGTCGGCCCTGTTCCCCCGTTATGAAGTCGCCAAACGCGACCGGGTGATGCGTGAATTGGTGCCGCGTGTCACCACGCTGGCCCGCCTCGCGAAAGAAGCGCAAATGGGGTTCAACATCGACGCGGAAGAGGCCGACCGCCTGTCGCTGTCCTTTGAGGTAATCGAAGCGGTTCTGGCCGATGAAGCCCTGGCCGGTTGGGATGGTTTTGGGGTTGTTGTACAAGCCTATGGCCTGCGCGCCGCCCGTGCGCTGGATTTGCTGCATGATATGGCCGAGAAATACGACCGCAAAATCATGGTCCGTCTGGTAAAGGGCGCCTATTGGGACACCGAAATTAAACGCGCGCAGGTTCTGGGGCTTGAGGACTTCCCCCTCTTCACCTCAAAATCCGCGACAGACGTCAGCTATATCGCCAACGCGCGAAAGCTTTTTGAATTGCGCGACCGGATTTACCCGCAATTTGCAACGCATAACGCACACACTGCCGCCGCCGTGCTGCATCTGGCCCAGACAACCGGTGCCACCCCGCGTGAATATGAATTTCAGCGTCTGCACGGTATGGGCGAGGCGCTGCACACCATTGTCATGGCGGAAAACAAAACCCATTGCCGGATTTATGCACCCGTTGGGGCGCACCGTGACTTGTTGGCTTATTTGGTGCGTCGCCTTTTGGAAAACGGGGCGAACTCATCATTTGTGAACCAAATCGTTGATGACGCTGTGCCGCCAGAAGTGGTGGCCACCTGCCCGTTTGATCATCTGTCCGTGCCCGCGCCCGCCATCCCAACCGGGCCGAACCTGTTTGGGGGGCGCTTGAATTCCAAGGGCTATGATCTGACCCATGCACCGCACCTTGAGATGATTGATGCTGCCCGCGCGCCGTTTGAAACCAATCACTTCACCGCCGCGCCGTTGATGGCAAAAAAACCAACAGGCGGCGATGTCATCACGGTGAAAAACCCGGCAACAGGCGAAGAGATTGGCCAGATCACCTGGGCCAGCGATGCCGATTGCGCCAATGCTTTGACCGCCGCAAAGCCGTGGGATGTGGATGGGGAAACCCGCGCAAAGGTTCTGAACAAAGCTGCAGACCTATATGAGGACAACTTTGGTCTGTTTTACGCGCTTTTGGCCCGCGAAGCCGGGAAATCCATGATGGATGCCATGAACGAGCTGCGCGAAGCCATTGATTTCATGCGTTACTACGCGGGTCGCATCGACGGGCTTACCAGCCCAGCGCGCGGTATTTTCACCTGCATTTCACCTTGGAATTTCCCGCTGGCGATCTTTTCTGGCCAAATCGCCGGGGCTTTGGCCGCTGGCAACGGGGTGCTGGCGAAACCCGCGGAACAAACCGGGCTTGTGGCCTATGAAGCTGTGAAATTGCTGCATCAGGCGGGTGTGCCCAAAGAGGTGTTGCAACTTTTGCCCGGCGACGGCGCAACCGTTGGGGCGGCGCTCACATCAGATGCCCGCGTGAACGGCGTGGCCTTTACCGGCGGGACCGACACCGCCATGATCATTCGCCGCGCAATGGCTGAACACCTCGACCCCGGCGCACCTTTCATCGCGGAAACCGGCGGCATGAACGCGATGATCGTCGACAGCACCGCGCTTCCGGAACAGGCAGTTCGTGACATCACAGCCTCGTCGTTTCAGTCTGCGGGCCAGCGCTGTTCAGCCCTGCGCTGTTTATACGTGCAAGAGGACGTGGCAGAGGCGGTGACCGAGATGCTGATCGGCGCAACCAAGGAAATGTCGATGGGGACGCCCTGGCATCTGCCCACTGACATCGGCCCTGTGATTGACGATGAGGCCATGGGGGGCATTCGCGCGCATATCGACATCGCGCGTACTGAGGGACGCGTTGTTTATGAAGGCAACGCCCCCACCACCGGACATTTCGTGGCGCCAACCATTATTAAAATCAACGCCATCACCGATCTTGAGCGGGAAATCTTTGGCCCCGTGCTGCATCTGATCACCTTCAAGGCGGATGAACTTGATAAGGTAATCGACGATGTGAATGCCACGGGATACGGGCTGACGTTCGGTTTGCACACACGCATTGATGCCCGCGTTCAGCATGTGGCCGAGCGCGTCACGGCCGGCAACATCTATGTCAACCGCAACCAGATCGGTGCTGTCGTTGGATCGCAACCCTTTGGTGGCGAAGGGCTTTCCGGCACAGGACCAAAGGCTGGCGGCCCGATGTATGTGCAACGGTTCTGTCAGCCTGTTGCGGCAAGCTCGGCCCCGAGCGAGCTGACAGAACAGCTTCCGGGCCCTACTGGCGAGCTGAACCGGTTGTCCATGCATCTGCGCCCGGCCCTTCTGTGTCTTGGTCCAGATACCCAAAAAGCCCAAGCGCAAGCAAAAACCATTCAAGACCTTGGTGGGCAAGCAATTGTTGCGCCAAATCTAAGTGCCGATGAGGTGACCCAATATGGCCCGATCGGCGGTGTGGTTTGGGAAGGGGATGCTGAACATGCCCGTTCATATGTAAAAGCATTGGCGGCGCGCACTGGGGCCATTGTGCCTTTGATCACCGGACCAATCACATTAAATGACATCTGGCACGAACGTCATCTGTGTGTGGATCTCACGGCCTCTGGCGGCAATGCAGAGCTGTTGCAGTTGTCTTCCGAACAAGCTCAGGCCAGTTAAGAAACACCCTCCGGGTCAGGTGCGCTACACCTGATAACAACTTGACCCGGCGGGAAAAATTCCGTTTTGTCGGAGTATGATACCGATCCGAGACCACAACCCGTCGCTGCGGGTTCCTTACGTGACATATGCGCTGATTGGCATCAATCTCGCTGTCTTTCTGGCCATGTGGCCCCTGCGCGGCAATGAACATGCCTTGGCAGAGGTGTATTTCGCCTATGGCGCTGTGCCTGTTGAGGTGTGGCGTGGCGGCGAAATCCACACGCTTGTCAGCTCAATCTTCCTGCATGGCGGGTTCATGCATTTCGCGGGAAACATGCTGTTTTTGTGGATCTTCGGTGACAACCTTGAAGATCTTTTAGGGCATGTCCGATTTTTGCTGTTCTACCTCGCCACAGGCATTGGCGCGAGTGTGGTGCAAATTCTGGCAGCCCCGACAAGTGACGTACCCATTGTTGGCGCATCCGGGGCGATTGCTGGGATCATGGGGGGGTATTTACTGTTGTTTCCGCGGGCCCGGGTCGATGTGCTGTTCATCATCGTGATTTTTTTCAAAGTCATTCCCTTCCCCGCATGGATCATGTTGCTGATCTGGTTTGCGTTGCAACTGTGGGGAGGTGTCGCCAGCATTGGCGCACAAAGCGGGGTCGCCTATTGGGCGCATATCGGTGGTTTTGTGGTGGGATTTCTGGCGATGTTGCCCTATTGGCAGCGGCTCGGCGGCACCGCCTATTGGCGCATCACCGAAGGTCACCCCGACCATCCGGTCGCGCATTACCGCTTTCAGAAAAGCCATATTCCCACAGTTCGAAAGAAGAAGTAACTGGCGCCAAAATCGCAACTCCAGCGAAGGTGCAAGTGGCTTTGGGCTGGGGCAAAATAACGGGGTTTGAGGGCACGCGTCAAACGGTGGAGGCATCACTTAGCTGAAACCGGGCGGCCAACGCCTCTGTAAAAGGGTTAGGCGCCAACCTCTCGTTCCGAGACAACCGTACTGACCTGATTTGCCAACCCTGGGATGTTCGCCCCGACCGTAAAGGCCGCAGCCATACCAATCATGACAACCACAGCTGTCAATACAATCCAGTCAACGGTGACGGCTCCGTCCTCGTCCTGGCACATGCCACGCATTCGGGCTGGGAGAGTTTTAATCTGTTTCACGGCACCTGTTTTGACGGGAAAATGGGGCTGAACTGTGACGCGTTACGGGTTTATTTACGAAATGCCGCTCAGCAGACATAAAAACGGGCCCCGAAAGGCCCGCCTGTAACGTCTACTTGGAAAAGCATGAAAGCAATCTGCGAGCTTAGTCCCGGATGACTTTGGCAAACTTTTCAAAGATCTGCTCGTTGGCGACAATCAACTCGCCATCTTCCAGAATGTTGCCTGCTGGATCAATCGGTTGCACAAAGGCCCCCGCTTCTTTGGCGATCACCAATCCCGCTGCGATATCCCATGAATTCAAGCGGCGTTCCCAATAGCCATCGTAACGCCCGGCGGCCACATAGGCCAAATCAAGCGCAGCAGATCCAAAGCGGCGTACACCAGCGGTCGCCGGCAGCAAGCGCGCCAGATCCTGAAGGGTTGCAGGCAAATCGGAACGGCCCCCAAACGGCAGGCCCGTTGCAAAGATGCTTTCGATCATGCGTGATCGGCCAGAGGCGCGCAAACGGGTTTGGTTCATCCAAGCGCCTGCGCCTTTTTCGGCGATGAACATCTCATCCTTGGCGGCGTCAAAAATAACCCCGGCGACCACTTCGCCTTTATGCTCCAGCGCAATTGAAATCGCCCAATGTGGCAGACCGTGCAGATAGTTTGTGGTGCCGTCCAGCGGGTCAACGATCCAACGACGGGTCGGGTCTTTGCCCTCTTCTGCGCCACCTTCTTCGCCAATCCAACCATAGTTGGGGCGCGCTTCCATCAGCTCTTCTTTGATGATTTCTTCGGCGGCAATATCGGCCTTGCTGACAAAGTCACCCGCGCCTTTTGTCGACACCTGAAGGTTCTCGACCTCGCGGAAATCTTTCACAAGGCTGCGGCCTGCGGCACGCGCCGCTTTGATCATCACGTTGAGGTTGGCACTGAATTGCATGGGGGCGCTCCTAAAGTCTCAGAGCGCGCGTATAAGCCTTATAGATGCCTTTGCCAAGTTTTCTTATGCTTAAAGCCGCGAAGAATTCGCATGTCCGCTATGTTTCTGGTGATCCCCGCGCCTAGCGCTGCATTTTCACCGGTTCAGAGCGGCACAAGCGGATCATATGTGCCATATACGCCACCATCGTATCCTCTTCGCGGGTGGCTGCGTACATGCGTTTGGACAACCCGTTTTCCGTCAGGCGCCGGGTGACATAGTCGGGGTTGTGTTTCACCGACCTTAGCACCCAATCTGGCATGACCGACACACCGCGCCCTGCGGCCACCAGCATCAGGATCACTTCGGTCATTTCAACCTGACGCACCACGCGCGGTTCCACCCGTTCGGGGGTCAGCAAGGCGGTGAAAAGATCAATTTTGGATCGTTCCACCGGATAAGTCAGCACCATTTCTTCTTCGAAATCTTCAGCGTCAATGAACTCTTTCCCCGCAAGAGGGTGATTTGCCGCCGCCACAAAACGCGGTTCATAGTCAAACAGAGGCGAGAAGGTGACACCGGGCATCTCAACCGGGTCCGAGGTGATGACGAAATCCACCTCTTCGCGGCGTAACGCTTCGAGCGCATCAAATGCCAACCGTTGACGAATGTCCAAATCCACCTCTGGCCACGCATGGCGCAGGTTATCCAGCACCAGAAACAACCAGTCAAAACAGGCATGGCATTCAATGGCGATGTGCAACCGGCCCGACCGGCCTTCGTGCAGGGCGCGAAACTCTTCCTCAATCGCGGAAATTTCTGGCAACACCCGCTCCGCCAAGCGCAAAAGTTTCACCCCAGCCGGAGACAGTTTCATCGGCTTGGTGCGACGGTGAAACAGCTCCATCCCCACCTGATCCTCTAGCCCTTTGATTTGGTGGCTTAACGCAGATTGGGTGATGTGCAGAATATCCGCAGCACGCGCCAAGTTGCCGGCCTGATGGATGGCGCGAATGGTGCGTAAGTGGCGAAACTCGATATACATGCGTATCTTTCATATTCTTCGTGAGAATTATGAAATTGTCTCACATCGCAAAATCAGACACAAGGGGACAACCAACACACGCCCAAAGAAAAAACAGCCGAGGCTTCCGATGACCACCCCGAATATCTCATTTGAGTTTTTCCCCCCGCAATCGCTCGAAGCAAGCTGGCGCCTGTGGGATACGGTGCGCGATTTGGCCCCGCTGGACCCCGGCTTTGTGTCTGTGACCTACGGCGCGGGCGGCACGACACGTGATCTGACCCATGATGCGGTTGGACTGATCCACAAGCAATACGGGCTGAACGTGGCGGCGCATTTGACATGCGTGGATGCAACACGCGAAGAAACCCTTGCGATTGCAAAATCTTATGCAGACATCGGCGTGAAAGAAATCGTTGCTTTGCGCGGCGATGCCCCAAAAGGATCCGACACCTTCACCCCCCATAAAGACGGGTTTTCCAATTCAGTAGAGCTGATTGAAGCGCTGTCCGACACCGGGGATTTCCACATCCGTGTTGGCGCCTATCCTGAACCACACCCAGAAGCCGACGATATGCAAGCCTGTGTGGATTGGTTGAAACGCAAAGTGGATGCAGGCGCACATTCCGCCATCACGCAATTTTTCTTTGAAGCGGACACCTTTCTGCGGTTCCGTGACGCCTGTGTCGCGGCGGGCATCACCGTGCCAATCATTCCTGGCATTCTGCCGATTGAGAACTGGTCGGGCGTGCGCAAATTCGCCACCCGTTGCGGCACCACCGTACCCGCCTGGTTGGACGATGCGTTTGACAAAGCCAAACGTGACGGCCGCGAAGACCTTTTGGCCACCGCCCTTTGTACCGAGCTTTGCAGTGACCTGACCGACGAAGGGGTAGAGGATTTGCACTTCTATACGCTTAATAAACCCGCGCTGACCCGTGACATTTGCCATGCCCTTGGCGTGACACCAAAGGTTCAGCTGCAAAACGTGGCGTAACCAAGTTCACCAATCCCCTTTTGTTCCAAGGTGTTCCCTGTCGAAAGGCGTGGTCTTCGGATCACGTCTTTTGCTTTTGTGAACCAAACACGCCGCTGCGTCACACTGGACCCGCCGTCGATGCCCCCACAATGTATCCACACTTAAGGGAGCGCATCATGACCACAGCAACATCAATGCAAGATCTGTTGACCGGCGAAGAGATGTTAAAGATCTCTGGGTTGGAGTTCATGCAGCAAACCCTTGCAGGCACCCTGCCCCGCCCGCCCATTTCGGTTGGTCTGAATTACGGATTACATGCCGTTGAAGATGGCAAAGTGGTGTTTCGGGGCACGCCAGAGTTTGAGCATTGCAATCCAATGGGCACCGTACATGGCGGCTGGTATGGCACCCTGTTGGACAGTTGCATGGCCTGTGCCGTGATGACCAAAGTGCCCAAGGGGTCGATCTATACAACCTTGGAATTTAAGGTAAATATCATCCGCTCGATCCCACTGGGGACCGAGGTTGAGGCGGTTGGCATCACACAACATTCGGGCCGCTCCACCGGTGTGGCCTCAGGGGAATTGCGCGGGGTGGAGGACGGAAAGCTTTATGCCACCGGATCCACCACCTGCATCATCATGAAACTTGCTTAGGGTCTGTGCCGGCTAGGCGGTCAACTGCTGCACCGTGACCAAATCCGCTTTGCCATAGCCGTTAAATCGCGTGCCCATGGCAATGGAATAGGCCCCCATACCGTCAAACAAGACATAATCCCCTTCGTCCAGACCTTCGGGCAAAGCCAATGGATCTGGCAGCCGGTCAATACTGTCACAGGTTGGCCCATAGATCACGCGGGGGCGTCCATCACAGGTCAATTCCGTGGTGTCTGATTGCAAACATCGCACCCGGTCCACAGTGCCAATTTGGTGGGCTTCGGCCAAACCGCCATAAATCCCATCGTTCAGAAACACGGTGCCATCTTGACGAACCGCTTTCACGCGGGTTGCGAGGGTAAAGGCCTCGGCCACCATGGCGCGTCCCGGCTCACACACCAAAGTTGGGGCGTCTTTGCCAAAATGCGCGTGTTTTGCTGTTTTGATCCCTGCGAATATCGCCTCAAGATCAGGGGCGACACCACGATTTGACGCAAATCCCCCCCCCACATTGAGGCGCGCCAATGTCACATCCGCCGCCTTGGCCACATCCGCGCAGACCTCGATGTAATGCATCCACACCTCAGGATCCGCACATTGCGTGCCCGGATGAAAGGTCATCGAGGTGACATATCCGGCCGCCTTCACAGCCGTCAAAAGGGCAACCGCCTCTTCTGGGTCTGCCCCAAATTTTTCACCAAAGTGATAGGCTGCACCATCAACCGGCAGGCACAGCCGGACAGAAATCTCCACCCCGTTGGTTGGAACCTGCGCCCGCAACTTTTCAAATTCACGCATAGAATCAATCGAGTACGACACCACGCCCATCTCAACCGCCACCGCGATCTCTTCTGGGCTGCGCACCGGATTGTTGTAATGCAGCGCCACATCCGGCGAAACCGCGCGCAATTCACGCATTTCCACGGGGCTTGCCACATCAAACGCGGACAATCCCGATGCCACCAGATTTTCCAACACCACCTGCGTGTCATTGGCTTTGACCGCATAGGTCACCAAACCGTCAAACCCGTCAATAAATCGGCGCGCCGTGGCCTGAAGCACAGCGGGCGCAAAATACATCACCGGCCCCGTTGGGCTGGCGGCCTTAAGGTGCGATGTCACCGTGGTCCAGATCGAAGGTTGTCTGCTCATTTGATCCTCATTCGCGTGTTCTTCTTTCAGAATCTTTATCTTGACCGTCGATTTCCAGTGTGACTTCGGGCAAAATGCAGGTATTTAACCGGCTAAATGACGCCCTTTGCGAACAAATGGACGACCGATGGGAAAAACAATGGATGAAACAGACCGCGAACTGATTGCGCAACTTGAACAAAACGCGCGACTGCCAGTTGCCACCTTGGCCCGGCGACTGGGGCTGGCACGCTCAACCGTGCAGGCCAGAATTGAGCGGCTTGAAGAACGCGGGATTATTGCGGGGTATGCGCTAAAACTTGGCGATGAGGCCCGTGGTGACATCATCCGCGCCACTGTCCTTATTCAGATCGAGCCGCGCTCGGCCCCGGCTGTGGTGTCCCGTTTGAAAACACTGACCCAAGTGGAAACCGCCCACACCGCGTCTGGTCGGTTCGACATGATCTTACGATTGGCCGCCACGTCCACCGCGCATCTTGATCAAGCTTTGGACATTATTGGTGAAATCGACGGGGTGCGAGGATCAGAAAGCCTGATCCACCTCTCGACGCGCATCGACCGGTTGGGTTAACCTTCCGCCATTAAGGCCATTTTCATCCATAATATGCTGAGAGTTTTATGTCTGTGACAACCTTTCCCACCGCACCGATTGACGGACAGGTTCCGGGGACATCCGGCTTGCGGAAAAAGACCCAAGTTTTTTCCAGCCCTGGATATTTGGAGACTTATGTTCAGGCGGTTTTGAATGCCATCGATGCCCCCGGAAAAACACTTGTCTTAGGCGGCGACGGGCGGTTCTTTAATGACACGGCAAGTGCGACCATTTTGCGTATGGCGGCGGCCAATGGGGTCGCCAAAGTGATCATTGGTCAGGGCGGCATTCTATCAACCCCTGCCGCCAGCCACTTGATCCGCTTGCGCAAAGCGGATGGGGGGATCATTCTGTCCGCAAGCCATAACCCCGGTGGGCCGGACGGTGATTTTGGTTTGAAATACAATATTTCTAACGGCGGACCCGCGCCGGAATCCGTGACAGATGCCATTGTAAAGGCGGCACAAAGCATCACGGGTTACCGTATGGTTGACACCCCGGCTCCCCCCCTAAATGAGATAGGGGTGTTCACACTTGACGGCATGACAATTGAGATTGTGGATCCCGTCGAAGATTATGCCGCCCTGATGGATGAACTTTTTGAAATGCCTGCCATTCGGGCCTTATTTGCCTCTGGTTTCAGAATACGTTTTGACGCGATGCACGCTGTGACCGGCCCTTACGCAAAAGAAATCCTTGTGAACCGTTTGGGCGCAAGCCCCAATTCCATCCTAAATGGCACACCTCTTAAAGATTTTGGCGCCAAGATCGGTGGGGGCCACCCAGACCCCAATCCAGTCTGGGCCAAACCGCTTTATGATCTGATGATGGACGACGAAGCACCTGATTTTGCTGCGGCCTCTGATGGCGATGGGGATCGCAACATGATTTTGGGGCGCGGTATTTATGTCACCCCGTCAGACAGCCTTGCGGTCTTGGCGGCAAACGCGCATCTCGCACCGGGCTATGCGGGGGGGATTAAGGGGATCGCCCGGTCCATGCCCACCTCTGGCGCCTCTGATCGTGTGGCCGAAAAACTAGGCATTGAAGCTTTTCAGACCCCAACTGGGTGGAAATATTTTGGCACACTTTTGGACGCAGGTCGCGCAACACTCTGTGGCGAAGAAAGTGCCGGCACCGGATCCAATCATGTGCGTGAAAAAGATGGCCTTTGGGCGGTGCTTTTGTGGCTGAACATTCTGGCTGTACGTCGGGAAAGCGTGGCGGCGATCTTATCCGCACATTGGGCCGAATTTGGCCGCAACTATTATTCTCGCCACGATTACGAAGCCGTGGACAGTGGTGTGGCTGAAGGGATCATCGCCGATTTACGCGCACGCCTTGGCACCCTTCCCGGCACAACCGCCGCTGGAAGTTTGGTAACCAGCGCCGAGGAATTTGCCTATACCGATCCGGTGGATGGCAGTCACACCGCGAACCAAGGTTTGATCATCACTTTTGAAGGCGCCGCGCGCGCCATGCTGCGCCTGTCTGGCACCGGGACTGAAGGGGCCACCATTCGCGTCTATCTTGAACGCTATACGGGACCCGATGGGGATCATTCGTTGGACGCCCAAATCGCACTTGGGGATGTGATTACCGCGACAGAAGAGATCACCGGCATCCGTACGCGCACCGGGCGCACGCAACCTGATGTGATCAGTTAAGTGGGGGCAAGCCCCATTTTCATGCCTCCGGCGGGGATATTTTTAGAAAGAGGAAAAGCGAAGACAGGCCGTAGCCCTTCCCCTTTGCGATCCATACGGTTAAACCCCAGTGAACACGTGATTTGACGGGACAGAACCATGGCCATGGACAAGACTTTTGACGCAGCATCTGCTGAGGCGCGGATTTACAAAACCTGGGAAGAGGCTGGCGCCTTTAAGGCGGGCGCAAATGCAAAGCCCGGGGCAGACAGCTTTACCATCATGATCCCGCCACCAAATGTGACCGGTGCATTGCATGTGGGCCATGCGTTCAACAACACGCTTCAGGATATTCTGGTGCGCTGGCACCGGATGCGCGGGTTCAACACGCTTTGGCAGCCGGGGCAGGACCACGCGGGCATTGCCACGCAATTGCAGGTCGAAAAGATGCTGGCCGAGACCCAGCAACCGGGCCGACGCGAATTGGGGCGCGAGGCATTTTTGGGCAAGATTTGGGAATGGAAGGGCGAATACGGCTCAACCATTATCAACCAGCTGAAACGTCTGGGATCCACCTGTGACTGGTCGCGCAACGCCTTTACCATGGCCGGTGCTCCCGGTGATCCGCGCACGGGTCACGAGAATTCCGCCAATTTCCACGATGCCGTGTTGAAAGTCTTTGTCGACATGTACGATAAGGGGCTGATTTATCGCGGGAAACGTCTGGTCAACTGGGACCCGCATTTTGAGACCGCAATCTCGGATCTTGAGGTTGAGAACATTGAGACCCCCGGTCACATGTGGCATTTCAAATATCCACTGGCCGGTGGTGCGACCTATACTTACGTCGAGAAAGACGAAGATGGGAATGTGACGCTCACGGAAGAGCGCGACTATATTTCAATCGCCACAACGCGGCCCGAAACCATGCTGGGTGATGGTGCCGTTGCTGTGCACCCCGATGACGAACGCTATGCGCCCATTGTTGGCAAGCTGTGTGAAATCCCTGTGGGTCCGAAAGAGCATCGCCGCCTGATCCCGATCATCACCGACGAATATCCCGAAATGGATTTCGGATCTGGTGCGGTAAAAATCACCGGCGCGCATGACTTTAACGATTATCAGGTCGCAAAGCGTGGCGGCATCCCGATGTACTCATTGATGGACACGCGCGGTGCGATGCGGGCTGACGGTAGGCCTTACGATGAAGAAGCGGCGATTGCGCAGCGCATTGCAACTGGCGAAGAGGGTTTTGATGAGGCGAAGATCGCCGCGATGAACCTTGTGCCCGATGAATACCGTGGGATGGACCGTTTTGAGGCCCGTGAAAAAGTGATCGCTGACATCACCGCCGAGGGGCTTGCCGTGATGACCACGGTGACCAAGGTCGTGAAAGACGACGAAGGCAATGAGACTGAGGTGTCTGAGACCGTACCCTATGTTGAATCGAAGCCCATCATGCAGCCCTTTGGCGACCGTTCCAAGGTTGTGATTGAGCCTATGCTGACCGATCAGTGGTTCGTGGACGCCAAAGAAATCGCCGGCCCCGCGCTGGATGCTGTGCGCAGCGGTGACGTGAAAATTATGCCCGAAAGTGGCGAAAAGACATTCTATCACTGGCTGGAAAACATCGAGCCGTGGTGTATTTCCCGCCAGCTTTGGTGGGGGCATCAGGTGCCGGTTTGGTACGGGTTTGATCTGTCCGGTGAAGGATATCACGACGACGAAAACGATGGCGCGCTTGATTTGGTCGAAATGCTCCGCCTTTTGTGGGAACAGGATTTCTTGCCAGGCCACGAAAAAAGCCACGCCGCTGCCAGCTTTGAGGATGTCACCAAACAGTTTTCAGATGTTCTGGACAGTTTGCCAACCCCGCTGAACGGCGCGCGTGTGGTCGAAGTGGCGGACCGCGCCGCCGCCACCCATATGCTTGCCGAAAGCCTTGCGGCCTATGAAATGGATCAGGATCCCACCAAATTGGTTTACCCTGTTTGGCGCGACCCCGACGTGCTCGACACGTGGTTTTCCTCCGGCCTCTGGCCCTTCGGCACATTGGGTTGGCCAAACAACACACAGGAATTAAACGATTATTTCCCCGGCAACGTGCTGATCACCGGTCAGGATATCCTATTCTTCTGGGTCGCGCGGATGATGATGATGGGTCAGGCCGTGGCGGGGCAAAACCCGTTCCACACGGTGTACCTGCATGGTCTTGTGCGTGATGAGAAGGGCAAGAAAATGTCCAAAACCACGGGCAATGTGATTGACCCGCTGGAGATCATTGACGAGTTTGGCGCGGATGCGTTGCGCATGACCAACACGGCGATGGCGTCCATCGGTGGCGTGCTGAAGCTTTCAACCGAACGCATCGCGGGGTATCGCAATTTCGGTACCAAAATCTGGAACGCCGCCCGCTTTGCTGAGATGAACGAATGCAAACCATCTGCGGATTTTGACCCATCGGCCACCACGCAAACGGTAAACCGCTGGATCATTTCCGAGACCGCCAAGGCGCGGATCATGGTGGATGAGGCGCTGGATGCGTATCGTTTCAACGATGCCGCCCTAGGGCTTTACGCCTTTACGTGGGGCAAGGTGTGCGATTGGTATGTTGAGTTTTCAAAACCACTTTTGAACTCGGATAATGAGGCCGTCGTCGCCGAGACCCGCGCGACAATGGCGTGGGTGATTGATCAATGTCTGGTCATGTTGCACCCGATCATGCCGTTCATCACCGAAGAGCTGTGGGGCCAGATTGCTGACCGCGACACCATGCTGATCCACGCAGAATGGCCCACTTACGGCGCTGAACTGGTGGATGAGGATGCCGCGCGTGAGATGAATTGGGTGATTTCGCTGATCGAAAACATCCGCTCTGCCCGTGCGCAAATGCATGTGCCCGCCGGCTTGAAAATCCCTGTGATCATGCAAGAGCTGGACGGCAAAGGCCGCAAGGCGCTTGGCGATAATCAAGGGCTGGTCACGCGGATGGCGCGCATCGACAGTATCACGGAAATGGCGGATCTGCCCAAGGGCTGTATCACCGTGCCCGTGGACGGCGGCACCTTTGCCCTGCCCCTTGCCGACATCATTGACGTGAACGAAGAAATTGCCCGGCTTGAGAAATCTCTTGGCAAGCTTGCCAAAGAGCTGGGCGGTCTGCGCGGACGTTTGAAAAACCCAAAGTTTGCAGCAAGCGCGCCTGCTGAGGTGGTTGAAGAAACCCGGCAAAATCTGGCAGCCCGTGAGGCAGAAGAAGCCAAGCTTTTGGGTGCCTTGGATCGTTTGAAAGAGATCTAATCTTTTGAAAATACATTCTAAAGGCCGGGCGGGATGCTCGGCCTTTTTGCAGACTTCCACAGGTCACAAAGCCACCGATCGTTTGGGTCTTGCCGGCTTCTGGATCATATTTAGCATCACAAAACTGCGCCCTTTTCCCCCGCAGCCCCAAATCACCAGTTTTCGCGCGCAACCGACTTGTACCCATCGCAGCACCCTGTTCTAACGTCTTTATGACCAAGACACATGCTCGCCTGACCCCGCTCGCTGAAACGCTGCCTGCCGCCGTCCCATTTGTTGGACCTGAAACACAAGAACGTGCCCGGGGGAAGGCTTTTGATGCCCGTCTTGGGGCGAATGAGAACGTCTTTGGGCCCTCGCCCAAAGCCATCGCCGCCATGCAAAAGGCCGCGTCTGAGGCATGGATGTATGGGGACCCGGAAAACTATGATTTGCGCCGCACCCTGAGCGCGCATCACACGATCCCGGCCGAGAGCATTCTGGTGGGTGAAGGCATCGACGGCATTCTGAGCTATCTCGCCCGGCTGTTGATCCAACCGGGCGACAAGGTGGTCACCTCACAAGGGGCTTATCCCACGTTCAATTACCACGTTGCGGGATACGGCGGCGAACTTGTGACGGTCCCCTACAAAGACGACCACGAAGACCCAGAGGCCTTGATCGCGAAAGCCAAAGAGGTCGGCGCCAAGCTTGTCTATATCGCCAACCCCGACAACCCGATGGGCACATGGCACGATGCGGCGCGCATTCAGGCGATGATTGACGCTGTGCCCGAAGGCTGTCTTTTGGTGTTGGATGAAGCTTATATCGAATTTGCCCCCGAAGGCACGGCCCCCGCGCTGGATCCCAATGATCCGCGCGTCATCCGTATGCGCACGTTTTCAAAGGCTTACAGCCTTGCCGGTGCACGGGTGGGCTATGCGATTTCACACCCTTCTCTGATCACGGCCTTTAACAAAATCCGCAACCATTTTGGCATGTGCCGGATCTCACAAGCAGGTGCTTTGGCCGCGCTACAGGATGACGATTATCTTGCGGAAACGCAGAACAACATCGCAGTGGCGCGCACGCGGATCGACGACATTGCCCGCGAGAATGGCCTGCGCACGCTTCCCTCTGCCACAAATTTTGTCGCGATTGATTGCGGTCGGGATGGCGCATTTGCCCGTAAGGTGTTGGCGGCTTTGGTGAAGCGCAACCTCTTTGTGCGCATGCCATTTTCCGCCCCTCAGGATCGGTGCATTCGCCTGTCCGCCGGTCGCCCACAGGATCTGGATGTGTTTGCGGCAGCCTTGCCTGAAGCCCTAAAAGAAGCACGGAGCTAACCGCCACCTCAACTGAGAGGGCATCACGCCTCGGCCATGACTTTGGCCATGGCGTCCAATGCGCCGCTGCCGTGGGGAATATCCAAGGCGATCAAACCCGCTTCGATTGCGGACAAGGCCCCCATCACCATATGGGCGTTCACATGCCCCATGTGGCCCAGCCGGAAAAACCCTGTGCTGTCAGGATCTTCTTTGGTGCCCATGCCAAGGCCGATCCCCAAGGTCACGCCCATGTTGTCCTCGCACCAGCTGCGCAGCCGCAGCCCATTTGGCGCGCCCAACCCAGCGGCCGTCACCGCACAAGAGCGGTGGGCGGGATCCGTTACATTCAACGTCATTGGGCCCGTTTTTGACCACGCTTCAAAGGCAGCCCAAATCGCACGGGCAAGATGTTCATGGCGCGCCCAAACCGCCTCTATTCCGCCTTCTTCCGCAATCATCCCAAGCGCGGCATGAACCCCGTAAAGGTGGTGGGTCGGCGGGGTGCCGCCGAAATATTGATACAGCAAATCCGGGGCACGTCGCGGTTCCCAATCCCAGTAGTTTGAGACGCGCGGCATCGCGTGGCGTGCAACCACCGCCCGGTCATTGAAAAACACAAACCCCAAACCAGGGGGAACCATCAGCCCCTTTTGGCTGGCCCCAACCATCACATCCACGCCCCAAGCGTCCATTTCAAAGCGTTCCGCCCCAAAAGATGCGATGCAATCCACCATCAAAAGCGCCGGGTGCCCGGTCGATTTCATCATCATTCCCAAAGCGGCGATATCGGATTTGATCGAACTTGACGTGTCCACATGGGTTGCCAACACGGCTTTGATTTCGTGCTTGGTGTCGGCCAATAAGGCGGCTTTCACGCGGTCCGCATCAATGGGGGCGGCAATCCCGAAATCCATGATCTGCGGCACAAGCCCAAGCGATGTGGCCATTTCCGCCCAGCCATGCCCAAACCGCCCGGTACACAGCGACAGAACCTTATCGCCAGCGCTGACCACATTGGACAAAGCGGCCTCCCATGCGCCGTGTCCGTTGGCGATATAGATCGTCGCGAAATGCTTGGTTCGGGCCACAGATTTCAATCCGTCAATGATCCCCGGCATCATATCCACCAGCTCGCCCGCATAAATATTGGGGGCGGCGGTGTGCATGGCTTGCAAGACCCGATCGGGCATCACCGAAGGGCCGGGAATGGCCAAATAGCTGCGTCCGTGGGCAAGCGACATGGGAAACCTCATTGAAAGTTTATTGTTTTCATTAGGGGTAAGGCGCGATCAAAGACCCGTCAACGCAGGATCCTTCAATTTTGTGACGCCGATCAGAATAGATATTTATGGGTCCGGCAAAAAGCGCGTTGCTTGTCTGCCCCGGCCTTTGGCGATACACCAAAAGAAACCCTGCCACAAAGCCCGCGGAGCGCGCATGTTTTCGACCCTTTATGCAAAGATAAAAGCAAAAGAACGCGCGTGGAAACACGGGTTTGGCATGGATATCTCAACCCCAAAAGCACGGGCCGCCGCGCGCAAGCACAACAATTTGGTGGATCACGCCTTTTTGCGGCGCATCTTGCCCAATAGATACCAATTATCAAAGGACGCGTGGCGGTCAAACCAGCCTGATCCTGTGCATTTTCCAGATCTTGCCAAAATTGGCATCAAGTCGGTGATCAACCTGCGTGGGGCGGATATCTATTCCTACTACCTCTTTGAAAAAGAGGCCTGCGCGGACTATGGAATGGCGCTTTATGACCTGCCGCTTGAGGCGCGAAAGCTGTTGCCCGCTGACACGTATCTTAAACTGTTTGATCTCATGGATCGCGTGGAAAAACCCATGCTCATCCACTGTAAATCCGGCGCAGATCGCACAGGATTGGCCGCCGCCTTTTACATGATTGATTATCAAGGCGCCCCGATCGAGGAAGCCGCAAAGCAGCTGTCGATCAAATATGCCCACCAGCATTGGTCCAAAGCCGGCATTCTGGATCACGTCATCAAAGCCTACGGCGACCATATCAAAACAGATCCGATCCAAATCCGCGATTGGATCCGCAACCATTACGACCCAGAGGCATTGACCGCGTCTTTCCACACAAAACGCAACACGCGGAGCACATCATGAGCGACAGCAAGACAGCACCGCAAAAGAATGACCCGATGATCCGCTGGCTCTGGCGGGGATATTTGCGCGCCTATCGCCTGCCGTTGCTGATCGCTGTTTTGCTGATGGCGACCGAAGGAATGGCGCTTGGCGGACTAAGTTACATGATCATGCCCATGTTTGACACCGCTTTTGCAGGCGGATCAAGGGCAGCCATTTTTGGCGTCGCCGCAATGGTTGCAGGGATATTCATCGTCCGCGCGGTATCCGCTTTTGGCCATAAAACATTGATGGTTCACGTGGGCCAACGTGCCGCGGCGCGCCTGCAATCAAACATGGTGGCCCATATGCTAACGCTTGACAGTGGCTATTTTCGCGACAATTCACCGGGCACATTGATGGAACGCGTGCGCGGCGATGCGCAGGCCATTGCCAACATCTGGGAAGTGGTGCTGTCTGCGGTTGCCCGCGATGTGGTCTCATTGGTGGCGCTATTGGGCGTTGCCTTTTGGATCGACTGGGTTTGGGTTTTGATCGCTGTCGCTGCCGCCCCTATTCTCACAATCCCTGTGGGTATCCTGCAAAAACGCGTGCGCCGCACCACAACCGACAGCCGCCAATCTGCGGCGCAAATTTCAACCCGCTTGGACGAAATCTTTCACGGCATCAACCAGATCAAACTGGCCGGTGCCGAGGCGCGTGAACGTGGCCGTGTGGACAACGAGATTGACACATTTGCATCCACACATCTGAAAAGCCAAATCAGCCAAGCGGGGATTGTCGCGTTGATTGATATCATCGCCGCGATTGGATTTTTCGGCGTGTTGTTTTACGGCGGACTGCAAATTGTCGCGGGTGACAAAACCGTTGGCGAGTTCATGTCGTTTTTCACCGCAATGGCTTTGGTCTTTGATCCTTTGCGCAATCTTGGCAAGGTTTCTGGCGCATGGCAGGCGGCTTTGGCCAGCCTTGAACGCATCCGCGAGGTCTTTGAAACCCGCCCCAGCATCCTCTCGCCTCTGACGCCAAAACTTTTGTCAGCCCCGGCACGTCAGGCCGATATTGTGCTTAACGATGTTCAGTTTTCTTATGGCGACACGCCTGTTCTAAAGGGCGCAAGCTTCACCGCGAAAGCCGGCCAAACCACAGCCCTTGTCGGCGCATCAGGTGCCGGGAAAAGCACCATCTTTAACTTGCTCACGCGGCTGGCAGATGCCGGCAAAGGCAGCATCACTGTGGGCGGGGCCGATGTCACCGCGTTACCCCTTGATCAGTTGCGCGGGCTTTATTCCGTGGTCAGCCAAGAAGCCCTTCTTTTTGATGAAACGCTGCGTGACAACATCTTGATGGGAAAAGACAAAACATCTGACGAGGCCCTTAATCACGCGCTTAAAACCGCGCATGTTGCGGATTTCTTGCCACAAATGGAAAACGGGCTAGAAACACAGGCAGGGCCCCGTGGATCAAACCTGTCAGGGGGGCAACGACAACGAATTGCAATTGCCCGCGCGGTTTTGCGTGACGCGCCTGTCTTGTTGCTCGACGAAGCGACCTCTGCGCTCGATGCAAAATCCGAAAAACTTGTGCAAGAGGCGCTGGATCAACTGTCTGAGGGGCGCACCACACTGGTCATCGCCCACCGCCTATCGACCATCCAAGCCGCTGATAAAATCGTCGTCATGGATCAAGGTCAGGTCGTCGACCAAGGCACCCACAACGAGCTGCTTGAACGCGGCGGGATTTATGCCCAGTTACATGCTTTGCAGTTTAAAGATTCCGGCCCCACAGCTGAACAAACGGCAGCTGGAAAATCCAGAGCAATGACAGCAAAACCAACCGATAAAAAATTCAGCCTGAAACGCCTGTTCGGCTTTGGCCGCAGTTGAAAGACGATAAAATGACAAACCCTTATGATCGAACCGTTTTGCGCCTGACCGGAGGCGACCGCTCTGATTTTCTGCAAGGCTTGGTGACCAACGACATTAAGGGCCTGTCAGAGGGGATGCTTTATGCAGCAATGCTGACCCCGCAGGGAAAATACCTTGCCGATTTCTTTTTGATCGAGGATGGGGATGCGATCCTTTTGGATGTGGACAGCAGCTTGGCCCCCGGGTTTGCTCAGCGGTTGAATATGTACAAGTTGCGGGCAGATGTGCAGATCACAGTAACTGAGATCACCCCCACACGCGGATTTGGCACGCCCCCTGAGGGCAGTTTTACCGATCCACGCCACCCCGCCTTAGGCTGGCGCGCCTACGACGGGCGGAAAGATAGCCCCGCCTTCTCAGACGCCGAATATGACGCGGCGCGCGTGGCGCATGTCATCCCTGAAACCGGGATTGAGCTGACCCCGGACAGCTATATTCTTGAGGTCGGGTTTGAGCATCTTAACGGCGTTGATTTTCGCAAAGGTTGTTATGTCGGGCAAGAGGTCACCGCGCGCATGAAACATAAAACCGACCTTAGAAAAGGGTTGGTGCAGGTGTCGATCACAGGAACCGCGCCCGTTGGCAGCGAAATCACGTCAGATGGAAAATCCGTGGGCACATTGTTTACGCAGTCCGGCGGCAAAGCCCTTGCCTATCTGCGCTTTGATCGCGCCAAAGGCGAGATGACCGCGGGGGATGCCAAGGTGACGTGGTCTGCGTAACGCGAGGGGTCTTACAGGTTCCCACCAAAGCGCGGGCGTTCGGGTGCATAGACCCAATGCCCCGAGGAAATCCCATCCAAGCTCCAATCGCCAACGCGGTACCGGATCAGCCGCAGGGTCGGATGACCAATCGCGGCGGTCATGCGGCGCACCTGACGATTTCGTCCTTCGCTGATTGTGATCTCAACCCAAGTGTCAGGAATGGATTTGCGCACACGAATGGGCGGCGTGCGCGGCCAGAGCATTTGCGGTTCGGACAGGCGCGCGACTTTGGCCGGGCGGGTGCGGCCGTCTTTCAGATCCACCCCCTTGGCCAGTGCTTTTAACGCAGCCTCGTCAGGTTCCCCTTCAACCTGCGCCCAATATGTTTTCTCAAGCTTAAACTTTGGATTGGCGATTTTGGCCTGTAAGCCACCATTGTCCGTCAGCACCAACAACCCTTCGCTGTCACGGTCCAACCGCCCAGCGGCATAGACTTTGGGAATGTCGATGTAATTCGACAATGTCTCGCGGTTGCTTGCCTCAAGGCTTTTGTCGGTGAATTGCGACAGCACGTTATAGGGTTTGTTGAAGAGAATGGTGGTCATCTGATCCTCAAATGAAAAGGGCAGCGCCATCGCCCTGCCCCTTTGTACCTAGAATTTTCAGAAAATTAAGCGCGTTCTGAGTATTCCATCGACTCGGTGTTGACCACAATTGCCTCGTCCTGACCGACAAAAGGCGGCACCATAACCTTAACGCCATTGTCCAAAATCGCAGGCTTAAAGCTGTTGGCGGCGGTCTGACCTTTCACAACAGGCTCTGTTTCCACCACAACACAGGTCACCTTTTGCGGCACCGTCGCGTTCAAAGCTTCGTCGTCATAGAACTCAACCACAATGGTCATACCGTCCTGAAGGAACGGGCGGCGATCACCCAAAAGCTCTGCTGGCAATTCGATTTGTTCATAGGTTTCAGTGTCCATAAACACCAACATACCATCGCTTTCATACAGAAATTGCTGGTCTTTTTGCTCAAGACGCACACGTTCCACTTTGTCTGCCGACCGAAAGCGTTCGTTCAGTTTGGACCCGTTGCGCAGGTTGCGCATTTCGACCTGCGCAAAGGCGCCGCCCTTGCCGGGCTTAACGTGGTCGACTTTGACGGCGGCCCATAGGCCGTTGTTATGTTCCAGCACATTGCCGGGGCGGATTTCGTTGCCATTGATCTTGGCCATGGTGTTGGACCCTTTAAAAGGTTGATTTTTGTTTGGATGCACCTATATCTTGCGGGTCTTCCCCATGCAAGACAACGTCACATTCGCCTTCCGGCACATGCGCTTTGTCATAGCTATGCAAAATAAACATGGCAGTCATGCGCTAGGGGGGATATCGAATCGCGGCGAAAACGCCATATTGGCCAAACGCCATGTGAGCGCAAGCAAGAAACATAAAGGACAACCATGTTGGATTCCGTAGACGGTACTGCATTCAATCACGAACAAGGCAATCGCGCGCGCAAGCTTTTCGCCGCTGTTGTGCTGGCTGCCCTTGATGATGCAATTGCAGATGACAAAAAATACGGCAATGGGCCGGACCAGATCGCCCGTTGGGCACGGTCGCGTGACGGACGTGAAGTCCTAAGCTGTGCGGGCATCGACCCCAACGAACGTGTGGTCAAAGGCTTGATGGAATTTGTCGAAAAAGGCATTCGAACTTCTGTGGCGCTCAGCCGCGAAGAAAGCGAACGCCGCAATGCAGCCCAAGCCGAAGCGGCCTAACACCGCCTTGGCAATTGAAACGAAAAGAACGCGCCCATTGTGGCGCGTTTTTCTTTTCATCATTCATACATGTCGCGCAGCCGTAAATTCCTGTCGTGCGGGGGCTGTGCAGCCCGCCTGAAATTTCATAAGCAGAAGACATGACCAAATCGATCATGATCCAAGGGGCTGGCTCTAACGTCGGGAAATCCATGCTTGTCGCGGGCATTGCACGCGCTTGTGTGAAACGCGGCCTGTCCGTGGCCCCATTCAAACCGCAGAACATGTCCAACAACGCCGCGGTAACGGCGGACGGTGGTGAAATTGGCCGCGCACAGGCCCTTCAGGCGCGCGCCTGTGGCCTTGACCCTATCGTGGACATGAACCCCGTTCTGTTAAAGCCAGAGACGGATACAGGCGCACAGGTGATTGTCCAAGGGCAACGCCTGACCACATTGCGCGCGCGTGATTATGGCAAGATGAAATCAACGCTTATGCCGCGTGTTTTGGAAAGCTTTGAGCGTCTAAAACAAGGCCGCGATCTGGTTATTGTCGAGGGGGCCGGTAGCCCGGCTGAGATCAACCTGCGCTCTGGCGACATTGCCAACATGGGGTTTGCCGAGGCCGCCAATGTTCCGGTGGTCTTGGCAGGCGACATTGATCGTGGCGGCGTGATTGCCCAGCTTGTTGGCACCCATGCGGTTTTGCCCAAAAGCGATCAAGACCTGATTAAAGCCTTTCTGGTCAACAAGTTCCGGGGGGATGTTAGCCTTTTTGCCGAAGGCTCCAAAGAAATCGCGTCACGCACTGGCTGGACGGATTTGGGCACGCTTTCATGGTTTCCTGACGCGTGGAAGCTGCCCGCAGAAGACGTGCTGGACATCGCCACGCGCAAAGGGGGCGCTTTCAAAATCGCCGTTCCCAAACTTGGCCGGATCGCCAATTTCGACGATCTGGACCCGTTGGTGAACGAACCCGATGTGACCGTCGACATCATCGAACCCGGCCGTCCCCTGCCCTTAGACGCAGACCTTATTCTGATCCCTGGATCCAAATCCACCATCGCTGATCTAAACGAATTTCGCCGCCACGGTTGGCACATTGATCTGCACGCACATATTCGTCGTGGCGGTCACGTGTTGGGCATTTGCGGTGGCTATCAGATGCTTGGGGCTGAGATTTGGGATGACGATGGCATCGAAGGCCCTCCCGGTCGCGTTCAGGGGTTGGGTCACTTGAACATCACGACAATTCTTGCGCCAAAAAAGACGCTCACCCTGACCCAAGCCACGGACATGGGCAGTGGTCAGCCGGTGCAGGGGTACGAAATCCATCTGGGCCGTACACATGGCCCTGACACGGCGCGCGCATGGCTTTCCATAGGGGATCGAACGGAAGGTGCAGCCGATACCGCCGGGCGTATTCGCGGCTGTTATTTGCACGGGTTATTTTCGGCTGATGGCTTTCGCCGCCACTATCTTACGGGCCTCGGCGCGCAGGTGTCTGACACAGGGTATGAAGCACAGGTCGAGGATACGTTGGACGCATTGGCCAAACACGTGGAAGCCCATCTGGACATCGACATGCTGCTGTCCATCGCAAAATAGGGTTTATTCCAGCCCCTTAAGGGTGATGGCGCGTTCCACTTCGCGGCGCACCAAACGGCGCACGCTTCGTGTGATTTTTTCACCGACAGCCCCTTGAAGCTCTTCGCGCACAAGACGAACCACGAGGTCACGCAACATGTCTTCGTCGATCAAAGTATCTTCGTCATTACCGAGGTTCAGGTCATTGTCTTCAGAAGCTTCATCAACGGCGGTGCCATCAATTGCGCGTTCTGCGTCGACAAAATCAGAGATTTCAGCGGCCACCTCATCCCAGTTTTGCTCCGCCTCGGGCGCCTGCTCGGCGCGTTGACGCAAAAACACGGCCGGGCCCATATCTTCGACGGCATCGCCCAGATCTGGTTCAAACTCCACACTGCTGTCGCTGACGGCGGCTTCCAGTTCGGCAACGCGATCCTCAAGCGGTCCGGCGTCATCGCTTTCGGGCGCGGTCGCTATCTCTGCGGGCCAATCGACCTCGTGAGAGTTAATATCCGGTGTCTCAACCAATTCTTCTGACGTCAGTGGCAATGGCTGATCGGCATCTGGCTGAGCGCAGGTAGGCGATTCTACGGGATCAGTCGCAGCCTCCTGCCAAGGATCAGTTTCAGCGGCGTGCGCTGGCGCAGCACCGGCCACATCAAGGGGGGCCTCAGCAAAGGGATCTTCAGTCACATCGCGGGTGATGTCCCCATGATGTTCGTCCGCAGCCTCATCCTCGGCACCAGAAGGCATCAAGCCTTCGTGCACACGAAAATCTGGGGTCAGAACGAGCTTTTCGGCAGGGGCGCGCTGCGTATCAGAATGCCCCTGTGGCTGATCAGGTTCCGATTTCCCCTCAACCGATTGCATTGTTGGTTGCGGTGCTGTGGGTTCGGTCACGGCATTTTCGGAAACGAGACGACGGATCGAGGACAAAACATCCTCGATCTCTGCATTGGTGACGGGGTCCGACATGCCTGAATACCTGCTTATAAACTGTTCTTTTTCCCGTATTTAACGGGATTTACATGGTCAGTTTACAGGCCACACCTGATTCTCACAACACGGCGATCAATTCTTGCCGAGAAGCTCAATAATGGCGTCCAGTTTTTGCCCTTGGGGGCTGACTTGACGCACAGGAGCATTGCGAACAGCATTGTAATACGCCTCTGCATCATAGGTTACGACGCCCAGTTTCAGATGTTCTGCCGTCAAAAGACCCATCGCGGACAACAGCGAATAAGCGGCGTAATACCGGTCCGCTTGCGCCGAGATACGTGCGGCTTCTGCATTCAAAAGCTCTTGTTCCGCGTTCAGAACATCCAAGGTTGTGCGCGATCCAAGTGTCGCTTCCTCACGTGCGCCCCGCAACGCCACACGGCTTGCGCGAATTTGGCGATCTGTCGCTTCCAGCTGTGCTGCCGCAATCGCCATCTGGGACCAGGCGTTTGCCACGTTTTGATCCACGTTCAGGCGCACAAGGTGCAGCCCAGAACGGGCCTGTTCGGCTTGGGCAATCGCTTTGCGGTATTGTGCGGACCTTAGGCCGCCGGAATAGATTTCCCCACGGATGGTAACGCCAACACTGTTGTTGAAATTGCCATTGGTGCTGTCGCCAACAGTATCGCTATAGGCTGTTTGTGCTTGGCCAACAACGGATGGCATCATCGCTGTTTTTGCAACCTTAATGCCAATTTCCGCAGCGGCCACTTGGTGTTGGGCCGCCTGAATGTCGGGGTGACGCTGACGCGCGACAGATTTTGCAGCCTCAAGCGACTTTGCCGTTGATGGCAGACGCGGGGGCGTTGACAGACCCCGTGGCAAATGGCCAATTGCGGCACGATATTCTTCACGTGCAATTTCAAGCTGACCACGGGCAGACACTTCGCCAGACCGCGCAGAAGCAAGACGCGCGCGTGCGATGGCCACATCCGTTTGGGTCACTTCCCCCACTTCAAAACGGTCATTTGCGGCGCGAAGCTCTTGGGTGAGCACGCGAACAGAGTTGCCTTGCAACGCTGCATTCTCAGCGGCCGATCGCACATTCAAAAAGGCGCGCACAGCCCGCAAAAGGATGTTTTGTTCGACACCAACAAGCGTGTCGCGCGCCGCCAAAACAAGTTCTTTCGACGCCTGAACACCCATTTTCCCGCGACCAAAATTGTAAAGCAACATGCTGGCCGTCAAGCTTGCCGTTGTCTGGCGCCCATCCGGGATTGGACCACGGCCATCTGTATCGGCCCAACCATGGCTCAGTGAATATTCCAGCGTGGGACGCAAGGCAGACAATGAAATCGCAACATCTTCGTCAGCCGCGCGCAAGATGGCTTGGTTTTGCTTCAGCAATCCACTGGATTTATAAGCCGACGCAAGCGCGTCTGACAGGCTTTCCGCCCAGGCCATCGGGCTCATTGACATCAGGGCGACAGCGGTACAGCTGATCAGCTTTGATTTAAAACCCATTTTTCCATCCAATCTTATTGCATTCGACAATATAGGCTTACGCCCGGTCCGGGAAAATCCCAGTGTTTACAGTACAAACGCGCGCGACGTCTCAAACCCAGACATGATCGGTGCGCCCGCGTGGAACGAATGGCGCCACGCCATTTGGCCATCAATCTTATACCCTACACGTACGGTCCCAAGTTTTCCGTCGGCAAAAATTGCAACGATCCGGCCGCCGTCTTTCAATTGATCAATCAACGCATCAGAAACTTTTTCAACGGCACCTTGAATGACAATCACATCATAAGGACCGTTTTTGGCGTTCCCTTCGGCGGGCTCACCTTGAATGACGGCAACATTATCGGCGCCAAAAGCGGACAAGGCGGCTTGCGCTTCGCCCGCCATGTTTTCATCACTTTCAACCGCAACGACAAAATCGGCCAGACGCGCCAAAACGGCTGAACTGTATCCAAGACCACAGCCCAGATCGAGCACCATCTCATCAGGTTGCACGTCAACCGCGTCCAACATCTTGGCCAAAGTGCGAGGTTCCAACACAACGCGCCCTGCCCCAAGGTCGATGTTTTCGCCCATATAAGCGGCTTCGCGTTTGGCATCCGGCACGAAATCTTCGCGCGGAACAGACAGCATCGCGTCGATAATTGGGAATTTCGTCACATCGGACGGGCGGACTTGGGTGTCCACCATCATCGTGCGGCGCGCTGCAAAATCGGTCATAGTTGAGCCTATCGTGTCAGAAACATTTGACTTGTTTTGCCATAGTTAGACGCCATCGGCAATCCCACAAGGGGTTAGGTGCGGCAGGATGGCAACTATTTTCGGAACATTTCAAACATGGGCAATATAGTGAAAGTTTTTCCATCGAAACTTTGTGATTTCTCTCTCTTTCCCCTCTGGACAACCCCCCGACATTAGCGATAGAGAAACCCAACACCACGGATGGCGAGTTGGCGGAGTGGTGACGCAGCGGATTGCAAATCCGTGTACACCGGTTCGATTCCGGTACTCGCCTCCAATAAAATCAATGACTTGCATCATCTTTCCTCTCCTTCACTGCCATTTTTGAAACAAGCGTTGAAACTTTCATGTTTCGGTCTTGCTTCGTTCCATTTGATTTCTTGCCTCTTGAGCGCGCTTCGCGAGCTCTCTTTGCCGGATCGGCCCGCCGTACTTTTTCAGCATCTCGACGCCTGAGTGACCGGTGACGGCTTTGACCATCTCGTCATCACATCCGGCCAGATAAAGCTCGATCGTCGCGTTTTTCCGAAGGCCGTGGGTTTTGTAGTAACCCGCTTTTTCGTGCTCCATCTTCTTTTTGATCGCGCGCATCTCTTCGGCGACGATGCGATAGCTGACCGATTGACCCTTGGCATTGGTTACAACCGTGCCCTCTCCGCGCTCGTAACCGGCCAGATGCTCTCGGAGCCTGTCTGTCAAAGGGATCCAGAGCGGCTTGTCTGTCTTGCCCTGCGTAAAATCGAACCCATCATCCGAAAAATGCGCCCACTGCATTTTCACGACATCGCCAATGCGCTGCCCCGTTCCAATGCAAAGCTCATAGACCAGCCGCGCCCGCTTTGATGCCAATGCCTCGAATTCCTCGCGCACGTCGTCTGGCCACGGCTCCCAGCCGTCACCCTCCTGCTTGAACAAGGGGATGCCTTTCGCAGGATTGCCGTGTTCCTTCTTAATAAAACCGATCAGCCGGGCGTGATTCATCAAAACCACCATCACCTGCACCAGATAATTCGCCTGCCGCCATCGCGATGCATTGGCGCGGTGCAATTCATAGATATGGTGCGTTTCGATCCGGGCTGGATCTTTCTCGCCCCAAATCTCGCGGATGTGACTGATATAACGACGATAATCGGATCGCGTGCGCGGCTTTAGTTTCTTATACGCATCGCTTTCATAGTAACTGAGGATTAACGCTTCAAAGTTACGTTTGACCGGTGTCGGCGCAGGCTTTCCTTTAAGCAACCGATTGTAATGGTCCCAGAACTCGGGCGTCCCTGGCTCCTCGTGCATCATTTCAGAAATGCCTCGGGATCGACGAATGAAGCGCAGATACCCCCTGTCATTGTAGACATATTTTGGCAGGCTCTTACGTGTCATTGACCATTCTCAGATCGCTGGACAGGAAATCGTCAGCCGCTTCAGGGTCAACCATGCCCGCATCAACCGTCACGCTACCATCTGGTTTTATTTCAAGTTTCGCCCGCAACCAGCCTGCCTCACGCGCCTCGCGGATAAACTGAGAGGCCGCCTGTCTGGCTTTGGTGTGCACTGTTACATTTGACATGAAAGCCCTCCCTGAACCGTTTTTGCGGTTGGCACGCTTTCATTTCGGCGCTCTTTGGCGGCACGGATCGCTCGAATGACTTCAGAGTTCTGCGAGCTTCCATTCCGATCCGACTCAGCCTTAATCCAGTCTTTCAGCTCTTCCGGGAGCCGCAATTGCATGGGCTTTCGACAATTCATGAAACACCTTTCGATTGTAGATGCTTGATTTGATGGCACTTAGCCACTATTGCGTCAAGGGTAAAATATGGCAACCTGCCACCATGTCAGAAAAAGCCCAGAATCAAGATAAGTTCATCATCCGTCTGCCAGATGGCCTACGCGACAGAATTCGTGCGGCAGCGGACAAAAATCACCGTAGCATGAACGCAGAAGTCGTTGCTCTTCTTGAAGAAAACTATCCAGCTCCGACACCTGACAAAGTCACTGAGCCAGCCGCGCGTATTTTGCTGTGGCTTGCTGAAAGAATTCGCCGCCGCAAACCCAAACCGGGTTCAGTACGTGAACGTCAGGCCGCACTTTATGAAAACATAGCCAGCGACATTATCGCTCGAATGGCTGCAATTGATCAGAATAACAGTAACGCCAAAGGTGGCTAGCTCCTCGCAAGCTCACGCCTCAAGAATTCACCGAGCAAATAATGACGAACTCTCTTTGGCAACGAACAAAACACGTTGCCTCAACATACACTTGGACCTTCGTTGTTGTGATGGTCTTGAATCAGCTAATTTTCTTTGGGTTTTGCTTAAACCCAATTTGCCTAATCGCAGCAATGCCTCATGTGCTAGCGATCACCGTCGCGATTGGCAGTTGGCTCAACAACAAAGATGGTTGGGGCGCGAAGGAAGAAACGGAATCACCATCGCCACAGAAGAAGGTTACTCCTAAGAGAATCCCAGCTATTGGGCCGACTTCCAAATACTCGGACTGGCGTAACGCTTGGGCAACATCCATTGCATCAAACAGGTGGATACCTCGGAACACTGCCTCAAAAATACTAAAAGATTTTCCCCCTTACGAGAACGGGAAAACCACTCCCGACATAAACATTGACTTAGAACGATTTGAGAGAGCCCTTCGCGCAGAGTTTGACGATAATAACGCAGCGTTCTTGGATAGGCAAAAAGAGCAGCTACACCAGTTCTTTTCATCGATAGAACGCAAGCCCCTAACTGACGAGCAGATGAACTGCTGCATCTGCATGGATGATGCAGTTCAAATCGTCGCCGCTGCTGGATCCGGCAAAACCTCGACGATTGTCGCCCGTGTCGGATACGCTTTGAAGGAAAGGCTTGTTCAGCCAGAACAAATCCTGATCCTCGCTTTCAACGTGTCGGTAAAAAAAGAACTGGAGGCACGCCTGAAGGAGCGCCTTTGCGGCATTGCAAATGTGGATCGTATAAATGTGAAGACCTTCAACGCTTTTGGCCTTGAGGTCATCGGAAAAACCACAGGACGCAAGCCTCGTATGGCGGAATGGGTTGTTAACGACAATGGCCTTCGCGCCATATCAGAAATCGTAGATGATCTGCGTCAGAACGACCTGCGTTTCAGGCATGAATGGGACATGTTCCGAACCATTTTTGGTCGGGATATCGGAGGGGTGGAAGTCCAGAACGAAGCCAGTTTGACGTCCAGCGGACGGGGCACCATTCGAACTGCCGATGGCAAGTGGGTAAAAAGTCAAGAAGAGCGGATGATCTGCGATTTCCTCTTCTATCACGGGGTTCAGTACGAATATGAACGCCCCTATGAACACGACACGGTCACGGAAGAACATTCACAGTACCATCCGGATTTCTACTATCCCCGTATCCAGCTATACCACGAGCATTTTGCACTTGATGCAGAGGGGAATGCCCCAGAACATTTTTCCGGCGATTATGTCGAGGGTGCTCGCTGGAAAAGATCGCTTCACACGGAGATGGAAACTCAGCTATTTGAAACCACGTCTTATGGTCTGCGAGATGGCGACGACCTCGATCGGTTGAAACGGGAATTGGAACAGCGCGGCGAAGTCTTCGACTTTGACGCAGAGCGTACTGCGCAGGGGCAAGAGCCGATCCCCTCCCAACAACTGGCTTCTACAATTCGCGCATTTCAACAACATGTCAAAAGCAACCGATTGAGCCATGAAGATCTTCAGCATACAATTTCAAAATTGGAACGCGGACACCGCGACCGCTTGAATCGCTTTGTGAAACTGTATGAAAAAATTGCAGATGAATGGCAGCGGCGGCTGCAAGCGGAGGAATGTGTCGACTTCGATGACATGTTGTTAAACGCCATCCAGCACATTGAAACCGGCGCATATCAAAGCCCTTATAGCATGATGCTGGCAGATGAATTTCAGGATGTGTCGCAGGCCAAATTGCAGCTCCTCAAAGCGCTCAAAAACAATGCTGGGCCGTCAGCAACTCTCTGCGTTGTTGGTGACGACTGGCAAGGCATCAACCGCTTTGCTGGGGCAGATATCTCTGTCATGACTGGCTTCGGCGAAACCTTCCCTCATTCGACACAACTGACCTTGAGCAAGACATTTAGATGCCCACAGGTCATCTGTGATGCATCCAGTGCATTCATTCAGAAAAACCCAAAGCAAATTAGAAAAGCTGTCGAAACAACAAATACTTATGCCAGATCTGGACTCCATACATTTGCAGCTGAGAACGATCGCGGCCTATTGGAGCGCGTCGAAAAAGATCTCGAGCAGCTATTTGCAACGGCTAAACGTGGGGAACTGGATATCACCGGTGACACAAAGATATCGGTAATGCTATTGGGGCGTTATCACCGTGACAAACCTGCCAGCTTTGGCAAATGGCAACGCGCATATGGCACCCAACTTAACCTAAGCTTTTCAACGGCTCATGCCTCCAAAGGCCTGGAAGCTGATTATGTGATGCTTCTGAATGTCATCGAGGGGTTGATGGGCTTTCCAAGCCAAATTGTTGACGACCCCGCCTTACAGATTGCGATGCCGGATCCCGATGACTATTCGATGGCTGAAGAACGCCGACTTTTTTATGTGGCCCTTACACGCTCTCGAAGGCAAACACGCATTTACACACTGCAAGATAAGCCTTCAAGATTTGTC
>CBDUJY010000010.1:0-90073 GCA_965367685.1 uncultured Planktotalea sp. | reverse complement strand
ACGAGGATTTTCAATCCACTGCTCTACCCCTGAGCTACCCGGGCACGGGTGAACGATTTATCGTTCGGGTAGCGGGTTTCTAGTCGCGGCGCGCGGGGGTGTCTAGGGGTAAAATCCCTTTTTTCAGTGTGGACGCGAAGAAAGTTTCTTTTGGGCCTCCGCCATGGCCTGCGCGGCTTCATCCAGGTCCTCAGAAGCCTCTGCTGGCACGGAATAAGAACCGGTTAACCACCGCCCCAAATCGACATCCGCACAGCGGCGCGAACAAAAGGGGCGGTATTTTTCATCGGTGGTTTTAGAACAAATAGGACAGCTCATCCGCGCAGGCTTTCGGCAAGGGAAATGCGTTCGCGTTTGCGCTGAAGCTCAAAATTCCCAAGGGTCGTCCACCCGACAAGGGAAGTCTCGACCCCATCCGCTTTAAACGCTGAACGCAGCACTTGTTCGATTTGGCGTCGGTCTTTTTTGGGGCTGGGGGCGAAATCCACGACGATTTGCCCGCCCAAACCACGCACCCGCAACGCGCGGGGCAACTCGCGTGCCAGGGCGATATTGGCCTTGAGGCCCGCGGCCGGGCTGGTGTCACCACCGGTGTTTACATCAACGGCAATCAGCGCCCGCGTGGGTTCCACAAAGGCGAAAGCGCCCCCGGTCAGGCGGACACGCGCACCCTGCGCCTCTTCGATCAGATCGGGCACATTGTGACGCTCAAACGCGCCTTCGCCATCATCCAATTGATCGGGCTGGTCCCATTCACGCCACGCCAAGGCAAAGGTATCGGCCCCGTCGATCAACAGCTCTGGCGTGGTGCCACCGGCATCGCCTGTCACGGCGTGCGACAGCTCAAGCATGGCGGCGATATCATCCCCAACCTCGTCGCTGCTGGCGTCTGCTGCGGCAGAGCGCAGGATCAACCCTTCGCCCCCGTCGCCCATCACCTCATGGGCAACTTCCAACAGGCGGACACGTTCTTCTTCATCGCGAATTGAACGGCTGACATTCAGGCCCGGCGCCCCCGGCGTCACGATCGCATATTTGCTTTTGAACAGCACCTTTTGCGACACAGGAACGGCTTTCCCAGCCTCGGCAAATCCGGTGACCTGCACCAAGATCGCCTCACCGGGGCTGAGCCCTTTGCCTTGGCGCAGAAACCCGGTTTCCCCGTCCGGCAGGCGCAACATCATGCCCCCCTGCCCCTTTAAAGGCCGATCGCAAATGGCGCGGAAAATGGCACCGGGCAGCGCGTAATGTTCAGGCGGGTCGATCAAAAGATCGTCCAGCTTCCCATCCACAATACGCGCGGCCGCCATGCGGCCCTGATAATGGTCAAGTGCAACAATTGTGCCCTTCATGGCGCATCTCCGTATAGGGGGTAGCCCGCAGCGAGCAATAGCCCAGCGGTCTCATGGATTGGCAATCCAACAACGCCTGTGTAACTGCCCTGCAGCCACGCGACAAACGCCCCGGCGGGGCCTTGGATAGCGTATCCACCGGCCTTACCCTGCCAGTCATTTGAGGCAAGATAGGCGTTTAATTCCTGATCAGACAGGCGTTTCATTTTCACCGTGGTCACAACGTCTTTTGCCCACTGGCCGGACGCATTGCGCACCACCACGGACGTAATCACCTTGTGACGGCGACCAGACAATGCGCGCAAAAACTTTGCGGCTTCATCCACGTTTTCAGGCTTGCCCATGATCCGCCGCCCAAGCGCCACGGTTGTATCCGCGCATAAGACGACCTCACCCTCTGCCACGGACATCGCCGCCGCTTTGCTGGCCGCAATCCGGCGACAATAATTCAGTGGCAATTCACCCTTTTGCGGGGTTTCATCCACATCTGGCGGGCGCACATCATCAGCACGAAGGCCGAGCTGTCCTAACAACTCGGCCCTTCGGGGGCTTCCAGAGCCTAGAATCAGTTTCGGGCTATGCATGCCCATACCTGACCCGGCTTACTTAAAGCGATAGTTGATCCGACCTTTGGTCAGATCATAGGGGGTCATTTCGACCTGGACCTTGTCGCCAGCCAGAACACGGATGCGGTTTTTGCGCATCTTGCCTGCCGTATGTGCGATGATTTCATGGCCGTTCTCTAGCTCGACCCGAAACGTCGCATTCGGCAGGAGTTCCTTCACGACACCGGGGAATTCGAGCAGTTCTTCCTTGGCCATGTTCACTCCTGAGTTAAAACCCGCCAACTGCGGGCGCCCCTTAAATGATCCTCATTCATAGGTTTTTCAAGCGAAATTCAGCGGAAAGTGCGCATTGTGACCCAATGGCCCACGCTTTCGGCCCATAAGCCGCAAAATTTCAACGCTTTTACAGCGGAATAGCGCGTGTCGGCGCCCCAAAACAGTCGAGGATTTGTTCGCGGATCTGATCGCGCGCCTGCCGGTATGCATAAAGTTTTTCTTCGCGACGCGTGCCCAAAGCGGTGGGATCAAGGATCGGCCAATAGGTCACATCCAGATGAAACACCCGCGTCAATTCATCCGCGCGGGCCTTTGAGGCCGGGGACAGCGCCACCACCAGATCAAAACTGGACAGATCATCGCCCCATTCTTCCATCTGATCAAAGCTGCGCACTTTGTGACCCGACAGTTCCACGCCCAGCTCGCCACAGACCGACACAGCAAAGCCGTCAACCTCTAGCTCGCTGTGCACACCCGCCGATTGCACATAAATTTCGTGGCCATAAAACGCCTTCATCATCCCCTCGGCCATGGGCGAACGCACAGAATTGTGATCGCAACAAAACAGAACAGATTGCGGACGCGTTGCCATCAAAGTCAGCCCCAGTGCAAAACGCAGATCAGGGTAAACAGTCGGCGCGCCGTGTCCAGATCAATTTCAGCTTTTTCCTCAAGACGTTCCTGAAGGACGCGTGCGCCTTCGTTGTGAATGCCACGCCGCGCCATATCAATCGCTTCGATCTGGCTGGGGGGAAGCTTTTTCACCGCATCAAAATAGCTTTCACAGATGGCAAAGTAATCTTTTACAACCTGCCGGAAAGGCCCCAAGGATAGGATCACCGCGCCCGCAGGTTCCCCCGATTCGGTTTTCGCATCCATCACCAGGCGTTTGTCGTGAATGCCCAGCCCCAGATGATAGGGACCCTCCGGTACAGGTTGATCGCCCCGCGCGGCCAGCTCAAAGGAATTGTCCTCAAGCAAATCAAAGATCGCAACTTTGCGTTCCTGATCAATCGCGGGGGTGGGGGCTGCCAATCCGGTGTCGTCGATTTCAATATGGGTAATACGGTTTGTGGACATCGTTCTTGTTCTACTCGTTCAACGCATCAAGCCGCGCGCGCACAGACAGGCCGTGCGCCTCAAGGCTTTCTGAAATGGCTAGGGTTTCGGCCGCAGGACCAATGGCTGCCAAAGCCGCCGGGGTCATACGCGATAAGGTGGTGCGTTTGATGAAATCCATCACTGACAGACCCGAGCTAAACCGCGCCGACCGTGCGGTGGGCAACACATGGTTTGGCCCGCCGACGTAATCGCCGATGGCTTCGGGGGTATATTGTCCCAGAAAAATCGCCCCTGCGTGAACGCATTTGTCCGAGAGCGCGTCAGGATCCGCCACGCAAAGTTCCAAATGCTCAGGCGCCATGCGGTTGGACAGATCCGCCGCCTCACCCAGATCACGCACGGTGATCACCGCGCCAAAGTCGCGCCAGCTGGCACCAGCAATTGCGGCACGTTCCAGCGTTTCAAGGCGTTTATCAACAGCCGCTGCGACCTTACGGCCAAACGCTTCATCGGTGGTGATCAGAATGGATTGCGCGCTTTCGTCATGCTCTGCCTGGCTCATCAAATCAAGCGCCAGCCAATCGGGGTTGTTGTCGGCGTCTGCAATCACAAGAATTTCTGAGGGGCCTGCGATCATGTCGATGCCAACTTTGCCAAAAACCCGCCGCTTGGCCGCCGCAACAAACGCGTTACCCGGCCCGGTGATTTTATCAACAGGGGCAATGCTTTGGGTGCCATAAGCCAAGGCGGCAATGGCTTGCGCGCCGCCAATACGGTACACTTCGTCCACACCTGCAATGCGCGCGGCCAACAGCACCAGAGGGTTCACAACCCCATCCGGCGTTGGCACGGTGATCGCAAGACGGCCCACCCCTGCCACTTTGGCAGGGATGGCGTTCATCAGCACCGACGACGGATAGGTGGCGATGCCGCCGGGCACATAAAGCCCCGCGGCAGAAACCGGCGTCCAGCGCCAGCCAAGATCAGCCCCGCTGTCGTCCGTCCACATCGCATCTTTGGGCATTTGGCGGGCGTGATAGGCGCGAATGCGACCCGCCGCCAATTCAAGTGCTGCGCGGTCTTCGTCTGAGACTTTGGCACATTCCGCATCCATCTCAGCTTGTGAAAACCGCAACCCTTCTGGGGCCAACTCAAGCCGGTCAAACTTCGCCGTTAGCTCAAGCACCGCTGCATCGCCCCGTGCGCGCACGTCGGCGATAATGCCTGCGACAATATCGTCGACCTCAGGGCTGTCTTCCCGCTTCATCGACAGGATATCGGCAAAACGCGCCTCAAAATCGGCGTCTGTGCTGTTGAGAAACTGCGGCATGTCTTACTCCGGGTGTTCAGGCGTGTGCTTGGAAGGGGCGATATAGGGCCGGGTCACATCTTGCAATGTGACATCCAGTGCCTCGACCTCTAAGGAAATCGCGCCGTCCCCGGCCAAGGTAAGCTCAAGCGTGCCCATGCCATCTTGGGTCGGCACAAAGGACAGCGCCAAAAGCGACAGGATGGTATCCGCGTCGCGGCTGACCCCTTGGCTTTTCACTTTCAGCACGTCTGAAACAGACAGCACCGATTGCACCCGTTCCGGCGCACGTCCACGGGCCTTTGCCAATTGCGCATCTTCCCAACGGAACCGGTTAATCAACAGCGAAAACCGCCGTTTCCCCGCCTGCCATGACATTTCAGACGCGGGAAACACCGCGTCTTGGGTCAAGGTGGACAGCACCTTTAGGTCGTCCGCGTCATAGGCCAGCAAACGCAGGGCCTGCTCATCCCCATCCTCAAACTGGGCGTCTTGCGTCATGATTTGATCCGTTCGATTTTCGCACCAATCGACGACAGTTTGCGCACCACTTTTTCATAGCCCCGATCAAGGTGATACACACGGCTGACCACGGTTTCCCCTTCGGCCGCCATCGCGGCCAAGATCAGCGAAACGGATGCGCGCAGGTCGGTGGCCATCACGGGCGCGCCCTTCAACCTGTCAACGCCGTGCACAGTGGCGGTGCCGCCATGCACTTCGATATTGGCGCCCATCCGGATCAGTTCCGGCGCGTGCATGAAGCGGTTTTCAAAAATGGTCTCGTGCAACACGGACGTGCCATCCGCCGTGCAGAGCATGGCCATCATCTGTGCCTGTAAATCGGTGGGGAACCCGGGGAAAGGCTCGGTGGTCACATCAACGGCCGACACACGCCCGTTTTTGCGCGCCACTTTCAAGCCACGTGCGGTTTCTTCGACTTGAATACCCGCCGCATCAAGTTTCTCACAAAAGCTTTGCACCAAATCAATGCGGCCCCCAATGCATTCCACTTCGCCACCGGCAATCGCAGGGGCTAGCATATAGGTGCCCAGCTCGATGCGGTCAGTCACAACGGGGTGTGTGGCCCCGTGCAGACGATCAACGCCCTGAATGACAATCTCGCTTGATCCATCACCGTCAATCTGCGCGCCCATTTTGCGAAGGCAATCGGCCAGATCGACGATTTCCGGTTCGCGTGCGGCGTTTTTCAGAACCGTGGTACCCTTGGCCAAGGTCGCGGCCATCATGATGTTTTCCGTGGCTCCTACGGAAGCAAAGCTGAGTTCAACCGTGGCCCCCTTTAAGCCACCGGGCGCTTTGGCATGCAGATAGCCGTCTTTCAGCTCAATCACAGCGCCCATTTTTTCCAAACCAAAGATGTGCAAATCCATCGGACGCGCGCCAATCGCACAGCCCCCCGGCAACGACACAACCGCATGGCCCAAACGCGCCAGCATCGGCCCAAGCACCAGGTTGGATGCGCGCATTTTGCGCACGATCTCGTATTCGGCCACATGGTTGTCGATGGTGTGACTGGACAGGGTCAGCACTTGTCCGTCTTGCATCGAGGCCGCTTCAGCCCCCAACGAGCCCAAAAGCTCGGTCATGGTTTTGATGTCAGACAGGCGCGGCGCATTGGTCAATGTCAGCGGCTCTTCGGACAACAGCGTTGCTGGCATCAAGGTCAGACAGGCGTTTTTTGCACCCGCAATCGGAATTTCACCGCGCAACTCACCGCCGCCCGTTACAACAATCGAATCCATCAAACCGCCTCTCTAATTTTTATCATCATTATCTGTCTTATCATTTTGCGTCTCACTGCGCGCACGGGCCTGGGTCTTACGACGACCCATATTTGCCTTCAGCGCCGCCTTCAAACGATCTTCGCGAGTTTGCCCTTTTTTTGCGGGCTTTGCAGGGGAGTTTTTGCGTTCCATGTGCATTTATCTAACCTAGTCGAAAAAAAGGGTCCAGAAGGGGCTTGCGTGATCTTACGAATAGGACTATTCCCCGCCCCACGATAACGATGCTGTGGTAGCTCAGTGGTAGAGCGCGTCATTGGTAATGACGAGGTCGGGAGTTCAATCCTCCCTCACAGCACCATCCCCCCATTTCACCCTGAGACAATATGCTGTATTGCCATTGGTAGTTGTTTTTGCCGTTGCGGTGGAAAACACTGATTCTTCGCCCTACCCTAAGGGCAAGTGCAATTTTGGGTTGTAAATTACCCATGCAATTCTCAGAGTTTAACCATGGGACGAAATCAGAGTATCGATTCTTTATTGGCCGAATTGGAGCCCCTCGCACAAGAGGGGTACTTCGTTGGTCTTCATATCCGCTTTGCGTCCCCCTTGATGACATTTCAAACGTTCCCCCCGGCCTGGACGGACCATTATTCGCAAAATGCCTATGCGTTGCGCGATCCGTTGATCGCCACTGGGATCTCGCAAACCGGCGCAATTCGGTGGAGCGAAATTGCCCTGCCGGATCCGTTTGGGATTATGCAAGAGGCGGCGACATATGGGTTGGTCTACGGGGTTTGTGTCTCTTGTGGTCCGATGACCTCGCGCACCATTGGGAGTGTGGCGCGAAGTGATCGTGAATTCACGGATGAAGAGGTTGCAACCATCAGCGGGATCATTCTGCGGTTGCACCACGAAAGCCAGCCCCCTGACAATCTGACCAACGCCGAAATCGAAGCTTTGCGCATTTTGGCATCGGGCGAGCGTTATGCCAATGGGGCCGCTTTATTGGGTATCTCGGAAAGCGCCCTAAAGGCACGCTTGTCTTCGGCGCGGCGCAAACTGTTTGCGCGCACGTCCGCCGAGGCCATTCAACGCGCCAAAGATTACCGCCTAATTTAGGCGGCTGCCACAGTGTCACCGGACTGCCACCGGCGATACTTAAAATTTAACTTAACTTTACCTGGAGGGATGTCATGCAAACCACAACGCTTTCGTTCGAAAATCTACACAACCATGGCGAGCTTTTCGCCAACCTGCTTCGCGCTAGACGGCAAAGCTTTATCGTTCAAAACAATTGGGATCTGCCACAGGCGATGGGCATGGAATACGATCAATACGACACACCTGCCAGTCGTTGGGTCGCGGTCCATGAATTTGGCCGTATTTTGGCCGGGATCCGTCTGACCCCAACCAATACAAGCTGCGGGATCTACAGCTATATGATCCGCGATGCACAGCGGGGCCTTTTGGATTCCATTCCACAGGACCTGTTGTATGACGAAGCCCCGGTCTCTGAGCATATTTGGGAAAGCAGCCGCGTGTTTGTGGCCCATGATACGCCACAGCGTATTCGCAACGTGGTGCACGGAATGTTGATCAACGAAATGACAAAATCAGCCCGTGAATTGGGCGCAACAAAAGTTCTGGGTCTGATCCCAGCCGCATGGCCACGCTTTGCCAAACGGTTAAAACTTGATGCTGAGGCCGCTGGACGCGTGATGCATATTGATGGTGTCGACAATCAGGTTGTGAACATCAATCTCACTGCCAAATTGCACTAATCATGCCAAAAACATAAAAGGGGCGCACCGGTTCTGCGCCCTTTTTTATTTGTCTGCCAATTGGATTAGAGCGTTTTCAGTTCACGTTGTATCGCTTGTTCACTGCCTTTCGCGTCATCAAACGCAAAAAGCTATGACAGATGCTTCAATGAAAACAGGAAACGCATTAGCGCCCGCTCAGAGCTTGTAAAAGCCGGGTTTCCCGTTTGTTTAGACACATCCGCGCGGTTTGTTGAAAATGGGGCGCCGCGCGCGTTCTAAGTTCTGGAAAAAGGGATAAAACCTCTTGTCGCGCCTCAACTTCAAGCGAGCTTAACGCCTGATCGCCAGGGAAAAAGCTTTCGCTGGGGGCATCGTTGGCCATGACCACCTGATGCTGATCAAAAAGCAGATGCACATAGGTCACCTGACCGCCGGGTTTGATTTTGACACCCGGGTTGTAGGTCAGATGCTTTGCCGCAACAAAAACTTCACTTTCACCAAAGCTAAGATCAGCGGCAACACCGGTGATGAGCATGCGATGATTGGGGGAAACCAGTAGGTCTGAACAGTTTCCCAAAACGCCTTTGCCAATCAAAACCGGTGCCGATTGGCCATGGGCCGACACAGTACAGCGGCCAATCCAGCGCAACGGCTGAAATCCATTGTCACGTGTATAGATCGCATCACCTTCGACCAAATTGTCGATTAGTTTCTCACCGCGGTCGGTCAGGATTAGGGTGCCGCTGGTGAAACAGGGCACCAGCGATGAATACCCAACCGCGCCATCCGTATTGAATGTCCCGAAGGTATAGGTAACGGCTGGGTCCAATTTGAAATCCGAGACAAACAACGGGCCGTAGTTATTGGCGCTGTTGGTGGCGACGAAATAGATGGTCCCGCTTGATCCATCCGACCCGGTAACTGTGTATTTGTAACGCAAGTCAATCGTGTCGCCGACATTGATTCCGGCCACGGTCGAGGCTGTTACATCCTGATCCGGGACATCTGCCCCACCCGTATGGGTGAAATCCCCAAAAATGGCGTCATCACTGCCATCAGAATCGTCGATTGTGACCTTACCCGCCACGCCAATGGTAAATGTGCCGGTGTGTGGATACGTGTTGTCCCCACTGGCGAAATTGTAAACAAGTGCATTTTCTAACGACATGACAAACCCAGACATAATTCTACAAGCACGTGCTAGCCACGCGGTACATGGTTAAATTATGTTAGAACTTATTAACGGGAATGCAGCGAAAATGTGTTCTTTGTGTGGAGCACTCTCAAAGCAACACTAAAAAATACTTTAAAAATAAATACCTGCAGAAAAACAAAGTCCGCAACACACCCATTGGTGCATTGCGGATTATTAATAAAGGAAGCTTATTCCATCCACTCGTAAGGGCGCGTGTAATTGCCCAAACAATGGGTCACTGCCTCATAGTCTACGTCGCCGGTTGCCCGCAAACGCGCAACAAGGCCGCGCTTTTTGTCATCCAACACCTCAGCCACAACAGCCGCATGCCCAGCATCCGCCAATGCTTTGTTATAGATCCGCGTGATGGCACGTTTTCTCAGATCCGGTTTAAAGACCTTGCCAACCGCAGTCTTGGGCAACTCGTCAAGGATTTCGACATATTTCGGCAAGGCTGCTTTTTCGTGGATATGTGTCTTTGCATAGGCCAAAAGCTCTTCTGGTGTGGTTTCACCGCCAGCCACCAATTCGACATAAGCACATGGGATTTCACCTGCATAAGCATCTGGCTGACCAATGGCGCCAACCATGGCAATCGCATCGTGACCTGCCAGGCATTCTTCAATCTCGGCAGGATCAATATTGTGTCCCCCGCGAATGATCAGATCCTTGGCGCGTCCGGTGATCCACAGATAGCCATCTTCGTCCAACCGACCAAGATCGCCGGTGCGCAGGTATATATCATCTGCGAAAAGACCAATGTTTTTGTCCGCTTCCGTATAGGTCGCCCCGGTCACCACACCCGGATTGGTCAGGCAAATTTCGCCGACTTCATCCACACCGTGTTCTTTTATAATAGCACCGTCATCATCACAGGTCAGGATTTTGATGTCGGTGTAAGGAAATGGCACCCCAACCGAGCCAACCTTTTTGGCCCCTGTTGGTGGATTGCACGACACAAGACAGGTGGCTTCGGTCAGCCCGTAACCTTCGACGATATTCACACCCGTGGCCTCAACAAACCGGTTGTAAAGCTCAATCGGTAAAGGCGCTGATCCGGAAAAAGCCGTTTTCAAGCTGGACACATCCGCATCCACAGGGCGCTGCATCATCGCTGAAATGGCGGTTGGAACGGTAATCATAAAGGTCACCTTATAGCGCTCGATCAACTTCCAGAAATTGTCGAACACCCCGTCACCGCGGTATCCAGCAGGCGTGGGCGAGATGAAATGGCTTCCTGACATCAGACAGGACATCCAAATCACATGCACCGCAAACACATGAAACAGCGGCAGCGGGCACATGATCACGTCTTTTTCGTCAAACAACAGATTGGCCCCGAGCCAGCCATTGTAAACAAAGCCTGAATATTTGTGCTGGGCCACTTTCGGCGTGCCGGTGGTGCCACCGGTGTGGAAATAAGCCGCAACCCGATCCTCGGAGACATCCGCAAAATCCAAGGTTTTATTTTGCTTGTTCATCTCAGCGTTAAAATTCAGCACATTTGCTTTGTGCTGGACTGGCACCTTTGGGCGCAACAGCGGAACCAACCAGCTTTTGGGCGGGCTGAGGTAACGGTTTAGGTCGATTTCCAAAACGGTTTCAACACAAGGGGCCATCGCAACCGCCTCATTGGCCAATTGGGCCACTTCCGCCTTTGGAAACGCCTTCAGTGTGACCAGAACCTTTGCCTTGGTTTCACGCAGAATGCCCGCGACCTGTTCGGCATCCAAAAGGGGGTTGATCGGGTTCACAATCCCAGCGATCGCGCCGCCCATCATCGTATACATGGTCTCAAGCGAGTTCGGCAAAAGATAGGCGACAACGTCACCCTCTTTGACCCCAAGGGATCGAAACAGGTTCGCCGCCTGGACCGAATGTTCAAGCATCTCACGCCAGGTTACGGTTTCCTTGGCATCCGTCGGGCCAGACGTCAGCTGAAATGACGCCGCCGGACGGTTTGGGTATTTGGTCGCCGTCCGCTCAATCATTTCATAAAGCGTTTTGGGTTCATCCCGTTCAGCCCACCCCATTTCGGCTTCAACCTCATTTCGGTCAACCATCGAGCCAAAATCATACATTCTTAGTCCTCCCGCGCCTCGTTCATGAGGTCATCCTGAGGCAAGAACATGATCCGAAACACGGTTTTGGGCAAGAGCACAGCACAAGTGCAGTTGCGTCACTTTGCAAAAAAAGGGCGCAACACTGTGGCTGCACCCTTATAAAAGCATATTTCGTTGGGGTCTTCGGCTTTATTCCGATGACATGCCTTCGGTAAATTGCAGCCGCGCAAGGCTGGCATACAGCCCGTCTTGTTCGACCAATTCATCATGGGTGCCCTGGGCCACAATGCGCCCTTCGTCAAACACCACAATCCGGTCGGCTTTTTTCACGGTTGCCAAACGGTGCGCAACAATCAAGGTGGTGCGGCCTTGCGCAAGCTCATCCACTGCCGCCTGCACCAAACGTTCGCTGGCGGCATCCAGCGCCGAGGTTGCCTCATCCAACAGCAAAACCGGCGCATCACGCAGGATCGCACGGGCAATGGCAATACGCTGTTTTTGCCCGCCCGACAGCATCACACCCCGTTCGCCAACATAGGTGTCATAGCCTTCGGGCAAGCGCATAAGAAAGTCATGTGCGGCTGCGGCTTTGGCGGCCTCTTCCACCTCTGCATCTGTGGCGTCAGGGCGACCAAAGCGAATGTTTTCGCGTGCTGAGGCGGCAAAAATCACCGAATCTTGCGGCACCAACGCCATATACTTGCGGAAATCATCCCGGCGCATATCGCCCAGCGCCACACCATCAAGGGTCACTTGGCCTTGCTCGGGGTCATAAAACCGCTGAAGCAGTTGAATGATTGTGGTTTTCCCGGCCCCGGATGGGCCAACCAAGGCCACGGTTTCCCCCGGATTGACCTGCAAATTCACCCCCTCTAACGCGGCTTGTTTCGGGCGCGCGGGATAGTGGAAGGTCACATTGTCAAAGCTGATCGCCCCCTTGGGGCGTTCGGTCAGCGTGACAGGCGCAACTGGGTCTTTCACATCATCTTCGGCATTCAGCAATTCAACCAAACGCTCGGTGGCACCGGCCGCGCGCTGAAGTTCTGACCAAATCTCAGACAGGGCGCCCACGGCCCCGGCCACCATGACCGCATAGATCACAAATTGCACCAAAGCACCGATCGACATGCCGCCAGCTGTCACATCATGCATGCCAATCCACAACACGCCAACCACGCCGGAAAAGATCATCGTGATGACAATCACCGTCATGATCGCGCGGGTGGTGATACGGGATTTTGCACTGTCAAAGCTAAACTCGGTCAGCTGTGAAAACGCATTGCGGCTGATATTTTCGTGGGTAAAGGCCTGTACTGTTTGAACCGACAAAAGCGCTTCGGACGCATTGCCCGAACTTTTGGCGATCCATTCTTGGTTTTCGCGCCCCAGAACGCGCAACCGGCGCCCCAAAACAATGATTGGCACCACAACAACAGGCACCAACAACAACACCAATCCCGTCAGCTTAGCCGAGGTGAACAGCATCAGGATAAGGCCACCAAGAAAGATGAAGAGGTTACGCAGAGCCACAGAAACCGACGACCCGATAACCGATAAGATCAACGTGGTGTCCGTTGTGATCCGGCTTAGCACTTCGCCGGTCATCACCTTTTCGTAAAACGCAGGGCTCATGCCAACCACACGGTCAAACACCGCTTTGCGAATATCAGCCACAACGCGTTCACCCAATCGCGTGACCAGATAATACCGCAAGCCCGTGCCCACCGCGAGAAGGCTGGCAACCACCAAGGCCGCAAGGAAATACTTGTCCAACAGATGTGGGGTCGCGGCGCCAAACCCGTCAATCACACGGCGCACGGCAAGCGGCAGGATCAACGAAATCCCGGCCGTAAAGGTCAGCGCCACGAAGGCCGCAAAGATCCACAATTGATGCGGGCGCATGAACGGCCACAACCCTCCGAGCGCGCCAATTTTTTTGGACTTTTCGCGCTCGTCGATATCCATACCTGCGTTTTGTCTTCTAGCCATGTGCCGCTCCTTTGGCGCACAGATAACGGCCCCACGGCGCGGGGACAAGGCACTGGCACGGAATTGCCGCAGGATCGGGTCACAAAACTGTCTTTATGGCGGGGCAGTCGCCCCCTTTCCCTTACCGCGATAGCCCGTTAAACCCGCCTTATGTCAGACAGCACATTTGAAATATTCCTCGTGACCGTTCCTGGTCTTGAACCCGCCCTGTGTGAGGAAGCCCGCGAAATCGGCCTTCCGCGTCCCAAAGAGGTTCCGGGCGGCGTTCAATTTGAAGGCACTTGGCCGGATGTTTGGAAAGCAAACCTTTGCCTGCGTGGTGCAACGCGCGTTCTGGCGCGGATTGGATCTTTTCCGGTGTTTCACTTGGCCCAGTTGGACAAACGCGCCCGTAAATTCCCTTGGGCAGATGTTTTGCCGGCGGATAAAACAATTCGTGTTGAAACCACCTGTAAACGCTCAAAAATCTATCATGATCGTGCGGCGACCCAGCGCATTGAACGCGCGTTACAAGACACACTGGGGGTTGAGATTGCGGCCGAGGCAGACATCACCCTGAAGGTACGGATCGAAGACAACCTGTGCACCTTTAGTGTCGATACATCCGGTGAAAGCCTTCACAAACGCGGGCATAAGACGGCCACGGGCAAAGCCCCGATGCGCGAAACGCTTGCGGCCCTTTTTCTTCGGCAGATGGGATATGACGGAAACCTATCTGTGGTTGATCCGATGTGCGGGTCTGGGACATTTGTCATTGAGGCGGCGGAATGGGCCAGCGGGCTTTTGCCCGGGCGCACGCGGTCTTTTGCCTTTGAAGGCTTTGCCAGTTTTGATGCAGAAGCCTTTGCAAGTCTGAAATCTCGGGCCGAAACATCAGAACCCGAGGTTAAGTTTTTTGGGTCGGATCGTAACGATGGCGCTGTGCAAAACAGCCGCAAAAACGCAGAAAGTGCGTTGGTTTCTGATTGTACCGCGTTCACCCATGCCGCAATCAGTGATCTGCAAAATCCTGGAGTCGCGCCGGGGATTGTCATTGTAAATCCACCGTGCGGGACCCGTATCGGGAATAAAAAACTGCTCTACGCGGTGTATGGCAGCCTTGGAAAAGTCCTATTGGAGCGGTTTTCCGGCTGGCGTGTCGGCATCATCACCAGCGATGGTGGTTTGGCAAAAGCCACGGGGTTGGATTTTACCGATATTGGCCCGCCGATTTCCCACGGCGGGCTAAAAATCAAGCTCTATCAAACGTCCGAGTTGCCGTAGGTTTAGCATTGGCATAGATGCAGCGCCACCAATGACCTTGGTCTTTGGCGTGGGATCGCCTGACAAACGCTTTGCCTAGGTGTCTACGAAACACCTAACCACACATGCCGTTAGGTAACCTGCCGCTATGAAGGCAAGTCGCACAGTGTCATTTTGTTGTTTCGCAACTTAGCGAAAGGTCTAGGACTTGCGTCGATAGCACTTTGCCTTACGGCCAAAGCCACTTGGCGAACACACATATGTGGTTTTACTTGTGGCCACGATGGTGTTTTTGGTTGGTTGTGCTGAATTTGTGGCCATTGCCACAGATGCAACAGATGCCAGGGTGAACCCCAGCACAATCGCTTTTGCCTTGCTCATGTCTTGCTCCTTACCTCAACAAACCGCGATCGCCCGATCCCAGAATTCCGTTCTTTGACGGCTTATGTTTACCCTGAGAAGGTTGATAGACGGTTAGCAGCACTTAATTGAGGTAGGAGTCTGCGCGCAATTGTTCTTATTTAAATGATTGTATAAGCGGAATCCGGCGCAATCGGGAAAATCCGCAGAGCTGTTGCAAAAACAATTCGTTAATATCAATAACGGCAAAACGCACCGTGACGCAAATGCAACATCTCTTTCGAAAGATTGCACCTGCGCCCTGGCACTTATTGGGACTTAGAAAACGCGGTGGGTGATTTGCGGTTACTGCTGAACCTCAGCAGATTGCACAATCACTCGTTCGCCAACACGCCAATTTGGCAACCCAAATCCACGCGGCCACGGGTACACCTCTTGCTGGTTGAAATAGACAATGCTTTCCAGTGTTGGATATTGCGGCATGGGTTTTTCGATGTCCGCTTGCCACCGGTCCACATATTCCTGATCACCTGAGAACCCAAGTTCGGCAACGACAACGGGTTTGTTAAATTGCCGCGCTCGTTCATAGCGTGGGGCCAGAATATCGTGGAAGCCAAGTTCTTTTCCCACAACCTCTTTTTCCCACGGCTGAAGACCAAAGACCGAAAGGCCAACCACATCCACATAATCGTCACCTGGGTAATAGTCTTTCATGCCTTCATCCCCTAGGGGCGACCACATGACCTGAATATCAGGCGCCGATGTCTTGCAGGTATCAATCACACGTTTGAACGCGGTGATATAGGTATCTGGTTCCCATCTGGACCAAATGAATTGACCACTTTGGTCATCCATTTCCTGCGCCCAGCGCACGGTCACTTTGCTTTTGAACCGATCAAGGACATCACAGATGGCTGTGACATTCCCGTCATATTCACCGCTACGAATGCCCGCCTTTAACACGGCAGGTGTATTCCGGTCACTTCGCGTCCATGTCCAGGGTTCGATGGTGACAAGCACATCACGGCCCCGTTCCAACGCATAGGCATCCGCCTCAATCAGACTTTCCAGAAACAGATCTTCCCAGGGCAAAAACAGATGTTCGATCTTCACGATGTCAGAGGTGGTATAGTCGCCTATCGGATCATACACCCCGTAATCTGGCGGATTAGGCTCTGCGATTAAAGGGGTGGCCAGCGCGGTGGCCAGCACAATTGCTGTCGTGTTTTGTAAAAGTCCCATTGTCTTACTCCACCATTTCATTAAGGGGGGGCAGCCAATCTGACCCCAGATTTATGCGATAGACCGCCACACCCGCTTGCCCAGCCCCTGCCCCTGCAACCTTGAATTTCGGTTCAGCGACAGCAACAATTTTTGTGCCATAGGACAGGGCATAGACGCTACGGGCACCATGTGTGTTCAGCGAAAGAAGCATGGCCATCAAAAGCGATGCGACCACCCCCAATTGGGTCAGCGAGCGGACCGGGTGCTGTACCCACCGGATATTGTTTTCCCGGCTGTGTTTTACAAAAATGACGGTCAACAGAATGGTATAGATCAATGCATTCATCAGACTGAACAACACAAACCCGGCGGCATCCTTCAGATCTGGCGCGGTCATAACGGGGATAAGCGCCCCGACAGCCAGCACGATATAAGGCAGCAACACCCTGATCGGTAAAGGGGGTGGGCCGGTGTCCCCTTTGGGCGTCACACGGAAATCCACAAATCCGCCACGCAGCTTGTCCACCACCGCCATTGAACAGCCAATGAACGTCCAAGGCCATTGCGCGCTGGCAAAAAGTGCATGTTCCCAGCTAAGGACATTGGCCTCAAGAGGTCGCCAGAACCCGCGATTGCGCATGACAAACGCAAAGCATGTGATGACCAGCGTGGCTGGGATTGCATGAAGCATGAAATCGGCAAAGGTGACGTTCACAAACCGAATGTCAAAGCTTAGGGCAAAAATGGGCAACAAATACATCAGCGCCACAAAACCCGTCGAAAACGGATACCAAGTTTGACAGAACAGAAACTGAAACCTTAGTCGCGGGCGAAGGCCCTTTAAATAGCGCGGCGTGTGTGACAGCAGCAATGTGGTCAGGCTGCGCGACCATTGAAATTCCTGCACAACCAAATCGGTCAGACAGGCGGGGCCGCCCCCGTGCGCAATTGCATTTGCCGCATGCGCCCCACGCCAGCCACCTGAATTCAGGATCATTGTGGTGGAATGGTCTTCAGCCAGTTCTGGCCCCAATCCACCAACCTCTTTCAAAGCCCGCGTGCGCACCGCGTAATGTGACCCGATACACATCGGCGCCCAGCCGTTGGAATACCCCACTTGGATCCCGCCATGAAACGGCGCCTCGGCATAAAGCCGCATCCGCGCCGCCCAACTGCCTTTGGCGTTGCTGTCACAAATCGACGGCGCGCTGACGTACCCCACCCGTGGGTCATCAAACCCGCGCAAAATCGCCTCAAGATACCCCGGTTCGGGCGCGTGATCTGCGTCCAATTGCGACACAACATCATAGCGCTCATAACCGTAATGATCATAAAAATAAGCGAGATTCCCCTCTTTGCAGCGGGTGCGGCGCGGCCATTCTTTTTGATGATAGGCCAATACGCCCTTGCGGGTTGAGATGTACACACCATGCGCCTTACACCAGGCGATCGTTTCATCGTCTGGATCTTCATCCGCCAACCAGGTGTCATGAGCAGGCGTTTGTTCGAGCATCGCCAACAAGGTGGTTTGAAGCACCGAGAGCGGCTCAGCTGGCGTTTTGGTGGTCACCATGGCAACCCGCAAGGGGCCCTGCATGATCGGCACCAGGTGGGGCCGAGCGCCGTTCAGCAGGAAACTCATAAAATATGTCATTGTAAAATGAAGCCACAGAATACACAGGGTAATCAGCACATAACGAAACGTGCCAATGTTGTGTTCCGGGCGCAGCCACCACAGCCAAAAATAGGCCATAGCCCCCCACCAAAGCACAAAACACAACCAATAGGGCCATGCACTGTGCTGGCGGGAATTGCCGATAGGGTTGGGCGATTTATTCTGCAACAAAGCGGACATGGGATGCCTCCTTGTTGTTGCAAGACAACCCAAAGCTTGGTGCGGCATCTTGAATGATGTGATCCAGCGATGAGCGCCGCGTTTCAAAGCCAAGCACCGCTTGTGCCTTTTGCGCACAAGCCCATAGCGCGGGGGGGTCGCCCGCCCGGCGGGGCGCCACATCATAGGGAACCGCGTGTCCGGTGATCCGCCCAATGGCATGGATCACATCAAACACAGATTGCCCCACGCCGCTGCCAAGATTAAGCGCCACACTTGGCCCATCCTCGAGCAGATAACGCGCGGCCAACAGATGCCCATGTGCGAGGTCTTGAACATGGATGTAATCGCGCACACAGCTTCCGTCCGGTGTCGGATAATCATCGCCAAACACCGACAACGCCCCGCGTTGCCCCGCCGCCGCTTGAAGCGCCAAGGGGATCAAATGTGTTTCGGGATCATGACGCTCGGCCAAAACGCCGTCTGGATCTGCCCCGGCGGCGTTAAAATACCGAAGGGCGACATGGCGTTGCCCATAGGCCTGTTCATAAGCCCGCAACATCTCTTCGCAGATCAGTTTTGTATGCCCGTAGGGGCTCATTGGGATCTGTGGGCAAGTTTCCGACACTGGGGCTTCCTGCGGCGTGCCATAGGTGGCGCAGCTTGAGGAAAAGATAATCTTATCAAGGCCACAGGCCTGCGCAGCCTTCAAAAGCCCAATCATTCCGCCCACGTTATTGTCGTAATAGAGCGCCGGGTCTTGCACGGATTCGCCAACATAAGCGCTGGCGGCAAAATGCATGACAAGTTTGACCTGATGGCGCCGCATCGCCGCCTCAACCGCTGCCGCATCGCGCAGATCCGCAACCTCCAGCGGGCCCCATTGCACGGCATCCGCATGCCCGGTCGACAGGTTATCAAGCGTCACGGGCAAGAACCCATGCTGAGCGAGGTGTTTACAGGTGTGACTTCCGATAAAACCGGCCCCACCTGTAACTAAAATGGGGATCGGCTGGGTCATGACATCACCGCAAGCTCGGCCAATGGGGCCCGGACCATCGCGCCCTTGAAATGCTGGATCGTTTTTCGCAATCCTTGTTCAAGAGGCACTTTCGGTTGCCAGCGCAGTTTGTCCATCGCAACTGAGATGTCAGGCTTTCGTTGTTTTGGATCATCGGTGGGAAGGTCGTGATATTCGATCTTCACCCCCGTATCGGTCATCGCAATCACCTTTTGCGCCAGTTCCAAAACGGTGAATTCACCGGGATTGCCAATGTTGATCGGGGTCCGTTCATCCAACGGCACCCGCATCAAAGTCTCAATTGCATCCAGCAGATCATCGACATAGCAAAAAGATCGTGTCTGTTGCCCCTTGCCATAAACCGTCAGGTTTTCCCCCCGCAGGGCTTGGTTGATGAAATTCGACACAACGCGGCCATCTTCCGGGTCCATGTAGGGACCATAAGTGTTGAAAATCCGACCAATGCGGATCCGCACGCCATACCGTTCATGGTAGTCGTGAAATAATGTTTCTGCCGCACGCTTTCCCTCGTCATAACAGGCACGCGGGCCAAAAGTGTTCACACAGCCGCGATAGGCTTCGGGTTGGGGGCTGATCTCGGGATCGCCATACACTTCAGAGGTCGAGGCTTGGAAGATCTTTGCGTCATACTTGCGTGCAAGCTCAAGCGCATTGATCGCCCCCATCACGCTGGTTTTGAACGTGTGGATTGGGTCGATTTGATATTTGGGCGGTGACGCCGGGCAGGCAAGATTAAAAATCTCATCAACCTTCTCGCCGATATCATATGCATCCACAACATCATGGTGCACAAAGTTGAAATTTGGGTGATGCATGAGATCAGAGATATTGCTGATCCGACCGGTTTGCAGATTGTCCAAGCAAACAACACGATGTCCATTTATCAATTTGCGGTGGCACAGCTGGGATCCAAGGAACCCCGCCCCGCCAGTAATAAGAATGGTTTTTTTACCCACCACATGTGGCATGCGCAAATTACGCGCAGCGTGGCTCCTTCTGAATTGAGCAAGCATTTTTCATTTCCCCACCTAAAATTTACACGATGTGGGAACGCAAGTTCTATTGATGTCTGAAACCCCCGTAAAAGGGTTTTTCATTTGTGAGGCCCTAAATACGTTGCCTCTTTTTTGCGTATCACGATGTGCAGTTCTTACTGTTCACCGCTCGCCTCAGGGACGCATTTGACGTCCAATAAATTTTTTTAATTATCCGGACCCATTAAGGGCCGCGACACTCATGCTATCTGAAATTACTTAGACTTTTCAATTAATTGGACGATTAACAGTTTCTTAACATTCTTATTCATTTGATAGGAATTCCGATCAAGGTATTGAATTCAAATGACATTTCGCCAAACCCAAATCTCTGCAATCCGTCATTAGGCGCTTAGACGCGCATCAGGCTGCGAAATTCACAGTAATTTTTATATAAATACCTGAGAACATATCCATTGATTAGTATTTCTCTAACCTAAGGGTTTGGCACACACCCCAAACATCACACCGTATTCTGGGGCAGAAATCTTCGAAACCGCACTTTGGATCGGTAAACACCTTGTCGTAAATCCGTTCAAAATTCTCGCTGTATCTGGCACTCAGCCCAACAAGATAAAACCTTACAGACAAAAAAGACGCCAGACCAGCAAGGCTGGGCTGACGTTTGTTTCATTCTTCCAATGGGCCTTATATTAGCTTTTGCAATCCCAGGCGCGTTTGACCAATCGATCTTGGCGTGCATACCAATAAGCCCGTTCAGACGGCGACAGTCTGGATGGATTTCTCAACAGATGATCCGCTGTTTTCAAGGCCTCAGGCACTTTGCGACATGGATAATACTCTGGCGCAGTGGCCGCTGGTTGCTTTGCAACCTCTTCCGCTTCACAGCCGGCAAGCACGACACAGGCTGTTGCTGCAATCAATGACATTTTAAACATAACAATCCCCTCCTGAATGTGGAAACGCTTTCGTAATGCAACGGTTCGACACGGGTGTTCTTGTGACATGACCCACAAGAACATGCGCATCTTGCGCCCGGGTCCGCGATTGAGTTTTGGCCGTTTCCACCACCACAACTCAGAAAATTCACCTAGATATCAACAAGCTCACCACTTCGAATTCGACCTGTCAACCTAATCCAATGGACCAGTCGACTTGTAAAACACCTGTGATATCGGGGGAATTGACCTTTTACAGGATCACCATCCGTGCCGAAAAGCGTCGGGAAAACGCAGGGTCTTACCTGTGTTTTGTGGCATTTTTGGGGGCGTGTTGCGTGAGAACTGAAAAATAAGCGACAGTGTAGACCAGAAATCCAAGGGTCCAGAACAGGGCCGAAGTCACCATAAAGCTCCCTGTGCTTGCGCCAAAAGCTGCAAAAAACCGCAACACAACAGATGCCAAAACAAGGCAATATGAAGTTGTTATAGCGGGACCAGCAACAGGTTTTCGCCCTGCGTGGGCCAGACTTGCGCGGGACATGATCGCCAAGGTCATTACCCCGATTGCCCCGGCCATCCACAGGTGTTGGGCGCCAATAATTGGGCTGAATTGAACCCCGATCCCGGCAAGAAAAGTTGCCAGAAATCCGAGCGGCACAAAAAGATACCCAAGATGCAAAATCCACAACATTGGCTCTGATCGCACATGCCATCCCGCCCAACGAGACAAGCGGATGATATGCAAAACCCCAGCAAACCCACATAGGGTGGCCACGATCATCTGGTCGGGTGAAACCACCCAGCCAATCAAGGTAACCCCCGTAAATCCGAGGGTTATCCGGTCAAGGGCCCCGCCCACAGCGGGCCGCGCCTCTTGTCGCTGTTTCGCCAACCAATTGCGCGTGAAACTGGGAATGACCCGCCCACCAATAAGGCTGATCAGGACAACAGCCACGGCAAGCCCCAACCGAAATCCGGATCCCTCAGACGCGACCTGCCCTTGGGCAACCTCTACGTGAAACATAATATTGGCCAAGCCAAACAAAACATACAGCAAGAGAAGGGGGATATTTTTCCAGTTTTTACCGGCCCAAACCTCGCGCCCGATGGCGGCCGTCAACGCCAGTGGCAGCAAAAGGTCAAGGGCGCCGACACCGCTTGGATCGAGATAATCAGACAGGCCGATGGCCACTCGCCCAAGGATCCAAAGAACCGCCAACACCGCAACCGGCCAGCCAATAATGGGCAAGCGCCCCGTCCAATTGGGCACCGCCGTCAGCAAGAATCCCGCGAGAACGGCCCCCAAATACCCAAACAGCATTTCATGCGCATGCCAATCAACAGGTTGAAACTGCGACCAATATCGGACCCCGCCAGACAAGATTGCGATCCAATATACCATGGCGAAAGCCGCCCACATCCCTGCCAAAAGGAAAAAGGGGCGGTAACCATAAGACAAGATCGCAGGCCCGGCCCAGCCCCTCACACGTTCCGTGGAAGACATCTGCGGTTTATGAAAAGAGGGGGTCATGCTGTCGTGTTAGATCTTGGCGATGTCATGACATCGCGCCCCGACACCACGCCTCAAGTGCGGCCGGATCATCAGGCAACTCGTCCGCCAACCCACCCGCAAAAGCATCAAAGCTTGCACAGCTTGGGCCGCTGACCCCCACCAAAACGGGAACCCCCTTTTGAACCGCGCGGCCAATGGCGGAAATGAACCCGCGCCCCGCAACCTCTTCTGGGCCGTATTTGTTTAAGATGAACAGATCCGCATCATCAAGCGCCCCGTTTTCGACCTGAGTGACCGCATCCGCAATTGCGCTTGGGTCCAAACGGCACGCATCAGACCCCGCCCCAAGGTTTTGGGTGATTTGAATGATTGGACCGTCCGGCAAAACCTTCACCTTCATATCACAGCCGTTTTCAAACCCGCTCACATGGTGAAGGTCTTTCACGATGCCAGCCAAGGCAAACCCATCTTTTTGCAACAGCGCGGCGGTGCCCGTTAGCAACCGATCCGTTTCACCCTGTTTGTTTGAAGTCACCCGTGCGATTTTCATAACGATCCCTGTTCTCAGTTGGCCAAGCTTTGACCGGACCAATCAACGCCGCGATCTCCGGTCAAAAACCCGTCAGAAAGCCGCGTGTTGTCATCCAGCTTTTGGATTTCCAATACGGTGGCATCTGCCGTTTTTTCGCCGTTCAAAAGCTGGCGATACAACTGGCAAATCTCGCTGAATCCCTTGGATTGTGGGGAAAGACGCAAGGCGTTCACCCCCACATCGCGCAGCGCATCAATTTGATGAACCGCACAGGCATAGGTGTCTGACAACGTCTGCACCCCGTTCATGGTCAGAAACGGTTGGTCCTCTAACGTGCGCACATCCAATCCGTCCGCATCGTCTTCACAGGCAAATTGGCAGTTGTCTTTGGTGCGCCCGTGCATGCGCGCGTGATAACAACGCCCAGAGATTGCCAATGGCACACGGCCATGGCCCCAAACCTCAATCGCCACCCCCAAATCCGCCCCGGCTTTGGCCAAAGCTGCCACAGAATCCAGCGGCAATTCCGGCGGCAGGCAGATCCGCGTCGCCCCGCGTGACGCAAGCCACGACAAGGTGCCCTCATTATAAACATTTACAAGGGGGCCCACCAAAAACGGCGCGTTTTCAGGCAAATATGTCAGCGCGGTCAGGTCGTTGATCTCAACCTCAACCCCCATTTCAGACAGTTCCGCCGTCAGTTTACGCTCGCGTTTTAACGTGACCAAAGCAAGGCTGGTCAGCGCCACTTTTTTACCGGCATCCAACAGGATGGACACCGCATCAGGAATACGCGCCTGATAAAACGGCAAGCGTTTTGAACAGACAAGCTCGCCCAGAACGACACGTTCAACAGGCGCTTGGGTCAGCTCTTCATACGAATTTGCCCAGCGCTCAGCGCTCCAGAAAAACTGATTTGGACCTACGGTTAGTTCCATCGGCTTATCTCCATGTTTTCTTGTATGCACCGGTGGTCATCGCTTGCCCTTCGGACAACCGTGCAAGCATGCCTTCGGGCATTGGTTGCCCTGCCTCAAGCGCATCCACAGCCGCGCGGAAATTGCGCACCACTTGGGCCACATAAGATCGTGACCGTTGCCGCCCTTCGATTTTAAGCGCCGTGACGCCCGCTTTTTGCAGCTGCGGGATCAGCTGCTCTGCGTTCAGGCTGACCGGATCCTCAAACAAATGCCCGGTGGCGTCACCCGCACTAAAGCAGCCTTTGCACAGCGTCGGATAAGGCGCGGAATCTTCTTTGCCGACCCGGTGAATGGTGTAGCCACCCAAACGGGCATCCAAAACACCGTCATCATCGTGATATTCCACGTGGCTGGCGGGCGAACAGACACCGTTCATATTGGGCGAGCGGCCTGTGGCGTAAGACGACAGCGAACAGCGCCCTTCGGCCATGACGCACAGCCCGCCAAAGACAAACACTTCGGTTTCAACCTCGGTTTCGGCATTGATGGCGGCAATTTCTGGGACGGATAGAACACGCGGCAAAACCACGCGTTTCACGTCGAATGTCTTGGCATAAAAGTTGATCATGTCGGCGTTTGCGGCAGCAGCCTGAACAGACAGGTGGCGGCGCAGTCCGGGGTGATTGCGCGCGGCGTAATCCAACAGACCCGGGTCCGCCAAAATCACCGCATCCGCCCCACAGGTTTCGGCATCAGACACCGCCCGGTGCCAAATTGCCTCGTCCCCGGCACGTGGGAACGTATTGATCGCAATCAACACCTTGGATCCATGAGAATGGGCAAAGGCGATGCCATCCCGCATCTCGGCACGATCAAAATTCAACCCCGGAAAATTCCGCGCGTTGGTTTCATCGGCAAAGCCACAATAAATGGTATGGGCGCCGGCCTTAACCGCGGCACGTAACGCGGCTGGGGTTCCTGCGGGGCAAACAATTTCCATCACCATGCGTCGACCTCCTCTGGTCGTGTGAACGACACGCCCGTGCGCCGTTCCAAAAATGCGAATGCTGTTCTAAGTGGTTTGGCCAATGGGCCAGTCAGGCGGGCAATTTCATCAGAAAGATCCAATTCGGCATCATCCACGGCGTTGCGCAACGCAAGGGCGGCCGCGGTGTCGCCTTCGATCACCAAATCGCGTGAGAAAAACAATGCGTCCCCATCAAAGGCCCCGTGAACAAGACCCAGCAAGGCGGCAATTGGCCCGGCGATGCGCGCATCCCCCGCCCCTTGTCCACGCACCACCTTGATCTTTGGCACGCCGCCATTGGGCGCAAGCTCAATCACAAATGGCAAATCTGTTGGATCCAGCACAAACCGCGCATGATCATGCTCGCCTAACCTGCGAAACAGACTGGGGTGATGGGCGGCCACGCGCTTTGAATAGGCCGTCAGCGACAGGGACAGCGGCGCCAAAGGCAGGACCGAAAGCGCACGCGCCACGATCGGCGGCACTTTGGGGATCGACGATGAAGCTTGGGTCAAATGGTGTTCCTTATCCGCGCCGAATCCCCCACTGAATTCGACGTTCAACCCACCCTTGCTAAATCCATACAAATGCGGCCGAGTTGATGTTTGTCAAATCCCCCCCATTTTATTGCTGCTAAATGCATGAAAAACGCTGTTAGGAGAGACCTCTTGCGCGAACTTCCACCTTTTCCCAGTTTGCGCAGTTTTCTTAACTGGTGCAGCGAAACAGGGCAGCACACGACAATTTCAGAGCCAGTTTCCACCTGCCATCAGATGACCGCCGTCCATCGGGCCGTTTTGGAAAGCGGTGGTCCCGTGTTGCAATTTGATCAGCCCTTGATCGAGGGGCAAACTCCTTCGGACATCCCCGTCATCACCAATCTGTTTGGCACCACATCACGGGTGGCAGCTGGGCTTGGCATCACGCTGAATAAGCTTGATGACCTGGGCGCATTCCTTGCGGCCTTGCGCGCGCCCACGCCACCAGATGGGTTGCGGGATGCGCTTTCGCGCTGGCCGATGCTGAAAGCCGCCCTTGCCACGCGCCCCAAGATTGTCAAATCCGCCCCGGTGCAACAGGTTGTTCACACCGACGATGACGTCGACCTTATGACCATCCCGGTGCAAACCCACTGGCCCGGCGATGCTGGCCCGTTGATCACTTGGCCGGTGGTGATCACCCGCCCCTTTGGCACAGAAGCCAGCGATGTGGCCTGTTATAATGCTGGTGTGTACCGGGCGCAGGTTTTGGACCACAACCGGGTGATTATGCGCTGGCTTCCACATCGTGGCGGCGCGGCGCATCACCAAAGCTGGGCGCGTGAAGGTGAGAAAACGCCAATTGCCATTGTCTTGGGCGCGGATCCCGCAACCTTGCTGTCGGCCGCACTCCCGCTGCCGGAAAATGTGTCAGAGCTGACCTTTGCCGGTGCGTTAAATGAAACGCGACCAAGGCTGGTGTCCGCCAAAACCGTACCTTTAATGGTGCCTTCTGAGGCGGAAATTATACTGGAAGGGTGGGTGTCACCCACCGACACAGCCCCCGAAGGCCCCTTTGGCGATCACACCGGGTATTATAACCCGGCAGAGCCCTTTCCCGTGATGCATGTCACCGGGATCACCCACCGCAAAGATCCGCTTTATCTATCGACCTACACAGGACGCCCGCCGGATGAACCCGCGATCATTGGCGAGGTGTTCAACAAGCTGGCCTTGCCGACCATGCGCGCACAAATTCCTGAGATCAAAGACATTTGGTTGCCCCCGGCGGCGTGCTCATATCGCATGGCGGTTGTCAGCATCAACAAGCGTTACCCCGGCCAAGCCCGCCGCGTGATGATGGCCTTATGGGGCATGCTTCCACAATTCAGCTATACAAAAATGATCATCGTGGTGGACGATGACATTGACCCGCGAAACTGGGACGACATTGCATGGGCTTTGGCCACCCGCATGGATCCATCGCGCGATGTGATGATGGTTGAAAACACGCCGATGGATTACCTCGATTTTGCATCCCCTCAGCCCGGACTTGCTGGCAAAATGGGTCTTGATGCCACCACAAAAATCGACAGCGAAACCGCGCGCGAATGGGGTACGGTAATGGCCACCGCCCCAAAAGACGCCGCCTTTGCCGCCGACCTTCTGGCGCGCATCATGCCGGAGATGAAATCATGACCGCCCCACGTGTTATTTTAGGTGTCGCAGGGGCATCAGGTGCAGCCCTTGCGTTGTCCGTTGCCCGTCAGCTTGTTGAGATCGGCGCAGAAATTGAACTTGTCACCAGCCGGGCCGCCGAACGAACGCTGTTGGAAGAATGCGGTCCTGATGCAAAAGCCGAACTGCGCGCCCTTGCCAGCACCACACATGCGATCGACAATATTGGTGCCAGCATCGCCTCGGGTTCCACCCCCATCGCAGGTATGATCGTCGCGCCCTGTTCCATGCGCAGCTTGGCCGCCATCGCACATGGGTTGGACGACAATTTACTGACCCGCGCCGCAGGGGTGCAATTGAAAGAACGAAGACGGCTGGTGTTGATCACCAGAGAGGCCCCCCTGACGCTTGCCCATCTTAGAAATATGACGGCGGCGACAGAGTTGGGCGGGATCATCCTGCCCCCTGCCCCAGCCTTTTATCTAAAGCCGAATTCGATCCAGGACATCATTGACCAAATCGCAGCCCGTGCGATTGATTTATTGGGGGTCGCCCCGCCGGTCGCAAAATCTTGGTCAGAAATCTCTTAACCCGCTTTCATCGCGTTGCCAATTTCAGTGGTAATGGTGCCTGCGGGTGCCCTCTGTTGGAATGAAAACTCTCCAATTTGACATCGATCAAGGAACTGCGAACGACTCGCACCTATTAACTGACAAAAATACTCAGAAAGTATCCTCTCAGATAAAAGGTGCCGAGATGGAATTGAAACTAAAAGACCTCTCGGTCGGGGACCGTGCGCAGGTGGCTAAATTCTGTGACGCCGCCCAGTCGTATAAACGCAAATTGCTGTCGATGGGATTGACCTTAGGGGCTGAGTTCAGCGTCACGCGGCTGGCCCCTTTGGGCGATCCCGTTGAAATTCGCGTCCGGGGATATGCGCTGAGCCTGCGCAAGCATGAAGCCGAGGCAATTTCAGTGACCAAGGTCACGGCATGAAAACGCTGACCGTTGCGATTGCAGGCAACCCCAACTGCGGGAAAACCACGCTTTTCAACCTTTTAACCGGCACGCACCAACATGTGGGCAACTGGCCGGGTGTCACGGTTGAAAAGAAAATCGGGGTTTTTGAACACCAGTCCAAAACCGTAAACCTTGTGGATTTGCCGGGGGTCTATTCCTTAAGCGTTGCGGGGGATGAAAGTTCGTTGGATGAACGGATCGCCCGCGATTACATCCTGACAGAGCAGCCGGACCTTGTCGTCAATGTGTTGGATGCCTCGAACCTTGAACGCAATTTATACCTGACCGTTCAATTGCTTGAGATGGGGACGCCCGTGGTGGTTGCCCTGAACATGATGGATATTGCGACCTCTCGGCACATTCAAATCGACACAGCGGCCTTGTCGCAAAAACTGGGCTGCCCCGTGATAGGGGTGGTTGCGTCTGAAAACACAGGGATTGGTCCGTTAAAGGATCTTGTTGTGCAGGCCGCCACAGACAAAGCCCGCCCGAAACACAGCACCATCTTTTCTGGCCCGTTAGAGGCCGCGATTTCAACGCTCATGCACCCAGCTGAGGGTTCTTTTCATCCCGAAAGCATGAGATGGCTGGCGATCAAAAGCCTCGAAGGGGACGAAATATGCCCCGCAATGATCGACCCGAATATGTCGTCAGAAGCCGCCAAATTGCGCGAGGCCTTAGAGGCGGAAACGGGTCTGGATGCAGATACCTTAATCGCCTGCGCACGTTACGAATTTGTAAGCCAGATCGTAGACCACGCCGTCCGGCGGACCTCGGAAATCAGTCGGACCATATCAGACCGCGTTGATAGCATTGTCCTGAACCGCCTTGTGGGCATCCCCGCCTTTTTGCTGGTGATGTATCTGATGTTCATGTTCACCATTAACATTGGCGGTGCGTTCATCGACTTCTTTGACATCCTGGCCGGTACGATTTTCGTCGATGGCACGTCAGAGCTGTTGGCGATGATCGGTGCCCCGGACTGGACCGTGACGCTGTTGGCCACGGGGGTCGGTGGCGGTATTCAAACAGTTGCAACCTTTATCCCCATTGTCGCCTGCCTTTTCCTGTTTCTGTCAATCCTTGAAGACAGCGGGTATATGGCGCGCGCGGCCTTTGTCATGGACCGTTTCATGCGGATGATTGGCCTTCCGGGAAAATCCTTTGTACCGTTGATTGTGGGGTTTGGCTGCAATGTGCCCGCCATCATGGCGACGCGCACATTGGACAGCCAAAGGGACCGCACGTTGACGGTGATGATGGCCCCTTTCATGTCCTGCGGCGCGCGTTTGCCGGTCTATGCTTTGTTTGCCGCAGCGTTTTTCCCAACAGGTGGTCAAAACCTTGTTTTTGCGCTGTATTTCCTAGGCCTGATCGCCGCTGTTGGCACCGGACTGTTGCTGAAGGTCACGTTGCTGAAAGGCAAACCCACCCCGTTTGTGATGGAGCTTCCCCCGTATCACTGGCCATCGCTGCGCGGTATTCTTTTGCGCAGCTGGCATCGCCTTCGGGATTTTTTGACCGAGGCCGGACAGGTCATTGTTGCGATGGTTGTGGTTCTCGCCTTTCTAAATTCATGGGGCACCGATGGCAGCTTTGGCAATGAAGACAGCGAAGCATCTGTCTTGTCAGAAATTGGCCGATCCCTGACGCCTGTGTTTGCCCCCATGGGCATTGAAGAAGACAATTGGCCCGCCACTGTGGGCATTTTCACCGGGATCCTCGCAAAAGAAGCGGTCGTCGGCACGCTGAACACGCTCTACGCCGACTTGGCAGACACGGGCGCAGGGGAAGAGCCCCCCTATTCCTTGACCGGAGGCCTTATGTCGGCAACGGCAACCATCCTACCCAATTTGCGCGATGCTTTTGGCATGGCCAGCGACCCCCTTGGACTTGATATTGGCGATGTCAGCGACCCAACAGCCGCCGCTGAGGAACAAGAGGTCGACGGCAGTGTTTTTGGCACAATGGCAAGCCTGTTTGACGGTCGGATTGGCGCCTTTGCCTATCTGCTGATGATCTTGCTTTACATGCCATGCGTTGCGGCTGTCGGGGCCATTTGGCGTGAAACCGGCTGGCGTTGGGCGCTGTTTGCAAGTGGCTGGACGATGGGCATGGCCTATGGATCTGCGGTTCTGTTTTACCAGATCGCGACCTTTTCCAGACACCCTGCCCTGTCTAGTTGGTGGATCGGTGGGATCATCTTTAGCGTTCTTTGTCTCGCGGCATCCCTTGCAGTCATTGGGCACCGGTCGAAACCGACCCCCGCATCGGTCGCAACCCAGCCATAGGTGTGAATATGCTGTTAGAGCTGAAATCTTATTTGGAAGAACGCGGGTCGGCGAGCATTCTGGATCTGTCGAACAAGTTTCGCACCCCGCCAGAGGCGCTGCGCGGGATGCTTGGGCATTGGATCAAAAAGGGTGTCATCACACGTCACGATTTTGCAACCGACTGTGGCAGCTGTAAACCCGCAGGCGGCTGTGGCACCTGTGGAGTTTCTGCAAGCTTTGAGATCTATAATTGGGTTGGTGCCCCCAAATAACAGGCGCACCAACACCTAAGTTCATTTGACAGCAAGTGGTGCGGCTTGGTCCTTAAGCACCGCAGGAAGCTCCGCAGGTGGGCTGTCTTCTGGCGCGAACTGCACCACCCATTTCCTGACGTTAAACACATCAAAATAGATCGAGATCAGAGATGGAAACACCAGCAACACCAAAATCATAGATGCCATCAACCCAAACGCCACCGACACCACCAGCGGCACCATGGTTTGCACCTGAGGGCTGGTGTCGGTGATGATCGGGATCAGGCCAATAAAGGTTGTCGATGTTGACAACAGGATGGGGCGAAACCGCGCCCGCACCGCGTTCAACGCCGCGCCAACATAGTCATCCTTGACAAGATGCGTTTGGAAAAACGTCAGGAACAAAATGGCGTTGTTCACCACGATCCCAGCAAGGGATGCAAAGCCAATCATACTGGGCATGGACATATTCAAGCCCAACGCCCAGTGCCCCAAAATGGTGCCAATCAGCGCAAAGGGGATCGACAGCATAATCACCACGGGCAACGTGTAGGACCGGAATTGGAACGCCAGCACCATATAGACGCCGACCAACCCCAACACGAGCAAAATACCCAATGATTTTTGGCTTTCGTTTTGCGCCTCGGTTGCCCCCGAGATATTGATCTCAACACCGGGGAATTGGGCTTTCACCGCAGGTCCAATCTCATCCGTCACCACCGCTGAAATCTGAGCAGACGTGGTAGAAGACGTGTCGATTTGCCCCCGGATCCGTGCCAAAGCCCGGCCATTTTTCCGCGTGATTGTCGGATAGCCTTGGCTCATCGTCAGCTGTGCAACCGTCGACAGCGCCACTTGTTCCCCATTTCCCAGCGTTATTGGGAACTGTTCCAGATCAAACAGGGTCGACACCGTATCCGCCAGTTTCACCCGCACCGACATGCTGGATTGGTTGGACCGGAAACTGTCCGTCTCGGCGCCCTCAAAGGCGCTTCGGATTTGGTCGGACACACGTTGGGGGGTCAGGCCGATTGAATAGCCATATTCATTCAACATCAGCTTGATTTCCTGACGTCCGCCGTAAAAATCCTGTGACGCTTCCCTGACATCCGCACGCGCCATCAACGCGCGAAACATTGCGTTGGACGCCGCCTCTAGGTCCTCAAGGTTATATCCGGTCAGTTCAACATCCAGATCATACCCGCCGGGGCCCATTTCAGATTGGGTAAACGAGGATTGGCTGAGATCGGGGATCGGACCCGCCGCTTCGCGCCACGCGTCAAGAACCTCGTCTGCCGAGACATTCCGCAAAGAGCTTTCCAACAAATCCACGGTGATCGTCGCCGTGTTTGATCCATTATCAAACACGTCACTGTTCACCGCATATTGCACCAAGCGGCGTTCAACAAGGGGGGCACCATCCACAGTGTCCGGTGAATACTTCTGATCAACAACATCAAGGGCCGCCAACAGTTGATCAACCGTTGCGATTGTATGTTCACGGGCGATACCTGACGTTAAAGAAAAGCGCGCGCGGATCGTGTCACTTTCGGTTGCAGGAAAACCAACCACTTTGATGCTGCCAGAGGCAATCAACCCAATTGAAAGCATAAGAGCCGCCACCACGGACCCCACAGTCAGATATCGCCACGCCACCAATCGGGTTGCAATCGGCAACACGACCCCCTCTTTTAACCGCTCTAAAAGCTTGGCTGCCCAGCGATTGTCATGGTCTTGGGCACCGCCCCCCGAATGGCTTAGGTGGTGCGGCAAAATCAAGAACCCTTCGACCAGAGACAGCGCCAGCGTGATCAACAGAACGATGGGAATGAACCGCAAAATCTGCCCCATCTCACCGCTCAGAAACATCAGCGGCCCAAACACGCAAGCCGTTGTCAGAAATGATGAAATCACGCCGGGCATCACTTCCATCGTGCCTTTGGCCGCGGCCTCTAACGGGCCGACGCGGTGGCGCCATTTGTCGATATTTTCTGCAATGACGATGCTGTCGTCCATGATCAGTCCAACCGCCATCAAAAGCGCCACAAGGGTGATCATGTTGATGGTCACGCCCATGATGCTCATCACGAAAAGGGTGCCCAGAAAAGACACCGGAAGGGCGGCTGAAATCCACAACGCCTCACGAAGTGAGAAAAACAACCACATCGTTGCAAAAACCAACACAAGACCCACCGCGATGTTCTTCAGAATGACCTCCAGCCGTTCTTCGACCACCTCGGTCATATTGTTGGTTACGGTCAGATCAAACGGCGCAGGATAGGCTGCGCGTTCGGCTTCGATCACACCAGAGACAGCCTCAAACACCCGAATGCTGTCCACATCTTTGGACTTTGAAATTGAAATAATCGCCGCCTGCTGCCCATTGATAAACGCCTCGATATCCTCGTTTGTGTCGCGCATCTGAACATCCGCCAGATCCCGCAGCCGCACAAAAGCCCCGGACGTATTTTGCAAGACAATCAGGTCTTGTAACTCAGCCACCGTGCGCCGCGTGTCATCATAGCGCAGCACCACGCTGTTTTCCGTCAGATCCGCATTGCCCAATGGCTGGCTTAAACTCCGCGCATTGATCGCATCCACGATATCGCGGCTCGACACGCCGAAACGCCGCAATGCCGCCTGATCGAACACGACCTGCAGCTCGCGATCTGTGATGCCAGACACCGTTGTTTCAGCAACCCCGTCCAAGGCCAGCAGTTGGTCGGCCAGCTGATCGCTATATTCAATCAAACCCTGTTTGCCCGCGATGCCCGACACGGCCAATAAGGCGACCAGATCCGTTTGGGACTGCACCTCGACCGATGGGGTTTCCGCAGCGGTTGGGAAATCATTCACCCCCGAGACCGCAGAAAACACATCGTTGAAAAACTGAATAATCTCGCCGCCTTCCGACATTTCAGCCGTCACACTGGCGCGACCATCAACCGACAAACATGTCAGTTCCGCCAGATCACTGACCCCGGTCAGGGCATCCTCTAGCGGCGTACAAATCTCTTCATCCACGTCCCGCGCGGATGCGCCGGGGTAAACTACGGTCACGCCCACATTTGTTGCGACAAATTCCGGAAACGTTTCGCGCTCAAGCGAAGTAATTGTGGCAACGCCCAAGACGCAGATCAGCACCATCATCAAATTGGCAGCAACCGGGTGGCGTACGAAATAAGAGATCATATCACTTGTCCTCGTTGGGTGAAGACAGATCAACAGGGGCGAGTTTCATGCCTGGGATGGGTGGGTTTGGGGCCCCAAACACAAGCCTTTCGCCTTCGGTCAAGCCCGCCCGAATGACCACTTTGTCCCCGACAACTTGCGCCAATTCCACATCGCGCATTTCCAACCGATCTTCTGCATTTGCCAGATAAACAAAGGCTTTGCCCTGATCAGACATGTGAACCGCATTGCGCGGAATGGCCAAGCTGTTCCCTTTGGGTTTCGTCTGAAAAATCACTTCAACAAAGCTTCCGACATGAAGGGGGGGGCGATTTAGGCCGGGGTTGGCAACCAAGGGGTCGGCGACCCGCACAACAATCCCCATCGCGCTGGTTTCGCTGTCCATAGACCCTCGTTGTCGCATGATCTGGCCCTCCCAGCCCGGCAACTCTTCGCTTGATGCCAAGCGCACCGTGGCGCTTACGCCGGCTTGGTTTAGAACTTCAACGAACCGGCTGGATTCAATGGCCACATCGGGCGGCGTGTCCCCGTCAAAAAGTGAAAACACCAAGGGCCCAAAGGCCGAGGGTTGCAGCTCGGCCACCACCTCAACAGCCTCTGTGCTTTCAAGCGTAATCAAGTTGTCGCCGACCCGAACAAATTGCCCGGTTTCACCTGAGATTTTGGCGACCCGCCCCCGAAACGGGGCGATGATAACGGTCTTGGCCAAGGCCCGTTCTGCCTCGGCCAATTCGGTTTGGCGAAGCGCCAGGCTGGCGGCCAAGGTGTCTTTCTGCGGGGGAAACAACGCCAATGTATTGTCGGTTTTCGTGACCGACATCTGCTGTGCCAGCAATGCTTTTTGTGCCCCATCAACGGCGGCGACGGACCCTGCCCCGCGATCCCGCAATGATTTCACCCGATCAAATTCTGCTTGCGCCACGTCCAAAATGCGCTGCTCCACCTCTCGCAAGCTTTCGGTGTTGGCTTGCTGTCGCTCCAACTCAGACATCTGCGCTTGGACCGAGGCAATATTTGCCGTCGCTTTTCTGTGGGCAAGGTCGTAATCGGTGCGATCAATGGTAAACAGAACCTGACCTTTTTCCACGATGCTGCCGACGTCCAAATCCTGAGGCATGTCCACCATGCGCCCTTGCACTTCGGCAATCGCCGACCAGCTATGTTCGGACGTTACATGCCCGTATCCTATGGCCTTTGCCGCAATCGGAGAAGAGGTGAGCGTTTGCACCCGCACCGCCAAAGCCGTTTCTGGCAAAACAGGCATGTCTGGGGCCGGGCGAGAGGTCATCCACATGAAGCCCATCACCCCGATGACAAGCGGCGGAACGATCAATAGCGGTTTCAGGTTCATCTTAGGCTCTCTTTCACAATTTCAAAGCTTGCGTGGCAGGCTGGCGGGCATCATGCCCGAATCAAGGGACATAACCGTCATACAGATCTAGAACGTGGCAGGTCTTGACTTCCGTCGAAGACGTCAGATTTTTTTGGGCCACCAAGGTCACATATGATATTTTGAATGTGACGTGCAGCCAATTGCACCAAAGATTGAGAAGCCAGTGGCGCACAGAATGGCAAGCGCCATCTCTAACGGCATTTTTTAAATCGGACCACGCGACACCCAAACCTGCGTTTTGCCGAAAAGACGGCGTTCACAGCCACACCGCCATTCGCGGCCCGCTGGCAACAGGTCTTTTGGCCATCCCCGGCAAACACACGCCTGGGGGATCAGATGTGTCAAACCCCTCTTTACCGCAGTATGCGCGGAACCATTTATTGCATCCACAGCCACCCCCGCGCGACGGGGCGTTTTCAAGACAGGTTTGGCCTGATCATCTACTTTCCCGCCTATCACAGCAAAGGCTATGACCTGCCGCTCTATCGCTCTGTGCAGAAAGACGACAGCCGCACCGATTTTCACAGTTCCAACACGGGATGCGGAACCTGCAAGACTGGCGCGTTGCAGCGCCGGGCCCGTCAGGAAACCATGGCAGGATGCGGTGCATCGCTGCCCCGCCAGTTTGTAAGCTGATCAAGAAATGCAACGGTGCCAGCCGCCGTAAACGCCCCCGCCAGTGTCAGGATCATGCGGGTAAAACTGGCATAGCCCGCGTCCTGCGTGGACAATGCGCCCGCAATCAGCGACAGGGCGACGGAAAAAGCGTATTGGTACACCATGCTCGGCTGTGGCCCGTTCAGCATCTTGCTGCCAAGATATAGCCCGCCAAGAAAGATCAACCCCAGCAGGATCAAAAGATGCTGCGAAAACGTGAACAGATACAATGTGCCGAGGGCAATCACGGTTCCATAGAGCGTTGCGCGCACCCTTTGGCCCGCTTCGGACCAGACGGCCGTCCGGGTAGGAAATACAATCACCATTGCCGCGACCATCGCCATCATCATGTCCGCGGGCTGCATCACGGCATAAAGCCAGAAGCTGAGCCCAAGAAGCACTGTCGCGCGAATGGCGGCCCCTATGTCGACATTTCCCGGCGTCGGCTTAGGGTCATCAACATGCATCTCGCGCGTTCGCGCTGGCAGGACCAGATAGACAATCGGGCCCAGAACCCCCGCCACCAAAGCTGCCTGCACGAAGCCGTCGCGCATGGTCTCAACTGTGGCGGTGCCGTGCATTCCCATCACAGACATCAGGACAGCCACGATGATCAGCAACATTCCGAACGGTGCGCCTGTTTTTAGGATCATGCGAAAAGCCAGAAAATATGTGAGCCACATTGCCCCGACATAGACAAAAGGCATGGGGCGCAATTGTTCAACGAACCATGTCATCGCATAGACCAGCACGATCATGACCACAGGTGCAGCAAGCACCTTGGCCGGATTGAACGCCTTGCGCTGCGCCGCGATCAAGCCGACTGGCAGGGCTGCGATAATCGGTGGAAGCGCAGGGTTGATAAGCGGGATAACCGCATAAGCTAACGCCCCGGTCAGGCCAAGACGCACAGCATAAAGCGGATCCTCCGCAACATCAGGGCGAGGTGTGACATACATCTCAGCGCCTCAATGCAGGTAACTGGTAATCGACCGCACGCGCTGCACGCCGCGCGCGAACCATGCCAGCGGATTGCCGGTGCCCCCCGCCAAAACAACCGCATGGACCTTGCCGCCAACCCGCACCTGCCGGGGCCAGGCCTCGCGGCCACCCGTCAATTCAACACGCACGGGGATGCGCCGCGCCGGTTCAAACCAGCGGTTGGTTGACTGGTTGACCACCAACCCGCCTTGATTGTTGCGCCCAGGATTAATGCCCCAGGCGATGCTTTGGACATGACCTTCGAAAATCTGGCCCGGCACAGCATCAAACAACAGACGCACGGGGTCACCGGCCTCGACACGTTGCAACTGATTTTCGCGCAGATCTATCGTGACCCAAGCGGCATCAGCGTCAATGAAGGTCATCGCGGGGCTGCCTGCCCCCACGTATTGACCCGCAGACAACAGGACGTTGGTGACAACGCCAAAATGGGGCGCGCGCACGGTCGCTGATGCAAGGTCGTATTGCGCGCGCTCAAGCTGTGCCTCGGCAGCGAGAATCGCAGGGTTGTTCGCCCCTTCCGGGCCAAGCTGCCTGCGCGCGCTTTCAAGGTTGGCCTCTGCAGTGGCCAGCCGCGCTTGGGCATCGGCAACCTGTCCGCGCGCTGTATCCCCCTGCGCCGCAGCAGCGATACCGCGCTCTTCCAGCCGGAACGTCCGCTCCGCCTCGGCGCGCGTCGTCTCAAGCGCGGTGCGTGCCTGCGTCACGGCGGCTTGAGCCGCAACAAGCGAGGCGCTTGAGGCGTCGATCCCCTGGATTGTCGAGGTCAGGTTTGCCTCGGCTTGCGCCAACGCCAGATCGAAAGGCCGCGTATCCAGTACAAACAGCGCATCGCCAGCCTGCACCACCGCGTCATCCTCGACCAGAACTTCGGTCACTTCCCCCGGCACCCGCGCCGCGATTTGCACCACATGGGCCGAAACGATCCCACGCGATGTGGACGGTGCCAAACGATCGGTCAGCGCGTATAAGACGACCATCACAAGAAGCAACACGACCACAACAATCGCAACTTTGGGCGCCGGGTTCTTGGCGGGAGGCGTGGAGATGTCAGTCATATTCGGTCCTTTATCAGTCTGTTTCACAAGCATCTCCCAGCTCAGACTATCGTCTGCGTGCAGTGATCGCCTTACCCTCGGATGTCATAAGAACCAAGGCGCCGGTTTTGTCGATTGTGTGGCGTTCCACCTTTGACAGCAAATCCAGCAGGTTACGTTCCTGGTTCATCACCGCCTCGGGGCATGCCATCATTGTGGCGCCGGCATTACCAATCGCAAGTGCATCATCTTTCTGCGCATAGGTCCCGATCAGACGGTTACAGCCCGCATTTCCAGCCAGACGACCGTCCGGCATAAACACCAGATTGGCCGGGCTGTTGTCGATCACGCCTTTGCCTGCGATATCTTCGATAACCCATTCACGCCCGACCAATTGGGCGGTTTCCTCCTGCGCCATAAGGTAGTCGGCGACCGCTCGGTAAGCTGGCAACGACGTTGGATCGCTTGCCGCATTGCCCGCAACAGGGTTCGAGGCGAAGCGCACGATCACCATGTCGGCGGCCGGATCGACCCAGATCGTCTGGCCATGCACACCGCGCGCGGCAAATGCCCCGTGATCATCATGGCTGACCCACCACATGCCACGATAGCTCCATCCCTTCAGCAGATCGTATCCAGCCTTTGCGAACACGTCCCTGTTTCCACCCTCACGGATGCGCGCAATGGCCTCTGCGGGAATGATCTGTTCACCGTTCCATTCGCCCTCATCAAGCACAAGCTGGCCAAACCGGGCCATATCGCGCAGTGTCGCGTTGAATCCGCCACCGGCAAAGGGCGTACCGATGGAATCGACGGTATAGAACGCCTCGCGCTCGACGCCGATTTTTGACCATATCCGGTTTGACAGATAGTCAGCGGCGGAAACGCCAGTGGTTCGCGCGATCAGCCAACCCGCAGCGTCCGAGTTCACAGTTTTATAGCCGAACGCATCCCCGTGCTCGCCGTCTTTCTGAACGGTTTGAAGGTATTCAAAATAGCTGCGTGGCCCGGTGTAACCTATGGGTTTTGGCAAGGGGCTTCCTGCCTCGGCATAGGTCCAGACTTCGGCATTAGGGTCGGAATAGTCCTCTGAATAATCCAGCGCCGTGGTCATTTCCAGCACCTGACCCACGGTTGCATCGCCAAACGCGCTTGGGGCCAGTTCCGGGATAATCTCGCGCAGCAATGCCGTTTCGTCCAGCTTGCCTTCCGCAATCAGCACTTCTGCCATTAGTCCGGTCAGGCTTTTCGTGACCGACATCGCCCCATGCAGGGTGTGTTTATCAAGGCAACCATCATAGCGTTCATAGACAACCCGGCCTTTGTGCAACACAAGGATTCCGTCTGTGTAATTGGCGTCGAAAGCCGCATTCCACGTCATCGGATCCCCACCACCAAGCGGTGTAAATTCGACCGTATCCAGCCCCGCATCAAGATCAACGGGCAAATCACTGACACCTTCATTGCCCCTCTGGACAACAACGGTTGGCATCAGCTCGCGAAAATGGCAAACCGTCCAGCGCAGTTTGGGAAATGCAAAATAGTCAGGATCTGTAAAGCGGATCATCTTGTCAGCCGCAGGTGGAAACCCCTGCATCCAACCCAGTGTGTCAGGTGTTGACGCCTTGGCCGAAAGGGGCGTTTTATCCTGTGCCATTGCGGCGCCCCCTGCGGTTAAGGATAGGGTGAGAACTGCACTCAAAATAGATTTCATAGCTTTGCCTTTCTTCTTCTTTCGCTGTGTTGCCAACGGGGTTTTATCCGCCATTGTAGCCAGCACATGCGCGAGCGAGATCATCATCTGGTTCAACGCGGCCTTGGCTATGCCACATCCCAGGATGTCATAGGCAGGAACCGCCGAGGAAAACGAACCGGAGTTGGTGATACTTTTCGCGCGGAACGGGCCGTGCTGTTTGATTAGTCCAATTCCTGAACACCGCCGCCAGAGACCGTCAGGATCTGTCCACTGATCCAACTTGCCGCCGGTGAGCAGAGGAACAATGCGGCGTTGGCCATATCATCGGGTTCGCCCAACCGGTTGATCGGGGTGTGCGCCAGCATCTTCTTTTCGATCTCGTCATTCAGAACGGATTTCAGCGCGTCAGTGCGCGTCGCACCGGGGGCGACACCGTTTACGCGGATGCCTTTGGGGCCCAGATCAAAGGCGATGTTGCGCACCAGATGGCTCGCCGCCGCCTTGGACGATCCGTAAGACGCCATGCGCTTGTTCTTGTTTTCGGCAGACATTGACGTAATGGCGAGGATTGAACCACCGCCGGCCTTTTCCATTTCAGCTGCGGCAAGCTGCGCCAGACGAAACAGCGAAAACACGTTCAATTCATACGCCCAGCGGAAATCCTCCATCGACATGTCAAATGGTTTAGGGCCACCGCCCCCAGCATTGCCGACAAGGATTGTCAGCTTGCCGAAGGTTTTTACGGTCTGATCCACGAGGGCGCTCAGATCCTGTTCCTTGGTCACATCGCACGCCATGCCAGCCGCTTTCCCGCCCTTCGCTTCGATCTCTTTTACCACGGTGTTGGCGGCGTCTGCGTTAAGGTCGCTGACCATGACCGCAGCACCGGCTGCGGCGAAAGTTTCGGCGATGGTGCGGCCGATGCCGGCACCCGCGCCGGTGACGACGGCAACTTGATTGTCGAGGGTGAAGTTTGCTGGATCATACATTTTGAGTGCCCTTTGAATTGAGTATTGCGAAATGGAAATCTTGCGGTGCTTCAATGCGCGCCAGCCGACGCAGGCAGATCCTTGCCAACTTTGCGCAAACGGAACGCCAGCATGGTGAAGATCACCCCAAACGCGACCGCCCAGATACCGATCATCCAGACCAGCGAAATGATTCCGGCCCCCGGCATGGCAACCAACAGGACGCCGAACAGGATCGACAGGACACCGCCAAGACCAAGCAGCCATTCGCCCTTGATCTCGCGGCGCAACTGGATCGCTGCGATGATGCGAAGAACACCGCCAATGATGGCCCAGCCCGCGATGAACATCAGCAGCACAAAGGCGCTGATCCCCGGCATGAAAAGTGTCAGCGCACCGACGACGACACCAAGAACACCGTCGAGCAGCCAGAACCCCCAACGATCAAAGCGGTCCCGATGCCGGATTGCATCAACAACTCCGAAAATACCGTCGAGCAGAACATAGGTTCCGAACATCAAAATCAGCATGGCTGCCGTCAGGCCCGGCCAAACGAATGCAGCTATGCCAAAAAAAATAGCAATGAGGCCACGAACAAGGAGTAGCCACCAGTTCCGTGCGAGAAGGTTTATATACTCAGTCATGATTTTCTCCTTTGAAACGATCCACTGCGACAGTACCCGCGACGGTCGATGCGCCGCTTTCGTTAACATGTTGCTATCTAATCAGGCTCTGCCAACCACTGGCAATGACAGCGTTCCCCAGATCGGGTAACATGGGTGGTAACGATGCTATTGATAACTTCTTTTCAAGGACTTACGGGGTATTTATGAGCAGCCAGATTGATCAAATACCGGCCCATGTGCGGGCTTTTTCAGAGTTGCTGATCAATCTCCGGTCCGAATTGGGCAATGACCTGGATTTGGTGTTGATCATGGCAGTCATCGCTGAGCGCCATTATGCCGGGATTTCACACCCCAGCGCCCCAGAGTGCCCCCCCCCGGCCGCCGCCGCGGTCAACCCGCCGCCGGGCATAAATACCCACTCGGTGGCCCTATATGCAGACATGCCGCGTGAAACCGTGCGCCGAAAGGTCGCCAAGCTTGTCGATAAGGGCTGGGTGATCTGTGATAAGCAGGGAAACCTTACGCCCGCGCCGCAAGCAGCACATGACTTGGCCAAAGGCACCACCGCAACCTTGAAGTATCTCGGTGCGATTACAAAAGATGGCTAGTCAGACGCCCGTTTTGATGTGCAGGATCGTCCCCTGAACGCCTCCGCAAGCTTCATGGCGCAGCCTAAAAAGGGGATCACCCAAAGGGTTTTCTGCGCAAACTTTCAAATCGGTCCAATCGATGCTGACGGCAGGCAGTGAATTACAAAACCGGGAGGGTTTTACGTGCATCTTTTCAACCGGACAGGCCTTTACGTGCTGCCATTGTTTCTTGGTTTGCTGTTTTTTGCCACATCCCTGACCCCAACGCTGATCCCGCGCAACTGGCTGGTCCAGGGCGTTCTTGGCGGCATCGTTATGGGGCTTGGCTATTTGATTGGCCGCTTTGTGATCGCGATGTGGCGACTTATGGAAATTCCCGAACCGACCGGGCATGTGGTTCTGATCGCGCGGTTGATCACGGGCATTCCTGTGGCAATTGTGACGATCCTTTGCCTGTTTCAGGCGCATGATTGGCAAAATGGTATCCGAAGCCGGATGGGCATGGACCTGATGGACAGCGCAAACACCATTCGGATGATCGGGCTCGCGATAGCCGTCTTTACGATACTGGTTCTTATCGGCTACCTGTTCCAGTGGTTCTTTGACCGCGTTCGGCTTCGGCTGTATCGCTACATGCCCCGGCGGACGGCGAATATGGCGGGCCTTTTGCTTACGGTTTTCATTGTGCTGACTGTGACGCGTGATGGTGTTCTTGATCGTGTGATCACCGCACTCGACACCTCTGTGACCGTTGCACAAAAACTTTTCGACACAGCGCCCCCCGCACCAACAGCTAACAATATAACCGGTGGGGAAGGATCGCTGGTTGACTGGCAAGCATTGGGCCAGCCGGGCCGCGATTATGTGACCATGGGACCGCAGGCAGACGATATCGCCGCGTTCACCGGGCGCGACGCCCTGCGGCCCGTCCGCGTTTATGTGGGGCTTGCACAGGCAGATACGGCGCAAGAACGCGCCGATGTCGCCCTGAAAGAACTGATACGCCAGGGCGGCTTTGATCGGGATGTGCTGATTGTGGCGCTGCCAACCGGCACAGGGTGGCTTGATCCCGGTGCGGTGGACACGGTTGAATATATGCACGGCGGCAACATTGCGACAATTGCCGTGCAGTATTCTTACCTGCAATCACCGCTTGCCCTGATCCTTGAAACACGTTCCGGTCTTGATCAGGCCGAAGCGCTGATTGGCACCGTTCATAGCTATTGGCGCGGCCTTCCCAAAGATACGCGTCCGCAGCTTTATATCCATGGTCTCAGCCTTGGTGCGTGGTCGTCCATGCACGGCACCGACCTGTTTGCCTTGCTGGATGATCCCATCAATGGCGCGTTCTGGGCTGGGCCGCCTTTCCCGTCAACAATGTGGCAGGGTATTGTTGCATCGCGAAACCCCGACAGCCCCTACATCGCGCCAACCTTAGGTGACGGGCAACTTGTTCGGTTTGCCTCACATACACAGAACGCTGGCGGGCCGGATGGCTGGGGCAGGATGCGGATTGCCTATCTGCAATACTCCAGCGATCCGATTGTCTTTTATGAACCTGCATCGCTGTTCCGGGCACCCGCCTGGATGAACGAAGCTCCGGGGCCGGACGTGTCGCCAGATTTGCAGTTTATGCCGGTCGTGACACAATTCCAACTGGCCGTGGATTTGGCCTTGGCCAACACGGCACCGGCCGGACACGGTCACGTCTACTACGGGCCTGATTACATCAGCCCTTGGGAGGCCGTAACAATGCCTAGCGGCTGGACCAAAGAGGACACAGCCCGGCTGATCGCGCATTGTGACGGCGGCTTTGGTCTGGGCTGCGACAATGACTGATCCAAGACAAAAAGCGAAACGGGGTGAGACGTCCGTGAGCGAGCAGGCCGAACCCCACGACATGGCCCTGCCGTCCTTCATGGAACACCTGAAGAAACTTGAAGCGGCAAGCCTTATCAAGTCGACAAAGCAAGGCCGAACGCGAATCTGCAAGCTGTCTGCCGGTGCGTTCACGCCAGCCAATGAGTGGCTGCACAAGCAAAGCGCGGCTCAACCGCTATGACGAATACATCACAACCCGCATGCAGGAGCGTAACAAATGACACTCGACCCGAAAACCGACCTGACCTTTACCCGCACCCTCGATGCGCCGCGTTCAGCGCTTTGGGAATGCTGGACGACGCCAGAACATATCAAGCACTTCTTCGCGCCAAAACCGCATGGGATCGACGCTTGCGAAATCGACCTGCTGGTCGGTGGAAAGTTTAATACAACGATGAATGTCAAAGGTAACCGCTTTGAAAATAAGGGCGTTTACCTCGAAGTTGTCGATGGTGAGCGACTTGTCTTCACCGACACCTACAGCGAAGGCTGGAGACCCGCTCGTGATCCGTTCATGACGGCGATCATCGAATTTGCAGACAATGGAAAAGGCGGCACGACCTACACCGTGACGGCCCGTCATCGCTCGCCCGAAGCACGCCAAAACCACGAAGACATGGGTTTCTATGACGGCTGGGGCACTGTCGCGATGCAGCTGGAAGCCTACGCCCAGTCTTTCAAATGACCGTCAGCGGACACTCGCCTGGGTGACAGTTGTCCGCCCGCCGCCCTGTGTCCCCTTGATGGTGCCGCCACAAACGGCCGATTTCGGTGAAATCTGCGCCACCATGTCAAACCATCTGTAAAAGGGGACAAACGGTGCTTCAGTTAAATTTCGGGCAGATTTCAGGCGCCAAAAATCAATAGGCTAAAGATCCCAAGGGGCAGACTTTCGGTCACTTTTTAGGGGGGGATATGGTGGAGCCTAGCGGGGTCGAACCGCTGACCTCTTGCATGCCATGCAAGCGCTCTACCAACTGAGCTAAGGCCCCATTACATCAGCGTCATTTCATTCAGTCTGATGTTGCCACCAGCGCGAAAATCGCTCTCTGTGCGGCGGTATTTATGCAAAGGCACGTAGGGGTGCAACCCCAAAATGTGCCTTTGCAGAATTTTTATTCGTCGTCAGGTGCGGCAACATCCGCGATCTCATCCAGTGACACGTCGCCCTCGTCTTCATCGTCAAGAACGTCATCCCCCAGATCCACATCCGTGGTATCATCCTCGTCATCTTCCAACACGGCATCTGCGTCATCCACAAGGTCTTCTGCCATTGCGGCTTTGTCCGCTTTGTCAGCAACCATTGTGCGATTGCCTTTGCCGGAATCAACACTGATCGTCTCGCCCGTATAGGGGCTGACGATCGGATTGGCGTTCAGGTCATAGAAACGTTTGCCTGTGGTTGGGCAGATACGTTTTACACCCCATTCTTCCTTGGGCATCGTTGACCCCTTTCTGTTTTCAAAACTTCGTGCGAAATCTGTCGCCAGTTGCCATAACTATCGCCAGCTGTCAAAGGCTTTTGCCATGCAGTGCGCGCAGGTCCGGCCTGATGGTCGGCGACAGATGTAAAGAAAGGATGTAGCCCGTGTTGGGGCCAAGGATCAAGTCACCTGAAATGATTACTTTACCGGGCACACCCGAGGTAGAGCTTTTGGTGCGCCCAACGGTGCGCGCACGGCGTTTGTCGTTGCGCATTTCCCGGCTGGATGGCCGCGTCACCATGTCGGTTCCCGAAGGCACCCCCAGACGCGAGGCGGTTAAATTCGCACAAGAGCGCGCGGACTGGATTCGCGGGCATTTAAGCGACATCCCCACGGATCTGCGCCCCGGCTTTGGTGATCACATCCCCTTTCTTGGGGCGCCCCATCTGCTTGTCGCCGCGGACACGCGTATGGCGCGCCTAGGGGATGGCATCATTACGCTCCCGGCCAAATCCCCCGACAAAATCGGCCCACGTCTTATGGCCCTTTTTAAGAACGAAGCCCGGCAACGGCTGGATCTGGCAAGTCGGCGTTATGCCGCTGAAATTGGATATGAATTTAACCGCATCACTTTGCGCGATACGCGATCCCGCTGGGGATCATGCAGCTCAGACGGCAATTTGATGTACTCTTGGCGGCTGATCATGGCGCCCGAAGACGTGCTGGATTATGTGGCCGCGCATGAGGTGTCTCATCTGGCTCATATGGACCATTCCACTCGCTTCTGGGATCAGGTCGAAGAGATCTGCCCTGACTATCAGATCCACCGCAAATGGCTGCATAAGCACGGCACCGACCTGCATCGGTATCGCTTCAAAGATTGACCCTTGGCGCCATTTGTGATCACAGTTCCCCCATGACCTCTGCCACACGCCCCCCACAAGACAAACAAGATACCAGCGCCGCGCATGAACGCGTCTACCGCAGTTTGCGCAGCCAAATCATGCACGGGGAAATTGACCCCGGCGCGGCCCTGACCCTGCGCGGGATCGGCAAAACCTATGACGTGTCCATGACTCCCGCGCGCGAAGCGGTGCGGCGGTTGGCCGCCGAAGGGGCGTTGACGCTTTCCAGCTCTGGTCGCGTGACCACGCCAGATCTGTCGCCCGAACGCATCGAAGAGCTGGCCGCCCTGCGCGCCCTTTTGGAGCCCGAACTGGCCGCCCGCGCCCTGCCCCGCGCCCATTTGGCCCTTGTAGATCGCCTGCGCGCCATCAATGCGCGGGTGTCAGAATTTGTCGCCAAGAAAGACGCCGTGGGGTATTTGCGCACCAATCTTGAATTTCACCGCACACTTTATTTGCGCGCCCAGGCACCTGCGATGCTGGCGATGGCAGAAACCGTGTGGCTGCAACTCGGCCCCACGATGCGCGCGCTCTATGCCAAGCGGAACCGGTCAGATTTGCAAAAACATCACCGTATGATCCTTGCCGCCCTCGCAGCTGGCGATGAACCTGCCCTTCGGCTGGCGGTGCGCACGGACGTCACTCAGGGCTTAAAGATGCTGGTGGCGGATTAGACTTACCCCTTCCTCTTTCTAGAAATATCCTGGGGTGAATGACCTCAACGAAGTTGAGGACAGAGGGGCAAAGCCCCACCCTTCAAACGAAAAAGCGCGCCCAGATTGGACGCGCTTTTCTTTTGTATGCTCTCAGCCTTACGAATGGATTGGACCATCACCGCAAGCCAATGCCGCCTCACGTACCGCTTCCGAGAAGGTCGGATGGGCGTGACAGGTGCGCGCCAGATCTTCGGCAGATCCGCCAAATTCCATCAGCACACAAGCCTCGTGGATCAATTCGCCCGCCGCAGGGCCCATGATGTGAACCCCCAGCACGCGGTCGGTGGTCTTATCGGCTAGGATTTTTACAAAACCTTCGCCTTGGAACACGGCCTTTGCGCGGCCATTGCCCATAAAGCTGAATTTCCCAACTTTATAGTCAACGCCTTCGTCTTTCAGCTGCTCTTCGGTTTTGCCGACAGCCGCCACTTCTGGTGAAGTGTAAACCACGCCCGGAATGACGTCATAGTTCACGTGGCCGGCTTGGCCTGCGATGGCTTCCGCCGCCGCCATGCCTTCGTCTTCGGCTTTATGCGCCAGCATTGGGCCTTCGGTCACATCGCCAATCGCCCAGACGCCCGGAATGTTGGTTTTCCAGTGATTGGTTGCGATCTGACCACGCTGGGTCATCTCAATGCCCAGCGCGTCCAGCCCAAGCCCTTCGGTGTAAGGACGACGACCTGTGGCGACCAAGACGGTGTCCGCCTCAAGCATGTCCTCTTTGTCGTTTTTGCGCAGTTTATAATGCACCTTGGCTTTGGTTTTGGTGGCCTCAACCTTTTGCACAGCCGCGCCCATCACAAACTTAAGCCCCTGTTTTTTCAAGCTGCGCGCAAAGGTTTTTGACAGTTCAGCGTCCATGCCCGGCGTGACCAGATCAAGGAATTCAACCACGGTGACTTCGGACCCAAGGCGCGCATAAACCGAACCCATTTCAAGGCCAATGACACCCGCACCGATCACAACCAATTTCTTGGGAATTTTTGGCAAAGACAGCGCCCCGGTTGAGGTCACGACAACCTTTTCATCCACCTCAACACCCGGCAGGGTCGATGGTTCTGACCCAGACGCAATCACGATATTTTTCGCGGTGTGCACTTCGTCATCCACCTTGACCTGACCCGCCGCTGGGATCGAACCCCAGCCGCGAAGCCAGTCGACCTTGTTCTTTTTAAACAGAAATTCGATGCCCTTGGTGTTTTGATCAATCACACCGTCTTTATAGGCCAGCATTTCTTTCCAATCGACCGACGGGGATTTCCCCTTCAGGCCCATCTTGGCAAAGTTATGTTCCGCTTCGTGCAGCGAATGCGAGGCATGCAGCAGCGCTTTTGACGGGATACAACCCACGTTCAGGCACGTACCGCCCAGCGTCTCGCGCCCCTCAACACAGGCGGTTTTCAGACCCAGTTGCGCACAACGAATTGCACACACATAGCCGCCCGGGCCACCACCGATGATGATTACGTCATAATCTGCCATTTTCTGTTCCTTTCATTTGGGGCCATGGTCTGACAGTCGTCAGCCCCCCCCCTGCTCTCTCAGGAGCATTCTAGCTTTGTGATACTCATATAAGGGCCGAAATCAACATCGCCCCTGTTGCGAGGAAACCAACAAACCAAATAAGCGAGCGCCACGGTGCCCAGCCAAACAGGTAAGCCGGAAGGTATAAAACCCGCGCGCCCAAATAAAGCGACGCGCATGTTGCGGTGGTCATAGTGGATTGCCCCGATTGCGTGACAACCACAACCGCCGCGGTAAACAGGATCAACCCCTCAAAATGATTGTTCAACGCCCGCTGCGCGCGGCCTGCTGTGCCCGTCAACTGACGCGGTTTGTCACGGGGCGAGGCCGCGTATTTCGTGCCAACCTGCATCTGCGCCAGGACGGAGTAGATGGAAAACTGGACCACTTGCAGAAGGGCCGCGAGGGCGAGGATGGTGAGTTCGTGGGGCATTTTCTATGGCGACTCCGCACCATTCAGTAGGGCCACTACTGAAAGGCAAAAAGATATCAAACAAACTAAAGCCATGCCCCCATTAAAGAGAACAATCCACCTATTCCAGAATTGCGAATAGCTTGTTTGGGGATTGGTTGCTGTAAAGCTGTAAGACACAAGCAGTGTTACCATGATCGAAACAATTCCAATCAGGAAGCATGTCATCGCGAACTTGATGTGTGTCAATGGAATTGAAACTGCGGTTTGAGCGGAAGCGTTGCCAAGATAGGTCAGCAGTGCAAGCAAGCCTCCACCATTCAGTAAAATCATCGTTCGAAGGTAAGCCAAACCTAAAGCATTCGTCTGCTCCAAACGTGAAATCTCAGCTTGCTGTGTCATAGACAATTGTCCATTTCAGGGAGTCGGCCGGCCATATTTGACCGGCCCATATTCTCACAAATCCATCAACAACCGACGCGGATCCTCAAGCGCTTCTTTCACGCGCACAAGGAAGGTCACAGCACCTTTGCCGTCGACAATGCGGTGATCATACGACAGCGCCAGATACATCATCGGGCGGATCACGACCTCTCCGTTGATTGCCATCGGGCGGTCCTGGATTTTATGCATGCCAAGGATACCCGATTGTGGTGGGTTCAGGATCGGCGAAGACATCAAGGATCCGTAAACACCTCCGTTTGAAATGGTGAAGGTGCCGCCCTGCATTTCGTCCATGGTCAGTTTGCCGTCGCGGGCTTTGCGGCCCTTTTCGGCAATGGCCTTTTCGATCTGCGCAAACGACATGGCATCAGCGTCATTGATCACCGGCACCACAAGACCGGTTGGCGTACCCGCCGCCACACCCATGTTCACAAAGTTCTTGTAAACAATGTCTGTACCGTCGATTTCGGCGTTCACTTCCGGCACTTCTTTCAGCGCATGACAGCAGGCTTTGGTGAAGAATGACATAAAGCCCAGACGCACACCGTGCTTTTTCTCAAACTCAGCTTTGTATTCATTGCGAAGGGCCATCACCTCGGTCATGTCCACCTCGTTATAGGTGGTGAGCATGGCAGCGGTGTTTTGGCTGTCTTTCAGGCGCTTGGCGATGGTCTGACGCAGACGGGTCATTTTCACCCGCTCTTCACGCGCCGAATTGTCTTGTGCCGCCGGGGCCGAGACAGGCGCAGCAGCAGGGGTTGCCGCCGGTTTCGGCGCTGCTTTGGCTGCTTGCACATCATGTTTCATCACGCGTCCATCCCGACCTGTACCTGTTACATCAGCCGAGGTCATACCGGCCTCTGCCATCATTTTCTTCGCCGAAGGGGCATCCTCAACGTCTTTGCCAGACGTCGCAGGGGCCGCCACAGCTGCGGGTGCCGCAGAGGGCGTTGCCACCGCACCGGCGCCTCCAATCACCGCCAATTTGGCCGTGGCATCAACGGTGGTGCCTTCGGCTGCGATAATTTCAGTCAGTACACCCGCCGCAGGGGCAGGCACTTCGACAGATACTTTATCGGTTTCCAGCTCACACAGCATTTCATCTGCGGCAACCGCATCGCCCACTTGTTTGAACCAAGTGGCAACCGTGGCTTCTGAGACGCTTTCACCAAGGCTTGGCACCATGACATCCACACTGTCGCCAGACGCCGCAGGGGCAGAGGCTGCAGCAGCCGGGGCCGAAGCAGGCGCCGCAGCCCCCGCGCCTTCGGCGATATTTGCCAGCAGGGCATCGACCCCAACGGTCACCCCTTCTGCGGCGACAATCTCGCCCAGAACGCCGGCTGCAGGTGCTGGCACTTCGACCGTCACCTTGTCGGTTTCCAATTCACACAGCATTTCGTCTGCTTGCACGGCGTCACCCGGTTTTTTGAACCAGGTTGCAACGGTGGCCTCGGTGACACTTTCGCCCAGGGTGGGCACTCGTACTTCGATGCTCATGGGTTATTTCCCTTCCATGTTCAGCGCGTCGTCCACCAACGCGGCCTGTTGTGCTTTGTGTTGTGACGCCAAGCCCGTCGCGGGCGAGGCGGATGCCGGACGACCGGCATAAACGGGACGCAAGTTTTTCGCGCCAATCCGGGTCAACACCCATTCGATATTTGGTTCGACAAAGCTCCAGGCGCCCTGGTTCTTTGGCTCTTCCTGACACCACACCATTTCCGCGCCTTTAAAGCGTTCCAGCTCTTTCACCAGCGACATCGCTGGGAAGGGGTAGAACTGTTCCATACGGAGCAGGTAAATGTCGGTGATGCCGCGTTTATCACGTTCTTCAAGCAGGTCGTAATAGACTTTGCCCGAACACATAACCACGCGTTTAATCTTGCCATCTGCCACCAGCTTGGTGTCGGAATTGCCCTTTTGGGCGTCATCCCACAGCACACGGTGGAAGCTTGACCCTTCAGTGAAATCCTCAGCATTTGAGACACACATCTTGTGACGCAAAAGCGATTTTGGCGTCACGAGGATCAGCGGTTTACGGTACCCACGGTGCATCTGGCGACGCAGGATGTGGAAATAGTTGGCAGGTGTTGAACAGTTGGCAACGATCCAGTTGTCGCCACCACACATCTGCAAGAACCGCTCCAACCGGGCCGAGCTGTGTTCCGGCCCCTGCCCTTCATAACCATGCGGCATCAGCACCGTCAGGCCAGACATCCGCAACCATTTGCTTTCACCGGACGAGATGAATTGATCAAACATGATCTGCGCCCCATTGGCGAAATCGCCAAATTGCGCTTCCCACATCACCAGTGAATTGGGTTCGGCCAAGGTGTAGCCATATTCAAACCCAAGCACCGCGTATTCCGACAGCATACTGTCGATCACTTCGTAATGTGCTTGCCCTTCACGAATGTTGTTCAGCGGGTAATAACGGTCTTCGTTGTCCTGATTGATCAGACCCGAATGGCGCTGTGAAAACGTGCCGCGCGTACAATCCTGACCGGACAAGCGCACCGGGAACCCTTCGGTCAAAAGTGACCCAAACGCCAGCGCTTCGGCTGTCGCCCAATCAAAGCCCTGACCCGTTTCAAACATCTTGGCTTTGCTGTCCAAAAGGCGACCGACTGTTTTATGCAGCGGGAACCCTTCGGGCGCTGTCGACAATGCGCGCCCCACTTCGGCAAAAGTGTCTGAAGCAATTGCGGTCTGGCCGCGCTGATATTCTTCCGCTTTTTTGTCCAGATGTGACCAACGCCCATCCAGCCAATCGGCCTTGTTGGGTTTGAATTCCTTGCCGGCTTCAAACTCTTCATTCATGCGCGCTTGGAACGACGCTTTCATGTCTTCGATCTCACCCGATGGGATCAGACCTTCGGCCACCAATCGGTCGGTATAAAGCTGAAGCGTGGTCTTTTGCTTTTTGATCTTTTTGTACATCACCGGGTTGGTGAACATGGGCTCGTCGCCCTCGTTGTGACCAAATCGACGATAGCAGAAGATATCAAGCACAACATCGCGGTGGAATTTCTGACGGAATTCCGTGGCCACTTTGGCCGCATGAACCACAGCTTCTGGGTCGTCCCCATTCACGTGGAAAATTGGCGCCTCGACCATCAAGGCAATATCCGTTGGATAGGGGCTTGAGCGCGAGAAATGCGGTGCGGTTGTAAAGCCAATTTGGTTGTTGACCACAATATGCATCGTGCCGCCGGTTTTGTGACCGACAAGGCCAGACAGGCCAAAACATTCTGCCACAACACCTTGGCCCGCAAAGGCCGCGTCACCGTGCAACAGGATCGGCAGAACTTGCGTCCGCTCTGTGTCGTTCAGCTGTTCTTGTTTGGCACGCGCTTTGCCCAGAACCACCGGGTTCACCGCCTCAAGATGCGAGGGGTTGGCCGTCAGTGACAAGTGAACAGTGTTGCCATCAAATTCACGATCCGAGCTGGCCCCAAGGTGATATTTCACATCGCCTGATCCATCCACGTCTTCGGGCTTATAACTGCCGCCCTGGAATTCGTTGAAGATCGCTTTGTACGGCTTTTGCATCACATTGGCCAAGACCGACAAACGGCCCCGGTGTGGCATGCCGATGATCACGTCTTTTACGCCCAGCGCCCCACCACGCTTGATGATTTGCTCCATCGCTGGGATCAAGCTTTCACCGCCATCCAGACCAAAGCGCTTGGTGCCCATGTATTTGACATGAAGGAATTTCTCGAACCCCTCAGCCTCAACCAGCTTGTTCAGGATCGCCCGACGCCCTTCGCGGGTAAAGGCGATTTCCTTGCCCAACCCTTCGATACGCTCTTTCAACCAAGCGCTCTCTTCCGGGTTGGAAATATGCATGTATTGCAGCGCAAAAGTGCCGCAATAGGTCCGTTTCACAATCTCAACAATCTGACGCATTGAAGCGATCTCAAGCCCCAGCACATTGTCGATAAAGATCGGTCGGTCCATGTCAGCTTCTGTAAAGCCATAAGAGGCTGGGTTCAGCTCAGGATGTTTGGTCGCTTCGCGCATGCCCAGCGGGTCAAGGTCAGCGGCCAAATGGCCCCGGATCCGGTAGGCGCGGATGATCATCAGCGCGCGGATACTGTCCAGCACGGCCTGTTTGATCGCCTGATCAGACACCTCAACACCTTTGGCGGCGGCCTTCTCGGCAATCTTTTTGCCTGCGGCTTTGCCCTCTTTGGTCGTATCCTCATCGGGCCACATGCCATCGAGAGAATGCACCAAATCGCCGGTTGGGGTCGGCGGCCAATCGGCGCGCGCCCAACTGGGGCCTTCGGCCTCGGCAATGGCGTCACTGCCAGCGTCGCCCATTTCGGCAAAAAACGCAGCCCAGGCTGCGTCGACCGCCGAAGGGTCTTTGGCATATTGTGCATAAAGCTGTTCAAGATACTCGGCGTTATGGCCTTGCATAAAGCTTGATGCGTGAAAGCTGTCGTTGGGGCTTTGATCCGTCATGCGCGTCGGTCTCAACTGAAATGGGAATGCGCGCGCCCGGACCATCCCAGGCGCGCGCGATTTGAAATGTTTATTTGGCAATCGCTGCAAGAACAGCTTCGCCCAAGGTTGCCGGGCTGTCGGCCACAACGATACCCGCCGATTTCATGGCTTCGATCTTGTCCTCAGCACCGCCTTTGCCGCCCGCAACAATCGCGCCAGCGTGGCCCATGCGACGACCGGGAGGGGCCGTGCGACCAGCGATAAAGCCAGCAACCGGTTTCCAGCGGCCTTTTTTCTTTTGCTCGGCTAGGAATTCAGCGGCTTCTTCTTCAGCGGAGCCCCCGATTTCACCGATCATAATGATCGACTGCGTTTCATCATCGTCAAGGAACATGTCCAAAACGTCGATGTGCTCGGTGCCTTTGATGGGATCGCCCCCGATGCCAACAGCGGTCGACTGGCCAAGGCCAATGTCAGACGTCTGTTTCACGGCCTCATAGGTCAAGGTGCCAGAGCGTGACACAACACCAACCGAGCCACGTTTGTGGATATGGCCGGGCATAATGCCGATTTTGCACGCGTCAGGCGTGATCACGCCGGGGCAGTTTGGCCCGATCAGGCGCGACTTTGACCCGTCCAGCGCACGTTGCACGCCCATCATGTCCAGCACAGGAATGCCTTCGGTGATGCAGACAATCAATTCCATCTCGGCATCAATAGCTTCAAGGATTGAATCGGCAGCAAACGGCGGCGGAACATAGATCACGCTCGCATTCGCTTCGGTCTTGGCTTTCGCCTCATGCACCGAGTTAAAGACCGGAAGGCCAAGATGATCCATGCCACCTTTGCCCGGCGTCACACCGCCGACCATTTTGGTGCCATAGGCAATCGCCTGTTCCGAGTGGAAAGTGCCCTGAGAGCCGGTAAAGCCCTGACAGATCACCTTGGTATTTTCGTCAATAAGAACTGCCATGGTATTAGCCCTTCACCGCTTTAACGATTTTCTCGGCACCGTCTGACAGGTTGTCAGCGGCGATCACGTTCAGACCAGAGGTGTTGATGATCTCTTTGCCCTGCTCCACGTTGGTGCCTTCGAGGCGCACAACAAGCGGCACTTGCAGACCCACTTCTTTCACGGCCGCAACCACGCCCTCGGCGATCACATCACAGCGCATGATACCGCCGAAGATGTTGACCAGGATGCCCTTCACTTTGGGATCCGAGGTGATGATTTTGAACGCTTCCGTGACCTTTTCTTTGGTCGCACCGCCGCCCACATCCAAGAAGTTGGCAGGTTCAGCACCGTACAGCTTGATGATGTCCATCGTGGCCATCGCCAAACCAGCACCGTTCACCATACAACCAATCTCGCCATCAAGGGTGATGTAGTTCAGGTCGTACTTAGAGGCTTCCAGCTCTTTCGCGTCTTCTTCGGTCACGTCGCGCAATTCGGCGATGTCCCCGTGGCGATAGAGTGCATTGCCGTCAAAGCTGACCTTGGCGTCGAGCACTTTGATGTCGCCTTTGTCAGACACGATCAGCGGGTTGATCTCCAACATCTCCATGTCTTTCTCAACGAAAGCTTTATAGAGCTGGCCCATCAGTTTAACGCATTGCTTGATCTGCGCGCCTTTAAGGCCAAGCGAGAATGCGATACGACGACCGTGGAAGCCTTGGTAACCCGTGGCAGGGTCAACCGAGAAGCTCAGGATCTTTTCAGGGGTCGCTTCAGCCACCTCTTCAATGTCCATGCCGCCTTCGGTTGAGCAGACAAACGAGATGCGCGAAGTTTGGCGATCCACCAGCAGAGCGAGGTAAAGCTCACGCTCAATGCCGGAACCGGCCTCAATATAGATGCGGTTAACTTGCTTGCCGACAGGGCCGGTTTGGTGCGTGACCAACGTGCGGCCCAGCATCTTTTTGGCTTCTTCAGCGGCTTCTTCAACCGATTTGGTCAGGCGCACACCGCCCTTTTCGCCAGCGTCAGCTTCCTTAAAGGAACCTTTGCCGCGGCCACCAGCGTGAATTTGTGCTTTGACCACCCAAAGGGGGCCATCGAGTTCACCTGCGGCGGTTTTTGCATCTTCTGCTTTCAGCACAACACGACCGTCAGAAACGGGTGCGCCGTAAGATTTCAGAAGGGCCTTCGCCTGGTATTCATGAATGTTCATGAAATCATCCTATCCAGTTGGTCCATTTACTCTGGGTCAGAATGCACAACAGAACATGTAAAGAAACGGTTTTCGGTTCAATTGTTCGTTTTTCGGGTATTTTTCGTCATTTTGTGATCACACGTCTAAAATGTGTGATCACAAAATATGACTGTAGGCGCGAAAGACGTATTTTAAGTGTGAATCGCCGCATTCACCGAACGGAAGATCAGATTCAACGCTTAACGCTTATCGCCAAAATGCTCATCCATAAATGCATCATCATATTTGCGCAGCGCGTCGCAGGCTTTTGGCGTGCTCTCAAAATCATAGTTCTGCAAATGTGTCGCCCGTTCCGGCGTTGTCAGCAAGACCTGTTCTACATCATCCGCCTCAACCACGGCTTTCCCCGTGATCAGATTGACCGAACACGAAAACACTGCCGCATACATGCGGTCCGCATAGGTTTGGTCATAGCCAATGACCTGAAACCGGTCTTGGTCCAAGCGCAGCGTGAGGGAGATGTGGGTGTGATATCGACCGCAGGCAAAGCACCCCCAAGTGAGCGTGACATTCCCGTTTGGCAAAAGCGCAAGGCTGTCAAAGTCAGACAGGTTGATCGGAACGATAAAGGCTTCTCTTTCGCCAAAATCACCCCCGCCATATCCCAGCTCATAAGATAAAATATCAAAGGATTTGTTCAGGGCGTAAACCAACACCCGATCGGGAATGCCGTCCCCATTCAAGTCGACAGACACTTCCTGACGCGGCTGTGGGAAAGCCTCATCATCAAAAACCGGTTGCGCAAGACCTGCGCCCACAAAAAGGGATTGGGCAAAAACAAATGTGGCCGCAAAACCTGCGGCCACATTGTAAAATTTTGATCTCAAAGACATTATGCCAACGAGCTGTCGATCGCCTTACAGGCTTCCACCAAACCTTTGACCGCATCGACTGATTTGTCGAACATGGCTTGCTCTTCTTTGTTGAGCTTGATGTCCACAACCTTCTCAATACCGTTTTCGCCGATGATGGTTGGAACGCCGACATACATGCCTTCAAGGCCCAGCGCGCCATCAACATAAGCCGCACATGGCAGCAGGCGGCGTTGGTCATTAAGGTAAGCCTGCGCCATTTCGATCGCAGAGGCCGCCGGAGCATAATACGCAGAACCGGTTTTCAACAGACCAACGATTTCGGCGCCGCCATCACGGGTGCGCTGAATGATCTTGTCCAGTTTGTCTTGCGTGGTCCAACCCATATCCACCAGATCCGGCAAAGGAATGCCGCCAACGGTCGAGTAGCGGGCCAATGGCACCATGGTGTCGCCATGACCGCCCAGAACGAACGCATTCACGTCGCGCATGGACACATCAAATTCGACCGACAGGAAGTGACGGAAGCGGGCGCTGTCAAGCACGCCAGCCATGCCAACCACTTTTTGGTGCGGCAGGCCCGAAAATTCGCGCAAGGCCCAAACCATCGCGTCCAGCGGGTTGGTGATACAGATCACAAACGCGTCTGGTGCGTGGGCCGCAATGCCTTCGCCAACGGATTTCATAACTTTCAGGTTGATGCCCAACAGGTCATCGCGGCTCATGCCGGGCTTGCGCGCAACACCAGCGGTCACGATGCAAACGTCAGCACCGGCGATGTCCGCATAATCTGTGGTGCCAGACATTGCGGCGTCGATCCCTTCAACAGGGCCGCTTTCCGCGATGTCCAAAGCTTTACCTTGGGGGATGCCGTCAGCGATGTCGAACAGAACAACGTCGCCCATTTCTTTCAAAGCTGCGAGGTGGGCCAGTGTGCCACCGATCATCCCCGAACCGATGAGGGCGATTTTGGGTCGTGCCATGAGTTTGATCCTTGATCAGTTAAATCTGGCGCTATCCCTAGGGCGAATGTCGCATTTGCGCAAGGCTGCCGCGGTGCGGCATAGATCAGTTCTTGTGTGTCGACACCGAAGGCGATAGCGCTAAAGCGCCAATAAATGCACAAGAAACGAGTAATTTATGCCCGAAATCCTCGATCTCACTTTCTTTGCCTTCGCCATCCCAGCGGTGATATTTGCGGGGATTTCCAAGGGTGGGTTCGGGTCTGGGGCGGCTTTTGCGGCGACACCTTTGCTTGCGCTGATTCTGGAACCGGGGGCGGCAATTGGGCTGATGTTGCCGCTGTTGATGTTGATGGATGTCACGGCCTTAAAACCCTATTGGCGCAAGTGGGACGTCCCAAGTGCCAAGGCCCTCATCATCGGGGCAATCCCCGGTGTGCTTATCGGCGCGTTCCTGTACCGCATCGCCAATCCCGACTTTTTCCGGCTGCTGATCGGGTTGATCGCGCTTGGGTTCGTTGCTTTCCAACTGGCGCGCGCAAAAGGATGGATCACCCCCGCCCCCAACCCAATAAGGGTTGAAATAGGCGGTTTTTGGGGCGCCGTTGCAGGTTTTACCAGCTTTATCAGTCATGCAGGGGGGCCACCAGCGGGCATCTTTTTACTTTCACGCAGGTTCGATAAAACCACATTTCAGGCCACATCCGTGATTGTGTTCTGGGCCATCAACGGCATGAAATTCATCCCCTATTTCGCACTGGGGATTTTCACCTCGCAAACGCTGCTGGCAGATCTTTACCTCGCGCCCTTTGGCATTCTTGGCATATGGATCGGCGTAAAACTGCACCATCTCATGCCAGAACGCACCTTTTTCGGTCTGACCTATCTGTTTTTGGTCGCGGCAGGCAGTAAGCTGATCTTTGACGCGATCACCTGAACCGCCCACATTGGCGGACGGATCAAATGAGTGATTTTCAAGCAGGTTCGCCCAACATTGCCGGGGTCATCGCTTCATTCACTTGCTCAAAACTGCGACCCACCGCAACCAAACAGGTCACGCCTTGTGTGTTGGTCACCACAATGGTCCAGGTGCCACTTTCGGCCGAGGCAAATACCTCAACCACGGTGTTGTTTGTGGCCAGCCCAATGGATTGACGCGTCTCGCCATAAGTCTGTGCCAGCCGGTCCACCACAGCCACGCGCGGGGCGCAATTTTGTTGTTGGGCGTGGGCGTGATGTGTCGACAACAGCACCGCGCCGGCCATCATCCCAAAAGCAAAGATATGCTGTTTCATGGGTCTTCCCTTTCAATCAAGGTGGGCAAAATATCGGGCCATCCGGTGTTCCGGCGACAATTTGCGCTCCAGTCCGATCAGGTGCCGAGCTGCATCCCGTTTCTTAAACGGCGGCCATCCGCGGACCCTCCCGTCGCTCGACGTGTGGTTTCAGCCTGCGCGGCAAGGGCGAAAAACAGGTTAACGGCGCGTACGAACGCCCGATTGGATGGTTAACCGGTGAAGCGAAAGTTTCGAAAATTACAAAAAGCCCAGATATTTTCTGCAACGCAGCAAATCAGCCCTTGCGAAAAGGTGCGCATCCGTGAACATTTGCGCAACAATATTGCGGAGAGACAGAATCATGCCAGACGCCACAGCCCAAACCCAACGCCCCTATCGGTCCGTCCTTTATATTCCCGGCTCAAAAACCCGCGCGCTTGAAAAAGCCCGCGGCCTTGCCGCCGATGCAATCATCTTTGATCTTGAAGACGCCGTTGCCCCTGACGCCAAAACCGAGGCCCGCGCGATCCTGAAAGCAGAGCTGGGCAAGGGTGGCTATGGCGCCCGCGCAAAAATCGTTCGCATCAACGGGTTTGACACCCAGTGGGGCAAGGATGACGTGGCGGCCTTCGTGGGGGCAGACATCGACGCGATCTTGATGCCAAAAGTGGGGTCAGCCGCACAGCTGGACGAGCTGGCCGCCTTGATCCCGAATGTGGACATCTGGGCGATGATGGAAACGCCGCTGGGCATGCTGAACGCCGCCGAAATTGCCGCCCACCCGCGCCTGACAGGGTTTGTAATGGGCACCAATGATCTGGCGAAAGAGCTGAACACCCGCTTTCGCGCCGACCGATTGCCAATGATGGGCGGGCTACACATGTGTCTGCTTGCCGCAAAGGCGCACGGTGTGGTGATCATTGATGGCGTTTACAATGCGTTCAAAGACAATGACGGATTGCGCGCGGAATGCGACCAAGGGCGCGATATGGGCATGGACGGCAAAACCCTGATCCATCCCGCGCAGCTTGACGTGGCCAACACCGCCTTTGCCCCGTCAGAGGAAGAAATCGACCTCGCCCGCCGCCAGATCGCCGCTTTTGAAGAGGCCGAAGCCTCGGGCCAGGGCGTTGCAGTTGTGGATGGTAAAATCGTAGAAAATCTGCATGTTGTGACGGCAAAAGGTATTCTGGCGAAAGCCGAAGCCATCCAAACCCTCGGCGGTTAAGCTGGGGACCTTCGCGCGGATTGGGAAAGGGACGCTTTCTGATTCGCGCAGATCAATGCGGGAGAGCTGATCATGACCATTCTTATTCTGGGCCTTGCCCTTTGGTGTGCGGGCCATTTCTGGAAACGCGCTTTGCCAGAAAAACACACCGCAATGGGGGGCAAAGCCAAGGGGGTTTCCGCGGCCGTCATCCTTGCGAGTGTGGTTTTGATGGTTGTGGGCTACCGCGCCACGGACAGCTATGACCTGTGGTCTTACCCGAGCTTTCTGAAGCATATCAACAACCTCGCCATCCTGTTTGCGATCTATTTCATGAGCCCCGGCCCGTCAAAAGGCGCGCTCTTTTATAAGATGCGCCACCCGATGCTGACCGGGATGATCATCTGGGCACTGGCCCATGTTGTCGTGAACCCGGACCCAGCGTCGATGATACTGTTTGGCGGATTGACGGTCTGGTCGGTGATTGAAATGCGCGTGATCAACCGCGCAGAGCCCAACTGGACACCCAATCCCAAAGGGGCGATTGCCAAGGATGCGATGTTTCTGTTTGCCTCGCTTATTTTGCTTGCTGTGATCGGCTATATCCACGGGCTTCTCGGCCCAAATCCGTTTGGGGCGTAATGTGAAGCTGTATCGCTTGCTGACAGAAGAAGACACCGCCGCGTTTTGCCACAAAGTGACAGACGCGCTGAACAAAGGTTGGGCGCTGTACGGCGACCCAGCCTATGCCCCCGACCCTGAAACCGGCAAAATGCGCTGCGCACAAGCCGTGACCAAAGAGGCGCCGGGCGACTATCACCCTGACGTAAAATTAGGAGCACACTAATGCCCGCCCAAACCCCTTCCAAGACCAACGCCAAAACCAATTCGGGTCGGTTTTTCGAAGACTATACCCTCGGTGATGTAATTGAACACGCGGTGCCGCGCACCGTGGCGGAAGGCGAACGTGCGCTTTATCACGCGCTCTACCCCGCCCGCCACGCGCTGTATTCATCTGATGAGTTTGCCGGGAATTGCGGTTTGGAAGGCTCGCCCATTGATGATCTCATTGCGTTTCATGTGGTCTTTGGCAAAACCGTCCCAGATATCTCGCTGAACGCTGTGGCGAACCTTGGCTACGCCGAGGGGCGGTGGCTGAAACCGGTCTATCCGGGCGACACGCTGCGGTCGGTGTCCGAGGTGATTGGGCTGAAACAGAACTCTAACGGGAAATCAGGTGTGGTCTGGGTGCGCACGCGCGGGTTTGACCAGATGGGGGAAACGGTTCTGGAATATGTGCGCTGGGTGATGGTGCGCAAAGGCGATTTGGATGCCCCGGCCCCTGAGACCGTGATCCCAGAGCTGAAATCCACCCTGGCCGCCAGTGATCTGTCGATCCCAGAGACGCTGACATTTGCCGACTATGACTTTGCCCAAGCGGGCGAGCCGCACCGTTGGGGCGACTATGCGATCGGTGAAAAGATCGACCACGTCGACGGTGTGACCGTTGAAGAAGCCGAACACATGATGGCGACGCGCCTGTGGCAGAACACCGCCAAAGTGCATTTCGACGCCACCTTTCGCCCCGATGGGCAACGCTTGATCTATGGCGGCCATGTGATTTCCATGGCACGCGCGCTGTCTTTCAACGGGCTGGCAAATGCGCAAATGATCGTGGGCCTAAACGGCGGCGCGCATGCCAACCCCTGTTTTTCGGGCGACACAATCCGCGCGTGGTCAGAAGTGTTGGACAAGGCAGAAACGGACACCCCCGGTGTTGGCGCCATTCGCCTGCGGTTGGTGGCGGTGAAACACGGCGCGCCAGAATTTGCCTTGAAGGGCGACGATGGGAAGTATCTGCCCGAAGTGATGCTCGATCTGGATTACTGGGCATTGATGCCTGTTTGATCCCCTAAAAGCCCAATCTGCACCCCATTTGAGGTGCAGATTGGGGTGTACTTCGGCATGCAAACGCAAACTCACCTGATCTTTTCTCTCGGAATTAAAACCGACAAATATGTGATCACATTCTGAAAATTTGTGATCACACACCCCATTTTTCGCGTCTGTTAGCGCAAATTACCCAATTTTATCCCCCCTCCGCACGTGACTCTGTGACGTAAAAGGGGCTATTCCTGTCGTGACGGCGTTTCACACGAAACCATCAGACAAACATTTGGTGGGAAACGCTCGGACCATATCAGTGTTGAGCGTGTTTCGAAATCAAGTTGCGCCGCAACTTTATCTTGAAACGCCTTACAGTCGAAACAGACATGAGGAGGCCGCCATGGCCGATGTGAACAGAGGCAACCGCCCTCTTTCCCCACACTTGCAGATTTACCGTCCGCAGCTGACCTCCATCACCTCCATTTTCGCACGGATTTCCGGCGTTGCGTTGCTGGGTGCTGCGATTTTGGTGGCGTGGTGGTTTTTTGCAGCTGCTCTGGGCGAAGGATACTACAACTTTGTGAACGGGCTGATGACGTCGTTTATCGGCGATGTTGTGATGTTCATGGCGCTTTGGGCGCTGTGCTATCACGCGCTGTCCGGCCTGCGTCACCTGATCTGGGACATTGGCATTGGCCTTGATGTTGAGACCGCAGAAAAGATGGGTCTTGGCGTGATCGGCGGTTCTGTCGTTCTCGCGATCCTCGTCGCAATTATCGTTTAAGGAGCGGGACATGAGCTATCTGACCGACCGCAAGCGCGCCGTGGGCAAAGGGTCCGCCCAATCCGGCACCGAACATTTCTGGGGTCAGGCGATTTCCGCCGTGGGCCTGTTGATCCTGATGCCGATGTTTGCCCTGACCTTTGGGCACGCCCTTGGCATGTCATACGACGAGGCGATCGCCTATTACCAACACCCCTTCCCCGCCATCGTTGCCGCGATGACGGTTGTGACCACCATGGTTCACTTCCGCCACGGCATTCAGGTGGTGATCGAAGATTATTCGCGCGGCGTGACCAAGAAAGTCCTGGTGATTTTCTGCACCGCCATTTCCTACACCGTTCTCGCCGTGGCCCTGTATGGCCTCGCGCGTATCGCATTTTAAGATCGGAGCCTCCAAATGGCAGCTTACGAATACGAAACGCATGAATATGACGTGGTTGTGGTCGGCGCCGGTGGCGCAGGTCTGCGCGCCACACTTGGCATGGCCGAACAAGGTCTGCGCACAGCTTGTGTGACCAAAGTGTTCCCCACCCGCTCGCACACGGTTGCGGCGCAAGGTGGCATTGCCGCGTCCCTGTCCAACATGGGCCCGGACAATTGGCAGTGGCACATGTTTGACACCGTAAAAGGCTCGGACTGGCTCGGTGACACGGATGCGATGGAATACCTTGCCCGTGAAGCGCCCAAAGCGGTTTATGAGCTTGAGCATTACGGCGTGCCGTTTTCCCGCACCGAAGAGGGTAAAATTTACCAACGTCCCTTCGGCGGTCACACCACCGAATTTGGCGACGGCCCCCCCGTGCAACGGACCTGTGCGGCCGCTGACCGAACCGGTCACGCGATCCTGCACACGCTTTACGGCCAGTCGCTGAAAAACAACGCGGAATTCTATGTTGAGTATTTCGCGATTGATCTGATCATGTCCGAAGACGGCGAATGTCAGGGCGTTGTCTGCTGGAAGCTGGACGACGGCACCTTGCATGTCTTCAACGCCAAGATGGTTGTACTGGCCACTGGTGGCTACGGGCGGGCCTTCTTCTCGGCGACATCGGCCCACACCTGCACCGGTGACGGTGGCGGTATGGTGGCGCGTGCGGGTCTTGCGCTTCAGGATATGGAGTTTGTTCAGTTCCACCCCACCGGCATCTACGGATCAGGTTGCCTGATCACCGAAGGGGCGCGCGGCGAAGGCGGCTATCTCGTCAACTCGGAAGGCGAACGGTTTATGGAGCGGTATGCGCCCCAGTATAAAGACCTTGCGCCCCGCGATTACGTGTCACGCTCCATGACCATGGAAATCCGCGAAGGGCGCGGTGTGGGTAAAGACGGTGATCACATCTTCTTGCACCTTGACCACCTGCCGCCCGAAGCCTTGGCCGAACGCCTTCCCGGCATTTCGGAAAGCGCAAAAATCTTTGCAGGCGTTGATGTGAACAAAGAACCGATCCCGGTTCTGCCCACCGTTCACTACAACATGGGCGGCATTCCAACCAACTATTGGGGCGAAGTTCTGAACCCAACCGCCAAAGATCCGACAGCTGTTGTGCCGGGTCTGATGGCCGTGGGCGAAGCGGGCTGTGCCTCAGTGCATGGGGCGAACCGCCTTGGGTCAAACTCGCTGATCGACCTTGTGGTCTTTGGCCGGGCTGCTGCGATCCGCGCCGGCAAAATTGTCGACGCAGAGGCCGCCAACCCTGTGCTGAACCAACCGTCTGTTAACGCGGCTTTGGATCGTTTCGACGGTCTGCGCCACGCCAAAGGCACCGTGTCCACCGCCGAATTGCGCCTTGAAATGCAGAAAACAATGCAGGCAGACGCCGCTGTGTTCCGCACCGACAAGACGCTGAAAGAGGGCGTTGAGAAGATGACCAAAGTTGCGGCGAAAATGGACGATCTGTCCGTGACCGACCGCTCGATGGTTTGGAACTCAGACCTGATGGAAACGCTTGAGCTTGCCAACCTGATGCCAAACGCCTTGGCCACCATTCACGGTGCTGAAGCCCGTCAGGAAAGCCGTGGGGCGCATGCGCACGAAGATTACCCAACACGCGACGACAAGAAATGGCGCGTTCACACGGTGTCTCGTGTCGAGGGCAACAAGGTGGACCTGACCTATCGTCCGGTTGTGGTTGACCCGCTGACCACCGAAGCCGAAGGCGGCATTGCACTCAAGAAAATCGCGCCCAAAGCGCGCACGTTTTAAGGAGGACGCCAGATGGTACAATTCAAGCTCCCCAAAAATTCGACCGTGCGTGTCGGGAAAACTTGGGACAAACCCACCGGCACCGCCAATGTGCGCAAGTTCCAGATTTACCGCTGGAGCCCGGATGACGGCCAAAATCCCCGCGTCGATACCTATTTCGTCGACATGGACAATTGCGGCCCGATGGTGCTGGACGCGCTGATCAAGATCAAAAACGAGATTGACCCAACGCTCACGTTCCGCCGGTCTTGCCGCGAAGGTATCTGTGGATCCTGTGCGATGAACATCGACGGGATCAACACTCTGGCCTGTATCTACGGGATGGACGAGATCAAGGGGGATGTGAAAATCTATCCCCTTCCCCACACGCCTGTCGTCAAGGATTTGATCCCGGATCTCACGCATTTCTACGCACAACACGCGTCGATCATGCCGTGGCTCGAGACAAAAACCAATCGCCCGGCAAAAGAATGGCGCCAGTCGATTGAAGACCGCAAGAAACTTGATGGTCTGTATGAATGCGTAATGTGCGCCAGCTGTTCCACCTCTTGCCCAAGCTATTGGTGGAATGGTGATCGGTATCTGGGGCCAGCCGCATTGCTGCACGCCTATCGCTGGCTGATTGATAGCCGGGACGAGGCAACCGGCGAGCGTTTGAATGATCTGGAAGATCCGTTCAAACTTTACCGCTGTCACACCATCATGAACTGCGCCAAGACCTGTCCAAAAGGTCTGAACCCAGCCAAAGCGATTGCATCTATTAAAAAGATGATGGTCGAACGCACACTCTGATGGGCGACCTTCTCTATGCAATAACATTGGCCGCCCTTGCTGGGGCGGCCATTCCATTTGGGGCATGGCTTGCCGGGTTTGACCGGATCCTTCCGGGGTGGATCCGGGATGAAACCAACCATTGGGTGATGGCCTTTGGCGCAGGGGCACTCTTATCTGCTGTTGCCTTGGTGTTGATCCCCGAAGGATTGGACCGTGTCACCGGGGCGCGTGCGCTGATCCCATTCCTACTTGGCGCAATCGCAGCACTTGTGGCCGATGTGGCCCTGTCACGCCATGGCGGTTCAAAGTCGCAATTCATGGCGATGTTGATGGATTTCATCCCGGAAACCATCGCATTGGGCGCCGTTCTAACCGCTGAACCCGCGCTCGCTTTGCTTCTTGCGGGCTTGATCGGCGCACAGAACCTGCCCGAAGGCTTCAACGCAGACCGTGAGCTGGCCGATACATCCGCCCTGCCCAGATCCAAACGCCTGATCCTCTTTCTGCTTCTTGTCCCCTTGGGTCCAATCGCAGCCTTGACCGGCATGACACTTCTGGCAAATGCGCCGATCATTTTGGGTTGGCTGATGCTCTTTTCCGCAGGGGGCATTCTGTATCTGATGTACCAAGACATCGCCCCGCAAATTCCCCTGTCACGCCACTGGACCCCGCCGCTTGGCGCGATCCTCGGCTTTGCCTTGGGGCTCTTGGGTCATATTCTGACCACATGATAAGCATTCCAGCGGTTGCATAACTGCTGCGCCCAGCGGGCCCAAAAGGTCCTCACCACAGGTCATCAGACACACCCATTCTTTTTCTTGCCCAAAACACCTCGGGGGAGCACGAAGTGCGGGGGCAGAGCCCCTAGAACGCTTCCAGTGCACATTGAATCGCTTATTCGCTGCCTTTCGCGTCATACAAACGCAAAAAGCGATGGCAGATGCTTCAATGAAAACTGGAAGCGCTCTAATCGCGTGACCTCAATACCTGAGCAGGGCGTGCCGACAAGGGCCGCCACGCGTAAACCAATCCCGCAACAATCGTCGCAACCACACCGCCCACCACAATCAAAACGGCAGAAATGGGTTCAAACACAAAGTCGTTTTCCATGATGTAATGGGTCACCGCCCAGCCTGATACACCGCCTGCAACCACCGCAACCACACCCGCAGCGGCCCCAAGCACCGCCGAACGCAGCGCGAAATTCAACAAAATCTCACCACGTGTGGCGCCAAGGGTTTTCAAAACTGCGGCCTCATACGTGCGCGCCCGTTCGCCTGCCGCCGCCGCCCCCATCAGCACCACAAACCCCGTGACCAAAGTGGCCATCGCACCATAGGTAATGGCGGCCGCCACCTGCCCCATCAGCCCAGTGACACGCGTTATCGCATCGCGCACAGAGATCAGCGTGATGTTAGGATAGGCTTTTCCAAGGTCACGCAGAATGGCCGCCTCTGACGCTTGATCTGCATAGATCGTGGCAAGCCAAGTGTGTGGTGCGCCCTTTAAGGCCGATGGGTTCATCGTCAAAACAAACCCCATTCCCGCCTGCGAGAAATCCACCTCGCGCAGCGAAGTAATCTCACCTTCAATGTCACGCCCCAAAATGTTGACCGTGATCCTATCCCCCAAGCCAAGCCCCATTTCCTCTGCCTCTTCGGCGGCAAATGAGATTTGCGGAGGGCCGTCATAATTCTCCGGCCACCAGTCCCCGGAAACGACTTTGGTGCGGGTTGGGCGGTCGGAATAGGTCAAACCACGATCCCCTTGCACCACCCAATGATTGCCCGCCACCTCAGCGGCTGGACGATCGTTGATTTGGGTGATCACACCGCGCAGCATCGGGGCTGTATCTACGCGCGAAACACCTGCGTCTGAACCCAAACGTGCCTCAATCCCTTTGATCTGATCGGGCTGAATATCAACAACGAAAAAGCTGGGGGCCACATCGGGAAGTTCACGCGAAATCGCACCGCGCAGGTTATTGTCGATCTGCCCAACGGCGGCCAGCACAGCAAGCCCCAGACCAAGGGATAAAACCACAGCCCCCGCCTCGCCGCCCGGTCCCCCAACCGCCGTCAACGCCATGCGAACAATGGGACGACCGCGCAACCACGGACGATGCCCAAGCCAGCGCGACAGATGTCGGATGCCCAAGCCTGTCAGCACCAAAGCGGCAAACGCACCCGCAATTCCAATGAACGACCACATCGCCAGCTTTGGCATGCCCGACAGCGTTGCCGCCGTCCAAACCAGCAACGCCAAAATCGCGATGCTGAGCCCGATGTACCTTGCACGGGGCAGCCGCCGCGCACCAAGGGCCGCATCACGAAACAAGGCCGCGGGTTGCACATCTTCGGTCTGCGCCAATGGCCAGAGGGTGAACAAAAGCGCCGCCAACGCGCCATAAAGGGCGGCCTCGGCAAGCGGGCCGGGATAGACCGAGATTGTCGCATCCACCGGCAAGGCCCCGGCGATCCAAGGCGCCAAAAGGACCGGGATCATAGCCCCAAGGGCAAGCCCGATGATCAAACCGATCACGGCCAACACCGTGATTTGCAAAAAATACGTCAGGAAAATCACACGGCGTTCAGCGCCCAACGCCCGCAGGATCGCGATGGTTTCGGTTTTGCCATCCAGATAGGCCCGCACCGCGGCCGAAATGCCCACCCCGCCAACGGCGAGCCCCGCAAGACCGACCAAAACCAAAAAGGTTGAAAGCCGGGTGATAAAACGGCTCATCCCCGGTGCACCATTGCGAGCATCCTGCCAGCGGGCGCCGTGGTCCTCAAGCGCGGTCATCACGCGTGTTTTCTCGGCCTCAAGATCCGCGCCCTCCGGCAAACGGAACCGGTATTGGCTGTCAAATAATGTCCCCTCAGCAAGCAGGCCCGATCCCACAAGACCCTGACGATGCACCATCGTGCGCGGGCCAAGGCCAAAGCCCCCGGTGGCGTTGTCTGGTTCATTCACCAATTCGGCCATCAGCACAAATGCGGCCCCGCCAAGTTCAAACTGATCACCGACTGAAAGCCCTAGGCGATTGATAAGAAGGTCATCCATCACCGCGCCGGGCAAACCGTCTTGCCCCGCAAAAGCGGCTTCTAACGACACGGGCGGGTCCAAGACCACCTGACCATAAAGCGGATAGAGATCATCGACCGCCTTCACCTGCGTCAGGCCACGTTCATCCCCGACCACCGCCATCGACCGGAAATCGGCGATGGCCGACAGGGCCTTGGCTTGTTCGGCCAACACCTGCACTTCCGCATCTTCGGCAAAGCGGTAGGTAAATGACACCGCCGCATCGCCGCCCAAAAGCACGGCACCTTGGCTTTCCAATCCCGCCTGAAGGCTTTCGCGCACGGACCCAACCGCCGCAATTGCCGCCACACCAAGCGCCAGACAGGCCAAAAAGATCCGAAACCCACGAAGGCCCCCGCGCATGTCGCGTCGTGCAAACCGCGCGGCCTGTCGCAGCGCGTTCATGCCAAAAGCCCGTCTTGGATGTGCAAAATGCGATCACAACGCGCGGCCAGCTCTGGCGCATGTGTGACCATGATCAACGTCGATCCATGGCGATCACGGAGACCAAAGAGCAGATCCATAATGGCCTCACCCGTGGCCCCGTCCAGATTTCCGGTCGGCTCATCCGCCAGCAAAATATCGGGCCGGGGCGCCGCTGCCCGCGCCAAAGCAACCCGTTGCTGTTCACCGCCTGACATCTGGCTGGGGTAATGGTGCATCCGGTGGCTCAGCCCAACGGCGGTCAATTCCTCTTCTGCGCGGGGGAATGCGTCGCGCATTCCGGCCAATTCCAGCGGGGTTGCGACATTTTCCAGCGCGGTCATGGTTGGGATAAGGTGGAAAGATTGGAACACCACCCCCATATGATCTCTGCGAAAGCGGGCGAGGTGATCTTCGCCCATCGCACCCAAGTTTTGACCCAGGGCTTGCACCTGTCCGCCCGTGGCACGTTCAAGCCCACCCATCAACATAAGGAGAGAGCTTTTGCCAGACCCCGACGGCCCTGTCAGCCCCAATGTCTCGCCGCGTGAAACGCTTAAATCTATCCCCTTGAGGATCTCGGTACGACCGGCATTATGGCCCAGTGTCAAACGGGCATCCGTCAGCGTCAAAACGGCGTCTTGTTCAGAAATTGGCATCCGTCACCTGTCAGGAGAAAAGCAATGAGTTCACAAGCATATGGGGCCAGCTTGGCGGTTCTCAAGAGGGGTTTTCGGTTCAATTTGATGGGGCTGCTTATTACGGCCGTTCTTGGGCTGGTTCATCCCAATGCACTTCACGCACAAACCATCAAGCTTTTGGCCCTTGGGGACAGTCTGACGGCAGGGTATGGGCTTGCGCAGAAGGATGGGTTTGTGCCCCAGCTTCAGGGCTGGTTGACCGCACAGAACCCCGATGTTGTCGTCGTAAATGCAGGTGTTTCAGGTGACACAACAGCAGGCGGACAGGCGCGGCTGGGGTGGTCACTGACCGATGATATTGATGCGGTTTTGGTCAATCTTGGGGGCAACGATATGCTGCGTGGCGTGCCCCCCGAAGAGACCCGCAAAAACCTTGATGCGATCCTGTCTGAATTGACCGCCAGGGGCCTGCCCACATTGCTGATCCGCGTCCCGGCGTCGATGAACTTTGGCGCGAACCAAAAAGACGCCTACGACAAAGTTTTCCCCGATTTGGCCACACAATATAACAGCCGCTTTATTCCCAACTATTTCGCCGCCCTCGAAGAACACCCCAATCGACAAAAGGTGATACAGCAATTCCTGCAACCAGACGGCATTCACCCGTCAGCCGAAGGTGTTGCCTTGATCATTGAGAAAATTGGCCCGGATATCTTGTCACTGGTTCAGGATATTTCACAGAAAAAATGATCCCCCCGTCAAATGCCGTCTTGGCTTCCATGCGTTCGAAACGCCGAATTTCGCAATTTGAGACCGCTTCCTCCGGAACACCCAGCACAATGTCGCATTTTGCAACACCCGGTAAAAAACCAATGAAAACCTATCCTTATTGATAGGTGTTCCAGCCTAACCCTATGTGACACTGTCCTTATTAATCAAATCTGGCGTGTTATAGGTCTCTCATTGAAAACACTTGTCGTTGCAGCCAATACAACTATTGCAAATAGCGTAGCCTCTGCCTTTTCCCATCAAAACGACTTCGATCTGACACCGATTGATACTGTGGCCGCCGCCATCGACCAGCTGGTCCACACCCGTTCTTCTGGTGGGGCCTATGATTTTTTTGTGCTTGAATTCGATTTGCCGGGTCTTTCTGGATTGAAGGGCGTCAATCACTTGTCCGAACTACATGAAAGGCGCCCCTTTGCGCTTTTGTTACGTGGTGGGTCGTTAGAGCTGGCCCAGCGGGCGTATCGGTCCGGTGCAAATGCGGTGATCTCGACCGATCTGCCTGCGGCGGAAATGTCCCATGCGCTGAAGTTGGCAAAACAAGGCCAGTTTTTATGTGTCTTCACAGACCTTGTTCACAATCCCTCGCCGGTTTCGCTCATTCAATTGTCAGAACGAGAACTTCAAGTGTTGCGCGGCCTTTGCGATGGGCTACAAAACAAAGAAATCGCCCATGCGTTTTCCATTCAGGAAGTCACCGCCAAGATGCATATGCGGGCAGTGGTGCGTAAATTGGGGGCGAAAAATCGAACCCATGCTGCGGTGATCGCGCGTGATCTTAACTTGGTCTAATCACCCCAAAGCTCACTCTTCTGGCGGTGTGTCATCCCAACGATCTGACAGAATCCGTTGGCTGTTGCCATCGGGGTCATCATATTGTTCGCTGCGCAATGTCCAGAAAAACGCCGCCAATCCACCGCCCCCAAGCAGAAGCGAAATTGGAATGAGATAGACCAGCACATTCATCGGTTCAGCCTTTCTTCAATCGCAAAGCGTTCACACTAACTGTCACAGATGACAGGGACATGGCAAGGGCAGCGGCCAAAGGTGTGGCCAGACCAATCAGTGCAATCGGAATGGCAATCGCGTTATAACCTGCTGCAATCGCGAAGTTTTCTTTAATCCTGCGCGTCGCTGATTTGGCCATTAACGTGGCCTCGCCCAAGGGTGCCATGGATTGCCCCAGCAACACGATGTCCGACACAACCCGCGCTGCTTCAAGCGCTGAGGCAGGCGAAATTGAGACATGGGCCGCGGCCAAAGCGGCGGTATCATTCAGCCCATCGCCAACCATCAAAACGCGTTTTCCAGACTTTCCCAAACGCGCGACATATTCGGCTTTGCCTTCGGGCAACGTATCCGCCTTCCAGTCCGAAATCCCAACCCGACCCGCAATATCCGCAACCGCTGCCGGCACATCACCGGAAATCAAAGTGATCCCCATGCCCTGTGCTTTCAGCGCAGAAATGGCCGTCTCCACGCCGTCGCGAAGATTGTCTGTGAAGGTAAACGTGACTGGGCGCGCGCCAGAGACCGACAGATAAGTTGCGGTCTGGCCAACCGCATTGGCACCCAGCCATTCTGCGCGCCCAAGACGGACAGTTTTACCGTTCCACAGCCCCTCGATGCCTTTGCCGGGCACCTCTTGCACGCCTGAGATTACGGCCGGGGATATCCCCTTCGCGCGGGCAGCTTGGGTCAAGGACAGCGCAAGGGGGTGGCTGGACCCCTCGGCCAAGGCCAAGGCAATTTCCAGATCCTGCGCGCGATGTTGGGGGTTTTCGTCCATCACCGGCTTGCCTTGGGTCAGCGTGCCGGTTTTGTCGAAAACCACATGGTCCACTTCGGCCAAACGCTCCATCGCGGTGGCGGATTTCAGCAACATGCCCTGTTTGAACAACCGCCCAGAGGCCGCCGTGGTGACGGCTGGAACGGCCAAGCCAAGTGCGCAGGGGCAAGTGATGATCAAAACCGCGACCGCAATGTTCAGCGCCAAACGCACGTCACCACCAGAGATCCAAAGCCAGGCCAAAAACGCAACAAAAGCTAAGATATGCACCAAAGGCGCATAGATTTTCGCCGCTTTATCCGCAAGCGAGGTATAGCGGTTGCGGGCAGTTTCTGCGATCGCCACAAGGTCGGCCATCCGGTGCAAGGAACTGTCACGCCCCGCGGCGGTCACGCGCACGGTCATCGGCCCGGTCAGGTTCACTTCGCCAGTTGAAACGATGGTATCAGGGCCTGCCGCCACAGGCAGGCTTTCGCCAGTTAACAGGGACCGATCAAGTTCGCTTTCCCCAATGACAACAATCCCGTCCACAGGCACACGCGCCCCCGGAACCACGCGCACGATGTCGCCAACCGCAAGGTCAGCGACCGACACGTGTTCATCGCCCGCATCAGTCAAACGCAGGGCGCGGGGCACTTCGAGGGCTGCCAACTCCTCGGCTGCAGAGCGCGCCACGGATCGGGTGCGGTAATCAAGATAACGTCCCGCCAAAAGGAAAAAGGTCAGCGACAAAGCCGCGTCAAAATAGGCGTGCTCGCCCGATTGCGCGGTTTCATAAAGGGACATCCCAAGCGCCAAGAGGATCGCCAAGGAAATCGGCACGTCCATGTTCAATCGGCCAACACGCAGCGCGGTCCAGGCAGATTTGAAAAACACTTGACTTGAAAACCCAACGGTCGGAATGGCGATGGCCGCTGAAATCCAGTGGAACATGTCGCGTGTGGCGTCTGACGCCCCCGACCAGACCGCCACCGACAACAGCATGACATTCATCATCGCAAACCCGGCCACGCCCAGACGCATCAACAGGTCTTTGCCCATTTTGTCCGTGGCGGTAGAGGTGAGCTGGCCTGCGTCAAGTTCATACGCCTCAAAGCCAATACCCGTCAGATAGTCGGCCAAAGTGTCCGGTTCCACATCAGGATCAACATCAATTGTCGCCCGTTTCAGCGTCAGGTTCACCCGCGCCGCGCGCACGCCGTCTTGTTGCGCAAGACTGCCTTCGACGCCCGCGATACAGGCCGCACAATAGATATGCGGCAAAGACAGCATAATGCGTTTCGCCTCCATCCCATTGCCGGCAACCCCCTTTCCCGCCTGCGCTTTGGCAAGGGGGGCGGCGTCACAGGCTGGGCAGGCGGACAGAGGAACGGACATGAGAAACCTTTGGATTAACTGTCAGACAGAAAGATCTGGATGCGCTGTTGAAAGGCCACGCCGTTTTCAGCGGTGGCGTTCAGGCGCAAGTTCCAGTTGCCCCCCTCCAGCGCGCCGACATTGGCGACATAGGCGCCGGTTGAGCTTTGGGTGAATGCCGGTTCTTGGTCGTCATTCACGTGGGTCGCGCGCCCAAGGATGGCATAGATCGTCGCCACCTCAACCGGATCACCGGCTTTGTCTTTGATGTCCAGAATCAGCGCTTCCCCCTCGATCTTGGCGCCCACGTCCCACTCCAACCCCTCTTGTGCGGCCTTCAGGCGGTCAAATTGCTGACTGGCCACATAGGAGTTTTTGGTCTCAAGTCCGGGGAATGTTGCGATCGCCGAATAGGCCATGAACAGGTTCACGCCGATGATAATGGCAAAGGCCGACACGGTGATGGCCAGCACATGCTTTCCGGTCAGCTCAAACTCTTTTTTGCCAGTGTCTTGTGTCATGTCTTTTGTCCTAAATGGCATGGGCCTTTTGGGGCGGGCCTTAGCGGCCACGCCCGTTAAACACAGTATCAAGGTGGGCGCGATCGCCCGTTACCCCATCCACAATCCAAAGCCGGATTTCGGTGCGATCTTTGGTGGCGGCCTCTGATCCGGCAGGGGCAATCACGTACACACGTTGTTTGGCTTCGGTGTCAGGATCAGCAACTAACACAAGTTTGTCCGATCCTTCCAGTTCCACTTTCAAATCCGAGCCAAGCGGCAGGGCAAAGTAATACGGCCACTCTTCCCCATGACGGTTGCGCACACCGACGTCATAGGTGTTGCGGATCGCCCCATCAGACAGCGTCACATAGGTTGGGTTGCGCACCGGGCGAACCGTCACGTCCACAGCGGGGCGGACAAACAACAACACGGTCAGACCAATACCGACAGCGGCCCAAAGGCCCACATAAAGCATGGTACGCGGACGCAGCAGGTGTTTCATCACCGGCACTTTTGCATTACCCGCACGTTCGTTGGTTTCATCTTTCCAAGCGAGGTAATCAATCAACCCGCGTTCTTTGCCAACCTTGTCCATCATCTCATCACAGGCATCGATGCAAAGGCCACAGGTGATGCATTCCATTTGTTGACCATCGCGAATGTCGATGCCCATCGGGCAGACGTTCACACAGGCGTTGCAGTCGATACAATCGCCCAGGTCGCTGCGCTCTTTACCGCGCCCACGGGGTTCCCCGCGCCAGTCGCGGTAAGCAATGGTAATGGTGTCTTCGTCCATCATCGCCGCTTGAATACGGGGCCACGGGCAGGCGTAGATACAAATCTGCTCACGTGCAATTCCACCAAAGAAAAAGGTCGTGGCGGTCAACACCAGCACCGTAGAATACGCCACCGGATGGGCTTGTCCCGTGACAAGATCCACCAGCAGGGTCGGCGCATCGGCAAAGTAAAAGACCCAGGCCCCGCCAGTTGCCACGGCAATGACGATCCACGCCGCGAATTTGGTCAACCGTTTGCGAACCTTCTCGCCATTCCACTTTTGACGATGCAAGCGAAGCCGCGCATTCCGGTCCCCTTCGACCCAGCGTTCAACCAAAATGAACAAATCAGTCCAGACCGTCTGTGGGCAGGCATAGCCACACCACACGCGCCCGGCAGCAGAGGTGAACAGAAACAACCCAAGCCCGGCCATGATCAAAAGACCGGCAATGAAATAAAACTCATGCGGCCAGATTTCGATCCAGAAGAAATAGAACCGGCGGTTCGCCATATCGACCAAAACCGCCTGATCCGGCAGGTTTGGCCCGCGATCCCAACGGATCCAAGGCGCAAGATAATAAAGACCAAGGGTGATCCCCATGATCCACCATTTAAGGCTGCGGAAAATTCCTTTGACCCGTTTTGGAAATACGGGTTCTCGGGCGGCGTAAAGCTGTTCCGGGGCGTCTGACATTGACAGGGTCCAGTCCTGATAATCGTGAGAGTCTGTTGGTAAGAATTATTCTACATTTCAGCATTGATGTGGATCAAAATTTTTCACTATTGAACAAGCGAAGAACCAACCTAAGTCATTGTTATACTTTTGTTTTCAATTTTGTCGCGGCGGCGTCTCGTCGCAGCCCGTCAAAAGGCCGCACCTGCAACAATCCGATTTTCGGGATGGCGTGGCATTCTTTGTTGCCAGCCAGCAAGGCCGCCTGCGTCGTTTTGGGCGTCTCAGGGCCGCTCGCGACCTGCCCCCTCCGTAACGTCATCCCTTTTCATTGGGCACCGCCGCACATATGGAAAAAACCCGGACCAGCGGCCCGGGCTTTTCAATTAGGTGACACCAACCCCGGAGAAACGCGCGAACAGGATCAGGGGTTGGTGTCGAACCGGGGAGTGAGGCCCCGGATCAGGTTTGGATCGGTCGATGGCTTATTCGCCGCCGCCCAATCCATGTACATAGGCCGCAACAGCATTGATTTGGCTGTCAGTCAGCTTGCCTTTCCAGGCCGGCATCACGCCTTTTGGACCGACAGAAACAGAATGTGCGATCTCATCTTTGGTGCTGCCATAAAGCCAGATGGCGTCAGCCAGGTTTGGTGCGCCTTGCGAACGATCCCCGGTGCCGTCTTCGGCGTGACACGACGAACAATTGTCTTCGAACACCACGGCACCTGCATCGGCCAGGGCGGCGTCTGCGTCTGCTTTGGTGACGGGCGACAAGCTCATCACATAGTTTACAACTTGGTCGATTTCCTCATCCGACAGATAATCGTCGCCAAAGGCTGGCATTTCCGAGAAGCGTGTGTCGTCTTCGAAATCAGACGAACGGATCCCGTAGATCAGCGTGGTTTGGATGTCTTCGATCGAACCACCCCATAGCCAGTCATTGTCCAGAAGGTTCGGATAGCCCGACCCTTCGGTGATGCCGTTGGCACCCGCACCGTGACATTGCGAACAGAAGGTCGCAAAAGTCGCACGGCCCGACTGAATGGCATAGTTGTGCAGGTCCGAACCACGTTCCAGCGTGGTCAGATCAGCACTGGCCAATTCGGTTTCTAGCGCGCCGTTCATATCCTTGAACCGCTGGATTTCTTGCGCCACTTCGCCGCGGGTTGACCAGCCAAGATAGCCAGCTGTCGCGCCTTTGATCATGGGCCAAGCGGGGTAAGCGATAGAATACCAAATGCCCCAAACGATGGTCACATAGAACACCCAGACCCACCAACGGGGCAACGGATTGTTAAACTCTTCAATCCCGTCCCATTCGTGGCCGGTGGTCTCGACCTCTTTCTTTTCAACAGGTTTTTTACTCATTTGCCACAACTCCTTGAGCTGAGCGCCGGGGGATTAACATGACGTTAGTCCCGGTCACCGGCAGGTTTGTCTTCATGGCGGAAGGGGATGGAGGCCGTGTCCTCATGCACCGCGCGGCTGCCTGGGCGAAACGCCCAGACCACAACCCCGATGAAAAAGAGGAACATGGCCAAAAGGACCCAGCTGTCTGCGAACAGGCGCATAAGGCTATATGTATCCATCATCCCAGCTCCTTACCGGCTTGCGTCAGGTGTAAAGGTCGAGAAATCAACCAATGTGCCCAACATCTGCATGTAAGCGATCAGTGCATCCATTTCCGACACACCCGGCTTGCCATCAAAGTTGCGCGCTTGCGCCTTTGGATAGCGCGCCATCAGTGCGTCGACGTCGGAGTTGTCACCATCGGGGTCTGCTTGGGTCAACCAATCAGCCTCGGCGGCTTCCAATTGCTCGTCGGTGTAAGGCACACCAACAATCTTATTGGCCTCCAGAAGGTCCCGAATATATTTCGGACTGATCATGCGATCCGCCAAGAAGGCATATTTTGGCATCACCGATTCCGGAACAACCGACTGTGGATCCGAAAGGTGATCCACATGCCATTCGTCCGAATACCGGCCCCCAACACGGGCAAGGTCAGGCCCTGTCCGTTTGGACCCCCATTGGAACGGGTGGTCATACTGGCTTTCTGCGGCCAGTGAATAGTGACCATACCGTTCAACTTCGTCACGCATTGGGCGGATCATTTGCGAGTGACAGGTATAACAGCCTTCACGCACATAAATGTTCCGACCTTCCAGCTCAAGCGGCGAGTAGGGGCGCATGCCTTCCACGTCCTCGATTGTATTTTCGAGGTAGAAGAGCGGTGCGATCTCCACGATGCCGCCGACCGACACCACCAAAAGGCTGGAGACGAGCAAGAGCGTTGCGTTCTTTTCAAGAACAACGTGTTTATCAAGAATTCCCATCGTCATCCCCTCCTTATTCAGCCGGAGCCGCTGCGGGTGCTTCAGCTTCTTGAGCCGGAGCGCGCAATACGGTCATCACGAGGTTGTAGCACATGATCAGCGCACCCGAGAGGAACAGAACCCCACCCAGACCACGAACCACATACATTGGGAATTTGGCAGACACGGTGTCAGCAAACGAGTTCACAAGGAAGCCTTGTGCGTCGACTTCACGCCACATCAGACCTTCGAGGATACCGGTTACCCACATCGAGGATGCGTAAAGAACGATACCGATGGTGGCGAGCCAGAAGTGCCAGCTGACCAGACGCAGGCTGTAAAGACCGGTGCGGTTCCACAGTTTTGGCGTCAGGAAGTACAGGGCCCCAAAGGTGATCATGCCGTTCCAACCAAGCGCACCAGAGTGCACGTGACCAATGGTCCAGTCGGTATAGTGTGACAAGGCGTTCACGGCGCGGATCGACATCATCGGACCTTCAAAGGTCGACATGCCGTAGAAACCGATCGACACAACCATCATACGGATGATCGGATCGGTGCGCAGCTTGTCCCAAGCCCCCGACAGGGTCATCAGACCGTTGATCATACCACCCCAGCTTGGCATCCACAGGATGATCGAAAAGACCATACCCAAAGTCCCAGCCCAATCAGGCAAAGCGGTATAGTGCAGGTGGTGAGGACCAGCCCAGATATACAGGAAGATCAAAGCCCAAAAGTGGATGATCGACAGTTTGTACGAGAAAACAGGGCGTCCCGCCTGTTTTGGTACAAAGTAATACATCATGCCCAAGAAGCCCGCAGTCAGGAAGAAGCCAACGGCGTTATGGCCGTACCACCACTGCGTCATTGCATCTTGCACACCCGAGAAGAGCTGAACAGACTTCGACCCAAAGATCGACACTGGCATCGCCAGGTTGTTCACAACGTGCAACATCGCGATGGTCACAATGAACGCCAGGTAGAACCAGTTGGCCACATAGATATGCGGCTCTTTGCGCTTCATCAACGTGCCCATGAACACCAGCAAATAGGCAACCCACACAACGGTCAACCAAAGGTCGGTGTACCACTCAGGCTCTGCATATTCTTTCGATTGGGTAGCCCCCAACAGATACCCGGTGGCGGCCAGCAAAATTACGATCTGGTAACCCCAGAACACAAACCACGCCAGATTGCCGCCCCAAAGGCGCGCGCCACAGGTGCGCTGCACAATGTAGAAAGAGCTGGTGATCAGCGCGGTCCCGCCAAATGCGAAAATCACTGCAGAGGTGTGCAGCGGACGCAGGCGACCAAAATTCAAATACCCTTCGGCCCAGCCAAAGTTCAATTGCGGAAAGGCCAACTGAAACGCGATGAACGTCCCAACCAAAAAGCCAACCGCGCCCCAAAAGGCCGTCAGCGCCACGCCCACACGTACGGGCCCATCCATATATCCTGTTTCAACAACTTTCGGTTCACCCACTTTTTTCAGTGAATAAACAAAAAGCCCTGTCGCGATAAGCGTCACCAGGATGGCATGCACCCCATACGCGAGATCGCGAGCATAGCTAGCGGCAATGGCGGCCAAAACTGCAATCAGGCCATACACTACCAATTTTAGGTAATCCCACATTTTGCGTCCCTTCGTCTTTGTCATGAATGCGTCCGCCTTGAAAAATCTGGGATTCGGACACATTTGTCGACCTTTGTCGGTTTGGACCTAACCCCTTCTGACCACCTTGATCCATGTCAAAACTGTCGCACCAAGGCAGTTTTCTTGCCTTTGACCCATGTCAAAGCGTCGCAGGTAACGGTTGTGCAGACTTTGAACAACGACCTTCAGGAGCTGTCCATGGACTATAAAACCATCACCACCGTCCTGACGGACAAAGACATTTGCGATGCCTCATTTAGGGCGGCGCAAACACTTTCCCGCATCTATGACGCACATCTAAACGCACTTTGCCTTGGCGTGGATCACTCGCAACAAGGATTCTATTACGCCGGCGCATCCGCAATGATGATCCAAGACAATCTGGCGCTGGCCCGCGATGCCGCCGCTGAAATGGAAGATCACGCGCGCAAGAACCTCTCGGGGATGACCTTCGGCTGGTCGGCAACCTGCCTGTCATCACAAATGGTCGCCCTAAGTGGCATGATAGCCCATCACACAAGGTTTTCTGATTTGGTCGTCCTGCCCCGCCCCTACGGCGAAGGCCGCAGTCACGATGCAGAAGCCACGGTTGAGGCGGCGTTGTTCAACGGATCCGCGCCCGTTCTGATCATGCCAGACGGTGCTGAGCTTGCGGAAAACATCAATAATGTGGTTGTCGCCTGGAATGAAAGCGCAGAAGCGCTTCGGGCCATCCGTCTGGCCATGCCGTTTTTGCAAAAAGCACAAAACGTCTATATCGCCATCATTGACCCGCCCACCCACGGGCCGGAACGCTCAGATCCCGGCGGCGCACTTAGCCAAATGCTGGCCCGTCACGGCGTGCGCGCCGAAGTCACCGTTATGGCCCGCACCCTGCCCCGTGTCTCGGACATCCTGAACCGCCATGCGCGCGACAAAGATGCGGATTTGATTGTGATGGGGGCCTATGGTCATTCGCGGTTCCGCGAGTCCATTATGGGCGGTGCCACGCGGCATATGCTGGAAGTCGCAGAAAAACCCGTATTTCTGGCGCATTGATCCCCTTCAGGGGACAGTGATCAATTTGAAACAAGATCCTCATCGGAAGCTTGGTCATTTTCAGGACAATGGACCGCCGTCCACATCATCACCCGTTTCCGCCATCAAAATCGCGAAATCCGGAATAATCACGTGGCGTTTGCCCTCAAGCACAATGATCCCGGCCTTTTTTAACGCAGAGATCTGACGGCTCACCGTTTCAAGTGTCAGACCAAGATAATCCGCCATCGCCTCACGCGTCAGCGGCAAATCAAGGGTCATACCAGAGGTGGGCGTCAATTTATTCAACGTCGCATCGCGGCGCGCCAGAATGGCCAACAGGCTGGCAATCTTTTCACGCGCGGTTTTGCGCCCCAAAACCAGCATCCATTCCCGCGCGCTGTCCAGTTCGTCCAGTGTCATCTGCAACAGACGTGTGCCAATCGACGGGGTGGTCCCCATCAACTCTTCAAACGGTTTTTTACGAAAGCAACAGACGGTCAAATCTGAAACCGCAACCACATCAAACGGCGCCAAAGCGCGGCCTGGACGGCCAATGAAATCCGACGGCAGCAAAAGACCGACCATCTGGGTGCGCCCATCCTCCATCGTTTGGCTAAGGGTGGCAATTCCGCTGACCACAGAGGCGACAAATTCCATCTGATCGCCGGCCCACAACACAGGCTGGCCCGCCTCATATGTTCGGTAATACTTGATTTCTTCAAGCCGATCCAACTCATCCGGTTCGCAACGCGAACACACAGCCCTATGACGAATCGGACAGGATCCGCATTCGCGAGAGTTGAACTTCATATCTTTGTTTATTGTGTTCATGGCTTTTTCTACCGGGATATTGCCCCGGCTTGATCCTGATCAATGCTGCGCGCGTTTTCGTCTATAGAGACTAGTCGAATGCAAACACTTACGCAACTCAGACGCCTTGGACTTTTTGACGCTCGGGTCCCTCGTTACACCAGTTACCCGACTGCGCTGCATTTCAAGCCAGGGTTTAGCCCCGATACCGCCGCGAACTGGATCCAGGCGATCCCTGCGGGCGACACTGTGTCGCTCTATGTTCACATCCCATTTTGCCGCCGCTTGTGCTGGTTCTGTGCGTGCCGCACGCAAGGCACCGCAACAGCCGAACCGGTGGCCGCCTATCTTGAAAGCCTCAAGACAGAGCTTGCGACCATCAAGGGGCTTGTGGCCCCCGGTGTGAAAATCGAACACCTGCATTGGGGTGGCGGCACGCCGACCTTGTTGCAACCGGACATGATCACCGATCTGACCGCCGCCATTCTGGACACGATGCCCTTGGCTGACGGCGCCCAGTTCTCGGTCGAAATTGACCCGTCCGAGGTGGATGACGCCCGTCTGGACGCACTTGCAGCCGCCGGGATGAACCGGGCCTCAATCGGCGTGCAGGACTTTGATCCGATGATCCAAGAAGTCATCGGTCGCCCGCAAAGCTATGAAATCACCAAACAGACCGTTGATGGGCTGCGCACGCGCGGGATCACCAGCCTGAACATGGACATCCTTTACGGATTGCCCCACCAAAACCAAGCCCGGATCACGGACTCAGTTGAAAAGCTGATCAGCCTCGGCCCCGACCGCGTGGCCCTGTTTGGCTATGCGCATGTGCCGTGGATGGCGCGCCGTCAAAACCTGATCCCAACCGAGGCGCTGCCGTCGGCGGAAGAACGGCTAGAGCTTTTCAACACCGCGCGGGATATGTTCTTGGATGCGGGCCTTGTTGAAATTGGCATCGACCACTTCGCCCTGCCTGACGATGGGCTTGCCACCGCGCATAAAGCGGGCACCATGCGCCGCAATTTCCAAGGCTATACCGAAGACGCATCACAAGTGTTGATCGGCGTTGGCGCCAGTTCCATTTCGCGCTACCCACAGGGCTATGCGCAAAACGAACCAGCCACGTCGAAATACCAAGCCGCCGCACGCGCGGGGGATTTGTCTGTGTCCAAAGGCCACGCCTTTACCGGCGATGACTGGGTGCGCAGCCGGATCATTGAGCTGATCTTATGTGATTTCAAAGTCGATTTCGCACAGGTCGCGGATGAACTGAATGACGATGTGGCCCGGCTTGTGGCGATGAGCGATGGTCTGGCAGAGGCAATGCCGGATACCTTTGATCTTTCGGACAACGTCTTAAGCATCCATGACGCTGCACGCCCCTTGGCGCGGATCATCGCCCGTCACTTTGACGCGTATGAGATGAACGCCGCAGGCCACAGCCAAGCGGTTTAAGCACGGCTATAATACAAAAGAAAAGCGCGTCCAATGTGGCGCGCTTTTTCGTTTTACCGTCTCGGTTTGGCACATTCAGAACCGGTGGCCCTAGTCCAAATACCCAGCCTCTTCTGCAACCCGTTCAATGACCGTGCCCAAGGTCAGGCCTTTCTCAAACGTCCCTTGTTTCAGAAATCCAATCACCTGCGCAATCACCAACGGATTGGTCATCATGAACGTGTGGGTAACCGGCAGGACGATGTGATCCGTCATCCCTTCGACCTTGGTGCTTTCCACCGACACTTTCCCATCATCCGCACCATCAATCAGTGTCGAGTAAATCGGGTTCAGCGACCGGTTTCCGGCAATCACGCCCACCTCGTAATTGGGCAGGTCTGTGTGTTGCGGCACCGAGTTTTCGCCGGTGCCCAATTGCATGCCCGCCGGGCCATTGATCCATTCAAACGGCTCAAGATCGGCAAATGTATCCACCAGTTGCGAGCCTTGGTTGGGCGGGGCCAGCATCACCACACGGCCCATGTCGTTGGGGCGATTGTCCTGCAACCAGACGCGCGCAAGGATGCCGCCCATCGAGTGTGTGACAAAGCTGATCTTTTGCGCGCCGCAGGCTTTCACGGCCGGTGGGATCGCGGTTTCAACAAGGATGTCAATTTCCGCTTGGGTCGAAGGATAGCCCAGATTTACAACGGTGTACCCCTCGGCACGAAGGGCCTCTTCCATCACCCAAAGCGACGACGGGGACCGGGCAAGCCCATGCAGCAACACCACACATTCCGCGATGGCGGGCGAGGCGGGTAAAGCGGTGGCAACACAAAGGGCACTGGCGGCAATCAATCGTCTGAACATATCCCCTACATAGGCGCACAGGCTTTGGGATGCGAGGGGCGGGTTGTCGCGTTTCATGAAATGGGCAGACAGTTGCGTATGCCGCAAAGGGCCAAATGAAACGGGGCGCACCCATTGATGCGCCCCGTTTGCGTCAGGCTTATATCATACGTCGCGCGCTTAGACTTCGGTGTAAAACCCCGGTGCAACCCAGCGAATGATCAGCGCCCCGGCCCCGGCCAACGTCACCGCCATCACAAGGGGCCAGCCAACGATCGGAAGCAGCGCCAGGATGGTGATCACAACTGCCCCTGCAAGGGCCGCAACTGCACGCTCGGCCAAGGTGGCTGGCTGTGGTTGCCCGGCCAGAACCATGGTGCCAACACCCAAGATATAAGTGCCGATCACATACCCCACGAGCCCCAAAAGAATGGCGCCAAGGATGGTGAAAGGTGCAAGCACAATGCCGTATCCAGTTGCGCCCAACACAAACAACGCCCCGGCCAAAGCCGAAATGGTCAAGAACCCCATCCAAATCGCCCGAATGGGGCTTTCAAGCGTCCGTTCACGCAAGGACATCAGCGCGCTGGGGGCGAAATAGGCCACGATGGTCGCCAAAACCGTCAGGGTCAGGATTGTACCGACTTTGCCGCCAAACCACGGCATCCAGCCTTGTTCACTTGAGGCGCGCCCAGCGTCGGTTCCATCAATGGTCACCGCGCCGTCAAACTCTTCTGCTGCGTGACGTTCGATGCGATCGGCGGGCACCACAAATTCGGGCACCAAAATGTCGTCCACATCCTCTGCATAAAGGTGAAGCGTGCCTTCGATGCGGGCGTTTTCACCAAATGAGATGTTTTTGGTCGCAAAACTGGCATCGCCCGCGATGACCTCGGTCAACAGGATGTTTTCAGCCGCAATCAAAGCACTGTCGCCAATAGATCCTGTTAATTCAACACGTTGCGCCGCCACGCGCACGTCACCCTTGACGGGTGCGGCCACCAATACCGTGTCGCCCGCAAGCTGGGCATCGCCGCCAACACCTGCGGCAACATTGACGTTCATGCCTGCGGCGTAAAGGCTGTTGCCAACGGCACCAGAGATGGAAACCGAACGGCCACCCGCGTGGGCAGACCCTTCGACGGGCGCCGAAATCACCACGGTGTTGCCGACGATAAACGCGTCATCCACGGCGTCACCAGACAGGGTCACATTGTCCCCCGCCATATAAGCGTCACCACCAAAACGGTACACCTCTTGCGCGGCAGCTGGCAGTGCTGCAAGGGTCATGAGGGAAATCAATAAGGGTTTAAACATGGCTGTCCCCGCCAAAATGTTGATGTTATGATCATTAACATAGGGGGGTTTGTCGCGGGTTGTAAGAGGGAAGGTGAAAATTTTCTATCGCACCCTGCGCGCTTGCGGTTTGACCGGGCGCCCCGTTACGCCATTTTCCTTTGCAAGAAGTAGTAACCGCCTTTGTCCAGCGTGACCTTCCACACTGCACTATGTGCCTGAAGCACCGATTTGAACCCCGCCATATTCGCGCGTTCATCGGCAACTAACAGCCACCCATTGTCGCTGACGTGATCAAGCAGCCGTGACAAAACCGCCAATCTGGGCGCCTCGTCCAGCATATGAAGCGTACGGTTAATCAGCACCACGTCAAACGCACCCCCCGGCGTAAAGCCAGTGATATCTGCCACAATCCCCTGCACAGCTAAGCCTTCTGAGGCAGCCGATTGAGTCAGATCCCGTATCCCGTTGGCCGAAAGGTCAACCCCCGCCACCTGATGCCCAAGCCGGGCGATGAACACCGCATCACGCCCCTGCCCGCATCCAATATCTAAGACGCGTAAACTTTGGCCGTCCGGAGCATCCAAGCGGCCGTGAAAGAAATCGACAAACAGCTGCATCGGTGCCCCAAGCGCATTTTCTGTCGTTCGATAGAGGTCATCGTAATTATACGCCATGCCAAAGCCGTACAGAGGAAAACTCCAAAAGGTTAAGTGAAATATTTCGTGATCGATGGCCAAATAAAATTTCCATTTCTCAAAAAAATGGCGGCCCGAAGACCGCCATTTGATATCGACTTTAGGGCTTTCGGTGGTTGTCTTGCGAAAACCACCTGTCGCAGTCGAATTTCCTAATGGAAATTCAACTTACATCATGCCGCCCATGCCGCCCATGTCGGGCATGCCGCCACCTGGCATGCCGCCAGCGCCTTCTTTCGAAGGTTTGTCAGCAACCATAGCTTCGGTGGTGATCAACAGACCAGCGATTGAGGCTGCGTCTTCCAAAGCGGTACGGGCCACTTTGGCAGGGTCAATCACACCAAAGTCGAACATGTCGCCATATTCTTCGGTTTGCGCGTTAAAGCCAAAGGTTGCGTCGTCGCTTTCGCGTACTTTGCCAGCAACAACCGCCCCGTCAACACCCGCGTTTTCAGCGATCTGACGCAGAGGTGCCTCAATCGCTTTTTGCACGATGACAATACCAGCGTTCTGGTCAGCGTTTGCGCCTTCCAAACCGGCCAAAGCTTTACCAGCCTGAACCAGAGCAACACCACCACCAACGATCACGCCTTCTTGCACGGCCGCACGGGTCGCGTTCAGGGCGTCATCAACGCGGTCTTTGCGCTCTTTCACTTCCACTTCGGTCATGCCACCAACGCGGATCACAGCAACACCGCCAGCCAGTTTGGCAACGCGTTCTTGCAGTTTTTCACGATCGTAGTCAGAGGTGGTTTCTTCAGCTTGGGTGCGGATCTGAGCAACACGTGCTGCGATCTCGGCTTTTTCGCCTGCGCCATCAACGATGGTGGTCTCGTCTTTGGTGATTTCGATCTTCTTGGCGGTGCCAAGCATATCCATGGTCACCGATTCCAGCTTCATGCCCAGATCTTCGGCAATCACTTGACCACCGGTCAGGATCGCGATGTCTTGCAGCATGGCTTTACGACGATCGCCAAAGCCAGGGGCCTTAACAGCTGCGATTTTCAGACCGCCACGCAGTTTGTTCACAACCAAAGTTGCCAGGGCTTCGCCTTCAACATCTTCTGCAATGATCAAAAGTGGTTTTTGCGACTGGATCACTTGCTCAAGCAATGGAACCATGGATTGCAGCGACGAGAGTTTTTTCTCGTGCAAGAGAACCAAACAATCCTCAAGATCAGCAACCATTTTGTCCGGGTTGGTCACGAAGTAAGGGGACAGGTAACCGCGGTCAAACTGCATGCCTTCAACAACGGTGGTTTCTGTTTCCAGACCTTTGTTCTCTTCAACGGTGATAACGCCTTCGTTGCCAACTTTTTGCATCGCGTCTGCGATTTGCTGACCGATTTCGGCTTCGCCGTTGGCAGAGATGGTACCAACTTGTGCAACTTCGTCGCTGTCTTTCACGTCACGGGCCGAGGCTTTGATGCCTTCAACAACCTTGGCGGTTGCCAGGTCGATGCCGCGCTTCAGATCCATTGGGTTCAGGCCAGCAGCAACCTGTTTCAGACCTTCGCGAACAATCGCTTGGGCCAGAACGGTGGCTGTGGTGGTGCCGTCGCCAGCTTCGTCATTGGTGCGCGAGGCCACTTCTTTGACCATCTGTGCGCCCATGTTTTCGAACTTGTCTTCCAGCTCGATTTCTTTGGCAACAGATACACCGTCTTTGGTGATGCGCGGGGCGCCGAACGACTTATCAAGAACCACGTTGCGGCCTTTCGGGCCGAGGGTCACTTTTACAGCGTCAGCGAGGATGTTCACGCCGCGCAGCATTGCGTTGCGGGCATCGGTATCGAACTTTACGTCCTTAGCAGCCATTATGCTTGCTCCTAGAATTCTTAGTTTTCAGATCAGACGATTAGGACAAGATGCCCATGATGTCGTTTTCTTTCATGATCAACAGCTCTTCACCGGCAACGGTGATTTCAGTGCCAGACCATTTGCCGAACAGAACTTTGTCGCCAGCTTTTACAGCAGGTGCGATCAGTTCGCCGTTGTCTTTGCGTGCGCCTTCGCCCACGGAAACAACTTCGCCTTCGGCAGGCTTTTCTTTTGCGCTTTCAGGGATAATCAGACCACCGGCGGTCTTTTCGTCGCTTTCAACACGGCGGACCAAAACGCGGTCATGCAGCGGAGTAAATGCCATTTCTGAGGCTCCTTAGCGTCAGTTTCTATTTGCTTTAGCACTCACCGGGCGCGAGTGCTAACGGCGAAAGAGTTAGGCATCGAAATGGCGGGTGTCAACCGGCGCCGCAAAGAATTTCTGACAGATTTTCGGCAAACCAATGTTCCAGACAGCGGGGCATAAGACGCTCGTCGCGCAAGCCCCCGGCGTCACTCCTCAAGCAGATGTTCATAGCGCGCATCCGTCAGCGTCTTCATAAACGCCACCAACGCATCTACGCGCTTGTCATCCAGCGCAGGACCATGGGTCAGCTCAGTCACCGCAAGGTTTTGCGGGATTTCTGGCATCATCCAGGGCTTGCCGGTTTCCGGATTGATCTGACGTTCTTTCGCAAGCGAGTTATATTTGTTGTAAAACAACACAACCGTGCGCAAATCCGTAAACACGCCGTTGTGCATATAAGGGCCTGTGATCGCCACATTGCGCAATGTGGGCACCTTATACCTGCCACCCGCCGCGGCATCGCTCACAGATGGATTGGACAGCAATCCCAAATCCCGCCCGGTGACGCCATTGGCCGCGCGCACCGCTTTGTTCGCGGGCACACCAATATTGTGGTATTCATAATTGGCAAATGTCTCATCTTGGGCCAACGGCGAGACGCGCAATTGGTGGCACAGATTGCAGTTGGTGAATTGCTCTGAAAAGAACAGCACCCGGCCCAGTTCTTCCTCTTTCGTCAGGGTCACTTCGCCTTTTAAAAACCGATCATATTTGCTGTCAAACGGTGCAAACAATTCAGTTTTCTCGAACGCTGCGATGGATTTGGTCATCGCGGCATAGGCGGCCTCGGTGTCGTTCAGGATATCTTCCCCAAACAGCGCCTGAAAACTGGCGACATAGTCTGAATTTTCCGACAAACGCGCGATCACCGATGCTTTGTCGGGCATGCCCATTTCAATGGGATTGAGCGGCGGCCCACCCGCCTGACCGGCCAAATCCGCCTCGCGCCCATCCCAGAACATGCCGCCAACCCACATCTTTTCGTCCACTTGCGAAAAGTCTGGGGTGAACATCGCGTAAGCCGCCGTTGGCGCGGTGCGGTCGCCCAAACTGACCCCATCGTCCCCCAAAGACACCGCCTTGCCCACCTCGGTTTCGCGCGGGTCCACAAAGCCATAAGCCGGGTCATGGCAGGTGGCGCAGCTTTGGGTGCGGTTCTTAGACAGGTTCACATCAAAAAACAGCGCCTCGCCCAAGGTCTCAAGCGTGTCTTGCGCCGAAACAGGGGTTGCCAGTCCAAGTGCAAGTAAAATAGCCAAACCGCGCATCACGCTCTCCTTTACCGTTCAGACGTGTTTACATCTGATTCGGGGGAAAGGAAATTGATCCCGATCAAAATTGTCGGATTATTGAGGAATTTGTTTGGCCGCCGCCTGCCCCGTTTCCGTCAACCCGTAAACCCCACGGTCCAGCCGTTCAAACCAACCATAATGGTTGTCCGCCATCATCCGCGTGGCGCGGGCAACGTCCGTCGCTTTGACCAAATCGGCCCCTTTCATCGGGCCATATCTGGCCAGATGTGCCGCAAGCTTCTCTGCCTCTTGCTGATAGGACGTGACAATTTTTCCGCGCGTGCCCCCCCTGTTGGGATCGCCTTCGCGTTTGGCAAACTCACCCAACAAACGGGCAGATTTCAGTTTTGATTTACGGGGTTGAAACGGGGCCGGGTCACAATGCACCTGTACCGCGCCCTCGACCACCTTCACCGACAACACGCCCAGACCAAGCCGACGGCACAGGCCAATATTGCCCTTAAACGTGCGCCATCCCGCCTTGCCTGCCCAGCGCGGCACGGCGACATAGACATGATCGGTGATGGCCTGACGGGCCACGGCCTGTTGCAACAAGGTCAGAGAAAATCCGGTCTTAAGCTCGACCACCACAGGGGCTTCATCATCGCGAAGTGCCATCACATCAGCCGCGCCAACCTCAGCCTTCACCTCATACCCCAACCCCTCCAGCCAGGATTTCACCGGGTCATACAGATCTGTTTCGGCGATTTTGCCCACGGGGTTCCTACCTTTACGGGAAAACTAGTTTTCTAGTTTTCTAGTTTTCTAGTTTTCTAGTTTTCTAGT
>CBDUJY010000009.1:0-93246 GCA_965367685.1 uncultured Planktotalea sp. | reverse complement strand
CCCGATTACATCTTAGCTGAGCCACAAAGCTGTCCTAAAAAGCAGGACCACTTCAGTTTAAACAGGATGGAGCCGTTTCTTAAGTGGTTTTCCGCTCGGTTATGCCGCTACCGGGATTGGTTGCAGTTTAGTCTGATATGCCTGATCAGGCGTTTGTTTGTCCAGAGCTTGACTTGCTCCCCGTGGCTCCCTCAAGCAGCCGATCTTTAGGGCCCTTTGGTGCAATCTGGATAGAAACTTGTGGGATCAAGCAGCTTTGTTGGACAGGCTGTCAGTCAGCAAAGCATGCAAGGTTGAGGCATCGCCATTTGCGCGCAATTTGGCGCAAATGCTCTGATCCCGCAGGGTGCGTGACACAAGCGCCAAGGCTTTCAAATGCTCAACCCCAGAATCTTCAGGCGCAAACAGAGCGAAAAATAAATCCACGGGCTGCTTGTCTACAGAGTTGAAGTCAAATGGTTTTTCCACGCGAACAAAGCATCCAACAACACGGTCCAATCCTGCAAGGCGGGCATGTGGCAATGCCACACCATGCCCCACACCGGTTGGTCCAAGTGCTTCGCGCTCCTGAAGGGCGGCAAAGGCGCTGCTGCCATCCAGATCATAGGCCGCGGCCGCAATATCGCCCAGCTCTTGAAACAAGCGCTTTTTGGACGAAAAATTCGCCAAGACCTTGACGGCCGAGGGCTGAAGAATGCTCGAAAGCTCCATCAATAATACTCCCCGCCCGTCAAGTTTGCAGGCGGTTTAGGTGTTGTTTGTCGGGTCAACCCAGCCGATATTACCATCATCACGACGATAGACCACGTTTACCCCTTCGGTTTTTTCATTGCGGAAAACCAGGACTGGCGCATGCGCGAGTTCCATTTGCATGACAGCTTCGCCAACCGAGAGCGACGGGATCCGTGTCTCCATCTCAGCGATGATCATGGGCTCCAGCTGCGCCTCTGCGCTCTCTTCCGGGCCTTCCTCTGTGGCAAGGATATAAGAGGAACCGCCGAAGACTTCAACCGGGTCCACACGATCCTTGTGATGGTCTTTCAACCGGCGCTTGTAACGGCGCAATTGCTTTTCCATCTTCTCGGCGCATTGGTCAAAGGCTGCGTAAATTTCTGTAGCGTGCGCCTTGGCTTGCGCGGTCAGGCCCGTCGACAGGTGCACGATGGTTTCGCAGACATATTCATGGGCGGATTTAGAGAAAATCACTTGGGCATCGGTGGGGCGTTCGGCGTATTTCTGAACCACACCGCCAAGTTCACCTTTCACATGGATCTGAAGGGCTTCACCAATGTCGATTTGTTTACCACTGATTTGATATTGCATCCTACCTCCTATGGTATTTGCAGGTCACAAAACACCCGTCCCATGGTGGGGGCGAGCGCGAAAAAACTGATATTTTGCAGGATTTTGGGCCCCGATTTTTCGGGGGCCATCCTTGGTGCATGCATCTGGTTGGATGCGGCACAAACAAAGGTTTACGAGTATGCGCATTGCATACATTTGGCGACACATATGGAAAGGAGTCAAGCAGATCGCCGGGGAATTTTGGGGAAATCCGACTAATTGATTGAGAAATTTTGACCCAGATAGACCCGTTTCACGTTTTCGTCTTGCACCACTTCCTCGGTGGTGCCGCTCATCAAAACATGGCCGTCATGAAGGATGTAGGCACGGTCGACAATTTCAAGCGTTTCACGCACATTATGGTCGGTGATCAGCACACCTATGCCGCGATCTTTCAGGTCGTGAACAAGGGTTCTGATTTCCCCAACAGCAATTGGGTCAACGCCAGCAAACGGCTCGTCCAGCAGCAAATATTTGGGGTCTGCGGCCAGTAATCTGGCAATTTCAACCCGGCGACGTTCACCGCCGGACAAGGCCAAAGCGGGGGCTTGCCGCAGATGGCTGATGGAAAACTCGTTCAGCAATTCTTCCAGCCTTTCCCGGCGCTTGTGGCGTTCGGGTGTGGAAATTTCGAGGATCGACATAATGTTGTCTTCGACATTCATACCGCGGAAAATGGACATTTCCTGCGGCAGATAGCCGATGCCATATTTGGCGCGGCGATACATCGGCAGCAAGGTCACATCGCGGCCATCAATCAACACCTGACCGGCCTCTGGCGTGACCAGACCGGCAATGGCATAAAAGGTGGTGGTTTTCCCGCAGCCGTTTGGCCCCAACAGGGCGACAACTTCGCCCCGATTCAGATCCAGCGTGACATCACGGATCACCGTTTTCTTGCGATAGCTTTTGCGCAAGCCCTTGATGTGCAGGCCCGCACTGCCATTTTCCACCGCAAGTTCTGGCATCAGTTGCCCCCGGTCTGAATAATTGACTTTACGCGGCCTTCCATTGTGCCGGTGCCAGAGGTCAGGTTGACGATCAATTTGTCCGACGACAGGGCGTTTTGCCCTTGGGTCAGGATCACGCTTCCGGTCATCACAACCGTCCCGCTAGAAATTGTATAGGTTGCGTCGCGCGCTTCGGCCGCTTCTGCGCCATTGACCAGCGTCACACCGCCTGAGGCGTAGAGCTTGGAAATCTCGCCAGTGGTGCCCGCACCAGTGGTGTATTCCACCCGCACTTTGCCAGCTGACAACCGCATGGAGCCTTGGCCGATTTTCACGTTGCCATCAAAGGTGGCCGAGCCATCCGCCTGATCCACAGCCAATTGATCCGCCGCAATTTCGATGGGCAACGTGCTGTCATGTTTCAGACCGCCAAAAGCCACCTGTGCTTGGGCAAAAGCCCCAGCCGGGGCACAAAAAACCACGAGGACAGCGGCCAGTTTGAGTAATTTCAACACTATTCCCCTCCTATATCTGAGGGAGTGTATACCAGCTTTACCCCATCTTTGAATACCAGAAGATAGGTGCCCGCTTTGTCGCCCTGTTCCGCAATGCTGGCGTGGCCTGCGGTGATTTCGCCCAAGGGGCCGGTGGCGGTGACGGCGCCGTTCGATGTAACCGTTGTGGCGTCCATCGCGGCCTGCAAGCCCTCGGTCTGAATTGTGTAATCTGTCGATGTGACCAAGGTGACGCCGCCGGTCAGGTCGATCTTGTTGGTGCCGCCATCAATCATCGCATCCTTGGCGTTGATATCCACGGTTGCGCCATCGGGCGTTTCAATCCGCGCGACCATTTCTTTGGCGGAATAGCGGTTCTTGCCTTCTTCGGGGCGCGCGCTGTCGGCGGAAAAGGTGATCGCCGCGCCGTCTTCGGTCACGGATGAAAAGCTTGGCCCAGAGATTTTTTGCTCGCGCATGACCTCGTCCAAATTCACCCGTGCATAGGTCAGGGATTTGGTCGGGTCGATGGATTTTGAGATCAGGAACATGGTCGACAACAGCCCAAGCGCAATAAGCGGCAGAAGAACCTTCAGCCACGCAATCATGCGAGAATAGGTGTTGTTATAGGCTGGCATCACACGTCCTTTCCCCCTCTATCTAGCACCTTGGCGCGGCTTGCCAAGAACATAGCGAAAGATCGGCGAGGCTTTGCTGTTTGCCTAGGGCAATAAGGCGAAGATCAGCGCAGTGGCCCCGCGGAAAGCTGCCACCCAAAACGGCAGCACCAAAAGGACCCCGGGAAGGATCCACCAACCAGGGTGAAACTGCGTGTCGCGCCCGCCGGGTTGGGCGTATTTCTGTGCTGAGGGTGCAAAATCTGCTGTTTGAACGAGGGACATTCTGTGCGGTCCATATTTTGTTATCTGCCTGCGTTAACCCTAGGCGGCAGAGTATTAATAACTCGTTCATTCATGTTGAGCGAAATCGCTTTTCACAAAAAAAGGCGGCCCCAAAGGCCGCCTGATCCGTCGCTCAAAGATGCATCCGTCAGTGCGAGAAAATGTCCTGCTCTGGCCAACCCGCCAGATCCAACTGCGCACGCATCGGCAAGAAGTCATAGCAGGCCTGCGCCATTTCCATCCGACCTTCGCGGATCAGCCGCGCGTCCAGCTCTTTTTTCAGACGGTGCAGATACAAAACATCCGAGGCCGCATAATCAAGCTGCGCATCGGTCAATTCTTCCGCGCCCCAATCGCTCATTTGTTGCTGTTTGGACACGTCGACCTTGAGCAGCTGATCCAGCAGGTTTTTCAGCCCATGCCGGTCCGTATAGGTGCGGATCAGTTTTGAAGCGATTTTGGTGCAGTAAACAGGCGCCGTCACCACGCCAAACGCGTTCAGCATCGCGGCAATATCAAAACGGCCAAAGTGAAAGATCTTCAACACATTGGGATCGGTCAGCATACGCTCAAGATTGGGCGCCGAAGTTTGCCCTTTTTCGACCTGCACCAGATGCGCATTCCCGTCACCGCCGGACATTTGCACCACACACAGGCGATCCCGGTGTGGGTTTAGGCCCATGGTCTCACAGTCAATGGCCACAACGGGCCCCAGATCCAGCCCATCCGGCAGATCGCGTTTGTATAGATGATTGGTCATAATGCCCTCACGATTTCTGCGCCCTCTTTACCGGATATTTAGCGACTGCCGAAAGGGGGAATACCGGTTTGACGCCCAATCCACCCTAATTCCGCCAGTATTTCAGGCATGAGAGGTGGGTTTTGAAGCTAGGGCGCGTGTCAATGGGGGGCGATGTGCCGAGATGGCGCAAATTTTAAAGGATCACTTGCCGTAATAAAGCCCCACCACATGACGCGCTTCTGCGAAAAACAACCAACGCCCAATCGCGGCCCCGATCAGATGCAACACCAGCGCAATCAGCGCGGTGACATGCATGGGGGGTAGGATCAACAGGATCGCGGCAGGCAGCACGCCGACCAGCAAAAGCGTGATTTTGCGCAGCTTTTCTGCGTGTTTTCGCCCAACCCGGTGGATCATCTCATCCATCACATAATTGCGTGCGGTGTGGGCGCTTTCGTACATGCGGACTTTGCCAATCGCGCCTAACCCTGTGGCGCTTTCCATCGTGTCCACACTTGCGGCCTCACGTGCATCGCCGTCGCGCCACATCCAAAACATGATCGCTGTCAGCCCCAAAATCAGCACGCCCGCCAAACGGCTTTCGCCTGACAAAAGCGCCCCACCTGCCAGCGTGTGAAACAGGAACATCGCGGGCACAATCGGCTGTCGCCAGCGTGGGATCGTGCGCATTTGGGCATAGATCATCGAGGTGGTGAACACGGTCGCCACCGCCCCAAGGCTGCCGATTAACCCAAGCACTGGCATCTGCGCACCCAGAAAGATTTTTCCCAGCGCAACAGGGGCAAACACCAACAACGTAAATACCGCCGCGATGCCTTCACGCGACAACCAGCTGCTGCGCCACTGACTAAACGCATAAATCGCGTTCTTTTTGTTGCCGAGGTGAAAGGTCGAGGCCAAAAGCCCGCCAACCGCCAGCCCGTAGGCGATCACGAAAAACGCAAACGCTGACCCGCCCCGAACCGCGGGAATATCCAGCCCCAAAAAGGCCAAAAGCCCAAAGCCAAGGCCAGAGAGCGTGGTGAAAATAATAACACTTGGTGCGGGATGCATTAGAGTTTCTCCAGCGCTTTATCGAGCCAACCAAGAAAGCCTTTCGGTTCCTCAGCAACCGGGATCATTGGGGCCGTGTCCAGCCGGTCTTTCAGACGCGGTGGCAGGTATTTGTTCACGGGTTTGGTGCCTTGTTCGGGCATCAGATCAAACCCGCCGCGTTCCTCAACCAGCTTGGACACATCCGAGTTCGGATCGCCGAGATCGCCAAAATGACGCGCACCCGACGGGCAGGTGCGCACGCAGGCGGGCACGCGGTCTTCTTCGGGCAGGTTTTCGTTGTAAATCCGGTCCACACAAAGCGTGCATTTCTTCATGATCCCGGCGTCTTGATCCAATTCGCGCGCGCCGTAAGCACAGGACCACGCGCACAGGCCGCAACCGATGCATTTGTCCTCGTCCACCAAAACAATCCCGTCTTCTTCGCGTTTGTAGCTGGCGCCGGTTGGGCAGACGGTTACGCAAGGTGCGTCTTCGCAATGCAGGCAGGATTTCGGGAAATGTACGGTTTGCGCCGGGCCTTCCTCGGGGGTGACCTCATAGCTGAACACGCGGTTCAGGAATGTGCCCGATGGGTCCGCGCCATATGGATCCATATCCGACAGCGGCGCGCCATAGTTTTGCGTGTTCCACCCCTTACAGGCGGTCACGCAGCCATGACAGCCGACACAGGTATCAAGGTCGATCACCAGGCCGAGTTTCTTTTGCGTTGTGCTGGGCAGGCAGGTCATGATGTTTGGCCTTTGCTGGCAAAGACAAGCTGGGGCGTTGCCCCAGACCCCAAGGTATTTTTGGCAAGAAAAAGCGAAACCGGCATCAGATCTTCCTTGCGATTTTGGCGGGGCCTTTGCCCACGGGGGATGTGATCGGTGGGTGTGCGGGTTGGCTTTCTGCGGGTTTTGGCACTGCTTTTTTCAGCTTTACGCGCAGGTCAAACCATGCGGCTTGGCCTGTAATAGGGTCTGAATTGGCCCATCTCATGCCGTCGCCTTTGGGGGGTTGCAGCTCGTGGATCAGGTGGTTCAGCAAGAAACCTTCGGTGGCCTCTGGCGCGTCTTCATCCAGCGCCCAAGTGCCCTTGCGTTTGCCGATGGCGTTCCATGTCCAGACGGTGCTGTCGTTTAATGCTGCGTGGTGGGCGACCGGCACGGTGATGCTGCCATGAACCGAGCTGACCTCGGCATAGTCGCCATCCTTAAACCCGTTCGCCTTCCAAATCTTGGTGGGCAGATAGAGGAAGTTTTTGCCGGTGATCTGCCGCAGCCAAGCGTTCTGCGTGCCCCAAGAATGATACATATGCATAGGCCGTTGGGTGAGCGCATGGATCGGGTATTCATCCACATCCACATTGCTGTCTTCAAACGGTTCGTACCACATTGGAAGCGGGTCCATCGTTTGCTGGACACGCTCGCGCAAATGATCTGGCGGTTGGATGTCACCATGCCCTTCGGCAGCGCGCTGGAATTTCCGCATGGGTTCAACGTAAAGGTTAAACACATAAGGCGCTTCGGCATCAAAGATCCCGCGCTTCACCGCCCATTCCTGATAGGCTTTGTTCCACGGCTTGTAGAAACTCGCCTCGGTCGGGATGTGATCCACCCAAAAGCCGCCGTTCTCAATATATTTGTCGATCTGCTTGGGGTTGGGCGCACCGCGCCCTTTGCCCGTCCCATCTTCCCCACGCCAACCGGCCAGCGGGCCAACGCCCGGACGGCGTTCGTGGTTCACGATGTAGTCGGCGTAGTCTTTGAATTTGGCGGATCCGTCTTCGGTTACAAAACCGGGAAGGCCCAGTTTTGCACCCAGTTGGATCAGCGCGGTTTGAAAGCCACGAACATCGCGATCGGGTTCCACAACAGGCCAACGAATTGCATCCGCCGCACCGTCCGCTTCGCAAATCGGACGATCCAGCAAAGAGATACAGTCGTGACGCTCAAGATATGTCGTGTCGGGCAGGATCAGGTCCGCATAGGCCACCATTTCCGAGCTATAGGCATCGGAATAAATAATCCGCGGAATGACGTATTCGCCGCTGTCGTCTTTGTCGGTGAGCATCTTCATCACTTCGGACGAATTCATCGACGAATTCCAAGCCATATTCGCCATATACATAAACAGCGTGTCGATTTTATAAGGGTCGCCCGCGTGCGCGTTGGAGATCACCATATGCATCAGCCCGTGGGCCGACAGCGGATTTTCCCATGTGAACGCTTTGTCGATGCGTTTGGCATTGCCGTCGTCATCCAAGAGCAAATGCTCTGGCCCCAGCGGATAGCCCAAATGCGGGCCGTCGAGCGGCTGACCGGGGGTCACGCCGGCATGGGGCTTGGGGTGGGCCTCTGGTGGTTTGGGGTAGGGCGGTTTGAACCGGAACCCACCGGGCACCTCAACCGACCCCAGCAGGATTTGCAGCATGTGCAGCGCACGGCAGGTTTGGAACCCGTTGGAATGCGCCGAAATCCCGCGCATCGCGTGGAACGACACGGGGCGGCCAATCATCTTGTCGTGCTTTTGCCCTTTCCAATCGGTCCAAGGCTGGTCAATCACAATCTCTTCTTCAAACGCCACACGGGCCAATTCTGCGGCGATGGATTTGATCTTGGCGGATTCAATACCGGTACGTTCTGCCACCGCTTCTGGTGCGTATTCATCGCCCAAATAGCGTTCCGCCATCAGTTGGAACACGGTGCGGTGGGTCACATCCCCTTCGATCATTTGGGCGGCAAGGTTCGGGATCACACCCGGCGTGTCGTAATCCGCCAATCTTTTGCTGTCGCGACAAACGACCTGAGGTTTGCCACTTTCACCACGGATAAACAGACCCTTTTCAGGTGAATTAGGGTCGTCATCGACCAAAAACCCTGCGTTGGTATAGCGCGCCAAATAGGACAGATCGACCTTGCCCGCGCGCATCAGCTCATGGATCAGCGCCATGATGAAAAGCCCATCGGTGCCCGGTGTGATGCCAACCCATTCGTCCGCGATGGCGTTATAGCCCGAGCGGATCGGGTTCACGCCAATCACCTTGGCGCCGCGCTTTTTCAGCTTGCCCAGACCCATTTTGATCGGGTTGCTGTCATGATCTTCGGCCACCCCAAACAGCATGAACAGTTTGGTGCGGTCCCAATCAGGTTGTCCAAACTCCCAAAACGCGCCGCCCATGGTATAGATGCCAGCGGCGGCCATATTCACGGAACAAAACCCGCCATGCGCTGCGTAATTTGGCGTGCCGTAAGCCTGTGCAAACCACGATGTGAAGCTTTGTGACTGATCGCGGCCTGTAAAGAATGCCAGCTTTGAGGGGTCTTTTTCGCGTAAGGGGCCAAGCCAGCCGGCGGCCGTGTTCAGCGCCTCTTCCCACGAAATCTCTTCAAATTCGCCCGATCCGCGCGGACCGACCCGTTTCAAAGGCGCGCGCAGACGCGACGGCGCGTAATGCTGCATGATGCCAGACGATCCCTTGCCGCACAGCACACCCTTGTTCACCGGATGGTCGCGATTGCCTTCGATATAAGCGACCTCGCGTTCGCCATCTGGCCCATCTTTCATATGCACATTGATGCCACAGCGGCACGCGCACATGTAACATGTGGTTTTGCGGATCTCGTCTGAGACTGCAGGCGAGGTGTCGATTTGGGTCTCTTTTGGCTGGCGCATTTCGTCCTGTCACTTGCTGGCATGGTCGAGCATCTACGGATGGTGGGTTGAAAATACAGAAAGCCCCACCCCGATGAACCTGAAACCAATCAGGCCTGCCCCGCACCGGGTAGGGCCAGTTGAAGCGGGCGTTAGGTCCAGACTGGACTGCACCCCTTTTCTCTCACTGGTGTCGCTGTTGATCTGACCAAAACCGCCCCTGCTGCGCCCCTTGGATTGCATGGAATAAAATTCCATTTCCGAACGATACTCGTGGAACGATCACCTTTTCAAGGGGGGATAACCTGCTCGCTTCTGGAAATTGTTCCACGTCCGAGAGGGGATTCGTCATTACCCCCAGAGCCTCTCAGATGAAACACCTCCTGTTTTTCCTTATGGTGCGACCCCAGTAGCATGGGAAATTGCCCCGCGCATTTTCTGGGTTCCGCGCAATGATGGGCAACACGGCTTGCAAAGCGCATTTGCTGTGCTAGCGTCAAACCCATGGACTATGAAAAGCTAATCGACAAAGAGACTTGGGCCTTCATTCGCAAGACCGAAGACTATTATCCCCCCGACGCAACGGTGATGAGCATCACCGAGCAACGCGAGACCTATGACACAATGTGCCGCGCCTTTTTCCAAGGCTATCCAGAGGGGGTGAGTGTACGGGATGATGACGCCCAAGGGGTGCCGATCCGTATCTATGAGACAACCCCCAAAAAAGAGATCGACGCGGCGAGCATTGAAGCCACGGTGATCTATTATCACGGCGGTGGTTTTGTTGTTGGTGGGCTGGACAGCCACGATGATGTCTGTGCTGAGATCTGTGATCGCACTGGCCTTCGGGTGGTGTCGGTTGATTATCGTTTGTGTCCAGAAAATCCCCATCCGGCGGCGTTTGAGGATGCGTGGACTGCGCTTAATTATGTGTCTCTAACCTGGCCAGGAGTGACTGTTTTGGTGGGGGATAGCGCGGGTGGAAACCTCGCCTCGGCCGTGTCGCATCACGCGCGGGGAAAGGTCCCCGTTGCCGGGCAAGTTTTGATTTATCCCGGGCTTGGGGGCGATATGTCCCAAGGGTCATATCTGGATCATGCCAACGCCCCGATGCTGACAACGCAAGAGGTTCGTTTTTATCAATCGGTGCGGCATGGAACGTCAGAGGTGTCGAAAGATGCCACCGCCGCTCCGCTGTCTGACAGCAATTTCACCGGCCTTCCGCGCAGCGTTATTGTCACCGCGCAATGTGATCCATTGGCGGATGATGGGCGTGTTTATTGCGAACGCATTCAGGCGGCAGGCGGACGCGCGCATTGGATTGAAGAACCCGGTCTGGTGCATGGGTATCTGCGTGCGCGCAGCACGGTTGGGCGCGCACGCGACAGCTTTGATCGCATCTTGATGGCCATTGGTGAAGTGGCACAGGAAAACTGGCCGTTCTAACCTTTCGCGCGGTTCTGATCTTTCCCCCTGTGCGCCTCTCGCTTAAGTTAGGGTGAAAATAGGGCATGCCGCAGGTGTGCGGCAAAGGGGCAGTCCATGTTGCCAACAGGCGTCTATCTACATCGCTTGGCGCGCCGCCTGACACGGCGCGACGAGATCACGACCGATGATGGGTCTTATGCGCCCCGTCCAAGTGGTGGGCCGTTGGTGTGGTGTCACGTGGGCAATGGCGCAGAGTTTCAGGCGCTGCTGGGGTTTATCCGTCAATTGACCCAAACGCGCGATGATCTGTGTTTTCTGATTACGTCACGCGGCGAACAAAAAGCGGATTTGATCCCCGCCGACTTGTCCGATTTGATCTTGCTGCAAACCTTGCCGGATGACTCGTCGAAATCCGTGCGCGGTTTTCTGGACCACTGGCGGCCTGATTTGCTGGTTTGGATGGGGCAACATCTGGAAATTTCATTGCTGGCAGAAAGCCATGCGCGTGACGTTCCCGCCTTTTGGATCAACGCCAGATCCCCCCTGTCAGATCAGCCGGGGTTGCGCTGGGCGCGGGGCACCATTCGCAAGGTTGCCTTGGGGTTTAGATCCATTTTGGTGGAAAATGACATCTCAGCCGCAGAGCTTTCTCGGATTGGATTGCCCGTCAGCAAACTGCGCTTGGCCGGCGCGTTGCAGGAACAGACACAACCGCCCAGTTGCAATCTTGCCGAACGGGACGACATGGCCAATATATTGGGTGCGCGACCCATTTGGCTGGCGTTGAATTGCAGCGCGGAAGAGGATGTTTTGATCTTGGCGGCCCATCGCCAAGTCATGCGAAAATCGCATCGACTGCTCTTGGTGCTTGTGCCGGATGACCCCAGCCGGGCCGCTGATTTGGCGCACAGGCTTGAGGATGACGGCTGGGTGGTTGCGCTGCGATCCGAAGGACAGGAACCAACCGCCGAGGTGCAGGTCTATATCGCAGATCAGCCGGATGAAGAGGGGCTTTGGATGCATCTCTCGCCCGTAACGTTAATCGGGCAAACGCTAACCGGGGGGGCGTGCGGAAATCCAAATGAACCTGCCTCTTTAGGGTCTGTGATTATGTTTGGGCCGCGTGTCGATCGGTATATCAGCGCCTTTAAGCGCCTGAACGCTGCGGGGGCGGCTTGTAAGGTCAAGGACGTTGGTAAATTGGCGGACGAGGTGGAATATCTTTTGCAACCTGAACGCGCCGCCGAAATGGCAATGGCCGCGTGGGACATCACAACCAGCGGCGCAGAAGTGGCCAGCTTGGTTGAAGAATTGGTGTTTGAGACACTCGACACACAGGGGGTGTAAGATGAAAACGCCGGAGTTTTGGTTCACGTCGCCAGGCCGCCCAAATTGGCGCAGCTCTCTGTTGGCGCCTTTGGGGTGGATCTATGGCAATGCAACCGCGCGGCGGGTTCGGGGTGGTGGATACCAATCTAGCGTTCCGGTGATTTGTATCGGAAACATCAACGCCGGCGGTACTGGCAAGACACCGACGACCATCGCGCTTGCGCAAAAACTGCTTGAGCGCGGCAAAGACGTGCATGTGGTATCGCGCGGACACAAGGGAACGTTGGACGGGCCGGTTCGTGTTGACGAACGTAACCACTCGGCTGATGAGGTTGGGGATGAGCCCCTGTTGATGGCCGCGTTCACCAAGGTCTGGGTTGCGAAAGACCGTGCCGAGGGCGTGCGTGCCGCCGAAGCATCGGGGGCTGAGGTGATCTTGATGGATGATGGGTTTCAAAACCCCTCGGTCGAAAAAAGCCTGTCAATTGTTGTGGTTGATGCGGTCAAAGGGTTTGGCAATGCGCGCTGCATTCCGGCGGGGCCGCTGCGTGAACCTGTGGATCAAGGCCTGAAGCGCGCTGATCTTCTGTTGTCGATTGGGGCCGAAGGCGCACAGGTGAGGTTTGCCGCCAGCTGGGATGATAAAATCACCGTTCCGCACATCACCGGCCAGCTTCAGCCTTTACAAATGGGAATGGATTTCGACGGGTTGGATGTGTTGGCATTTGCGGGCATCGGCCACCCCGAAAAATTCTTTGCCACGCTGAAGATGATGGGGGCAAATGTCCTGCGCGGTGAAGGTCTGTCAGATCATCAGACTTTGACCGAGGCGTTGATGAAGCGGCTTGAGAGTGAGGCCACCGCCATCGGGGCGCAGCTTGTCACCACGGAAAAAGACGCGGTGCGATTGCCGCACACTTTCCGGCGTAAGGTGCTGACAGTGCCGGTGCGTTTGGTGCTGGATGATGATGCGCCGCTAGATGCCGCGTTGGCGGACATTGGGCTTTAAGGCGTTTCCGGTTTTCATAAAAGCATCTGTCACCGCTTTTCGCGTTTGAGCGCAGCGAAAGGCAGCGAACAAGCACTTCAATATAAGCTGGAAGCGCTTTTGGGTCATTAAGAAAACAACGCCCGCCTGAGAAAACAGACGGGCGTTGCGTGTTCAGTCACAAAGCGAAAACTTATTCTGCCAGCTTTTCGTCAATCGCTGCTGCGAAATCTTCATACGACATGTTTGCAAATTTCTCGCCGCCGATGATGAAAGACGGGGTCGAGTTGATTTCATCGGCTGTGGCGTTGGTTTGGTAGGCTGCGACCAGGCTTTGTGCGAATTTCTCATCGCCCATGCAGCTGTCCATTTCCTCGTTTGACATGCCTGCCTTGCGGCCAATTTTACGCAGGTTCTCAAGGATCAGGGCCGGGTCGCCTTCGCCAATCCATTCTTTTTGGGTCGAATAGATCATTTCGTTTATGCCGAAATACCGCATGTCGCCACCGCAACGCGCGATCATGCCCGCCCACAGGCCAAACCGGTCAAAGAACACTTCACGGTGGATGAATTTCACCTTGCCGGTGTCAATATAATCCGCCTTGAGTTTTGAAAAAACCTGTTTGTGCCAGTCGCCGCAATGTGGACAGGTGTAAGATGCGTATTCAATGACCGTCACGGGCGCATTTTCATCCCCCATCACCATATCTTTCGCGGGCTCAACCGCGGCATCTTCGGCCACGGCCAGGGACACGCCGGGGACAGAGCCATTGTTCTGGCCCATGTAATACGCACCGCCGCCAAGGGCGATCAGTGCTGCGGCAATCATTGGAATAAATCGGTTCATCGGGTCTTAGCCTCTTGGATGTTTGTGTTTTGTTATGACGTTCTGGCCCAGCGCCTCAAGTGCGGCGCGCAACCCATCGTCTGTCACATCCGCTGCGGTGCTGCGCACTTCGGCAACGGTTTCTGGGTCGGGTTCTTTTTTCACCTTGGGGGCGGGGGTGAATTGTACCTGCCCTTCGGCAAATCCGGTCGGAGCGGTTTGGGTGATGCGAATGCGGGCGATGGCGTTATAGCCGTACACCCCGTTCACCCGGTCCCGCAGTTTTTCCTTTTGCATCTCTAACATCGGGGCCTGTGCGCCGGTGGTCAGCACGGTCAAAGTGGCCCCCATGCCGCCGCGCCCATAAGACACATCAACCGGGCGGGCGATCTGGGCAATATCCTGCCCGACAATGTCGCCCCAATGGGTCAACACCCGCGTCACAGCAAACCCCCGCGTTTCACCCGCCTTGCGGATGCGCGCCATCAAAAGGCTCGAGGTGCGCTCGAACCCGCGTTTGCGGCGGGGGATTTTGCCCCCCGTTTTGCCCCCCGTTTTGCCCTGTGATTTGACCGGTTTTGTCACGGCTGGTAACTTCCTCATTTGCTCGTATTCTAAGCGCTTCCACTGGCAATGCCAGAGGAAAGCAATGAAGAAGGATAACAGATGCGTGACGGACAGTCAGATGACCCAGATCCAAAAGCGTTATTGGCGTGGTATGACGTTCATGCGCGTACATTGCCCTGGAGGGTCCCGCCCGCTGATCGTGCGGTTGGCGTGGTCCCAGATCCCTACGCCATCTGGCTGTCTGAAATTATGCTTCAGCAAACCACCGTGGCCGCTGTGAAATCCTATTTCCTGCGGTTCTTATCCCTCTGGCCCACCGTCGAGGATTTGGCTGCCGCCAAGGATGATCAGGTGATGGGCGAATGGGCCGGCCTTGGCTATTACGCCCGCGCCCGCAATCTTTTGAAATGCGCGCGCGAAGTGACGGCAAGGGGCGGTTTTCCCACAGATCGCGCCGGGTTAGAGACCCTTCCGGGCATTGGCCCCTATACCTCTGCGGCCATTTCCGCCATCGCTTACGACCTGCCGGAAACGGTGGTCGACGGCAATGTGGAACGGGTCATGGCGCGTGTGTTTCAGATCGAAACCCCGATGCCAGATGCCAAACCGGTGATGAAAGAGGCCGCAGCCGGTCTGACCCCACAGATGCGCCCCGGTGATTATGCGCAAGCTGTGATGGATCTGGGGGCCACGATTTGCACCCCAAAGTCGCCAGCCTGCGGAATTTGCCCGTGGCGTGTGCCGTGTAAATCCCGCGCGTCCGGCCTCGCGCCTGATCTTCCACGCAAGCGCAAGAAAGCGCCGAAGCCGACGCGATTTGGAATTGCCTATCTGGCCCGGCGCGCGGACGGCGCGTGGTTGGTCGAGCGTCGCCCGGACAAGGGATTGTTGGGGGGAATGCTCGGATGGCCGGGTGCCGCATGGGGTGACACCGCACATGAGGCCCCGCCCATTTCGGCCGATTGGCGGGATCTGGGTGCAGAAGTGCGCCACACCTTCACGCATTTTCACCTGCGGCTTGCGCTAAGGGTCGCGCATCTGCCGCTGGAGGCGGTGCCCAATCAGGGCGATTTTCAACAGATCCGCCCGTCAGATTTACCCACGGTTATGCGCAAAGCGCTTGACTTTGCGCAAGTTGCGCTTGTGGATGTGGGATAAAGTTCCCCAAGTTGTTTTTTGGGAGGAAAAGGATCTTGCCATGGTTTCCGCGTCAAAAGTCGCCCGTTTCAGCCACGCAGCCCCGTTTGGGATCTCTATCGTGCTGCCCATTCTGGTCTATGTCGCCGCCACCAAAGGGGGCTGGTATTTGCTTTTGCCCCCGCTTGGCACATGGTGGCTTTACACCGGGCTTGATGCTTGGTTGGGGCGAAATACGGACAATCCCGACCTTGAAACAACCGAGGATCAACTGTTTTGGTATCGCCTGATCACAATGGTCTGGTTTCCGATCCAATTTGTGATGATCTACGGCATGTTGATTTACGTCACCGGCGCGGATCACCTGTCTGTTGGCGAAAAATTCGGGGTCTTTTTCGGTGTGGGTGTTCTGTCTGGTACGGTGGGGATTGTCTATAGCCACGAGCTGATGCACCAAGCCAACCGGGTTGAGCGTTGGTTGGCAGATTTACTTTTATCCACAGTGCTTTACAGCCACTTCCGCACCGAGCATCTTTTGGTCCACCACCCCCATGTGGGCACCACACGCGATGCGGTGACAGCCCGATATAACGAAGGGTTCCACCGCTATTTTGCACGCGTCCTACGCGAGGCGCCGATTTCGGCGTGGCGGGCAGAACGGGCGATGCTGGCGCGGCGTGGGTTGTCGGCGCTTGACGGGAAAAACCCGTTTTGGCGCTATGGTGCATTACAGTTGATGGCCGTGCTGTTGGCGGTTTTGGTCGGCGGCTGGCTGGGGCTTGCGCTGTTTGCCTTTCAGGCGTTTGTTGCGGTGTGGCAGTTAGAGCTGACGAATTATGTAGAGCATTACGGGCTGACCCGTAAACATCTGGGCCATGGCAAATACGAACGCGTCATGCCGCATCATTCGTGGAATGCCGACCACCGCGCGTCAAACTGGTTGCTGATCAATCTTCAACGTCATTCGGATCACCACTATAAACCCGCGCGGCGGTTTCCACTGTTGCAAACCTATCCCGAAAGCGAAGCACCGCAATTGCCATTTGGCTATCCTGTTATGGGTATGATGGCGATGGTGCCCCCGCTTTGGCGGCGGCGAATGAACCCGCGTGTGCGCGCATGGCGGGGGCGGTATTACCCGGAAATTACCGATTGGGCACCTTACAAAAACGGGACCTTGCCCCCACCGGTGATCAGGTGATCGACCCTCAGGCAAAGGTATCTTTTCTGAAGGCCGCGCGTGGGGTGTTGGCCTATCTTGAAATGTATGGCGAAAAGCATTGGGCTGAAATGGTCACCCATGCTCTGTCGTTTGAGGGGCAGGCGGACACGCAGATGTATGCGCTTTATTTTGGCTTCCACCGATCTACGGGGGGCATCAACACAGTTGATCTGGCCAAAAACGGTGCAAATCCACATGATGCAGAGCAATTTCGCAACATGTCCATTGTCGCCTATCGTCTGGCCTTTTTCCTGAAAGACGGCAAACCAATCCCACCGGGTATCTAAAAAAAGCCCCGCTCGAGCAGAGCGGGGCCAGTTGGTTGTGCCGTGGAATTTGCCACAGGCACGGCGGTACAACTTTATCCTACGGGGGGCTGATGGGCGCAGAGCCAAACACAGCACATCCCGTTCTGGGCGCGCGTTGACGCGCCCAGCGATATTCTTTTTATGATTGAAAAGGGGTGGTCTTAGACCATTTCCGCCCGAACTTGTTGGCGCAAAAGGTCAATGGGAACCTTTTTCCCATCCTGCTTAAAGTGCCAATAGGTCCAGCCATTACAGCTTGGCGCGCTTTCAAGGGCGGCCCCAACCTGATGGATCGATCCACGTGCGTCCCCTGCAATCAACGTGCCATCGGCGCGCACTTTTGCGGTTTTGCCACGCGGGCTGGTCAGAACTTCGCCCGGGTTCAACATGCCGCGTTCCACCAGCTGACCAAACGGCACACGAGGTTCGGCGCGCTTGGATGTGGTGGTTTGCAGGGCTTCTTTGTCAAACTTGCGAACACGCGAAATACGCTTTTCCGCAACTTTGCGATACGCTTCTTCACGCTCGATCCCGATAAAATCACGGCCCAGCATCTTGGCGACAGCACCGGTGGTGCCGGTGCCAAAGAACGGATCAAGGATCACGTCGCCGGGGTTGGTTGATCCAACCAAAACGCGGTGCAGCAAGCTTTGTGGTTTTTGGGTCGGGTGGGCTTTGTTGCCTTCGTCATCTTTCAGACGTTCATGGCCGGTGCAGATTGGCAAAACCCAGTCGGATCGCATCTGGATGCCTTCGTTCAGGGCCTTCAGCGCCTCGTAGTTGAAGGTGTATTTCGCACCTTCGGATTTCGACGCCCAGATCATTGTCTCGTGCGCATTGGTAAAGCGTTTGCCACGGAAATTCGGCATCGGGTTTGACTTGCGCCAGACCACATCGTTCAGGATCCAATAGCCTTGGTTCTGAAGCTCAGCGCCCATGCGAAAGACGTTGTGATACGACCCAATAACCCAGATCGCGCCATCCGGTTTCAGCACACGGCGCGCGGCCTTTAGCCAAGCGCGGGTGAATTGATCATAGGCTTTGAAACTGTCGAATTGGTCCCAATGGTCGTCAACCGCGTCCACTTTGGAATTATCGGGGCGATGAAGGTCGCCTTTCAACTGAAGATTATAGGGGGGATCTGCGAAAATCAGGTCAACCGAGTTCGCGGGCAGACTGTTCATCACGTCGATGCAGTCACCATCCAATATCTCATTCAGCGGCAGCTTTTCAGCCACCTTTACTTTGGTTTTCGTCGTCATATCTGCCTCATGTACCGGCGCATTCGCGCTCTAGTGACGGCGCATTTTTGCGCTCATTCATTGGGTACTAGGATGGGCAATTGTGGATTCCCGGTCAAATTCTTTTTTGAATCAGGAGGTTACATTTTTCTGTTGATACAAGATATTGTGTACCGGTTTGAACGAACGTCTATGGTGTGGGGTGACACCAAGTTTGATCAGGGCGTCCTTGTGGCTTTTCGACGGGTAACCGGCGTTTGTCTCCCACCCATAGCCGGGAAACTGTTGCGCCAAATCCACCATAATCCGGTCGCGACATATTTTCGCCACAATTGAGGCCGCTGAAATCGACACGGAACGTGCATCGCCTTTGATGATGGTCTCGTTTGAGGTGGTGATGCCGCGTGGCACCATATTTCCGTCGATCAACAGGTGATCCGGGGGCGTGGCCAATCCCGCCACCGCGCGCTCCATCGCCAGATGACTGGCGCGCAGAATGTTCATCTCGTCGATCTCTTCGACAGTGGCATGTGCGATGCAGACGTCAGCGGTTTCAAAGATCAGATCATAAAGCGCTTCGCGTTTCTTGGCAGAGAGCTTTTTGGAATCGTTCAGACCGTCAGGGATATTTGCGGGGTCCAGCACCACGGCGGCGGCGGTCACGGGGCCACATAAAGGCCCGCGCCCCACCTCGTCCACGCCCGCGATGCGCAAAAACCCTTTGGCATGGGCGGCGGTTTCAAAGCTGTAATCCGGGGCGGTCTGTGCGGTTTTCTCGGTCATGAGAATTGGGTGACCGATTGCAGAATGGATCGCAAGTAAAAAGGGCGGAAGCCGGAGCTTCCGCCAGTTGTGCATGGCCGGAAAGGATGGCCGCACATCTCTTGCGCTTACCGGCGCTGTTTGCGGTATCCAGCTTGCTTCAGGCAGCGCGGGTGATAGACCTTGCGGGCAACGTAAACACCTTGGTTGTTGCGCGCGACAATGGTGTCGCGACAGCTGCGTGGCAGCGAGCGTGCAAAATCGTAATTCCGTTTCAGGCAGCGTTTGCCCCAATATTTCTGCTTGCCGTGTTGTGTTTTGAACTTGCGCAGGCATTTGCGCGGAAGCTGGAATTTCGGATGCATGTGGTGATCGTCCCAAACCTGCCCACCGCGCTTGGGGCGACGCGGCTGAACCGAGCGGTCGTCGCGGTCATCATTGTTGCTGATCACCGCGCCCACCACAGCCAGTCCCAGCAATGCGGCGATCAGGCCGTTGATGTCGTCATTATTGTTTTGGTTGTTTGGGCCGGCAAAGGCGGGGGTTGCGGTCAGGGATGTCAGGGTCAGGGCGCCCACCAGCAAGGGTGCGATAAGCCCACGGGTCAGGTGGCGCAAAGCGGCCTTGGCAAAAACGCGTTTCAGCAAGCTGGGCTTTGGCTCTGTCATGTTGGTTTCGGTCAGGCAGGTCATGGTATGCTCCTTTTAGGTGGCACATAAGATGGCGAGTGTGATTGCCTCGCCGCTTCCCGTGTTGGCCGGTATTGGCCCGTAGTGGGGTGTGATGCCTCACCCTGCCCGCTGACCCGCCAGACAAGCGATATCGCGGTTTGGTTATGTGCTATCAACGCAGAAAAGGTGGTTTGTTATTGAATATCTGCAGCACAGCGACCATGGTTTTCCCCATGAAACAGATCCTTTTATCCCTGACGTTTGCATGTGCAGTTGCCGCGCTGGCCACCCCGGCCCAAGCGGGATGTTATGCCGATTATAAAGCCAAGCGTGACGACCCGCTTAAGCTTCATTACGGTGTCATCGAATTGCCTGATACGGCCTGTGCAAACAAAGCCGCCGCCGCCCGCCAAGTGTCTGCCAGATTGGCGACAGATGGTTGGGTGTTGTTAAATGTATTGTCGCTGTTTGATGCGGGTGGACTTGAGAAAAGGAAACAGAGTGCTGGACCGTTCTTCCTCCGCTATTGATGCGCGCAAAGGGGCGTCGCGGGTGATTGTGGCCGGGATGGCTGCGATTGTTGTGATCCTGCTTTTGGCGGCGATTTTCCTTTTCCTGAACCTTCCGGATGCCGGTGCGTTTAATGCGCGGGTTGAGCGGATCTTTATGGAAAATGACGGCCTGACATCTGGCGCGGAAATCAAGCTTTTGGAAATCCTCGCCCAGTCGGGAACCTCTTTTGCGGATACGCTGACCAGTTACCGCATGGTGATTTTTGTGCTGCTGATCTTTGCGACGGCTTTATTGGTGGCGTCCTTGGTGTTCCTGATCACAATCATCGGCCTGAACCGCCGCATGGGTGAAATCGAACGGGCCGGCATTCAGGTGAACTCCCTTTTGATCAGCCGAGAAGAGCGCACGGTTTACCTGAATAACATGGAGCTGAACCTGACCGAGGCCGCGATTGAAACCCTATCCGCCTTGGCCGAGGCCCGCATGGATGATGAGGTTCTGACCGGGTCTGACCTTGAGGCGCTGATTTCGGGCCGTGATGCCAGCGATTGCGAAGAAGCCGCCGGGGCCACGCGGATCAAACGTCTGCGCGATGCGATGGGCAATCAGATGATGAGCGAGCTTTTGGTGAAAACGATCGCGCGGCGTGGGTATATGCTGTCGATCGACAAAGACGTCATTCAGATGCTCTGAACGTCAATCAAAGATCCAGAAAATACCCATCCACACGCCGCCAGAAATGCAAGACATCACGGGCCTTTGCGGGCCTGTGACCAATGCTTTCCACCGCATAAACGTCAGCAGCCAGCAGGGCGACCAATTTGTAAGCCAATAGGCTAAGCCCGTCGATCTGTTCGGTGGTTTTGAAATTATCTTCGACCATCGAGGCGGCGCTGGTTAGGGCAAAAACAACGGAAAGCGCGGGTTCGGACGGCCATTTCTGGCACAATTTGCGCACCAAGGCGCGGCATCGGGAAACGTCGCCAGACAACAGCTCCTCCAACGCAAATTCAATCATCTGGTCGATGGGGGCGACCGGCATTAAATGGCACCTAAAACAATCGGCAAAACTCACTCCACCCGGATTTGACCGCGGCGCAATCCCTTATATCAAAATACCCAACGCAACCCCGGTGCGGATTTGCAAATAGCCTGGCGCAGCCCTGTGTCAAATGTGCCGCCCAAATCCGTGCCGCAGGATCGCAATTGAACCAATGCGCGGGAAATTAACCAACGGTATGAATATCAATCCATTGCCGCAATGCGGCCCTTCCATACCCGCCAAATTAGCCACATTTTCCCCATAAAGTGAAGTGAATTCAGCTTTTTGTTCCTGCCCACTGTCTAGCTGGGCGTGCCGAATTGATCTGAGCGCACAGATATGATGCTGCGTGGAAAACCGAAAAGACCTGGGGTGGTGTGTTCAACGTAAGGCCGAAAATTTAAAAGAAGAAACAAGGCAAAACCATCTGGGATTGTATTGCTCTGCCGGGGTTTCCTCATTAGGTTGTTAATAGATTATCTGCTGCCTCTTTTCTGTTTCCTGCGTAAATCGTTGCAATCCCCGGATGACGTATGTGTGTAAACCGGATTTTATGGGTCACCGCGCGGCAAAGATCTGACCATTAGGATGGGGGGTGCCATGGTGCATTTGGAACTTGAGAACACGGCATACCGCCCTGATTCTACCTTTGATGCGCCAGAAGATTTTGGGGGTCCCGCGCCCCGTCCATCCCCCCAAGACATCCTGTTTGTCACGCCATCCGTTGCGGTTGAAACCTCAAGCGGCGGATCGCTTGTCACCTTGGAGCGCCTGCGCGAATTGTCCCGGTGTCACCATGTCACCGTGCTGACCATGTTCGTGGATGATGCCGCGCGGGCGCAGTTTCCAAACGTCACTTGGCGCGTTGCCGGGGCATTGCGCCCCCGGTCCGCGGTCGCCCTTGCGCGATCCTATTTTGACACCCTTCCGCTGAGCGTTTGGCGAAACACAAACGATGCGCTTTTGAAAGCAGCCGCAGAGATATCCACGCAAAATTTTGATCTGCTTTATGTGGATCATTGGTTGATGATTGAAGCGGCAAAACCTGCCAACGCCAAACAGCGCGTTCTTCATTTGCACAATGCAGAGCCAGAGATTTTTTTCCGCGCGGCCGAGCGTGCTTCGGTGGTTAAACGCTTGGCAATGCAGAGAGAAGGTCATCGCAGCGTGGCCTATCTGCGCCGGGTCTTGCCCCATTTCGACGCGCTGCATCTGTTGTCTGTTGATGACATCAAAGCGTTGCGGGATCGCGGCATTTCACATGCTGACACACAGGTATTTTTGCCCAGTGTTTCTGTGCAAAAGACCGCGACAGCCAGGTTTTCTGACTGCTTGGACGAGGCGTTATTTGTCGGAACCCTTAGCTGGTACGCCAACGAAGAGGGGTTGCTTTGGTATGCGGAAAACGTGCTGCCGCGCCTTTCCAAACCTTATGACCATCAGATTGTCGGGCAGGGTGCGCGCGCTGGGCTGCGGTGCGTGTTGAAGACGGCAAAGCATGTCACCATGCACGGATATGTGCAGGATCTGGAACCGCATTATCAATCCGCCAAATGCCTGATTGCGCCGCTCTTGTCTGGTTCTGGCATCAAGATAAAAATCATCAACGCGTTGGCAAGGGGGCTGCCTGTCGTGACCACAACACGCGGTGTCGAAGGGTTCCCGGATGGGTATGGCACAGCAATCTGCGTCGAGGATGATCCAAAGGCGTTTGCGGATGGGGTCAACCGGTTCATGACGGATGCCGCCCTTTGGCAAAGGGCAAGCGATCACGCGCGCGCTTATTTTCACGCTCATTTCCAAGGCCAAGACTGGGCGCAGTGGGTCAAGGAGGTTGGACAATGACGGCGGCATTCCCCCCACCGATCCCATCACCAGCCGCCTCGGATAAGTTGACACAGTTTTTTGTCGCCAAGACCCGCGTGGATTTGGCCAGTCGTTCAGAGGTATTGGCACAGTTACAAAAGGCTTTGCGTGATGGGGCAGGGATGAAAGTGGTCCACACCCTGAACCCTGAAATTTGCATGCAAGCCCTGCGCAATCCGGCCTATGCCGACACCCTGAACGGGGGGGATTTGAATGTTGTGGATGGGATTGGTTTGCAAAAAGTGGTGCAATCCATCGCGGGTCAAAAGGTGGACCGGATCTGTGGGTCCGACCTCATTTATGACTTGGCAGGGCTGGCGCAAATGGCCGGGCGTAGTGTGTTTTTACTGGGGGGGCATCCTGACCGTTTGGCCAAGGCGCAGTCTGCGCTGTCAAAACTTTACCCCGGGCTGAGCGTGCACGGACTGTCGCCCGCGTTTTCCCCGACTCTGCCGCTGCCCGATCACGATCAGATCATGGCGCGGATCCGCGACACGCACCCCGGTGTGTTGGCGGTGTGCTTGGGTGCACCTCGGCAAGAAATGTGGATCGCACAAAACCGCACCGAACTGGCGGGCTATGGGGTCAGCATTGCGACCGGTCTGGGCGGCACCGTCGATTTCCTGTCAGGCGAGGTGCGCCGCGCCCCCAAATGGATGCGCAAAACGGGATTGGAATGGGCCTTTCGCTTGCTACAAGAGCCACGCCGCCTGCGTCGACAATTGGCAAACCTGCCTGAATTTGCCCTGCGCGCACGGTTTGATACCGGATTTGTCGCGGCACCCCCCGCGTCAAAACCCACCCTGACCGAGGCGGATAGATGAGCGGTCAGACGCAACATCGCGTGCTGATTTATGCACATCACGCCCCGCCCCAGCCTTCGGCCTGCGCCACCCGCACGCTGTCATTGGCGCGTTACTTGCGCGCGCGCGGGGTTGATGTCAGCTTTTTGACCAGCAAGCCAGGCCCCACGCATCATGATGGGTTTGTGATCAAACGATGTTCTGGCCGGGCCGGGTTGATGCGCGCCCTTGTGGCGCATAAACGCTGTTCGATCTTTGTGACCTCGCCGCCCGCAACCCCCACCGCCGAGGTTGCCCTGTTGGCGCGGGCCTTGGGGTATCATGTTGTGGCTGATATTCGTGACCCATTTGTCAGCGAGGCGCTGGGCAATGGGGATATCGCGCCGGGGGTGAAAACCCGGATCAAACTGTGGCTTGAACGGTCCCTGTTTTGGGCGGCCCATCAGGTGTCTTATGTGTCTGACGCATTGCGCAGCCAAATGGACAACAGTTTTGGCGCGCTCAATGGTCCACAAATCCTTGCGCCCAATGGTGTGGATCGTGATGTGTTTTACCTTGCGCAAAACGGGCGCGCGCGCACCCGTGAAGAATTGGGTTTGGGATCGGGCGCGGTCTTTGTCTATGCGGGCATATTGGGGGGGAAATCGCTGGATCATGCGCTTGATGCGCTTGCGCCTGCTTTGCGGCATGGGGCCAGGCTTTTGATGATCGCGGTTGAGGATGCGTTTTCACGCCCGATTATGACCGCCCTTCAGGAACAGGCCAGAAAACTGGGGGTCGAAGATCGGGTGATCTGGCGCAATAACCTGACGCCAGCCGAAGTCGCGCAGCATTTGAATGCTTGTGATGTTGGGGTGAACCCGCTGCCTTTTCAGCGCAGTTATTGCCTGCCTGTCAAAACCTTTGAGTTCCTCGCCTGCGGGGTTTATCCGCTGAACATTGTTGGGGAAAACAGCGCCGTTCTGTCGCTGTTTGATGACGATGATCTTGCGTGTTCCTGCCTGTCTTGGCAGGCCTGTTCCGATCACGCATTGGCCTTGGTTAAGGATATTCAAACCGTCCGAAATGGGGCTGAGAAACGTGCGGAGTTTGCCCAACAGTTTGATCGGGACGTGGCGAATGCTGCCCTGTCTGCGGCGTTGTTGAAGGGGGGCGAGACATGAGCGGTTCCGCGAAGACCCTTCCCCGAGCGCGCATTCTTATCTTGGCACCAAAGGCCCCAGGACAGGGACTCGGCGGGGCTGAGCGGCATTTGAAAGACCTGGCACATGCGCTGTCGCCGATCTGTGGGGCGGTTTCGTTTCTTTCCCACCAAGACGCACCGGACCCGGGTTTTTTCACACGCCTTCTGACCCGGATTGAACCCATGCTGGCCTCGCCGCTTGCGGTTCGGCGGTTAAAGAAAAAGGGGCTGCCCGAGGCTGATCTGGTGATGAGCATTGAGCTGATGGGGGTTGGATTAAACCAACGGCATTACCCCCATTTGCATCTTTTCTTTGGCAGCTATGCAGGGTTTCGGGACATGGCGCTTGTCAAAGCGCGGGGTCCAAGGGGGGTGGCGCAACGCGTCAAAACAGCTTTGGCCAAAGCGTTGGAAAGGCGCACGAAATCCGGGCACGGCGCCATCGCCAATTCACTTGGCTTGCGCGATGTCTTGGTTGCGCGCGGCATTCCGGTTCAGGCAGGCATTGTGCCCCCTCCGACCGATTGTAACCTGTTTAAACCCGGGGATCAGGGCGCTGCGCGCATTAAACTGAACCTGCCAAGTGCTGGGCGTGTGATCTTGTTTGCCGGCCGGTGGGAATATGCAAAGGGGGCGGATCGTGCGGCCAAAATTTTGGCGCAGATGCCCAAAGATTGGCACCTGTTGATTGCGACCCCACCGGGGGCAAGCTGGCCGTTGCCAAACGGGGACAATGTGACGGTTTTGACGGGTCTTTCCACGGAACAAATGATCGCCGCGTATCAAGCGTCTGACGTGCTTATTCAGCCATCGCGATTTGAAGGTTACAGCCTTGTCACCAGCGAGGCACAGGCCTGTGGCTGCCCGGTTTTGACCAGCCCGGTTGGCCAAGCGGCGCATTTCTTGCAGGCAAAAGATGCGGTTGTCCGGGGCGCGGTGATCAGAGACCCGGATGCGACTGAGGGCTGGATCTCAGCGATTTCAGATGTGTTGGTCGCGGGGGCGTCCGCAAGGTTCGCCCACAGAAAATACGCCGAAGATCATGTGTCGTTTGAGGTGGTTCAAAATGCGTGGCAGGCCACCCTTACGCGGCAATTTCCGGAGTTTTCATGGCACCAAAACTGACCATCCTTGCCCCAACCCACAACCGTCCTGACGTCTTGGCGCGGGTTTGGCCGTCTTGGCTTATCCAAGACGGTGTGGCGGAAATTGTTGTCGTCAATGATGGCAGCACCGACAGCTATGACCGGGTGTTTGCAGAGCTGTCCAAGGCCTGTCGCGACCATGATGTCCGGTTAGAGATCGTGGTGACCCCCGCCCGACTGGGGGCGCCTGCGGCGAAAAACGCGGGGCTTGCGCGCTGTACGGGGGATGAGATCCTGACCACAGATGACGACATCATTTTGCCCAAGGATATGGTGCGGATCTGTCGGGATCATCGCCCCAAAGCGGACCACCCCGTGCTGGTCGGCCCCCGCGTGATTTATCTGCGAGATGACGAAGAGGATGCGCAGGCCTTGGCGCGATCAGACCGCGAAACGCAGGGATATTTTGATATGGATCGCCTGCTGTTATGCGCGTGGGCGAACCCTGAAAAGGTCACGCAATTCCCTTTTGTAACGGCGGTGGCGTTGTGGCCTGCCACCTTGTTTCGGGATGGCTTAAGGTTTCATGAAAGCTATGGCGGCAATGGGTATCGCGAAGAAAGTGACCCGCAATTGCAGGCGGCCATGACCTATGGTGCCAAGGTCTTTTTGGTGCCTCAGGCCACCTGTTTTCACCTGCCGCCAAGCATCGCCTATGCCCGCAAAGGCGGGCAGCGACGCGGCGGGCGGCTGTGGTTTGAATATTGGGTGGTGCGTAACAATCTGATTTTCCTGCGCCGGTTTGCCCCTTATCTGAAGCGAGAGTTCGGCATTTCGCCCTTTCGTGCGTGGTTTTGGCTGGCGGGCTCACGTGTGTCGCCTGCGCGCGTGCTGAAGGCCTTTCGGGTAAAGGGGGGGTGATGCACGACCTGTCCCAACCCCATCGTGTTGTGATTCTGCACTTGGCGCTTCCGCTGCTGTTCATCGCACCAGAGGTGATCAACCTTGGTGTGATTTTCCTGCGCTGGGACTATCTTGTCATTTTTTACGTGCTGCTCAGTGTTGCCATATCGGCCACCCGGTTTCCGGTGCCGCAAGAGCTTGCTTGGCGACAGGCGACGACGCTGATTTTGCTGATTTACGCGCTGTGTTCGGTGTTGATGGTGATGCGCCTTGGGGCAAGCTCAAACCTGATCGCGGGCGTGAAATATGCCAGTTGGCCGATGAAAGTGTTTCTGTGGGCAATCGGCGTTTGGTTTGTCTTTGCGCTGCTTAAGGCGCGGGCGTTTGACCTTTACCGCATGCTCGCCACGATGGTGATGATTGTGGTGGTTATGCAGCTGCTTGAACTGACGCTGCCCGCGTTTCGGGACTGGAGCTTTCGGTACTACCCCGTGGCGGCGGTGGATCGCCTGCGCGAACTGGGATATCGCGCGCGCGGGCCGTTTAATGGCTATGACACCGCGTCGCTTTTCTTTGTGCTGACCGGCATTTTTTTCAATGAGTTTGCCCGTCAATTCCGGGCGTTTCGCTTTCGCGCGCTTGGGCTTGTTGTGCTGTCCTGTGTGGGGGCGTTTCTTGCGGCACGTACAGGTTTGATGCTGATCTTGCTCTATTTGCTGTTGGCGAAATTTGCCCGTGGTCACGTGATTGTAAAGCTTGCCTGGATTGTGCTGGGCGGCTTTGTCATCCTCTTTCTGCCGGGTGGATCTGGCACCGTGGCGGGGCAAGACACCAGTCTTATGGGGCGGTATCTAGAGGTGATCCAAGCGCTGTTGCGCGGTGATCTTTTTGCGATCCAATCCTTCTCTGGCACCTTCCATATGAACGCGATCCTGATCGCGCAAGAGTTTGATTTTTTCTGGGGAACGGGGCTGTCGGCGGCCACAACGGCGGATCAGCTTTATTTCAAATACCTCTATATGTTTGGTCAGGTTGGCTTGGTCCTGTGGGGGATTGCGCATTTGTCACTTTACCTGATCTGTCGCGGTGTCTTTGCGCAGACGGCGGATCAGATCATCTATCGCAACACAGCCTTGACGATGCTTGGTCTGATTGCCTTGGCGCATATCAAAGGCGGCAACTACTTTTTTGCGGCGCGATTGGGGGAATGTGTGGCGTTGGTGCTGATCTTGGCAACCGTTGGCTGGCGCACCAAGGGGGCGGAAAATGGATAGCAATTTTGCCTTTACTCTGGTGGATGGATCGGATCACCGGCGTCTGCATGTGTCGGACGGCGCGCGGGGATATTCCCTTGATCTGGGGATAGAAATTGGAACGCTGGAAAGCTTTTTCTCGTTTGAAAACCGTGCGCTGGGCACCGCGAACGAAGAGGCCGCTCTGCTGTCACATACTGATGATGGCTGGACGTTTAAGGCCGCGGTGACGTATGAAACCGCGTCGGTCGGAGTGACGGAAACAGGGCAGGTGGATGCAGGGGGCGGACAGCGAAATCTGCGCCTGTGTGGGCGTGAAACATCCCATCTCATGGATTGTGTTCAGCGGTTTGTGATCCCGAAGACGCAAGTGAAAGAGGCCCGTATTGGTGATAAAATTATCCACCATCAAAGGCGCAATTTTTACCACCAATTCCCGGTGCAGGACGTTGTCCTAACCTTGCATTCCGGGGGGCGCCTGCGGTTTGCGGCGGGGCCTGCGACCCTGCCTGTTGGGTTTTCGCATGTGGTCTATTTGCGCGATGAACCGGACGCGTGGGTCTTGCATTTCCGCGCTTTGGCCCTCGCCCCAAGCCACTATGTTTTAAAAGGTTGCCACCGGTGGTTTAACCGTCCGGTGCCGCGCGGCGTGCAGAGCATTATCTTTGCCGTTCCCGGCCTGCGCGATGCCCTTTTGTACATCCGCGAACGCGTCTCACAGCGCATTCCGTTTCAGGTGAACGGCGCCGCTGAACTTGCGCAGGATGAGGTTTTGGAAATGAATGTGCGTTGGAGGGTTGAAAATGCGTGACAATTGGACCGGATTTTATGGCCCTGCGTACCGTTTGTTGTTGCAACATGCGGATCGGGGGGAACCGTCTGACGATCACTGGCGAAAGATTCTCGCGGCGCAAGAGGACAACCCCCACAACGAAGGCCATTGGGAGTTTTTGGCGCTGGGCTATGCGGTTCTGTTTGATCAAGGCGAACAGATCAGCGAGACCACCAAGAAACGATTGTCTGCGCTTACAACGCGATTTCAACACAATCACCCTACGGCGAATTGGCGATTGATGGCGCGGCTGATCCATCAGCGGATTGAAGGGCGGCATTTGACCTTTGATGATCTTGGCAAGGCGAACTTGATGCAAGACCACACAGGGTTTCTTCCTGATATCGCCGGGGACAAAAGCGCGCAATACCACGCATTTTTGCTGTTTCTGATCATGCGATTTGGGGACGTTCAGGACGAAAAGCTGACAGGCATTGTGGCAAAGGGGTTGGCGTGGCTGATTGAATGTCACAACACCTATGGCGACCCTTCGCCGTTGGGGCGTGGCCGGTTTCAGGTCTTTGGATATGCAGCGATGGCTGCCCTTGCGCCACTTGCGAAACGCTGGGGGCAGGGCATTCCACAGGCATGGCAATCTGCTGTTTGGCGGCGGCTGCACGAAGGCGCTTCATCCGGGGCCCTGTCGGCGCATTGGGATGGCCCGCACCGGCGGCATTTGTTGCATGGGTATAACACGGTCGATGATTACCCGGCTTTTGCGGCGCTTTTGACCCATGGTGCGCCCGCGTTTGCTCCGATTGAAGGCGAGGATACCACCCTGTGGTGGAACCCGCTGGGGGCAGAGGGATCTGGTTTGGTGGCGGATCCGTTTGGCATCCAATTGAGCGTTTTGATCGAGGACCCCCATGCCGGCAGCATTGGCATGCGCCAAGCGATGCGCCGTCTTTTGACCCGTAAACCAAAGGATGCGCCAACCCCAGAAAAGCTTGGGAAATCACGTGTGTTATGCGGCGGCAGTGCGCGCGTTCAGGTGTCGCAAAAGACTATTCAGTTTGATTTGGACGCGGCTCTGGCCAGCCCGCAATTTGCACTGGCCGAGCTGACCCTATGGTCGCCAACGCAAGCGATGAATGTGGCCGCAAGTGGCAGCGCAGAAATTGCCGAACTGACATGGCAACAGGCGGGTGGGGGGATCTGGTACGGGCATGCGCTTCGCCTTGTGCGTGGTGGAAAAATTAGTGTGACTTGGGGGCGGGATGGCTGACGCGACCCTTGCCCAACCGCTGATCGCAAGGATCGTTCAGCTGACCCGGTCAGATGGGTTCTGGCGGTTGATCGACGCCTACACCCCGCGGGTGTTTGGCCTGTTTTTTCATTCCTATTTGATCGCCCATTTTGGCGCGGCACACTACGCCCTGCCCGGGTGGGCGTTGGGCAGTTTCGGCCTGTTGCTGGCCGCGCTTCCTGATCCGCATTCCTATATTCTTGTGCGCGCAAACGGCGCGCGGGCCGCCCGGCTTTATGCGCTGACGGTGCCTTCGGTTTTGATCAAGCTGGCGGCGGCGGCGGGAATTGTGATCGCATGGGTTGCGATCCTTGCGTCAAACGACATGGTCACGGCGCAGGGGGGGCTGTGGGTCTGGGTGGCGCTGGCCGCAATCGTTTATGGCGGAACCGAATTTCTGTGGGCCATCTTGGGTACAGTGTCCTTGTCAACGGGGCGGGTGCGGCAGGTGGCGCAAGTGGGGATTTTGGCGCGCGCAATATCGCTTATTCTCTTGTTTACCCTGTGGCGCATCGGCGGTGTGTCACTGTCGATATATCTTATTGTTGTGGCTCTTCCGGTGGCGGGGGCATGGGTGTGGTTGTCCCCCAAAAGTTGGCGGCCACGATGGGCGTGGCGATACTTTTTACACGGTGTGAGGGCCTATGCGGGCTGGGTGCAGGGCATTTCGTTGATCACGGTGGCCCTGTTCCAATTGCCCACATTGGTGTTGGGCATGTGGTCGGGGTCCGAAGCGGCATTGATTGGGTTTGTGGCGTTCGGAAGCCGGTTGTTGCAGGCGGGATTCCAGCCGTTTCAAATCTTGCAGTCCGTGGTGATCCGCGATGCGTCGGCCGCGCATCGGGCAGGGCATTCCCTTGAAAGATCTTCGCTTTGGGTTTTGTTCAAATTTGGGGGCGCTGCCTTTGGTGTGCTTTGCGGAATTGCGCTGATCACGGCGTTCTCTTTGGGGCATATCAACCGTGACAGTCTGGTGCTTGGGGCCGCTTTTTCGTTGGGCATCGCCACATCAATTTGGTTTCGATACGAGCTTGCGGAAACGCTGGCCACCCGTGCCGCACGATCCATTTTTCTGTCAGGTTATGTGCCTGTCTTTGCGGTGACGATGCTGGCAACCCCCCTGTGCATTGCGCTGTTTGGCGCGGCTGGTCTGGCGTTTGTGGTGTTTCTAGGCTGGGTCTTTCTATCCAACAGTTGGAGGTGGGTCACATGAATTTTCGCGACATATGGGTGGCCCTGCGCCGCGCCCAAAGTCAGACTCTGGACAGTTTGAAATGCGGGATGTGGCGGCTGCGGTTGAACCAAAAGCGGGTGACGATCCTGCCCGGTTATACGGCGACCAGCATCGACAATATCCGTTTTGGCCAAGACGTGCTTTTGTCCCACCAAGCCTTTTTGCAGGGCGCGGGGGGGCTGATGTTTGGCAGCAAAATAATGGTTGGCCCAAGGGCAAGCTTCATTACGGCGGGCCATGACATTGTGACCCGACAGCCAACCGCAGGCCCGATTGTGATCGAAGATGGGGTGTGGATTGGTGCAGGCGCAATGATCTTGCCGAATGTCACCGTGGGCAAAGGTGCTGTGGTGGCTGCCGGTGCGGTGGTCGTGCGCGATGTTGATGCCGGGACGGTGGTTGGTGGGGTGCCTGCACGCCATTTGTCAGATCCCACGCTTGATCCCAAAGATATCACCTATTTCGACACCACCAGTTGGCGCGGGCAATTCTAATTCTCTTCCAGTTCTAGACATGCGATTAAATTACCTTAAGGTGTATTAACAATAATCAACACGCCTTAATGGAGAGCTTTATGACGGTTGTTCCCATCCTGTTATGCGGTGGTTCTGGCACGCGGCTTTGGCCGTTGTCGCGTAAATCTTATCCAAAACAATTTGCCCGCCTGTCGGGCAAAGATACAATGCTGCAAGCCACTGTGAAGCGGTTGACGGGTGCAGAATTCGCCGCCCCGGTTGTTCTGACAAATTCTGATTTTCGGTTCATTGTCACAGAACAGCTTGCGGAAATTGGCGTGGATCCCGGCGCGATATTGATCGAGCCAGAAGGGCGCAACACCGCCGCTGCGATTCTTGCGGCCGCACTGTGGTTGGCGAAAACGGACCCGGACGCCACCATGCTGGTCGCGCCCTCGGATCATGTGATTTCAGATCCAGAGGCCTTTCTTGATGCTGTGAAAATTGGGCGAGACGCCGCAAATGACGGCAAGCTGGTCACCTTTGGCATCACGCCAACCCATCCCGAAACCGCTTATGGGTATCTTGAGCTTGAGAACAATCCAAATGGCTCAACACACCCATTGGATCTTGTGGCTTTTGTTGAAAAACCAGACGTGGACCGCGCGGCGGAAATGCTGGCGACTGGCCGGTTCCTTTGGAATGCGGGCATCTTTCTGTTTTCGGTGCAAACGATCCTTGCAGCCTTTGCGACCCACGCGCCAGAGCTTATGACGTCGGTCAAAAGAGCGGTTGAAAGCGGCAAGCCGGATCTGGGATTTTTACGTTTGGATCCAACGGCTTGGGGGCAGGCGGAAGACATCTCAGTCGATTACGCGGTGATGGAGCGGGCCGAGAACCTGGCCGTTGTTCCTTTTTCGGCGGGATGGACCGATTTAGGTGGCTGGGCGTCGGTGCACCGTGAAACCGAACAGGATGAAAAAGGGGTCGCTGTAAAAGGGCAGGCCAGTGCAATTGATTGCAAAGATACGCTTTTATGGTCAGAAGACGACGCCGTAGCGCTGGTGGGCGTGGGGCTGGAAAATATCGTTGCGGTGGCGATGCCCGATGCGGTTTTGGTGGCTGATGCGAGCCATGCTGAGGACGTCAAAAAAGCTGTCTGTGCGTTGAAACAGAAAGGCGTGCATCAGGCGACGGAATTCCCAACGGATCACCGGCCTTGGGGGTCGTTTCAAAGCCTCGCGATGGGCGATCGCTTTCAGGTGAAACGCATTGTTGTGCACCCCGGTGCATCACTGAGTTTGCAATCGCATCACCACCGGGCAGAGCATTGGATTGTTGTGGCGGGAACCGCGAAAGTTGTGATCGGTGAAGATGAAAAATTGGTGGCGGAAAACCAATCTGTCTATATCCCGCTCGGCACAAAACATCGGTTGGAAAACCCCGGAAAACTGCCCGTTACCCTGATCGAAGTGCAAACTGGTGCCTATTTAGGGGAAGATGACATCATCCGCTATGAAGACGTTTATGCGCGCGGGCAAGGGGCAAAAGGGTGACTGTACACGCTGACGCCCTTACCTGTTTCAAAGCCTATGATGTGCGGGGGCGGCTTGGGGATGAGCTGAATGAAGGCGTTGCCGAACGAATTGGCCGCGCGTTTGCAACAGTCTTAAAGGCAACTCGTGTGGTGCTGGGCCGTGATCCGCGGGCGTCGTCTTTGACGCTGTCAGACGCGGTTGCGCGCGGGCTTGTGGCCTCTGGGGTTGAGGTGATTGACCTTGGCCTTTGCGGCACAGAAGAGGTCTATTTTGGCACCGCGCATTTCCAAGCTACTGGCGGAATTTGTGTGACCGCATCGCATAATCCAATTAATTACAATGGCTTAAAGATGGTCAAGGCGGGATCAGCCCCACTTACTCCTCCCGAATTTTCAGACATTAAAGCTTGTGCGGAACGGCAAGAGTTTCATGCCTCTTCTGTGCCGGGGCGGATTGAAACTTCATTGTCTGACGATGCGCGCTGCGCCTATGTGGAACGTGTTTTGTCTTTCGTGGATGTGTCCAAATTGCCACCACTGAAAGTCGTGGTGAATGCCGGTAACGGTGCTGCGGGCCCAAGCTTTGATGCCATCGCAACGGCGTTAGAGCGCGCCGGTGCACCGCTGACATTCCACCGTATGCATCACACACCGGACGGCCAGTTTCCGAACGGCATTCCCAATCCACTTTTGCCAGAAAACCAACCAATCACAGCGCGCGAAGTTGTGGCGCAGAACGCCGATCTTGGCATTGCGTGGGATGGGGATTTTGACCGCTGTTTTCTGTTTGATCATACGGGTGAGTTTGTCGCCGGCGAATATGTGGTTGGCCTGTTGGCCGAGGCGTTTTTGCTGAAAGGACCGGGCGCAAAAATTGTGCATGATCCGCGGGTGGTTTGGAACACTGAAGACATTGTGAAGCGCGCAGGTGGGCAGGCGATCATGGCAAAGACAGGGCATGCTTTTGTCAAGCAAGCCATGCGCGACACGGGCGCAATCTATGGTGGTGAAATGTCCGCACATCACTATTTTCGGGCCTTTATGTCCTGTGACAGTGGCATGATCCCTTGGCTGATGGTGTTGGAGTTTCTGGGGCAAAAGAACACCCGGTTGGCCGATGTGATCGAACGTCGCCGAACAAAGTTTCCATCGTCGGGCGAGATTAATTTCCGGGTCAGGGACGCGCAAAAGGCAATGGATGCGGTCAAAGAAAAATATGCTTTGAAGGCAAACAACCAGAGCGAGATTGATGGGTTGAGTTTGTGCTTTGATGGTTGGCGGATGAATGTTCGGAAATCAAACACAGAGCCATTGCTGCGTTTAAACATTGAAACGCGTGGGGCACAGGTGGATTTACATCCTTTGATCAGGAATATTTCGTACGTCGTTAATAATTATTAACAAAAATAATTACTTGAGATAAATGCTCCTATCTGTGTGAATTCATGTGGAAATTGCTCGTTAGGGTTAATCAAATACTGTGAAACCATCTAAAATTGTACTAAATGTGTTTACAACACGCTTAGGTTATAGATAAAAATGCAACCATAAGTAATTTTCGTGGTAAAGATTGAGGCTGTTTGTTCGCCGTAACTTGTGTCCCTAGGGGGAACGCTATGACCTTTCTTGACCTGTCAGCCGTCAATTCCCAAACGCTTGCATCTGACCGGAAGCTTCATTGGCGGTGGCTGTTTCTGGCTTTCAAACGTGTCTTGGACATCACTTTCGCTGTGCTTTTGTTGCCCTTGGTTTTCGTGTTTGCAGCACTTTTCAGCCTTCTCAACCCTTGGATGAACGCCGGGCCCGTTTTTTATGTTCAGGATCGCATGGGCCGCGATTGCAAAAAATTTCGCGCCTTTAAGTTTCGGTCCATGTTGGAAACCGGTGCCGCCAACCGTGAATACCACGAGGACATCGAAGCGGATCGTGTGACGCGTCTGGGGGCGTTTATGCGCAAAACGCGCATTGATGAATTGCCGCAAATTCTGAACGTGCTGCGGGGCGAGATGAGCTTGATTGGCCCGCGACCGGATTCGTTTGATCACGCCATGATTTACCTTCGTGAAATTCCCGAATACCGCGCCCGTCATCAGGTGCGTCCTGGCATCAGCGGGTATGCTCAGGTGGAATTGGGGTATGCCATTGGGCTGGATGCCACACGCGCCAAGGTTTTGGCTGATCTGCATTATATTGAAAACGCCAGCATTGCCCTGGAACTGCGCTTGGTGTTTCGCACAATCTGGACCGTTTTGACGCGCGCAGGGGCGTGACGGGGACTGGAAAACACTTTGCACAATCTGGCAGAGTGTGAAAGGTTAACGATACTCCTTTAACGGGTAGGATCACCCCCGGAATGACAGTCAACTGGCCCAACAATTTACACGCAACCCCGTTGCTGAACACCCCTCAGGACGACAGCTTGGATCTGTTGAAAGTGGTGCGGGTTTTATGGGGTGGTCGGTGGTTGATCCTAGCCTCAATGATTGTGGCCGCTCTGGTCGGGCGTATCTATGTTTCGCAAGCCGTGACCCCAACCTATACCGCCCGCGCTGTGGTGATGTTGGAAAGCCGTCAAGAGCAGGTTGTCGATATTGATAACGTCATTTCCGGGCTGGGCGCGGATCAAGCCACGGTAAATACCGAGGTTGAGGTTCTGAGGTCGCGCGGATTAATCGGCAAGCTCGTGGACCGGCAAAAGCTGACTGAAGATGCCGAGTTTAACCCCGCGCTGATCAAACCCTCTGGCTTTTCGTTAAGCACGGTTAAGAAAATCCTGTCCCCATCAGCCGACACGGACGCAATCCCCGATCCCGATGTCATTCGCAACGCCACAATCGACCGCGTTTTATCTGCAATTACGATTGCCAACCTGCGCAACAGCTTTGTGTTTACGATCACCGCCGTGACCAGCAGCCCGTCGAAATCCGCCGATCTGGCCAATGCGCTGGCCCGCGTTTACATCCAAGATCAGGTTGAGGTGAAATTCGAGGCAACCGAAAAAGCCACCTCATGGCTGACCGAACGTGTCGCCGTTTTGCAAACGGACCTTGAGCGCGCCGAGGCGTCGGTCAAAGCCTTTTCCGCCAGAACCGATTTGGTCAGCGCCGACGCCCTTGAGGTGCTGAACCGACAGATCAAAGATGCCCGGTTGCGGCAGGATGATTTGCGTCTTGAACAAGACCTGCAGGATGCACAAATCTCCCAGCTCGACGCGGCTTATGCGCGGGGGGATGCGGATGAATTGCTGTCAGTGGTGCGTGATTTGGGGCTTGGACGGTTGATCCGCGCAGACGCCGATGAAGCGCTTGAGCGTGGGTATGAATTGGCGCGGGACCGGTTGTCGCTGGAACAAAGTCGCACCCTGGCCCAAGCGCGCTCCATCACAACCTCGCTTACCCAGCTTAAGGAAAAATACACCCAGCAATCCGAAGATCTTTTGGCATTGGAACAGCTGACCCGAGAGGCAGAGGCAAACCGCCTGATTTACGAACATTTCCTGGCGCGTTTAAAAGAGACATCTGTGCAGGCAGGCATCCAACAGGCAGACAGCCGGGTCCTGTCGACAGCTGCCGTGCCCATCGGTCCATCCGCGCCGCATAAATCGCGCTTTACCGCGCTTGCCGGGATCATGGGGTTGGTGCTGTGTGCAGGCGCCATCCTGACCCGCGAGGTGTTGCAAAACGGCATTCGGACCTCGGATGAGTTAGAGGCGTTAAGCGGGCTTCCCGTGATGGGCAAAATCCCAGCCGTTCCAGATGTGACCCGCAGGGAGTTGTTGGAGTATTTGGTAGATAAACCCGCCTCTTCCGCCGCAGAGGCCGTGCGCAACCTGCGGACATCGGTCGTGCTGTCCAATCTTGACCACCCCCCACAAGTATTGATGATTTCCTCTTCTGGTCCAAGCGAGGGCAAAACCACAGTGTCCATCGCCATGGCGCAAAACTTTATTGGCATGGGCAAACGGGTGTTGCTGATCGAAGGGGATTTACGTCGACAGGTGTTTTCGCAGTATTTTGATCTGGCTGGAACAGGCAGTCTTCAGGATGTTTTATCAGGCGAGCAAACCCTTGCAGAAGCCGTCCAGCGGGTTGATCGATTTGGGGCTGATGTCTTGGTGGCCGGGCGAAGCGCAGGCAATGCCGCGGATGTGTTTTCGTCGGACCGGTTTCAGGCCGTTATCCAAGACGCGCGCGTGGCCTATGATATTGTGATCATCGACACGCCACCCGTGCTGGCCGTGCCAGACGCGCGGGTCATCGCGCATGTGGCGGACGCAGTGCTTTATGTGGTGCGTTGGAATGCAACCGCCCGTCATCAAATCTCCGAAGGTCTGCGCCAGTTTGCACAAGGTAAAGTTCAGATCACCGGCTTGGTGTTGACGCAGATTGATATGAAAAAGATGAAGCACTATGGCTATGGGGAGACCTATGGCGGGTATGCGTCTGAGGACGGCGGGTATTATGAAAGCTGATGGGCTATCTCAGGCATGATCGGGCTTCGGAAACTGTTTCGGTTTTGCGCGAACCATCCTGCGCCCCCTGATTTCACAGCGCCGCTTTGCCCCGATACTCCGTTTGTCGCTGTCGGCGATGTGCATGGGCGGCTGGACCTTTTGGATCAATTGCTTGAGCGCATTGAACCCCATTTAACCCCAGACATGTCCCTGATTTTTGTCGGAGATTACATTGACCGAGGCGAAGACAGCGCGGGTGTTCTGGCTCGCCTTTTTGATCTGAGCCATGCGCAAAATGGGCGGGTTACCTGTCTGCGCGGCAATCACGAAGATATGCTTTTGTCGTTTCTGGATGGGCCAGAAGAACAGGGCGCTAGATGGTTGCGGTATGGGGGGATGCAAACGCTTGGCAGCTATAAAATCCCCGGCGTGACGCCCACGCGCGACCCTGAAAAGCTAAGGCATTGGCGGGATCAATTGCGAGATAAAATGCCTGCTGAAATGATCCGATGGTTGCGGGGCTTGCCGACCGTGTGCTCAACCGGAAATGTTCATGTGGTGCATGCGGCGGCGGACCCGTCAAAGCCAATGTGCCAACAGTCTGACAGGGTTCTGATGTGGGGGCTAAGGGACAGGGCGCCCATGATCCGCACGGACGGGCAATGGATTGTCCGGGGGCATGTTTCTGTCCCAGATTTGCAGGTGGAAAATGGCCTGATATCCGTAGATACGGGCGCCTGTGTAACGGGAAAATTGACCGCAGCGTTGATTTCAGAAAAAGGTGTGACTGCGATTTGAGTCACATCTTTTTGGGGTGGGATTGACGCACTACTCTTCTTTACCGTGTGTTTGAAATCTGTTAGTTCTAAGGCAAGGCGGATGACCTAATTTTGGGGAACTAGGTGTGAGACTACTCTGTATCGCGACAACCCTTTTGATGCTGGCCAATTGCGGCGCGGTTTACAACAGCGCAAGTGTTGTGGAAGAGGCCACAGCGGTGGGGGCTGTTGACGTTGTTCAGATCACCGCCAACAGCCTGACCTCGGCAAATGCATCGGAATACAGCCCCAAGACATTGCCCGCCATTTTCTCGCAAACAGCGGGAACAAATGGCACGGCGCTTGGTGCTGGTGCCTTGCCAAAACCCGCCTATGGGGATGCGCCCCGACCTACCAAAGCAAAGCTCAGCTTGCCCCCTGCGTACCAACCCGGCCCGTACCGGATTGGCGTTGGTGATGTTGTGCTTTTGGCGACCTCACAATCCGGGACAACCGTCAGTGAATTGACCGGGCTTTTGGCCGCGCAAAACCGCAGACAAGGGTACACCGTGCAAGATGACGGCGCGATTGCGATCCCTGACGTTGGGCGGGTTGAGCTGGGCGGAATGACGGTTGAAGAAGCCGAAGCCAAATTGTTCAAAGCGTTGGTTGAGCATCAAATTGACCCGGCGTTTAGCTTGGAAATCGCGGAATTCAACTCTCAGCGGGTGGCTGTTGGCGGTGCGGTTCGCAAGCCGATGATTGCGCCCATGACCCTAACGGCGCTGCCGTTGAACGAGGCGCTGACCCAAGCGGGCGGGCTTGAGAAAAACAGCACAGGCCAAGGGGTCATTCGTATTTTCCGGGATGGAAAGCTTTACCAAATCCCGCGTGAGATTTACGCCAAACGCCCCGACATTCAGACCCTTTCGTTGAAACCGGGCGATGCGGTTTATGTGGACACTGGTTATGACCTGACCCGCGCGCAGGGGTATTTTGAAGAACAGATCCGCGTGTCTGAACGACGCCAAGAAGCGCGTGAAAGCAGCCTGCGTCAGCTGACGTCCGAAGTCGGGCTTCGCCGGGCCGAACTGCAAGAAGCACGGCAAAATTTTGAAACCCGCCAAAAGCTTGGCGCACTTGACCGGGATTATGTCTATATCTCGGGCGAGGTTGGCGCGCAGGGGCGGTATACGCTGCCTTATGAACGCAAAGCCGTCTTGGCGGATGCTTTGTTTGATCAAGCACAAGGTGTTCGCAATGAGACCGGTAATATAGCCGAGGTTTACGTGCTGCGTGGGCACAAAAACAGCGGTGGCATTCAGGCTTGGCATCTAGATGCCACCAATGCGGCCAATCTGGTCTTGGCCACGCGATTTGAGCTGCGTCCAAACGATGTGGTTTTTGTAACCGAACAGCCCGTTACGATTTGGGGTCGGGTGATCCGGCAAATCTCTCCGTCGTTGCTGGCGGCGGCAATTGCCAATTCAGGAAGCTGAAGTGGCGCGCCTTCGTGTGAATAAGTGTTAACCAAATATTAAGGGGTGATCTTTTACCCATATATAACCTGCAAAGTTAAAGAGGTCGAAATGATTGACAGAAAAATCATGATCGCATCCATGGCCCTCGTGATGGCACCACCCCTATGGGCTGAAACGCCAGCACCCGCACCAGCGCCACCCTGCGCCCCAGCGGCAGGGCAAGTTGCTGCATCGGGTGATGAATGCCTTGGGGTTGAGGCGGCTGGTGAGGTTACGGGTTTTGTTCCCTTCGCCATCGCACCGGCATTGGCGGCGGGCGCTGGCGCCTTGGCGCTGGGCGCGATGGGGTCTGCGAATTCCACCACCAGCACAGTTAACAACTGATGTGATTTGGCGCTTAAGCCTTTCCAGCTTTCATTGAAACATCCGTTATCGCTTTTCGCGTCTGAACGAAGCGACAGGCGGCGAACAAGCAATTCGATACTAACTGGAAACGCTTTATACTAGGTCAATCGAACTGGCGCATGGCAATGGCGCCAATACCAGACCCCGCCCATTGGCGGGACTGGATGATCTTGTTGTCCGCGACCCAATAAAGGTTCTGAAACGCGTGATCTGTGTTTACGCATTTCTCTTGGAACAGCTGTGTGCTCATGGATCTGTCATCCACCATAAGCGACCGTTCCCCTCGGCGGGACAGATCGCAGGACACGACCGTGGCGGTCACTTGATCTTCGCCGTCCAAGTGGTGATAGGTCCGCGAGTAAGGCTGTGTTGTATTGGCCGACTGTAAGGCCACGTGCAGCGCCGCAACATCTGATGAGATCAGATCCCACCCCAGCCCGCGCGTCGCGGATAACACGCCATTTTTCAACACAACCATGCTGTTGTCGGCGCTGAGAAAGGATTGGTACCCGCGGCTGTCTTCTTGCAAAAACAACACGCCGTTCACCGCGCGTTTGTCCACACGGATTGACAACGCCGGCGCCCCCGATTGCGCCAGAGCATTTGCTGCGTCCAATGTGTTTCGATGGTCAAAGCCGGGCTTAGAGCTATAAGAAAAACGATCTGACAAAGTCTTTTCAGACCCATCCGATCCAACACAGGCCGTCAGCACCCCAAGCAACGCTACAAGAATGGTCCATTTTTTCATCGCCAAAACCGTCCCCATCGTTGTTCCAAAGCAGGGTTCTGAAAGTCACGCACAACGTCATACAGCCGGTTGCGCACATCCAGTTTGGCCCCGCCGTCCCGATTGATCAGATGGACAGTGTGGGAATAGCCTTCGCGCGAAGGTTCCCCGGTCAGCCATGCGTTGGGGATGTGTACATAAAACCCGCGATCAAAAGCCCCTTCGCCAAAGTCTTCAAAGGACACATCGGTCATGGTCATAAACACCCCAACCCGCCAATCATTTGCAAAACGCCGTTCGAATTTCAGCGTGGCGCCCCAATCGCCGGCCAAATACCTGCCGGCATCAATTTGGCCTGAAAACCCGTTGTTAAATTCGTAATAGGCCGACAGGTGCCCCGTGAAGATGCTGTAGTCACGCAGGTTAAACAAAACGTCGAAATCGCGCTGTTTCACATAATTCACCTCGGCGCCCAGGGCCAAACGGCTGTTGACGGGCTTCCACAACACTTCGGCGGATACGCCCGCATACATTCGTTCGAGATAGCCAGCGGTCACGCGACCATAAAGGTTGGTGCCGGGGCGAAAGAAATACTCTGCCGTCAGGTGTGAAATTTCAAGCGTGGACGCTTTGTCATATTCAACCGCGTCCGATCGCACATGGGGCAACACGCTGTCGGATGTGCGCGTGCTGGTGTTTAGGTTCCCCAGCAAAGGATACCGCAACTGACCCGAAAAGATCAGGCCGGGCGAGGGCGTGTAAGACGCATCCAGCTGCACCCCAAAATCTGCGCGCAGGGGGCTGTCGGGATCAAATAAGCTTGCTGAAAGATAGGGGCGAATGCCATAGGTGAACGCTGGATAGTTTGCGGGATTTTGATCCCCATCAGGTGTTTGAATCCGCGCTCCATCGACAATAACCGCGTTTGCAAAACTGAGTGCTGCGCCATCTGCGTGCCATTCAAATTGCTCAAGATCATCGCGGCGCAATGATGTTTGGGCGGTGTTCATGCCGTTCACGACAGGGATAATGTCAAACTGATCAATGTGGTCGGGAAGGCTTTGGGATAGGGCGCGTGCACTGCGACCAATCGCTTGGGCAACCGCGCCGTAATTCGGGTTGCGCACCCGCAAAACCGCGCGGCTTCCAATAAACGTCAAGCTTTCCAGAACCAGCCCTTGTTGATGCAAAAGCGCCTTGGTGTGGGCCATGACTGTGCTGCGCTGCGGGGCAGAGTTCACCCAATTCCCGTTCCAATTTTGTGCTGCGGTTCCCCGTGGCGCGATGGGAAGGGGGGCGCCATCACGACCACCAACAATCTTGGGGTGTTTTGGGTTGAAAACATGGCTGAACTGCAAGCCAAACACGCTTCCATAAGCGTAATAGGCCCCCATGCTCCAACGGGCATTAATGTCGTATTTCAACCCGAAATTATAGGGGGATTTGCGTTCAAACCCATAGGTGCGGGTCTCGTAATCATAGGTGTCGGGCGAGTATTCGGCCAGCAGCGACAGTCGGTCATTCACCTGCCAGCGCAACCCACCAAAATATCCCATGTCACCTGAGAACCAGTATTTGTAGGTATCAATGGAATCCCCATCAATCAGGACCGGGCGCGCCTGTCCTGCGATCCGCCCCCAGCCAACGCCCGCAGATAGAGTGAGCCGCGATCCAAGGTGTTTTGTCGCGACAAAATATTCACTGCTGTAGTTGCCGGTACCTGCGAAATCACGCATGCCAAACGCCAGCGCAGGCAGGTATTTGCTTTCCTTCAGCAGCAGATAGGAAAAGTCGAAACTACGGTCGTAATTTCCGCCGTCCCCGATGGTCTGCCCGTGTGAGGCATAGCGGAAGGATCCGGTTAGTCGGGGCGTGATTTGAAAGGCGGCGGTGTTGCGCAGGATGCCTTTGCCGATGGTTGCGAAACTTAAGGCAATGTCGCCGTCTTGCAGCGTTTCGGCTGTGGGCGTGTCGATAAAGCCGGGCATCCCAAAGCTGGAAAGCTGCGCCGCTGTTGAGGATTGCGCCTGGGCCGCGGTGCCGGCGATCAGCGAAAACACTGCCGCTGCGCACAATTTGATTACATTGGGTCTAAGTGACCAAAGCCATTCTGACATGCATGCGCCTTTTACGATCAATCCCCTTAAACGCGAACCGACTGGTTGCAATATCTCCTTAAGATAGTCGAGTTACGGCCGGATGGTTAGCGTTTTTTTCACCTAAACCCCTTTTTCTCAGGGGGAAATATGAAGGTGCGTGGGCATTGGAAATGACAAAATTTGATCGGTGTTTTTTGCAAATCAACATCAATAGTGCCGCACTTTAAGCTTTAAAAACAACGTAATAGTAAGGTTTCTCCGCCCTAATTCCCCTTGGACGGTGGGTGCCGTCCGTGGTCTGGTCTTGTGCCGGGCATCTTCACGAGGGGTGAAAATGCGACAGAAAATCTTTAGGGGTGCAGTTTGCGCCCGGCAAAAACTGTGGGCGCGTGTGCGGCGTGCGCCAATCTTAACAACTCTGGTTGCGATTGTACTGGGTGTGGCTCTTGCCTTGCCCGCAACCGCCGCAGAAAAGCGACGAAACCCGCGCAGCGGTGTGATCGTCGTTGGCAATGATCGTGGTGGCGTGATCCGACACCGTGTTGCTGAAATTGAAGGCATTCGAAAATCTGGTTTAAAGGTCGCCATCACCGGTTCGGTCTGCCTGTCCTCTTGTACAATGTATCTGGGTGTGGCGGGCACATGTGTCAGCCCGCGCACCACTTTTGGATTTCATGGGCCATCACGATCCGGGCGCCCTTTAAGCCAAGATCAGTTTGAACATTGGTCCCGTGTGATGGCCAGTTTTTATCCCGAACCGATCCAGTCTTGGTATCTGAGCAAGGCGCGCAATCGCATTCAGGGGTATTACAAGGTCAAGGGGCGGGCTTTGATCCGCATGGGCGTGCCGGCCTGTGCCACCTGACCGGGTGTTGCATCCCCCACATCGGCGCACGGTGTCATTAAGGCTTGTTTAAGCCTTTGCGCTAAATCCCTTTCGAGGTTTTCAAACACGCCCTCACTCTGCCTCTCCCTTGTGTGTGATGCATGTGGTCCCGCTTGCGCTGACCATTTGACGCGCAAGGGGTGTGCGGGCGACTTCGAAGGAGAATGCAATGGCCGATGATTTCAAAAACTACTCTTCCGGGCTGACAGCACCTGCCAACCATTTGGCAAATGTCACCCCAGATGACGGCACCGACCTTGCCAATGTCAGCCGTGGCATTCTGGTGGGCGGCGCAGGTGATGTGACCGTGACCACATTGGGCGGTGATACCGCCACCTTGACCTTGGCCGCGGGCGTCGCCCATGCGATCCGGATCAAACGCGTACATGCGACCGGAACCACCGCAACCAACATCGTGGTGCTGTGGTAATGCAGGTAGGGCTTGGTATCTTTATGGATGCCGCAGAAGGAGACTTGGTTCCCCCCTTTTCTCCAAATGCGGTGTCCCCATCGTTTTGGATAGATCCGTCGGATCTCTCCTCGATGTTTCAAGACAGCGCCGGTACGGTACCAGTCACAGCGGACGGGCAACCTGTTGGGTTGATCCAGGATAAGTCTGGTAACGGCCATCATTGCACCCAATCGGTGACAGCCAAGCGGCCAACCTATCGAACCGATGGAACGCTGCACTGGCTGGACTTTGATGGTGTTGACGATGCGATGCAAACCAATGCGATCAGCTTGGTGCATACCGACAAAGTCAGCGTCTTCATGGCAATCCGAAAATCCAGCGATGCGGCTGCGGCGTGCTGCGCAGAATTAAGCAGCTCGTCAAGCGCGTACAATGGCACTTTTGCACTGTTTGCCCCTGTCTCGACCGCCGATAACTATTTTTGGCGTGCGCGTGGCAGCAGCACCGTTGACCTGAATATTTCCGGTTTTTCAGCACCAGTTGATAACGTGCTGACAGGCTTGGTGGACATTGCGGCACCCAGTTCGACATTGCGTGCAAATGGCAGCGTGACCAGTCAAAGCGCGGGATCACTGGGGGCGGGAACCTTTGGCAACCACCCTCTGTACCTAGGATCCCGCGGGGCTTCGTCGCTGCCGTTTTCAGGTCGCGTTTACCAGATGGCGATCAGTGACAGCATCATCGCAGGCACGGACCTCGACCAAATGGAAATTTATTTGGCTGCAAAAACGGGTCTGTCGCTGTGAGCGCGATTGAAAAAAGTGCAACCGCGCTCGGGTCTTCCGGGCGCGGTTGAATTTCAGGTGTTTGTGGTGACCCCGGGTGGATTCGAACCACCAACCTGCCCCTTAGGAGGGGGCTGCTCTATCCAGTTGAGCCACGGGGCCATGCCGTTTCTGTAAATCGCGGAAGCACGCTTGTCTAGCGCCGCTTCAGCGTGTCGCCCGGCGTGATTTTTGGGGCAAGCTCAATCCGTTCCCCCCCCGCCAAACCATCCCCTGCGGCGCGTTCTGCGATGATGCGGGCAGCGGCGCGCCCGATTTCAAGCCGGCACGCATCCATTGTGGCCAATTTCCGCGGTAGCCCGTCCAACAGTTCAACACCATTAAAGCCCGCCAACCCAACTTTGCCCGGCACATCAATACCTTGGTCAAGGCAATACAAAAGTCCACCGGCGCCAATCATGTCGTTGGAATAATACAGAAAATCAAGCTTTGGCGATCGTTTCAGCATCGCCTCGGTCATCTCGCGGCCCTTGGCCAGCGCGGATCCGCCTTCGTAGAATTCCTGATCCATGATCTCAACGCCTTCTTTGGCCAGCGCCTCGGTGAACCCCTCAAACCGTTTCCGGGCGCGGTGGTCCAGCGGCATTTTGGTGCCTAAAAAGCCGATATTGCGATAGCCCGCCTTCAGGATCGCTTTGGCCATTTTGCGCCCCGCGCGGCGATGCGAAATCCCCACGCAGGCGTCAATTGCTGGCCCGTCGGTGTCCATAATTTCCACCACAGGAATGCCCGCCGCCCGCAACATCGCTTTGGCGTTTTCGCTGTGCTCAAGCCCCGCCACAATCACCCCGGATGGGCGCCAGCTGAGCATTTCATACAGGACTTTTTCCTCGCGTTCCGGTTTGTAATTGGTCACGCCAAACACCGGCTGTAGCGGCGTGTCCTCTAGCGCTTCGTTGATGCCGGTCAGAACCTCTGGAAACACCATGTTGGAGAGCGAAGGGATCACAACCGCGACCAAATTCACCCGCTGTGACGCCAAGGCGCCTGCGATTTTATTGGGCACATATCCAAGCTCTTTCGCTGCCGCCAAAACCTTTTCCCGCGTCGCCTGACTGACATCCCCCCGATTGCGCAACACGCGGCTAACGGTCATTTCACTGACGCCAGAGGCCTCGGAAACATCACGAAGCGTCAACGGGCGGCGGGCGGGTTTGGTCGGCGTATCAGACAAAGGCGCACCTCTTTCAAATTCAGTGCCTATAGTGTTAGCGCCTGAAATCTGGTTCGCAAAGCCTAATTTTCATTGAATGTTAGTTCTAACAAAACCTTACAAGAGCTGCGCCACCAAGGCGTCATGCACTTTCGGGCTGGCGGCCACCATTCCGTTCAGCATGGGATTGCGGTTGTTGTACCGTGCAAGCCCCGCCCGGCGGTCGGACACATGCCCACCGGCCTCTTCGACAATCAGGCTTCCGGCGGCCACATCCCATTCCCAGGTCGCGCGCAACGTCATCATCGCATCAAACCGCCCCTCGCCCACCAGTGACAGGCGATACGCTAATGAGGATCGGAATTTTCGTTCCACCGGCGGCACCTTCGCGTCGATCCAATGGGTGACATCAAAGTTGGGTTTTGAGGCAAGCACGGTGGCGCCCTCAACCTCACCCCGGCCACTGACCGTGATGGGCTGACCATTGAGCGTGGCCCCCTGACCGCGCTGGGCGGCGTACAGCTTACCCGCCACCGGCAAATACACCACCGCCGCGTCTACAATTCCACCACGTGCAATGGCCAGCGAATGTGCCCAATGTTTGGACCCTTCGATAAACGCGCGGGTGCCATCAATGGGGTCAACGATGAACACTTCATTTGCGTCCAAACGGGCCAGATCATCGTCGGTTTCTTCCGACAGCCAGGCATAGGGCCGCGCGCGGGTCAACTCTTCGCGCAGCATCCGGTCCACGGCCAAATCCGCCTCGGTCACCGGGCCTTGGCCGCCCTCTTTGTTCCACACCTCTGGGTCCGCTTTGAAAAAACCGCGCGCAATGTCACCCGCCGCTTTTGCCGCATCAATCAACAGGTCAAGATCGCTCATACCAGCGCTCAATTTTACGCGCCGGCCAGCGTCATGCCATCCACCAAAAGGCTGGGCACAAGGCGGCTTAGATGCGGCTCGGCGTCATTGGCAGGGATGATGGTTTTCAGCATTTGGATCAGATTGCCCGCGATGGTGCATTCATTCACCGGATAGGCAATCTCGCCGTTTTCGACCCAAAACCCGGACGCCCCGCGCGAATAATCGCCGGTGGTCGGGTTGATCGTGGACCCGATCATTGAGGTGACGATCAGCCCGGTGCCCATGTCGCGGATCAAATCTTCGCGGGTTTTGTCGCCCAGTGTCAGCGCCACGTTTGAGATAGAAGGCGAAGGCGGCGATGACGTGCCGCGCGACGCACTTGCCGTGCTTTGCATGCCGAGCTTTTCAGCGGTGGCGATGTCCAACGTCCAGCCGGTCAACACGCCCGCGTCAATGATTTTGCGCGCAGAGGTGGCCAAACCTTCGCCGTCAAATGGGCGCGATCCCATCACGCGGGCGCGCAGGGGGTCCTCAACCAAATCCAGCCCCGCGGGCAGGATTTCTTCGCCCAGATGATCCCGCAACCACGAACTGCCGCGCGCAATCATCGACCCATTTGCGGCCCCCAAAAGGTGACCAATCAAGGACGCAGACACGCGTTCATCGTAAAGCACCGGAAAGGCGCCAGTGGGCGGTTGTTTGGCACCGGCCATCGCAACGGTGCGCTCGCCAGCTTTGGTGCCAATTTCCGTGGGGCTGGGCAAATCAGCCTGAAAGACGCGCATTTCGCCCGCGTAATCGCGCTCCATCGCAGCACCTTCGCCGGTGATCGCGACAACAGATGTGGCGCGGTTGGTGCGACCATAACCGCCAGAAAACCCGTTAGAGGTGGCAAGGTGAAATTGGTGGCGGCCATAGCCGGCGGATGCGGAGGACACTTGGCTGACACCCGAAACAGCCAGTGCGGCGGCTTCGGCCTCGGCCGCGTCGCGTTCCAACATTGCGGGGTCTGGTTCTTGTGACGGATCCGCCAGCTCAAGCGCTGCAAGATCCCAGCCGCTTGCAATCTCATCGGCGGTCGCCAGACGAATATGCGGATCCTCGGGCGCTTCTTTTGCCATCGCAACCGCGCGTTCCGCCATCGCCTGCATCGTCATGTCGGAAATATCCGAGGCCGACACGCAGGCCTGCCGTTGGCCAACCAACACGCGTAGTCCGATGTCGACACCTTCGGAGCGTTCGGCGTGCTCAAGCTTGCCATTCAACACGTCGATTGACAGCGATGTGCCGTCCACGGCCAAAGCGTCCGCCTGATCGGCCCCCGCATTGCGAGCAGCATCCAAAAGCTTTTGGGTCAGGGTGTCGAGCGCGGTCATGGCGGTTCCTTTATCTGTTCCCCTTTCAGGTAAACTGCCAAAGCCCCGCCTGCAAGTCTGCGTGCGCTCTGGTCTCAGGCTGGGTCATAGTTTAGGACAGAAAGCAGGAGGGCCCAACATGCTGGATATGACTGGAAAAACCGTAGTGATCACCGGTGCAAGCCGCGGCATCGGCGAGGCCGCCGCGCATATTTTTGCCGCCGCCGGTGCAAATGTGGTGCTGACCGCGCGCAGTGCCGGGCAGATTGGTGCGATTGCGGATGCGATTGGCGACAACGCCTTGGCCGTGACCTGTGATGTGTCGCGCTGGGACGATGTGAAAGCCGTGATCGACGCCGCCGTCGCCAAGTTTGGTGCCATAGATGTGTTGATCAACAACGCAGGCGTGATTGAACCCATCGGACCGCTGATCGAAAGTGATCCTGACGAATGGGGCCATGTGATCGACGTGAACCTTAAGGGCGTCTACTACGGAATGCGCGCCGTGATGCCTTTGATGGTGGCACAAGGCGGCGGGTCCGTTTTGACCATCAGTTCCGGGGCCGCCCACCGCGCGATCGAAGGTTGGGCACATTACTGTGCGTCCAAAGCCGGGGCCAAAATGATGACTGAGGCGCTGCATCAAGAGGCTGCAGGTCAAGGCATTCGTGCCATCGGGCTTTCGCCCGGAACGGTTGCCACACAGATGCAGCGCGAGATCAAATCCTCTGGCATCAATGCGGTGTCGAAACTGAATTGGGATGATCATATCCCGCCAGAATGGGTGGCACGCACGTTGTTGTGGATGTGTTCGAATGATGCGGATGACTATCTTGGCGAAGAGGTTTCCTTGCGTGATGTTGAGATTCGCAAACGTGCGAGCGTGTTTGGATGATCAACCTGACAAAAGACGCAGGCGTTTGGACGGTGACATTGAACCGGCCCGACAAAGCGAATTCCTTGACCAAAGCAATGCTGGAAGAGCTGGCGCAAATCGCGGGTGATGCGGCAGGAAACGCGCAGGTCTTGATCCTGACCGGCGAGGGCAAAGTGTTTTCAGCCGGTGCTGACCTGGATGAAGCGCGCGCAGGGCTTGCCACCGATGATGTGTGGGAACGGCTGTCGGGCGCGATTGCAAATGCACCCTGCCTGACCATCGCGGCGCTGAACGGCACGCTTGCGGGTGGGGCGATGGGCATGGCGCTGGCCTGTGATATTCGCATCGCGGTGCCCACGGCCAAGTTCTTTTACCCAGTAATGAAGCTGGGCTTTCTGCCGCAACCCTCGGATCCCGCGCGCATGAGCGCCCTGATCGGCCCTGCGCGCACCAAGATGATCTTGATGGCGGGGCAAAAGATCATGGCGGAGGAGGCATTGTCTTGGGGTCTTATTGACCGCGTGGTTGATGGCGAGGCGCTGATCGACACAGCGCTAGATCTGGCTGACCATGCGCGCGCCCAAAGTCCGGATCACGTGGCGACAATGAAGGCGATGATCACCGTTTAATTTATACGACAGCGTTTGTGGCCCGGTTGGATGCCTCCGGCGGGGATATTTTGGAAAGAGGAAAAGGCGGGGATTTTCGCCTTTCTGTGCGTGTGTAAAAGTGGAAGGGTGGATGATGGAAGGGCAACCAGAGATCGTCGTGAAATTATGGGGCTATGTGGACCCCGTTTGGGACGTGGTCCAAGGCTGGCTGTTGTCCCCCGCGGCGTGGTCGCAACTGGGTCTGTTGCTGGTGGCGTTTTTTGCCGCACGGTACGCCAATGCGCGGCTGGAGCCGCTGATTCTTAAGTATCTGACCCCCAGCAAAGGGCGCAAAGATTACCTTGCGATGGCAATGCGGTTTTCGCTGTTGTTCTTGCCCTTGATGATGCCGCTTTTGGCCTTTGCCTTCACCGGAATCGGCGAACAGGTTACGCGGTCTATTTTTGGTTCAGGTGCGGTGATTGCGTTTGGGAAGCGGGTGTTCCTTTTCCTCGCCGTTCGGGCCTTTGCGCGCGAGATTATTTCGGACCCATTCCTTAAGCTTTTGGGCAAATACATCCTGATCCCCATGGCCGCGCTGTATACGCTTGGGTTGCTTGATCCTGTGATGACCCGGCTTGATGAAACCGTGGTTCCCCTTGGAAACATGAGCTTTTCGCTGCTCTTTGCCATTCGCTTTGCCGTGGTCGGTGGGATTATTTTCTGGTTCGGCCGTTGGTCCAATGATCAATCTGCCAACCTGATTAAACAACAAGAGGAAATGCGCCCGGCGACCCGTGAACTTGCGGTGAAGGCTGCGGAGATTGCGATCTTTGGCGCGGCGTTTTTGATCTTGATGAACATCATGGGCATCAACCTGACATCTTTGGCCGTTTTGGGGGGTGCCATTGGTGTCGGCTTGGGCTTTGGCCTGCAACAAATCGCATCGAACTTCATCTCGGGTGTGATCCTGTTGGTCGAAGGTCAGGCCACGGTTGGCGATTATGTGGAACTGGATGGCGGCGAAGCGGGCACCATCGTGAAAATGACCGCCCGCGCCGCGATCTTGGAAACCTTTGACGGCCGCTGGATTGTGGTTCCGAATGAGCATTTTATCACAACCCGCGTGATCAATTATTCCGACGCCGGCAGCGCAAACCGGTACGAAGCACCGTTTTCCGTCAGCTATAACAGTGACTTGGAACAGGTGACGGAATTGGTTGAGGCCGCCGTGGCAGAGTTGGGCTTTGTCCTGACGGATACCCCCGAACATATGCCCGACTGCGAATTGCGCGCCTTTGGTGACAGCGGTGTGGATTTTGCGTTGGAATTTTGGGTCGAAGGCATTGATGACGGGCGCAACAAATTCACCCCCCGCGTCATGATGCAAATCTGGAAAACACTGAAAGCCAACGACATTGAAATTCCGTTCCCGCACCGCGTGGTGGAATTGAAACACGCCGAGCCCACAACATGAAAACAGCATTTGTTATCGGGGCTGGACCCGCCGGGTTGATGGCCGCACAGGAACTTGCGCGTGCAGGCGTGTCTGTCACCGTGGCCGAGGCAAAACCCTCACCCGCGCGTAAGTTTCTGATGGCGGGAAAATCGGGGTTGAACCTGACCAAGGATGAGCCTCTGGATCGCTTTTTGGATCAATACTCGGGGGATGAATGCCTGCGTGAAATCACCCAGGAATTTGGACCAGAAGCGGTCAAAGAATGGGCGCGTGCGCTGGGGCAAGAGGTGTTCACCGGGTCATCGGGCCGGGTGTTCCCAAAAGCCATGAAAGCCTCGCCTTTGCTGCGCGCTTGGCTGCGCGATTTGGCCGATTTGGGCGTGACATTCAACACCCGCTGGCGCTGGCAGGGGTGGCAGGATGGGGCGTTGATTTTTGACACCCCAGATGGCCCGCAGACTGTCACACCAGATGTCACGATCCTTGCGCTGGGTGGCGCCAGCTGGGCGCGCCTTGGGTCCGATGCGGCATGGGTGCCGTGGTTGGAAACACGCGGCGCGAAAATCACGCCGTTTCAACCGACAAACGCAGGGCTTACCGTGGCATGGTCCCACCACATGATCAAATATTTCGGCGCGCCGATCAAACCCGCGCGGCTAACCGCCGGGGCCACATGTGTTCAGGGCGAATTTGTCATTTCCAAACGTGGGCTGGAAGGCAGTGGGATTTACGCCATGTCCAAGGCGGTGCGCGAAGGCGCGGATCTGTTTGTGGATCTGGTGCCCGGTCGCAGCGTTGATGATGTGGCAACGCGCCTTGCCAAACCCCGCGGGAAAACCTCGCTTACCAACCACCTGCGCAAAGTGTTGAAACTTGGCCCTGCACAAATTGCGTTACTGCAAGAATTTGCACGCCCCCTGCCGCAAGATGCCAAGGGTCTGGCGGCGCTGGTCAAAGCCCTGCCGATCCGACATGCGGGCCTGCGCCCTATCGACGAGGCGATTTCTGTCGCGGGTGGTGTGTCCTTTGAAGATTTGGACACAGGGCTGATGTTAAAACCAATGCTGGGTGTGTTTGCCTGTGGTGAAATGCTGGATTGGGAAGCGCCAACCGGCGGCTATCTGATCACCGGTTGCCTTGCCACGGGGCGCCGCGCCGGACGCGCTGCGGCGGTATGGCTTGATCGCTAGCTGGGGTCCCCAGTCGCATCACCAACTGGGGGTCACCCCCCAGACGCATCATCAACCGGGGGCCAGCCCCCGGACGCATCATTAGCCGGGGGCCAGCCCCCGGACCCCCGGGATATTTATAGAAAGAGGAAAAGCAGACCTCTGCCTTTTTCTTGCTCTAAATATCTCCGCCGGAGGCTCCGGACATCGGCCACAAGCGATGTGGCCAGCTAAGGGCTTATCGCCGTCCGCCTAACATTGCCAATCGGATCAAGGTCCGCTCGACCAAGGCCAATTGCGGCGCCTTTTGGGTTGAGCGCAGTTTCAGATCGGTTTCAATTAGTACTTCTAACGCCTGCTCCAACCGATGCACCCCCCATTTCTGGGCTTGGCGCACCATGCGGTCACGATTTTTGAAATGCACGGGCGGGCGTAGGCGATTGATTCCTTGCGCCGGGCCGTCGGGGTCAGACGAGGCCCCGTGTAAGGCGCGAAAATGGCGGGTGGCTGCAATGCACAGCGCCACCGCTTGCGTTCCTTGGGCCTGTAATTTGGTCAGCACCGGGCCGATTTCACCTGCGCGCCCTTCGGCGACGATATGCAGCAGATCATCCAGCCCTGCTTCGGTAGAGGCGGGCGCCATTGCCAGCACGTCGTCCGGGCTGACCGGCGTGTCATCGGACAGTTTATAAAGGGCTAGCTTTTCAACGGTTTGGCGAAAATCTCCGGGATCCAAATCACGCGACAGGGCGATCAGGTCCGTCATCGCTTCGGGGTCAATCTGTTGAATGCCGGCCTTTTTGAAGTCGGCCTCAATCTCTTCGCGCGAAGGGGGGTCGTCATAGATGCCAACCGCATAGGCGTTGGGGTGCAATTCAAAAAGTTTGCGCAGCTTGCCTTTGGGTTTCAGTGATCCGCCGGTCACCACCACCTGTGCATCGCCCTCTTGCCAGTCTTCCAGCGCTTTGGCGACGATATCCCCCACCACTTCGGTCGCGTCCTCAACAAAGGCCACGCGCGGACCGGGGAAAAAGCTGATCGCTTTGATCGCGTCTGACAGCATCGCCGGGTCTTTGCGCAAATCACCTGCGGGCATCCGCGTCAGGCGCATTTCCTCTTCGCCTTCGGGACCAATCAGGGCGGTGATGAGTTCCTGACGTTTCAGCGCCACCCGCATGGGATCGGTGCCATAGATCAACACGCCGGTTCGGTGCGCTTCGGGTTTTGCAAAATATCGCGCGGCGTCGCGCGGGGACAGCTTCATCGTGCCCAGCTCGAAAATCCACCCATCAGGCGGGTGGTGATCAGATCCGCCAGCGAGATCATCAACCGGCGATAGGCGGCGCGTTCCACTGATGCGGTCGACACCGTGGACCCTTCGGATGAGTACGAGGTGAAGTTCGACACCGACCCTTCATTCACCACATCCCCGCTGGCGTCATGCACAACCTGATATTCAATCGCGCCCAACACTTGGGTCCGGGTGATTTCCTGCGATGGGGTCACACCCATGCCTTGGGTCTGGGTGGTGATCTTATAGGTCAAGCGGTAGGGCGCGGACAGGTTGCGCCCCAGGCGCGATTCCAGCTGTTTGACCAGCTCAAAGCCTTCGCGATCATCAGGTGCGGCAATGGTGATCGCACCGCGCAGCCCTTCGCCGGTGCCGCCGGGCCCGTAAACGGGGGTGAACCCGCAGGCGCCAAGCGCGCCCACGGTAAGAAAAGTAAGAAAGGTTCGGCGATCAGACAACCACATTCACAATACGTCCCGGGACTACAATGACTTTTTTCGGTGTGTTTCCGTCCAACACCTTAATCACAGCTTCTTGGGAAAGCGCGAGCTTTTCAACCTCGGCCTTGTCCATATCTTTCGGCACGCTGATTTCCGCGCGGCGTTTGCCGTTGATTTGGATCGGAAGCGTGACGGTGTCGTCGACCAACATGGCCTCATCGGCTTTGGGCCAAGGGGCTTGTGCCACCAGACCTTCGCCACCCTGATGGGCCCAGATATCTTCGGCCAAATGCGGCGTCATGGGTGACATCAATTGCGCCAGCGTCATGATCGCCTGACGCTTCGCCGCTTTGCCCGCTTTGGATTTCGCGAGCGTGTTGGTGAAGCCGTAAAGCTTGGCGATGGCGGCGTTGAAGCCAAAGCTTTCAATGCCCATGGTCACATCGTGGATCGCCTTGTGCATTTCGCGCAACAATTCGTCATCGCCTTGACCGGGCGTGTCGTCCATTTCACCAATGCGATCACACAGCATCCAGACGCGCGACAGGTGTTTATGCGCGGCTTCCGCGCCTGAAGCGGTCCATTCCACGTCCCGTTCGGGTGGGGAATCACTCAGCACAAACCAGCGCGCGGTGTCGGCGCCAAACGCGTCGATGATGTTCACCGGGTCGACCACGTTGTTTTTCGATTTCGACATTTTGGCCGAAGGGATCACGGTGACTTTTTCACCGGTCGCGGCAACAACCATTGCGCCGTCGCGGTCCTCGACCTCTTCTGGATAGTGGTAAACCGCGCGGCCATGCTCATCTGTGCGTTCCGCGTTTTTGTAGATCGCGTGGGTCACCATGCCCTGTGTGAACAATGCGTTGAAGGGCTCGGTCGCTTTGTCGGGCAGATGGCCGGTGATGTTCATCGCGCGGGCGAAAAAGCGGGAATACAAAAGATGCAGGATCGCGTGTTCAATGCCGCCGATATATTGGTCAACATTCATCCAATACTCCGCCTCGGCCAGATCGGTGGGCGTGGCCGCACCGGGCGAGGTGAAGCGCGCGTAATACCACGAGCTGTCGACAAAGGTGTCCATCGTGTCCGTTTCGCGCTGGGCGGGTTTGCCACAGCTGGGACAGGCACAGTTGCGCCAGTCTGGGTTGCGATCCAGCGGGTTGCCGGGGATGGAAAAGTCGATCGGCTTGCCACCTTCGTCAAACGGCAATTTGATCGGCAGGTTTTCTTTCTTTTCTGGCACCACACCGCAATCATCACAATGCACCACAGGGATCGGACAACCCCAGTAACGCTGACGGCTTAGGCCCCAATCGCGCAGGCGGAATTGCTCCACCCCTTTGCCCCAACCGGCGGCCTCAACAAAGGAAATGGTGGCGGCGACGGCGTCATCACCGGTGGCCTCATCCAGACCCGCAAAATGATCGAGCCATTTTACCTTTTCCGATTTCATCGGCACAAAGGCCTCGTTTTCAACGGGCTTGGGATCGTCCAGCGCAACAAAGGTGTCGCGCACCGGCAGGTCGTATTTTCGTGCAAAATCAAGGTCGCGCTGATCATGCGCCGGGCAGGCGAACACTGCGCCGGTGCCGTAATCCATCAAGATGAAGTTGGCGATCCAGACCGGCAGCTCCCAGTTCGGGTCCAGCGGGTGTTTCACGGTCAGCCCGGTGTCCACGCCCTTTTTCTCGGCCTTTTCCATTTCGGCGGCCGAGGTGCCCATGCGGCGACATTCGGCGTTAAACGCGGCGATGTCGGCGTTTTTCGCCTCCAGCTCTTTCGCCAGCGGATGATCGGGGGAAATGCCCACAAAAGATGCGCCCATCAGGGTGTCGGGGCGGGTGGTGTAAACCTCAATCGCTTCGCCGCCATCGGTGCGTTCAAACGCAAATTGCAAACCTTGCGATTTGCCAATCCAGTTGGCCTGCATGGTGCGCACTTTTTCGGGCCAGTTTTCAAGGCCATCCAAAGCGTCCAACAGCTCGCTGGAATAATCCGAGATTTTAAAGAACCATTGGGTCAGATCACGCCGTTCCACTTGCGCACCCGAACGCCAACCGCAGCCGTCAATCACCTGCTCATTGGCCAAAACGGTCATATCAACCGGATCCCAGTTCACGGTTGCGTTCTTGCGATACACCAAACCTTTGTCCATGAAATCAAGGAACATCGCCTGTTGCTGGCCGTAATATTCCGGATCACAAGTGGCAAATTCGCGCGACCAGTCAATCGACAGGCCCAGCGGTTTCATCTGACCTTTCATGGTCTTGATATTGTCATAGGTCCATGTGCCGGGGTGACCACCCTGCGCCATTGCCGCGTTTTCCGCCGGCATCCCAAAGGCATCCCAGCCCATCGGGTGCAGCACCGAAAACCCGCAAGACGATTTATAACGCGAGATCACATCGCCCATGGTGTAATTGCGCACGTGACCCATGTGAATGCGCCCGCTTGGATAGGGGAACATCTCTAGCACATAGTATTTCGGACGGTTCGGATCCCGCTTGGCGGTGAAAATCCCAGCCTCATCCCAGGCCTGCTGCCATTTTGCTTCGATATCAGCGGCGGTGTAACGGCTCATTTCACGTGACCTTTTCAATTCAATTCGCGCTTGGTGATAAGGGGCGCGGGCGGGCGCGTCCAGCCTTCTTGCTCTATACGGGCGGGTGTGGGTGCGATAATCTTGGGCAAAAGACACGGGGCCGCCCAGAATGCTGCCGGAAATATTAACGAAGAAACCCTATGAGCAGTGCCATGAAAGTCCTATTTATCCACCAAAACTTCCCCGGCCAATTTGTGCATTTGGCGCCAGAACTGGCCGCCCTTGGGCATGAATGTGTGGCGCTGACCCTGCGCGTGAAAGAACCGCAGCTGTGGCAGGGTGTAAAGGTGCTGCCCTATACGCTTAATGTGCCACCCAACAGCACCAACCCGCATCCGTGGATGATCAACACCAACACGCATTTGATTCGCGCGCACAGCTTTTTCACCGCAGCGATGTCGCTTAGGGAAAACGGGTTTACGCCGGATGTGATCATCGCCCATCCCGGCTGGGGGGAATCACTGTTTGTGAAAGACGTCTGGCCCAATGCGCGGCTCGGGCTGTTTTGCGAATTTTATAATGGGGTGGAGCAGGCCAAGTTCGAAGGCGAGGTCATGCCCGAAGATGCCCTGCGCCTGCGGATGAAAAACATCACCAACCACATGCATTTCGCCATTGGCGACGCGGGGCTTAGCCCCACCCAGTTTCAGGCCGACAGCTTTCCACCGGAATTCCGCGATAAGATTGAGGTGATTCACGACGGCATCCGCACAGATCAGCTGGTGCGCAATGAGGATGTGGTGCTTGAGATCCAGGATTTCGGCACGCTCACCCGCAAAGATGAGGTGATCACCTTTGTGAACCGCAACTTAGAACCCTACCGCGGCTATCACATCTTTATGCGCGCCCTGCCGCGTCTTTTGCGCGAACGCCCCAACGCCAAGGTCTTGATCACCGGCGGCGACGAGACATCATATGGCGCATCGCCGCCCAAGGGGCAGACCTGGAAACAGATCTATATCGACGAAGTGCGCGACCAAATCCCCGACGAGGACTGGGCGCGCGTTCATTATATGGGGCGCATTCCGTACGATCAGTTCACCCGCATGCTTCAGGTCAGCCGCGTGCATGTCTATCTGACCTATCCATTTGTGCTGAGCTGGTCGTTTCTTGAAGCGATGAGCGTTGAGGCCGCAATTGTCGCCAGCGCGACAGAGCCGGTAGAAGAGGTCGCCACCCACGATAAAACCGCCCGGTTGGTGGATTTCCATGACCAAGACGCCTTGGTGGATGAGATTTGCGGGCTTTTGGATGATGCCACCCTGCGCGCGCGCCTTGGGGCTGCGGCGCGTCAGGTGGTGGTTGAAAACTATGACCTGACCACTGTGTGTCAGCCACGCATGATGGATTGGGTTCAAAAGCTGATGGACGCCGCCCCAAACCCTCCGGAATTTGTGGCGCGGTAAACGGGTTTCCCCCCACAACAAAAAACGCGCCCCGAAAGGCGCGTTTGAAAGACTGTATATATATGCCGTGTTACAGTTTGCCGTCGGCAATCCGCAATTGGCGCGCACGGGTCAAGATGGCATCTTCGATCTTGCGCACCGCTTCTGCACTGGCGGGGCCAGAGCGCGTATAAAGCGCAACCGACAACGACCGCGCATCAAGCGCGGGGTCACGCACATAAACGGTTGCCTTAAAGGTGCCGCCACCAGGGGGGCGCCCATAATCAAAAACAATGATGCCGGTAAACGGATCGGCCGCTTTTACCGGCATGAAATTCAACACATCAAGCGAGGCATTCCAAATATACCGGTTCACCTCAACCGTGGTGTTTGGGTCATCCACATTGGTGAACAGATCCCAGATCGTCTCGCGCTTTTCGGTTTTTGGTGTGTGACGCACGCCCGCCTGTTGCGTTTTCGTGCCGCCCGAACCCTTGAAAAGATTGCCAGATCCGACAGATCCGCTGCCGCCGCCACAGGCTGACAATGCCAGAATCGCAAGTGCCGCGAGGCCAAGAGTGGTTTTCCGCAAGCTGTTCATTAAAAAGCCCCGTTTTCTAAAAGTCTCTTTGTTAGTATATAAGCCCCCCAAGGCGGGCAAGCGTTTTCCCAACGACCTTACGCGTTCAGCATGTGATTTGTTTCGCGATGTTTCAGCCCCGCGATCAAAACTGTGGCAAAGAAGCACCAGCCCCGCCCACAATCCCCCCACAGGCTTCGACACACTTGCAATGCAGCGCTGGAAAAGGAAAAACACGCTCATACTCAATTCGGATTCCCCGATTTGAGGTGCACTCTTAAAACACATGAGGGAAACCGACATGAAAAAGATTTTTCTTGCTACGACCGCACTCGTCGCAACTGCTGGCTTCGCAGCCGCTGACGTAAACTTCTCGGGCGACGCGTCCATGGGTCTGAAGTATAACGACGTAACTGGCGACGTTACTGCTCACTACGAAACCACCCTGTACGCTGCAATGTCCGGCGAAACAGACGGCGGCCTGTCGTTTGGTGCTGACCTGACACTGACATACAACATGGGCGGCGCTGTTACTTCCGCAACTGTTGTTTACATCGAAGGCGGCTTCGGCAAGCTTTCTGTTGGTGACGTTGACACCGCTGACGAAGCTGTAACTGGTCTGGCCGACATCGGTTGGGACGGTCTGGGCACCGACAACATCGCAGAAACTCTGCGCGGTAACGCACAAGCTAACGTTTTGTACACCGGTACTTTCGGTGACTTCACTGTAGCAGCTTCGCACGACCTGGGCGGCGACGACTATGCAATCGGTTTCAAATATGCAATGGGCGACTACTCGGCCGCTATCGCATATGACGAAGCTGCTGGCATCAACGCATTCCACGTACAGCTGGGCGCAAGCGTAAGCGACTTCTCGGTTAACGCTCTGTACTCACGTGCAAGCGACATCGACACCACTTCTTACGGTATCCACGCTGCTTACAACATGGGCGCTGTGACTGTATCGGCCGCTTACTCGAACCTGTCTGTTGGCGTTGTTGACGTTGACGGCTACGGTCTGGGCATTGCCTACGATCTGGGCGGTGGCGCTTCGGTTAAAGCCGGCGTTGGCGAAGTTGGTGGCGTTACCGTTGCTGACCTCGGCGTTTCAATGTCGTTCTAATCCTCACGGATTATTACAAGCGAAGAGCGGGCCTTGTGCCCGCTCTTTTCTTTTGGGACACCTAAAAAAACGAAACACAGTTAAGGTGCCTCATGCCGCTTTCAGATATTCAAACCCGCATCAGTAAAGAAGAGATCCGCACGGGTCGTACGCCGGGGTCCACCCATCTGATTGCCGTGTCCAAAGTTCAACCGCTTGACCGCGTGGTCGCCGTGCTGGATCAGGGCTATCGCATCTTTGGTGAAAACAAGGTGCAAGAGGCCGCGGGCAAATGGCCTGACCTGAAATCCAAATATGATGACATTGAGCTGCACCTGATCGGCCCGCTGCAAACCAACAAAGCCCGTCAGGCGATGGGCCTGTTTGATGTGATCCATTCCGTCGACCGACCCAAGCTTGCCAAAACCATCGCCCGCATCAAAGAAGAAGAGGGGCATTGCCCCCGTCTGATGATCCAGGTGAACACCGGCGAAGAAGATCAAAAAGCTGGCGTTCTGCCCGCTGACGTGGACGCTTTTGTTGCGGAATGTCGTGACCTCGGCCTGCCGATCGAAGGGTTAATGTGCATCCCCCCCGCGGATGAGGAACCCAGCCTGCACTTTGCGCTGCTGGCCAAGATGGCCAAGCGCAACGATTTGCCGGAACTTTCCATGGGGATGAGTGGTGATTTTGAACGCGCGATTGCCCAAGGGGCAACTTATGTGCGCGTGGGATCTGCGATTTTTGGTGAGCGTGACTACGGTTAAGGGAAGGGGCTTTGCCCCTCGCGCTGCGCTGGGCTCCGCCCGTTCTTCGGGTAAAATTGCTCTCAGCAATTTTTGATAACCCTCGAACCCCAAGATATTTAGGGCAAGAAAAAGTAAAAATTAGCGCACGATGATGCGGCTGCTTTTCTGCCAGCGGGCAAGAATCCAGTTCAGATCTTTGGGCGCAAAAGCGATGCAGCCCGCCGTAGGGAATCGCGGTCGCCGCCAATTGTGTACAAAAATGGCAGAGCCTTGGCCCGGTTGTGCCTCCGGCCAATTCCAATCAGAGATCAGAAACACGTCATATAATGGCGTGCCCATGCGCAGTTTCTCGTGGGAAAACCCATAGGAATAGCCGCGCACATGTTGATTGTACTGGGGATCATCCACGTCATCCGACCAACGATCCGGCGGGCCGATTGGACGAAGGGGTAATGTCGTGCGGGGCGGCGTGCGGCGGTCGGCGCGAAACATGCCCGCCGCCAGTGTCCAGACGCCGCGTGGGGTGGCCCCATCGCCTTCGTGTTTACTGTCTGTCATGCCGCCACGCCCGATTGCGCAGGGGATATGTCGCCCCATAAACCGCGCGCCCCAGCGGGTGACGATCATGTCGTGTCGTCGGGAAAGGGGCGGCCGGGTCACAGGATATGCCCGGATTTCTTGGCTTTGGTGGCAAGATAGGCGGCGTTATGCGCGCCTTCGCCCACTTTTAAAGGCACACGTTCAACCACATGCACCCCGGTGGCGTTCATTCGGTCCACTTTGCGCGGATTGTTTGTCATCAGACGAACGGATGAAAACCCCATGTTTTTCAAGATTTCTGAGCCGATGCGAAAATCGCGCTCGTCATCCTCAAACCCAAGCCTATGGTTGGCCTCGACCGTGTCAAACCCTTGATCTTGCAGGGAATAGGCGCGCATTTTATTGGCAAGACCAATGCCGCGCCCCTCTTGGTTCAGGTACAAAAGCACGCCTGAGCCTTCTTCACCCATGCGGGCCAAAGCGGTGCGCAATTGCGGGCCACAGTCGCATTTCAGGCTGCCCAAAACATCGCCGGTGAAACAGGCGGAATGTAGGCGGGCAAGCACGGGTTTGTCGCGGGCGGGGCGGCCGATTTCCACCGCGTAATGTTCTTCCCGGCCATCTTCGGGGCGGAAAATATGCAGACGGCCGGCTTCGCTGACGGCCATGGGAAGGCGCGCGTGCACCACGGGGGCAAGGGTCAATTCATCGGCCAGCGCGGTGTCGATTTCCAAGGTGGTCAGGTCATGGGCGCGGGCAAGTGCGCCGCCATCTGGCACCTCGACCACCACCGCGGCGGGCAGCAATTGCGCCGATTTACACAGCTGAACGGCCTGCGCTTCCAAAAGATCCGATCCCTCGCGGCGCGTCTTGAGCGGGCCTTTCATCGGGTGGCTCAGGTCATCTGCTGGGTCGGCCACGGCCAAGATCCACCGTGTGTCGGCGTCTTTTGGAAGCTCAACACGGGCAACGGTTTCGGAATAGGCGCGGGCCTTTAGGGTTTCGGCGCGGCGTGGGCTGATGGCCAAGACCGGGGCGTTTGGCCCCAATTCCACAAGGTCCTGAAACCGCCCAGAGGAGAGCGTTTCCGCCGCGGCCGCCACCGCGAATCGCGCCCCATCCTGCAACACCACCGGCACCCCCATGCGCAGATCAGCACGGGCGCGGGCAAGGCGTTCTTTCAGCTCAGGGGTCAGGCTCATCCGCTTCTCCTTTGGTCCAAACATCTTGGGTTCAGACCACAAAGTGATGCCTGAAATGCGGGGTCTGATCTAGGGCGAAATGAAATTCAATGAAACATTTGCGCCGTTTTTTGACCCAACCGGACACGAGGCCGTGAGGCAAATGTAGCAAAGCTTGCCAAAGCCGTGTGCGCGCCACATCTCTGATCCAACAAGACCAAAACCCAAAAGGGAGAGCCCCATGTCGAACCTGAAAAAAATCCTGTTGGTGGATGATGATGAAGACCTGCGCGAGGCCTTGGCCGAACAGCTTCTGATGACCGAAGATTTTGATGTGTTTGAGGCCGGGAATGGATCGGAAGCCTTGGTAAAGGCGAAAGAGGCGATCTATGACCTTGTGATCCTTGATGTGGGCCTGCCTGACACTGATGGGCGCGAGCTGTGCCGCGTGATGCGCAAGCAGGGTGTGAAATGCCCCGTTGTGATGCTGACCGGCCATGACACGGATGCAGACACCATTTTGGGTCTGGACGCGGGCGCCAATGATTATGTGTCGAAACCGTTCAAATTCCCGGTGCTTCTGGCCCGCATCCGCGCGCAATTGCGCCAGCATGAACAGTCTGAGGACGCCGTGTTCCAGCTTGGGCCATACACCTTTAAACCCGCGATGAAGATGTTGATCACCGAAGACGATCGCAAGGTGCGTTTGACCGAGAAAGAGACCAACATTCTGAAGTTTCTTTACCGTGCGACAGATGGTGTGGTGGCCCGCGATGTGCTGTTGCATGAGGTCTGGGGCTATAACGCCGGTGTGACCACGCACACGCTGGAAACGCATATCTACCGCCTGCGCCAAAAGATCGAACCCGATCCTTCAAATGCGCGGATTTTGGTCACGGAAAGCGGCGGGTATCGGTTGAACGGCTGACCGGACGCATTATATTTCATAGAGTTCCCTTCGTGCCGGGGCGTTCGCTTCGAGGTTGGATCACAGTTTTGATCTGCAAAACGAACAATGGCACATCCTCCCTGTTAGACTGCCCGGGCCTTGTGCCCGGGTTTTTTTGTGATGTGGGGGTGCTGTTTTGGCGATTACCCCTTAGGCGCCACCACCTCATCCCCCAGCAAATACCGTGGCCCGGCGCCCTTTTCCCCGGCTGCATCATCGGGGTTGTAAAGCGCGCAGCGATCCAGCGACAGGCAGCCGCAGCCGATGCAGCCGTCAAGTTTGTCACGCAACCGGGTGAGGGCGGCAATTTGTTCGTCCAGCTCCGCGCGAAAATCATGGGATATTTCGGTCCAATCGGCGGCATTTGGGGTGCGTTTTTCGGGCAACCGCCCCAGCACTTCGCGAATACGATCAAGGGTGAACCCGAACTTTTGCGCGATCATCACAAAGCTTAACCGCCGTATGTCGGATCGCAAAAACCGCCGCTGCCCGCCCGCATTGCGTTCTGGCGCAACCAGCCCCTGTGTTTCGTAATAGCGGATTGCGGACACGGCCAACCCGGTGCGATCCGCGAGTGCGCCGATCGAGATTTCGTTTCGACGTTGGGTTGGGGTGTGGGGCATGGCGTATCTCGTGAAAATAAAGCTTGAGCTAAAGTTAGGTTTAGGAATTATCACGGGTCCAGAAGCAAATCAAGGAGGCCAAAATGGCAGTTCTGGAACATGTAAACGTCACCGTAAGCAACCCCACCGCCACCGCCGCGTGGTTGGGCGATGTGTTTGGATGGCGGATCCGCTGGCAAGGCGATGCGATGTCCGGCGGGCACACCGCGCATGTGGGGGACGACGACAGCTATGTCGCGCTTTATGCCCCCGCAAAACCCACCAACGCCCCGCAAGACAGCTATTCCACGCGGGCCGGGTTAAACCACGTGGGTGTTGTGGTTGGTGATCTGAAAGCGGTTGAGGCCAAGGTGAGCGCCGCCGGGTTTCACCCCCATAATCATGGCGATTATGAACCCGGAATGCGGTTCTATTTCGACGATCATGACGGGGTGGAGTGGGAGGTGATCAGCTACGCTTGACGCCAGACCCACCATGTATCGGGCGGGGTTTTATCCGCCCGATACGGTCGCCAAAAGGGTCTTGCATCTGAGAACAAAATAGGATGATCCTGCACGCACGCCCCAATCTCGGAGAGACCCATGTCCTTTACGCTTGCCACCTGGAACATCAACTCGGTCCGGCTGCGCGAGCCTATCGTGCTGAAATTGCTGGAAGAACAAGCGCCTGACGTGCTGTGCCTTCAGGAATGCAAAAGCCCGGTTGATAAAATCCCGCTCGATGGTTTTCGCGCGCTTGGCTACACCCACATGGTGGCGCGGGGGCAAAAAGGGTACAACGGTGTCGCCATCCTGTCGCGTCTGCCGATGGTTGAGGCGGGCAGCGAAGATTTTGCAGGTTTGGACCATGCGCGCCACATCGCGGGTCAGTTGGAAAACGGCGTGACCATCCACAATTTCTATGTGCCCGCAGGCGGCGATGTGCCCGACCGCGAGGTGAATGTGAAGTTCGGCCAAAAGCTCGATTATCTCACTGAAATGCGCGATTATTTTGCGAAGGACACCAAGAAATCCATTCTGGTGGGCGATCTGAACATTGCCCCGCGCGAGGATGATGTTTGGTCACACAAAAAACTGCTTAAGGTGGTCAGCCACACCCCGGTCGAGGTGGAAGCCTTGGCCCAGGTGCAGGACGCCGCGAAATGGGTTGACGTGACGCGGCAGGATATCCCCGAAGGGCAGCTGTACAGCTGGTGGTCGTATCGTGCCAAAGATTGGGATGCGGCAGACAAAGGTCGGCGGCTCGATCATGTTTGGGCCACGCCGGATATATCGAATGCGGCACATGGCTCGCGGGTTTACCGTGATGCGCGCGGGTGGGAAAAGCCATCAGATCACGCGCCGGTTTTTGCGAGCTTTGATCTCTAGTCTGGATGTCTGAGGGGCGCTGCCCATTGGTTTTTAAAGGGCTCCGCCCGTTCTTCAGGCAAAATTGCCCCCAGCAATTTTTAAGATGCCTTCGAACCCCCGAGATATTTAAGGCAAGAAAAAGGGGGGTGCGCGGGTTGTGCGTCTTGCAAGGGGCGCGGTCCTGCGCCATCTAGGGGGCAAGCAAACCAGCAAGATGGGAGTGTCCTGATGGAACTCGGACAAACGGCCCCAGCGGGCGATTTGATTAAAGACGTCTCTGAGGCGAATTTCATGCAAGATGTCATTGAAGCCTCAAATGAGGTGCCGGTGATTGTCGATTTCTGGGCGCCGTGGTGTGGCCCGTGTAAAACGCTTGGACCGGCGCTTGAGGCGGCTGTGACGGCGGCCGGTGGCCGTGTGAAAATGGTCAAGATCAACGTCGATGAAAACCAAGGCATTGCGGGCCAGATGCAGGTGCAATCGATCCCGACGGTTTACGCGTTTTACCAAGGCAAGCCTGCCGATGGGTTCCAAGGCGCGCTTCCCCCCAGCGAGATCAAAACCTTTGTGGACCGCGTGGCGGAACTGGGCGGTGACGGCGGTTTGGCTGATGCATTGGCCGCAGCGGAAGAAATGCTAGAGGCCGGCGAGGCGGAAGATGCCGCACAGACCTTTGCCGCGATTTTGGAAGAAGACCCAAACAGCGCCGCCGCCTTTGGGGGGCTGGCCCGCGCGCAAATCACAATGGGTCAGTTGGATGAAGCAGAGGCCGTGTTGAACGGTGCCCCCGCTGAGATTTCAGAAGCCCCTGAATTGGAAGCGGCGCGTGCGCAGATCGAACTGGCGCGGCAAGCGGAAACCGCGGGCCCCGTGAATGACCTTCGCGCCGCTGTGGATGCCAACGCTGATGATCATCAATCGCGTTTTGACCTTGCCATCGCGCTGAATGCCAGTGGCGATGCACAGGGTGCTGTGGATGAGCTGTTAGAGCTGTTCCGCCGGGATCGCGAGTGGAACGATGGGGCCGCCAAAGCCCAGCTGTTTACGATCTTTGATGCGCTTGCGGGCAATGACCCTGTGGCGCTGAATGGCCGCCGCAAACTGGCCTCGATGATCCTGATCTAAAGCCGCATCAAGGCTTTGACACTTCGGTTGGGCAGGTTAGGGTGGGGTATGATCACGCCCGCAGACCTGCCCGATACGATCCCGCTTTTCCCCCTGTCCGGCGCGCTTTTGCTGCCGCGCGGGCGCCTGCCCCTGCATGTGTTTGAACCCAGATATCTGGCGATGGTGGATGATGCGTTGAAATCGCCCGGGCGGCTGATTGGCATGATCCAACCGATTGGCGACACGGACCGCTTGCAATCCATCGGCTGTGCCGGGCGCATCACATCCTTCACCGAAACCGAAGATGGGCGCTATATGATCACCCTGACCGGCGTGTCGCGCTTTCGCATGGGCGAGGTGGAGGAGGGGTTCACCCCCTACAAACGCCTGCGCGCCGATTGGGCCGGATTTGACCGCGACCTTGGCCAACCCGAACATGATCGCCACATGGACCGCACCCAGTTTTTAGCCCTTTTGGCGCGGTTTTTTGAGCTTGAGGAATTGCAATCCGACTGGGAAAACCTGAAAGACGCAGAGGATGAGCTGTTGATCAACGCGCTTTCAACCCTGTGCCCCTTTGATGCCGAAGACAAACAAGCATTGCTTGAGGCCCCTTCGCTGACCACCCGGCGCGAAACCCTTGTAACCTTGATGGAATTTGCCCTGCGCAGCAGGAATAGAGATGAGAAATTACAATGACGACTGCCCCAACTGAGACCCCGAAAACCACCGCCAAAACCGACCGCCGCATGATCGAAGCCCTTGTCTGCCCGGTCACCCAAACCACCCTGTCTTATGATGCCGAGGCGCAAGAGCTGGTGTCAAAAGCCGCCAAAATCGCCTTTCCGATCCGGGATGGTATCCCGGTGATGCTGGTCGATGAGGCAAGGAAGCTGGAGGAGTGAGGGGGGCGTCGGAGATTTTCTAAGGTTGGCTGAGCGAGCGGAGCTGGTTTTTAATCGCTTACCATCTTACAAAACCAACGCACGGATATCTGAGATCAATTGATTGATGTCGTAGCCTTTCCGTACTTCAATAAGCGCAACCCCGTTGGATTTGCAGGCCGCGCGTTTCCTCTTGTCGCGCCGTTGGTTTTCTTCGAATGCTTTTTGTCCACCGAAAAACTCGATCGGCCTGTAATGTTGCTCGCCTTGAAATTCGACCGCAATGGATAGCTCTGGGAAAAAAACGTCTAGGTGCTGCCGCCCCAACCATGAAGTTCGTGCGTGCTGGAGCACTTGGTAATCGCTGAAAGCATCTTTCAGCTGGTAATAAAGATGTGTCTCAGAGATCCAGCCCTCTCCAATGAGCGGAAGCCCTTTATCCACCCTTAGAGCGTTCTCGGCTTGCCTGATCAAGTCGACAACATAATCTCTGAACTCGTCGCGATTGCTGAAATGGTACTCCGTAAACTCAGGGTGAGGCTGATGACCATTTGGAACGCCATTGAATGGGTAAAAGGCTGTACTGTGAATTTGGTAGTCCGTTATCCAATCTGAAATCAGATTACTGGATCGCGACTGCATTTTTTCGAGCAGGATACCGAGGTATTGCCCAACATCTTCTAGGTTCGCACGCCCGTATTTTGTTACCTTCGATCCGACGACTGCAATCATTTCGTGCGGCGCAGGTGGTATCTTCAAGGCGTGTTTCAGGCTGAGGCGGATGTTTGCGGTGAGCCCCCACGCGGCGCCCAGCTGTGGCTCTGGAAGAAGTTGAAGTGCCAAATCCAGCTCGTTGATCAAAATGGCGCAGTCGGCTGCCCAGCCGTTTAGGTGACTTGGCAACTTCGGATGGTCTTTGTACAGCTCAGCCAGTCTCAAGAGAGCGTGAAGCGATTTTCGAGGGTTCCTTTGATCAAGTTTTTCGTATGCGTAACAGAACACGTATGAAATTTGGTTATCAACATCGACAAATTCACCAGCTTCAACGGTACTGGTGAAATGTCTATAGAATCTCTTTTGGTCTCGATTCATGTCTCCAACAGCAGGGTAGTATGTACTGAACGGTGGCACCTGCATATTGCTCCCCCTTGTATGGCTTTCTAGCGTGCGCCTTTTTGTTTGTTACTGAGGGAAGGAAGCGTGCACACATCGCAGCAACAGATACATATGGGCTCATAGCAATGATTGTCTAAAGTGAAAATCCGCCCTGCCGACAATCACCCCCTCAAATCTGCCGCCCCTGCAACAGCTTCGGCAAATCTCCGGTCAGGCCGGCGGCCTCTCGGATAAATGTCCGACGCAAAGACGGAACCGCGTTGACCAGCCCAAGACCCAGATCGCGGGTGGTGCGCAGGATGGGGTTGTCGTTGGAAAACAAGCGGTTGGTCAGCTCGGTGGTGCCGACCATCTGCATCACATCAAAGCGACGCCATTGCTGGTAACGCTCCAAAACATCAATCCGCCCAATGTCTTCACCGCGCCGCCGCGCGAGCGCCAGCACTTCGGCCAAGGCCGCCACATCTTTAAGCCCAGCGTTCAACCCTTGCCCCGCAATCGGGTGCATTCCATGGGCCGCATCCCCCACCAACGCCACGCGGTCGGTGACGTAATGTTCGGCCACGGTCAGGTTCAGCGGATAGGTGAACCGTTTTCCCGCAAGGCTGACCTCGCCCAGAAATGACCCAAAACGCGGGCGCAATTCGGCCAGATATCCGGCGTCATCCAACCCCTGAATGCGTGCGGCCTCTGCGTGGCTTTCGGTCCAGACAATTGAACTTTGATTGCCCGGAAGCGGCAAGATCGCCAGCGGGCCGGGGGGCATGAAAAACTGATGCGCCGCACCATTATGCGGCAATTCGTGATCCACCGCACAGACCAAAGAGGTCTGCCCGTAATCATGCCCGCGCCGTCCAATGCCTGCGCGTTCGCAGGTGCCCGAGCGGCGCCCATCACAGCCCACAACCATCCGGCCGGTAAGCGTTTTGCCCGACCCAAGCGTCAGCGTCACAGTGGCGGTGCCAACCTCTTGCGCGACCACGGTTTCTTCATCCAATAGGGTGATGCGCGGGTGCGCCTCTACCGCGTCCAAAAACGCGCGCGATAAGAACCGATCTTCGACCATGAACCCCATCGGGCCTTCGTCAATTTCGGCGTGATCAAATTCAAGCACAAACGGCCCCGGCCCTTCGCCGGCCCGCCCGTCAGAAATGCGAATGTCCAGCAAAGCCTGCGCATTGGGGGCCACCTTGGGCCACACACCAAGCGCGCCCAGCAACCGGGTTGAAGCCAACGCCAGCGCATAACCGCGCCCGTCAAACCCATCCGTTCCGCGCGCACCCTTGGGCATCGCGTCCACAATCGTGACGTCAAAGCCGCAATCAGCAAGCGCCAGCCCCAGCGCCGGACCGTTCAGCCCGCCGCCCACAATCAGAATATCAGCATCCAGTTTCATGCCCCCTTTGTTGCGCAAAACGGGGGGGATTGTCCATGTGCGATCCTGCCGCTACCGTCACCAAAGATTGTACCGGAGGGCGTCATGGAAAATACGTGGTTGAAGATGAGTGTGGGGGATCTGGGGCGCGGCATTGGCGCGGGGCAAATTGACCCGGTCGATCTGACCACCGCCTATTTTGACGCGATCAAGGCCCATCCATTTGCGGACCGGATTTATGCCCGCCTGACCGAAGACCGCGCGATGGCCGAGGCCAAAGCCGCAAGCATCCGCGCCAAAGCTGGCCAGCGTTTGGGGCTGGTTGACGGGGTGCCTGTGTCTTGGAAAGACCTGTTTGACACAGCGGGTGTGGCGACCGAATCCGGCACAGCGCTGCTCAAGGGGCGCGTGCCTTCTGAGGACGCCGAGGTGCTGAAAAACGCCACCGCCCAAGGGATGATCTGCCTTGGCAAAACCCATATGAGCGAGCTTGCCTTTTCCGGTCTTGGCCTCAATCCCGTGACCGCCACCCCCCCTTGCGTGAACGATCACGGTGCGGTGTCGGGGGGGTCCAGCTCGGGTGCGGCGACCTCTGTGGCGTTTGATTTGGCCCCTTGCGGTATAGGCTCTGACACCGGTGGATCGGTGCGTATCCCGTCCGCGTGGAACGATTTGGTTGGGCTGAAAACCACCGCGGGCCGCGTGTCTGCCAAAGGCGTTGTGCCCTTGGTGGCCAGCTTTGATACCGTCGGCCCCCTGTGTCGCACGGTGGAAGACGCCGCCCTGATGCTCGCAGCCCTTGAGGGCGGAACGCCTGCTGATCTGCGGGGTGCCACCCTGAAAGGCACCCGGCTTTTGGTGCTGGAAAACGGCGTGAACGATGCCCGTGATGAACCCCGCGCCGGATTTGAAAGCGCCGTGGGGCGGTTGATGGACAATGGGGCGGAGGTCATCCGCGCCACATTGCCGGTGATTGAAGAGGCGCTGGCGTTGTCCGGCGTGCTTTTCACGACTGAGGCCTACGCCACTTGGTATGATGAGATTGAGGCCCAGCCTGACCTGATGTTCCCCGAAATCCTTACCCGCTTCCGCGCGGGGGGGAAATTCACCGGCGTCGAATTTGTCCGCGCGTGGCAAGCACTCAGGCAGATGCGCGCCAGTTTCCACGCCCAAACCGCAGGCTTTGACGCGGTGATCCTGCCGACCTCCACCATCATGCCGCCCAATGTCGAACGGCTGCTGTCGGATCACGATTATTACGTCGAAGAAAACCTCTGGGCGCTGAGAAACACGCGCATGGGCAATTTGATGGGCTCTTGTGGGCTGTCTTTACCAACGGGGTTGCCGTCCACGGGCATCATGATCTTGGGCGCGCCGATGGCAGAGGAGCGGTTGTTGCGGCTGGGCGCTGCGGCGGAAAAGGCGCTGGCGTAACCGCTGGGGCTGACCCAAAAACCACACCCCCAACCCACAACGTATGAAAAACACCGGGTTTTTCTGGACCAACCGAAAATCGCTGTCTATTGTGAAGGAATACGGGGCGACATGATCCCGATAAAACCTGAGGCAGATATAGAGGTAGAGACGTTCTATGACGTTTCCCGAGCGGTATTCCGGCTTACCAGCCTATGCATTTCCGCGTTTGCGCGCGCTCTTGGACCATTTGGATCCGGGCGGCGATCCTGTGCACATGACGATTGGCGAACCAAAACACGCCTTTCCAGATTGGGTGATGGATGTCATCGCCGCGCATTCTCATGAATTCGGGCGCTATCCGACCAATGAAGGCACGCCCGAATTGCTGGCGGCGATTTCAGGCTATTTAAAGCGCCGTTATTCGGTCGATATGCCCGCCGATCAGATCATGGCCCTAAACGGCACCCGCGAAGGGCTGCACAACGCGCTTTTGGCGCTGTGTCCTGAGGAAACCTCCCGTGGTGATCAGCCTGTCGTGTTGATCCCAAACCCGTTTTACCAAGTTTACGCTGTGGCCGCGCGCACCATTGGCGCCGAACCTATGTTTGTGGCCGCCACTGCCGAAACCGGCCATTTGCCCGATTATATGTCGCTGCCCCCCAAGGTTTTGAACCGGGTCGAAGTGGCATATATCTGTTCGCCCGCCAACCCGCAGGGCGCGGTGGCAGACCGCGATTACTGGGCCAATCTGATCCAGCTGGCGGAAAAGTTCGATTTCAAAATCTTCGCTGACGAATGCTACGGCGAGATTTACCGCGACACGCCGCCCGTGGGCGCGATGGAAGTGGCGCATGAAGGCGGCGCGGACCCTGAGCGTGTGACCATTTTCCACTCGCTGTCCAAGCGATCAAACCTGCCGGGTCTGCGGTCTGGCTTTGTGGCATCCGGCCCCGAAAGCATCGCGCGCATCCGGCGTTTGCGAAATTACGCAGGCGCGCCGATCCCCCTGCCGCTGCAACGCGTGTCAGAGCGGGCTTGGGCGGATGATGTGCATGTGGCCGAAAACCGGGCGCTGTACCGCGAAAAGTTTGAGATTGCGGACGAGGTGTTTGCCGGTGTGCCGGGATACCAATCGCCTGAGGCCGGGTTTTTCCTGTGGTTGCCCGTTGAAGACGGCGAAGCGGCGGCTGTGAAATTATGGACCGAAACAGGCGTGCGGGTTTTACCCGGGGCGTATCTGTCGCGGGACGTTGATGGTTTTAACCCCGGCAAGGGGTATATTCGGGCCGCCATGGTGGCCCCAAAACAAGAAATGCAGCGCGGGCTGATCAAGCTCCGTGACTGTCTCTATACGTGAGGGTAGGCGGAATGGCGTTTCAGGCAAAGCAACGAGATCCGATCTTTGACAGTGGCACCCAAGCGGTGATTGAACGGCGCGGGAAAGAGCTGATTGGCATCGGCTTGATTGTTGTCGGCATCATCATCGGCCTGATTTTGGGAAGCTATTCGCCGGAAGATCCCGGTTGGATGTCGGCCACAGAAGCGCCCGCGCAAAACGCATTGGGGCGCATCGGCGCCTTTATCGCCTCGCCTTTGTCGGTAATTTCGGGGCTTGGAAGCTGGGCTTTGCCGCTGATCCTGGTCGTCTGGGGCCTGCGGTTTACCTTTCACATGGGCGGCGAGCGCGCCGTGTCGCGGGTGATCTTTGCCCCCATCGCCGTGGCGCTGGCCGCGGTCTATGCCTCGACCCTTGTGACAAGCGTGAACTGGACCCATTCCTTTGGCATGGGCGGGTTGTTTGGAGACACCGTTTTGGGCGCGTTTCTGGCGGCCCTTCCGTTTGGCATCGCGTTTTCCCTAAAGCTCATGTCCGTTGTGGCTGGCGCTGCAACTGTTGTGGCGCTGGGCTTTGTGCTTGGCCTGAATATGGCCGAGTTGAAACGCATTGGGCATTTCTTACTGGTGGGTCTGATCATGACCTACGCGGGGATTATGTCGCTTTTGGGGAAAAGCGTTAAGGGGGCCGCCAAGGGTGCGGCTGTTGGAACCGTTGTGGCCGCCAAAGGCATCAGCGCACGTCGCGCGGCCCGGTCTGAAGCGCGCGAAGAAGCGCAGCGTTTGGCCGAAGAAGCCACTGAGAATGTGCTGGAAGATGAAGTGTTCTCGTCTCCTCCTCCTTTGCGGGCCGCCGCGATCAAACGCGGTGCAACTGCACAGGACTACCACATGGAACCCCCTGTAACTGCGCAAGAAAACCCCGTCTACGATGATGATTTTGGCGCCTATGTGGAACCGGAACCCACGCAAAAGCCGGGTCTTTTGGCATCCCTGATGCGCCGGGCAGCCCCGCAACCTGAGTTGGTGGAACAGCCCGCATTTGAAGGGGAAATCCCTGAAAGCGAAGGCGGCGAAGACCGGATCAAAGCCAAAGTGGCAAGCGCGCTTCGCAACCGGTCGCGCACCATGGCCACAGCCCCTGCGCCGGGTGCCATGCGTGATGAACCGCCAATGGCCCGCGCCGTGGCCCGCCACCGCCGCAGCCCGGATCCGATGATCCTGGAAGCCGCCGTGCCAAATGACGTGGTTGCCCCCTTCGCAGAAGCCACCGAGTTCGACGACAGCGTTTATGCGGGCTATCAGCCAGACGAAGTGTCACCCGATTTCGCCGCCGCTATGGGCATGAAAGAAGACGAACTGGTGGTCGAAGACCTGATGGCCACGCCCGCCGCGCCCGCCGCACCACGCGTGTTCACGCCCCCCTCCGCAGGGTTTGTACCGTCGACCAAAAAGGTTGTGGAACACAAAGCCCGCAAACCTGTGGCCAAGTCGACCCAAGCCCGTGCCGAGGCACAGCCAAGCCTGAAGTTCGACGAAAACGCTCCGAAATTTGAACTGCCCCCGCTTGGCTTGCTCGCTGATCCCGTGACCATCGAACGCCACCACCTGTCGGATGAGGCGCTTGAAGAAAACGCGCGGATGCTCGAAGTGGTGCTCGATGATTACGGCGTAAAAGGCGAGATCGTATCCGTGCGCCCCGGCCCCGTTGTCACCATGTACGAACTTGAACCCGCGCCGGGTTTGAAAGCCAGCCGTGTGATTGGATTGGCCGATGATATCGCGCGTTCCATGTCTGCCCTGTCCGCCCGTGTGTCCACCGTGCCGGGCCGGTCTGTGATTGGCATCGAATTGCCCAATGAAAAGCGCGAAATGGTGTCGTTCCGCGAGATCCTTTCGACCCGAGATTTTGGCGACGGCAACCACGGCCTGCCGCTCGCGCTGGGCAAAGATATTGGCGGCGATCCGATTGTCGCAAACCTTGCCAAGATGCCCCATCTTTTGATCGCGGGGACCACCGGGTCCGGTAAATCCGTGGCCATCAACACGATGATCATGTCGCTGCTTTATCGTCTGACACCCGAAGATTGCCGGATGATTATGATCGACCCCAAGATGCTGGAACTGTCTGTTTATGATGGCATTCCGCACCTTCTGTCGCCCGTTGTGACCGACCCGAAAAAGGCGGTTGTTGCCCTGAAATGGGTGGTGGGCGAAATGGAAGATCGCTACCGCAAAATGTCCAAAATGGGCGTGCGCAATATCGAGGGCTATAACGGCCGGGTGAAAGACACGCTGGCCAAAGGCGAGATGTTTGAACGCACGGTTCAGACCGGATTTGACGATGACACCGGCGAGCCGATCTTTGAATCGGAAGAATTCGCACCAGAAAAACTGCCGTTTATCGTGGTGGTTGTGGATGAGATGGCTGACCTGATGATGGTGGCCGGTAAGGAAATTGAAGCCTGTATTCAACGCCTTGCGCAAATGGCACGGGCCTCGGGCATTCACATCATCATGGCAACACAACGTCCATCGGTGGATGTGATCACCGGGACAATCAAGGCCAACTTCCCAACTCGGATTTCGTTCCAGGTCACGTCGAAAATCGACAGCCGCACCATTTTGGGCGAACAGGGCGCCGAACAATTGTTGGGCATGGGCGATATGCTTTACATGGCGGGCGGCGCGCGCATCACCCGTGTACACGGGCCATTTGTGTCGGATGAAGAGGTCGAGGAAATCGTGACCTATCTGAAGTCCTATGGTCCGCCCGAATATATCGGCGGCGTGGTCGAAGGCCCGGATGATGACAAAGCCAGCAATATCGACGCGGTGCTTGGTCTGAACACGGGTGGCAACACCAATGGTGAAGATGCGCTTTACGATCAGGCGGTGGCGATTGTGATCAAGGATCGCAAATGCTCGACATCCTATATCCAGCGCAAACTGGCGATTGGGTACAATAAGGCCGCGCGTCTTGTGGAACAGATGGAGGACGAGGGGCTTGTTTCCGCGTCCAACCATGTGGGCAAGCGCGAAATCCTTATTCCTGAGCAGCAATAATAACCAGAAATTAACCTAGATTTCAGAGCGTAGGGGGCCAAAGAGCCCCCGCGCATTTTCATGAGGCAGAAAAATGATTCAAAGACGTTACACCAGCGATCGGATGAGCAAGATCGTCAAACACAAAGGTGTTGTGTATCTGTGTGGCCAGGTTGGCAATGCGGGCGACAGCGTGGCGGATCAAACCCGCGAATGCCTGTCACGGGTTGAGGCCTTGTTGAATGAGGCTGGATCCTCGACCGAGCACATGTTGCAGGCGATTATCTGGCTTGATGACATGAAAGATTTTGAAGAAATGAATGCTGTTTGGGACAATTGGGTGCCCAAAGGCCATGCCCCTGCACGTGCCTGCGGGTCGGCACATTTGGCGCGACCCGAGCTGAAGGTCGAAATTATCGTGACCGCCGCTTACGACGAATAACGCCTAAAAAATCGCCCGCAAAAAGTTTAAACTTTGGCGCGGGCGACCTTTAAAGAGTTTACAGTTTTGCCAGTGGGACCTGTAAAGAGTTTAAAGTTTCCAGTTTGGCGACTTTAAACAGTTTACAGTTTTGTCGTCGCCTGACCGCGGCGTGTTATCGCTTATCAGACCGGGTTTGGGGTTAAATCCATCTCATAAACCGGGCACAGTGGTCCGGAAGAATGAGGTGGAATTTATGAATGTAATTCGTATGGCTTTGGCCGCTGCGGCGGTGGTTGTTGCAGGCCCCGCATGGGCGGAAAAATTGTCTTTGAATGAGATTTCGCGCTATTTAAATGCGCTTAAGACGGCACAGGCCCAGTTCACACAATTGAACGATGATGGCACCATCTCAACAGGTACCATTTACATCAAACGCCCCGGTCGCGCGCGGTTTGAATACAACCCGCCGCAGGACGCGCTGGTTGTGGTGGGTGGCTCGCAAGTGGCTATTTTTGATGGGAAATCTAACGCTGGCCCCACACAATACCCGCTGAAGAAAACGCCGCTTTCGGTCATTTTGGCAAAGAACGTGAACCTTGGTCAGGCGCGCATGGTGGTGGGTCACAAGTCTGATGGGACATCAACGACTGTGGTGGCACAGGACCCGGAACACCCGGATTATGGCCGCATTGAAATGATGTTCACCGCAGGCCCAACCGAGCTGCGCCAATGGGTGATCACGGATAATGCAGGTGGTGAGACAACGGTGATTTTGGGGGAATTGAAAAAGGGGGGATCCTTGGGATCATCGCTTTTCTCAATCAACTCTGAGATCAAAAAACGCCAACGCTCTCAGTAAACAAAAAGGCCCGCCGATGGGGCGGGCCTTTGGTTTTATTCAAGATATTTAGCGACGGCAACTGGCCAATTGCGCCCGGTAAGTGTTTGATCTTGAAGCAACTTCACTTGAAACGCGCAGCAACCAAGACTTGTTCTTATAGCTGCCACGAAGGTATCCGGTGCGCCCTTCGTGATAGGCCAGATACTGACCGCGCGCATCCGACAAAGGCACGCCAGTGACGTCCCGCGTTTCGTTCATATACCAGCCCATAAAGTCGGTCGCATCTTTGATGTCCGTGCGCTTGGCGCTGCGGCCACCCTCGGCACGTTGGTATTCTTTCCATGTGGCATCAAGGGCTTGCGCGTAACCGTAAGCCGAACTTTGACGCCCCATCGGCAAAACACCCAAAACATATTGCACCGGGGTGCGCGCATCAGGAATAAATTTTGATTCCTGATGGATCACGGCCATTTGCACATGCACCGGAACCCCCCATTTTCGTTGGGTTTTTTTCATGGCCCGATAAATCTTGGGCCGCTGTTTAATGATGCTACAGGCATTGTCCAAGTTTCGCGGCGCCTTGGAGGATCCCCCCCCGCAAGACGCGACGAACATCAGAATAATGGCTGCGCGAAGAAACCTGCTCATGTGCCTCACTCGCATTGTTATACGTTTATTGCGCCGATTATACTGGCTTTTGGCGCATTTGAAAATGTTCATCCTGATCACAAATTGGCGTCTAGGGGGCTTTGCTGGTTAGATTCCGGCATTAAGCGACAATTTGTTTCCTAGAAAAACGCCGCCGTTGCATGGACAAGCCCGAATTTAACAAGGTAGTAACAGGTTCTAAGGGCTGAAATCATGTTGAAGACACACGCGAAATATCACCTTGGCCAAATCGTGCGCCATCGCAAACATCCCTTTCGGGGGGTGGTCTTTGATGTGGACGCTATGTTTTCCAACACCGAAGATTGGTACGAAGCCATTCCCGAGGAAAGCCGCCCGTCAAAAGAGCAGCCGTTTTACCACCTTCTCGCTGAGAACGACCAAAGCTATTATGTGGCCTATGTGTCAGAACAGAACCTGATTGCGGATTATTCAGGCGAACCCGTCAGTCACCCGGATTTACCGGATTTGTTTGGTGAATTTGAAGATGGGCTTTACCCGCTGCATTTCCAACTGAACTAAACCCAAAATTATCTTTTATTTCAACTAGTAACCGATCGCACAGCCATCTTTACGCGGATCTGACCCGCCCATTAAAACCCCACGATCATGGTCAATGCGAATGGCTTGCGCCCCGCCAATTGGCCCTTCTGGGGTTGCAACTTTATGGCCCATTTCAGCGAGCCGCGCTGCGATACCCTCTTCAAAGCCGTGCTCGATTTTCAAAACGCCCCCGTCGGAAAAGCTGCGTGGGGCGTCAATCGCAGTTTGGATATCCATTCCATAATCCACAAGATTGGTAAGAAAATGGGCGTGGCCACAGGGTTGATAGGCCCCGCCCATCACGCCGAAAGGCAAAATCACCTTCCCACGTTCACGAATCATGCCGGGAATAATGGTGTGCATCGGGCGCTTTCCCCCGCCTGCCTCATTCGGATGACCTTGGGTCAAATTGAAACCCGCGCCGCGGTTTTGAAACAATATCCCGAATTTGTCTGACGCAATGCCCGATCCAAATGCGTGAAAAATTGAGTAAATCAGCGAAACAGACATACGATCCCGATCAACAACCGTAATGTAGACGGTGTCTTTGTGCCCGGATTCGCTGATGCGGACCGGGTCCGCCATGGCTTGTGTGGGATGAATGAGCGCGGCCAGTTCCTCTGCTGTGGCAGGCGACAACATGTGGTCGAGGTGATCCGTTACATCGGGATCAGCGATGAACCGGTTGCGCGCGTCATAGGCAAGCTTTGTGACCTCCGCTTCAATATGCGCGCGGGCAGCCCCGTTTGGACGCAATTCCGGAAGGTTGAAGCATTCCAACATCTTAGACATCAAAATAGCCGTCGCACCCTGACCATTTGGCGGATGCTCAACCAATTCAATCCCCTTGTAATGGCCGGAAATGGGCGAGGTATAAAAGCTTTCGGTTTCTGCAAAGTCTTGCAAGGTGTGTGTGCCGCCCGCCGCCTTCAGGCTTGCGACCATATCTTCGGCGACCTCTCCGACATAAAATCCGTCACGCCCTTGGCGCGCAATTCGGCGCAGGACTTCTGCTTGTTTTGGTGATCGAAACAGATCGCCGGGTCGTGGTGCTTGGCCGTTGCGCAAGTAAAACCCTTTGGAAACACCAGTCAAAATCCCATCACGGGCCGCGTTTTTCCAATCAAACGCCGTGCGCGGTGCAACGGGTATGCCCTCTTGGGCATAGTGGATGGCGGGTGCCAACATTTCGGCCAGGCTTTGTGACCCCCAATCGGCGGCAAGTCTGCAAAACGCATCCACCGCACCGGGGGTCGTCACGGATAGCGCGTCATGCAATGGCATTTTCGCGTGGCCTGCTTTGCGCAATTCATCGGCATTTAAGCCTGCGGGTGCGCGGCCTGATCCGTTTAGGGCAATAATATCTTCTGTTCCGGGGGGGGAGATCAGGACAAAACAATCGCCGCCCAGCCCAGTCATTTGCGGTTCACATATCCCAAGCAAAACCGCCGCAGAAATCGCAGCGTCGACGGCATTCCCCCCGGATTTCAGAACTCCAAGAGCGGTTTGCGCAGCGATAGGATGGGATGTGGCGCACATTCCGTTTGTGGCAAGCACCGGAGAACGACCGGGAAGATGAAAATTGCGCATACGTCTATCCTTTGGTTTTCAAAGGAACATTAGGGCAAGTTTATGTGGGGGACAATTATGCAAAGAAGTAGGGGGAGGGGGCAAGAAACTCCCCGATGCCGCAAACTGGGTGGGGGCTGTTAAATACGGCATCAGGGCAAGCTCTAAGCTACATCTTTAATCTGACGCCGATTTGTGGCTGCGGAAGGGAGGAAACGAGGCGATTTGGTGTTTCATCGCTGTTTTTCGGTCTGACATGTGTTGTTGTCTGGTCGGCGGCACAGCTGGCACATCAAGTAACCCCGCCTGTAGATGCTCTGTTGGCTGGTGTTTAGGGATCGGAAGTGTCGGTATCAATTGGGATCGAAAACGTCAGCCGGTTTTGATCTTCGTGACGAACATATTGCAGGTCTTTTGTAAGTTCACGGATCATGAACCAGCCAAACCCCCCTTCGGGAAGGTCGTCTTGCATGGCATCAAGGTCATGGGGGTGTCCGTTGGGAAGTGTCCCAGCAGGCATTGGATGACCATCGTCGCGAATTCTGAACCACAACGAGTCCTGTTGGCGCCGGGCATTGATTTCAATGACGCCATCTGAATCGTCAGCATAGGCGTGTTCAACGATGTTGTTTAAGCATTCTGCAATGACAATTTCGGTGATAGAAAGGGTCTCATCGGGTAATGCCAGTGGCTTTAACCCATCCAATACAGAGCTCAGGGCCTTGCGCACAGCAAAGTTTCCGCCAGAGAAGACGATGGTAATGCCCCGCTGATTGGGGGTCGTCATCTCTGACATATGGTTGTGCGCTTCGCCCATTATTTCCGTGATCTCAGGATGCGTTGGCCAAACCGCCACCTAGGGCAGCTTGCACAGTGGCGTGGATGGTGAAGACCGTGTCCATGCGGGTCAACCGAAACACTTTGGCGACTGTTGGCGACAGGCAGGCCAATTCAAGCTTTTTGCTGGCATCAACTTGTTTCATCGCGGCGACAACAGCGCCAAGGCCGCTGGAATCGATAAAGTCGACCGTTGTCATGTCTAAGACCACGCGATCTGGACCAGTATCGGTCAGTTCGCGCATGTTATCTTTAAAGCTAATGGCGATGGCCGCATCAATCCGGCTTTCACCGATTGTGATAACACGGACGGCATCGATATCTTCAAAACTCAGTTGCACAGTAATTCTCCTCGCAGCAATTTCCCCGGTTCCCACCCCGAAAACGATCGAGTTTGCGTTGTTACGGTGGGTCACTTTGGAATGAGACTAGACGGCGATCGTTACCATTCGGTAAGCGAAAGGGGAAAATTGTCAGATGATGGAGCCAGATATGAAGAACGTTGTGATTGCAGGTGCCGCGCGCACGCCGATGGGTGGATTTCAAGGAACGTTCTCTGGTGTGACCGCGTCGGAACTGGGTGGGGCGGCGATTAAAGCAGCACTTGAAGATGCGGGCGCAAAACCCTCGCAGATCGAAGAGCTGTTGATGGGCTGTGTCTTGCCCGCAGGTCAGGGTCAGGCGCCGGCGCGTCAATCTGGATTTGCCGCAGGCTTAGGCCAAGACGTGCCCGCGACCACGCTGAACAAAATGTGCGGATCAGGCATGAAAACCACCATGGTTGCCTATGACCAAGTGGCGCTGGGCGGCGCGGATATCATGGTCGCTGGCGGCATGGAGAGCATGACCGAGTCGCCTTATATCCTGCCAAAAATGCGCGGCGGGGCCCGGATTGGGCATGGTGCTGTCGTGGACCACATGTTCCTGGATGGTCTGGAAGACGCCTATGACAAAGGGCGCCTGATGGGCACTTTTGCCGAGGAATGCGCCGAGAAGTTTCAATTCACCCGCGAAGCCCAAGATGAATATGCGTTGAAATCCCTGTCCAACGCGCTTGAGGCCCAAAAATCAGGCGCGTTCGAAGGCGAGATCGCAGCCGTCACCATCAAGACCCGCAAAGGGGATGTTGTGGTTGGTGAAGATGAACAGCCCGGCAATGCTCGGCCTGAGAAAATCCCAACGCTCAAGCCTGCGTTCAAAAAAGACGGCACCGTGACCGCCGCCAACGCGTCGTCCATCTCGGACGGGGCGGCGGCGCTGGTTGTCGCCTCGGAAGAGGCCGCCAAGGCCGCTGGTCTTAAGGTGCGCGCGCGCATTATGGGCCATGCCAGCCACGCGCAAGAACCCAATTGGTTCACCACGGCACCTGTGCCCGCGGCGCAAAAACTGCTCGACCGTTTGGGTTGGGCCGTGGACGACGTGGACCTGTGGGAGGTGAACGAAGCTTTTGCCGTCGTTCCCATGGCGTTCATGCATGAAATGGGCATTGCCCGCGACAAGGTAAACGTAAACGGCGGCGCTTGTGCGCTGGGTCACCCAATCGGGGCCTCTGGTACGCGGATCATCGTGACGCTTCTGAACGCGCTTGAAAAGCGTGGGCTAAAGCGTGGCGTGGCGGCGATTTGCATTGGCGGCGGCGAAGGCACAGCCATTGCGATTGAACGCGCGTAACAATCGCGGTTAAATACGGGGAAGGGCGCGGATCACCTGCGCCCTTTTTGTTTTGGGGATGTCATGCGCGTCAATTATTCTGAGCTATCAAAAATCATCGCGTCCCTCACCGAAGGTGAGACGGATGAGGTTGCCTTGATGGCCACCGTGACCTGCGAAGTACACCACTCCGATGACCGGTTTCACTGGACCGGGTTTTACCGCGTCACAGAACCAGAGCTTTTGAAAATCGGCCCTTATCAGGGTGGGCATGGCTGTCTGCAAATTCCGTTTTCAAGGGGTGTTTGCGGGGCGGCTGCGCGCACTGGCGAGGCGCAATTGGTGGCGGATGTCGATGCCTTTCCCGGCCATATTGCTTGCGCCAGTTCCACCCGATCTGAGCTGGTTTTGCCGGTGAAAAACGCCGCAGGGGACGTGATTGCGGTGTTTGATCTCGACAGCGATTTGCCCGATGCGTTTACCGACAAGGATGCGGCTGAGCTGGCAAAGATCCTGTCTTCCGTCTTTTCCCGCTGAAGCATCCCCGCGCAGATTTGCCTTAAGGTATTGAAAATGAACGAGACACGCAGTTTTTGCGGCTTTTCTTTGAGCGACCATGAAAAAAAGCGTGAAAATTTCATGAATTAGTTCATGATACCTCGGACGAGAATTCGAATCTCGTGAATGAGGAGAGTATCGTGCTGCAATCAGACCCAACCAAACCGCAAAGCCTAGGGGCCGATCTGCGGGCCTTGCGCAAATCGCGTGGCTTGACGCTGTCGGAATTGGCAGAGGCGTTGGGGCGATCGGTTGGCTGGTTAAGCCAGGTGGAGCGCGACATGTCGGAGCCTTCGATCTCGGACCTTCGGCTGATCGCGCGATCTTTGGATGTGCCAATGTCGCTGCTCTTCGCGCATTCTTCGGCGCCTGCTGAGGAAAAAGGCTTTGTGGTGCGGGCCGGTGCGCGCAGGCCTATGGGGTCTGGGGATGAGGGTCTTCGAGAAGAGCTGTTGTCGCCCGACCTGACTGATGATTTTGAAATGGTGCATTCCACGTTTGCGCCACGATCAAAGATGCAGCGCCCCGCCAATCGCCCCACGCAAGAGGTGGGGTATATGGTGTCGGGCAAGCTGGATCTGATCATCAACGGGCGGGCCTTTACTGTGGGGCCGGGCGACAGCTTTCGCATCAAACACGCCGTTTATGAATGGGCCAACCCCTATGATGAACCCGCGGTTGCCGTCTGGGTTATCGCCCCCCCGGTGTATTAAGGAGAGCAAGATGTTACGTGGAAGTTGCCTGTGCAAAGAGATCACGTTTGAAACGGATGCGACACCCAAAGGCGTCTCGATGTGCCATTGCGGTCAGTGCCGCAAACAATCGGGCGGCATCTGGTCGTCTGCCTTCGTCGCTGAAACTGATCTGACCATAACCGGCCCGGTGGCGTGGTTTGAGGCCAGCCCCATTGCCAAACGTGGCAGTTGCCCCACATGCGGATCGTTCCTGTTTTGGAAAGCCAATGATGAAGACACGATCAGCTTTTCTTTGGGGGCCATCGACGGCCCCACGGGCCTGACGCTGGAAAAACATATTTTTGTGGCTGACAAGGGCGATTACTATCAAATCGCCGATGGTCTGCCGCAAGAGGCAAACTGACATGCTTGAAACGCTTTTCAACATGGATCCTTGGGTGATCACGACTTTTGTGGGGGCATCAATTGTCCTGTATCTCACCCCCGGTGCAGACATGATGTTTGTCATTGCCTCGGGTGTTAAGGGCGGGCCAAAAGCAGGCGTGGCGGCAACCGCTGGGATCATTCTTGGGGTGTTGTGTCATGTGGCATTGGCTGCTGCTGGGTTGGCGGTTCTTATCGCGACGTCACCTGCCGCTTTGGATGTGATCCGCTATGCTGGGGCCGTCTATTTGGCGTGGCTCGCTTGGCATTCATGGCGCGCTGAGGTCCAACCAGATGACCGCAAGGGTCGCGCTGATCTGTGGCGTGCGTTTCGCCGTGGATTTGTAACCAATATCCTGAACGCCAAGGTGATCCTTTTTATCCTCGCGTTTCTTCCGCAATTCATCCGTCCCGAGGTTGGGCCAGAGTGGCATCAGATTGCCCTCCTTGGCGGGATACTCGCGATCGGTGGGTTTATCTCGGATGCACTCATCGGCGTTTTCGCAGGTCTCGCCGCAGATCGGGTGCGCCGCTCAACCCACATCATGAACAAAGTCGCAGCCGTAATTTTTGGCGCACTTGCCGCCCGTCTGGCATGGAACTGAACACCAGAAACGAAACACAATGAACACCCACCCAAAGGGAGCCCCCGATGTCTGATTTCCCCACCAAAGCCCGCGTTGTCATTATTGGCGGCGGCGTGGTTGGCGCCTCAACACTGTATCATCTGGCCAAAAAGGGCTGGACCGATTGTGTTCTTTTGGAAAAGAACGAATTGACCGCCGGGTCCACATGGCATGCGGCTGGCAATGTGCCGACCTTTTCGACCTCTTGGGCGATCATGAACATGCAACGCTATTCAACCGAGCTTTATGCGCGCTTGGGCGAAGAGGTGGATTACCCGATGAATTACCACCAGTCGGGGTCGATCCGTCTGGCGCATACCAAAGAGCGGATGCAGGAATTTCAGCGCGCGATGTCGATGGGTCGATACCAAGGCATCGAGATGGAGATGTGGACCCCGCAAGAGGCCAAAGAGAAATACCCCTTCCTTGAAACGCATGATCTTAAGGGCGTGCTGTTTGACCCATCGGACGGGGACATTGACCCGGCGCAGCTGACCCAAGCGCTTGCCAAGGGTGCGCGCGACATGGGTGCCAAAATCATCCGCTTTTGTCCCGCGGAAGGGGTGACGCAGCATGAGGACGGCACATGGACCGTACACACAGAAAAGGGCGACATTGCCTGTGATAAGGTGGTGAACGCCGCCGGATATTACGCGCAGCGTGTCGGCGAATGGTTCAAACCATATGGCGGGCGCACCGTGCCGATGATGGTAATGAGCCACCAGTATCTGCTGACCGAGCAGATCCCCGAAGTCGCGGCGTGGTCCAAGGCAAATGGCGGCAAAAAGCTGCCCCTGATCCGCGATGTGGATGTGTCCTATTACCTTCGTCAGGAAAAACACGGCTATAACCTTGGCCCGTATGAACCGAACTGCCGCGCGCATTGGGAAACCGATGCGGACCCAATGCCGGATGATTTCAGCTTTCAGCTTTGGAATGACGACCTTGACCGGATCGAAGACATTGTCGCCGACGCGATGGAGCGTGTGCCCCTGATGCAAACCTCGGGTGTGTCCAGCGTCATCAACGGCCCGATTCCCTATGCGCCAGACGGCCTGCCGTTGATGGGCCCGATGCCCGGCGTGAAAAACGCGTTTGAGGCCTGCGTCTTTACCTTTGGCATCGCCCAAGGCGGCGGCGCCGGTAAGGTGATGGCGGAGTGGATCATTGATGGCGCCACCGAATGGGACATGTGGGCCGTCGATCCGCGCCGTTATACCGATTACACCGATCACGACTATTGTGTGCAAAAGGGGATGGAGGTTTACGGCAACGAATACGCCATGCATTTCCCCCATCACGAATGGCCAGCTGCGCGTGACAAAAAACTGTCACCTGTGCACGGTGCCGTGATCGCCAAAGGTGGCGTGATGGGCGCTTTTAATGGGTGGGAGCGCGCCAATTGGTTTGCCAAAGCGGGCGACGATACCTCGCTGGATGCGACGCACACATGGGGGCGGTCTGGCCCGTGGGAAGCGCGCGTTAAGGAAGAATGCGAAGCGGTGCGGGACGGTGTTGGTGTGCTGGATCTGCCGGGGTTCTCCCGGTTCAATCTGGAAGGCGAAGGGGCGGCGGAATATCTGCGCGGGAAAATCACCGGGGGCCTGCCCAAAGCGGGTCGGATGAACCTTGTGTATTTTACGGATAATCGCGGGCGGATCCTGACCGAGATGTCTTGTATGCGCCATGCCGAAGATCATTTCACCATGATCACTGCGGGTGCGGCGCAGTGGCATGATTTTGAGGTGCTGAAAAACGATCTACCCGCAGGGATTTCCCTGACCGATCACACCACTGACTTTGGCACGATGATTGTGACCGGCCCCAAAACACGTGAGCTGTTTGAGGCGCTGGGCGCCAAGGCGGATCTGTCACTTGGTTGGCTCACCCATCAAGACGCCACAGTCGCCGGCACGCCTTGCCGCCTTGTGCGCGTCAGCTTTGCGGGCGAGCTTGGCTGGGAAGTGCATTGCACCAATGAAAACCAACCCGCGCTTTATGCCGCGATCACCGAGGCTGGCGCGGTTCCCTTTGGCATGTATGCGCTGAATTCCCTGCGTTTGGAAAAAGGCTACCGCGCGTGGAAGGGCGATCTGTCCACCGATTACTCGATGCTTGAGGGCGGATTGGATCGCTTTGTCAAACTCGACAAGCCGCAGGATTTTCCCGGCAAAGCCGCCCTTATGGCTGAGAAACAGCAAGGCGTCGCCAAGCGCTTTGTGACCCTGATTGTGGACGCGGGCGAATGTGATGCGCCTTATATGTCGTGTCTTTCACATGGCGGTGAGATCGTCGGTGAAACCACCTCTGGCGGTTGGGGGCATCGGGTGAACGCCTCCATTGCCTACGGCATGATCCGCGCAGATTTGGCCGTTCCGGGCACCGAGCTTTCCGTTGATATCTACGGCGAAAGCTTCCGTGCGGTGGTGCAGGAAGACCAACCCCTTTGGGATCCAGAGAACGCGCGTATCCGGGCGTGATCTACCCCCACCCCCAGCGACTTTCCGGTCGTGGGGGGTGCCTTTTCAGGAGGTGCAGATATGAACACATCAGCCGAGACCGCCACAGTGCAGGTGGATCTTTTGGTTGCTGAGGGATTTGTGCTGACAGAATTTTCTGCCATCGTCGAAATCCTGCGCATCGCCAACCGGGTGTCCGCGCGCAAGGTGTTTGACTGGTCGGTCCATTCAAAATCTGGCGGCCCCATTGGGTGCCGGTCCGAGGCGATGGTGGCCACAACCCCGGCCCCGGAGCGCCCGAAAGCGGAGTATCTTTTTGTCTTGGGGAACTCCGACCCAGAACACCCAGAGCTGTCGGTGAAACCCATCGCGTCCGCCTATATGTGGCAGGGGGCCAAGGTGGTGCTGCTGTCCGAGGCCGCCAGTCGTTATATTGCTGAAACCGGTGAACAGGGGCCGGGCCACACCACACACTGGGAAAACCGCGCGGTGTTGAATGAACGCGGCACGCCGGGGGCCGGATCTTACGCCTTGGCAGTGGATGATGGGCGGATCATGACCAGCGCGGGCATGGCGGCCACCTATGATCTGATGCTGTCTTTGCTGGGCGCGCATATTTCGGCGGCGTCTGTGGCGACGGTTGGTGACATTATGCTGCACGAAAACATCCGCGCGCTGTCCAGCCTGCAACCTTTTGGTGGCAAAGAGCTGTCGGTGACGGGCAACCGCGCCTTGGATCAATGCATTGAGCTGATGCAGGCCAACCTGGAAGAACCGCTGCTGATATCCGAATTGGTGGGGTTCCTTGGGGTTTCCGAACGCTCGCTTGAGCGTCATTTCCGGGCGCATTTTGATGTGACCCCAAATGGGTATTATCGCGAGCTGCGGTTGAACCAAGCCAACACGTTGCTGTTAAGAACCAAGCTCAGCGTGCGGGATGTTGGTTTGGCGTGTGGTTTTCCAAATGGGTTTTCGTCGTTGTTTCGCCGTCATTTTGGGGTCACGCCAACGGACCTGCGCAAATATGACAAGAATCAGATAAGTCGAAGATGTGTGGGATCCGCCAATTTTGGCGATTTTGATACATTGCCGCGCGCGGTGCCGTGCGAATGAAAAAGCGAAGACAAACCTAGAACCCAACACAAAAGACGATCCAACAAGGAGTATGATGATGAGCCTTCCAAAGCGCGCGCGCGTGGTCATCATTGGTGGTGGTGTCATTGGCTGTTCCGTGGCCTATCACCTGACAAAAAAGGGCTGGAACGATGTTGTTTTGCTGGAACGCAAACAGCTGACATCGGGCACCACGTGGCATGCGGCGGGGCTGATTGCGCAATTGCGGGCCACCGCGAATATGACCAAGCTCGCCAAATACTCGCAAGAACTCTACGGCGCGCTTGAGGCGGAAACCGGGGTTGCCACGGGGTTCAAACGCTGTGGGTCCATCACCGTGGCCCTGACCGAAGAGCGCCGCGAAGAGATTTATCGTCAGGCGGCCATGGCGCGCGCCTTTGGGGTTGAAGTCGAAGAGATCTCTAACGAACGGGTTCAGGAGCTATATCCGCACCTCAATCTGGAAGGTGTCGTGGGGGCGGTGCACCTGCCGCTTGATGGGCAGGGGGATCCCGCAAATATCGCGCTGGCCTTGGCCAAAGGGGCAAAGCAACGCGGCGGTTTGGTCAAAGAGCGCATCAAGGTGACCGAGATCGTCAAAGAGGGGCGCCAAGTCACCGGTGTGGACTGGGTGTCGGATGATGGGTCTGACAGTGGTCATATCACATGTGACATGGTGGTGAATTGCGCGGGCATGTGGGGGCACGACGTTGGCCGCATGGCAGGCACCAATGTGCCGCTTCATGCGTGTGAGCATTTCTATATCGTGACCGAAGCCATCGATGGCCTGACCCAACTGCCTGTGCTGCGCGTGCCGGACGAATGCGCCTATTACAAAGAAGATGCGGGCAAAATGTTGCTGGGGGCCTTTGAACCCAACGCCAAGCCTTGGGCGATGAAGGGCATTCCCGATACGTTTGAATTTGATCAGCTGCCCGAAGATTTTGACCACTTTGAACCGATCCTAGAGGATGCCTGCAACCGGATGCCGATGTTGGCTGAGGCGGGCATTCATACGTTCTTTAACGGCCCGGAAAGCTTTACCCCGGATGACGCTTATCATCTGGGCCTGGCACCCGAGATGGACAATGTCTGGGTGGCGGCTGGCTTTAACTCCATCGGCATTCAATCTGCGGGTGGTGCTGGGATGGCGCTGGCGGAATGGATGGACAGCGGCGAGAAACCGTTTGATCTAGGCGATGTTGATATCAGCCGGATGCAGCCGTTTCAGGGTAACAAAGAGTATCTCTTTGAGCGGTCCAAAGAAACGCTGGGTCTGCTGTACGCCGACCACTATCCCTACCGTCAAAAAGCCACCGCGCGGGGCGTGCGTCGCACTCCGTTCCATCACCATCTGAAGGAACAAGGCGCCGTGTTTGGGGAGCTTGCCGGGTGGGAACGCGCCAATTGGTTTGCGAATGAGGGCCAAGCGCGTGAATATCAGTATTCGTGGAAGCGCCAGAACTGGTTTGAAAACTCCGCCGCGGAACACCGGGCTGTGCGCGAAAATGTGGGCATGTATGACATGTCATCTTTTGGCAAAATCCGCGTGGAAGGCCCGGACGCCGAGGTGTTTTTGAACTATGTGGGCGGCGGGGATTATTCGGTGCCGAGTGGCAAGATCGTCTATACGCAGTTTCTCAACCGTCGCGGCGGGATTGAGGCGGATGTGACCGTGACCCGCCTGACAGAAACCGCCTATCTGGTGGTCACACCCGCGGCGACCCGTTTGGCGGATCAGACGTGGATGATGCGACATAAGGGCGACTTTAACGTGGTGATCACGGATGTGACGGCAGGCGAAGGCGTGCTTGCGATTATGGGTCCAAATGCGCGTGCGCTGCTTGAGAAGGTTTCGCCCAATGATTTCACCAACGCCGTGAACCCCTTTGGCACGGCGCAAGAGATTGAATTGGGCATGGGCCTCGCCCGCGCGCACCGCGTGACATACGTGGGTGAGCTCGGGTGGGAGCTTTATGCAAGCGCTGACATGGCCGGTCATATGTTCGAAACGCTGCACGAAGCGGGTCAGGACATGGGGCTAAAACTTTGTGGCATGCATATGATGGACAGCGCCCGGATCGAAAAAGGCTATCGCCACTTTGGCCATGACATCACCTGTGAAGACAATGTTGTCGACGCGGGGCTGGGCTTTGCGGTGAAGACTGACAAAGGCTGTGATTTCATCGGGCGCGAGGCGGTGATTGCCCGCAAAGAAACGGGTCCCAAGATGCGCATGGTTCAGTTTAAGCTGACCGATTCTGAGACGCTCTTGTTTCACAATGAACCGATCATCAGGGACGGTGAGTATGTGGGCTATTTGTCCTCGGGCAATTACGGTCACACGTTGGGCGCGGCAATTGGTCTGGGCTATGTGCCCTGTGAGGGTGAAAAGCCCGCCGATGTGCTGGCATCCTCTTATGAAATCGACGTGTGCGGTGTGAAGGTAAAAGCCGAAGCATCCCTGAAACCCATGTATGATCCCAAGTCAGAACGGGTGAAGGTTTGACCCTAAACAGGCGGCTTCATATGTGAGCTATATATAGTGTGCGGCGCATCCCAAACCGGGGTGCGCCACATAAGCACCTTGTGTCATCCGCGCCGCAACCGACCCGCGATCACATGGGCCAACAGCCAGGTTGATTTCAGCACGCCAAAGCCTTCGACCTGATGAAACAACCGCCACGTGGCGGTCAGGGCTTTGACCTTATTGGCCGAGAGTGAATCGGTGCGCACTGTGTAGTCCATCAGCGGTTCTTGCAGCCCATGGGCCATAGGTATCCGATCCAGAATACGCAACCACAACCCAAAGTCCTGTCGCATCCGCACGTCGGGCATTTCCACCAGCCCCAATTGCGCGCGATCATAGATGGCGGTGGAACAAGCGATCAGGTTGCCGCGCAGCAATGTCTTGCGATCAACCGTGGCCGGTAAGGTGACGTGGCGTGTCTCCTTCTCAAAATGGCGCACAAATTCGGTATAGCTGAGCGCGGCACCGGTTTGGGTCATAAAGGCAAGCTGCCGAGACAGCTTTTCAGGGCGCCATTTATCGTCCGCATCCAAAAAGGCCATATAGCGCCCGGTTGCCGCCTGAAGCGCGCGGTTGCGGGCTTTTGCCGCCCCGCCGTTTTGCGATGTTTGCACGACCTTGATCCGGGGATCTTGTTGCGCCAACGCCTGCGCCAGCTGAATAGTCCCATCCTGAGACGCATCATCAGACAAGATCAGCTCCCAATCGGGAAAGCTTTGCGCCTGAACCGAGGCCACGGTATCGCGCAGAAAGGCTTGGGCGTTATAGGTGGGGATAATCACGCTTACGGTGGGGGGCTGTGTCATGTTGGGTTCCGAAAAGTTCCCCCCCGAAATAGCCTATTCCAACCCGCGCGACCAGTGCAGGGCGGGCGGCATAAACAGGTGACATATATATGTGTGGCGGTTGGGGGGATGGGGCGCGGAAAACGGCGATGGGATCCCATCAAAGATTGTGATGACCCATCGCACATTTATCCCATCGCGTGCGGGCAATTGATTTGCCATACATGTTCAGTAAGGAGCGCCCATGACCCAGAAAACTGACAACATCGACACCCCCCAAGGATTGGCCTTTGTGATCGCCGCCTATTTCCTGTGGGGGTTCCTGCCGCTTTATATGAAAGCCTTGTCCCATGTGCCCGCCGCCGAGGTGGTTGCACACCGGGTTGTATGGTCCGTGCCGGTCGCCGCTTTGGTGCTGATTGCGCTGAAGCGTACTGGCGATCTGCGCGAGGCGCTGCGCAATCCGCGGATGCTGGCACAGGCGGGCCTGACTGCTGCGCTGATCTCGGTCAACTGGGGCATTTATATCTGGGCCATCGGCAATGGTCAGGCGCTTGAGGCGGCTCTGGGCTATTACATCAACCCACTTTTCTCGATTGCCTTAGGGGCCGTATTGCTGGGCGAGCGTTTGAATCGCACCCAGATGCTTGCAATTGGATTTGCCGCCGCCGCCGTGGTCATCCTGACCTTTGACGCGGGTCGGCTTCCACTGGTTGCGTTGGGTCTGACATTTACCTGGGGCTTCTATGCGTACTTCAAAAAATCACTGCCCATCGGCCCCAATCAGGGGTTCTTGCTTGAGGTGCTGATCCTGTCGCCATTTGCCTTGGCCTATATGGTGTATATGTCCGTCACTGGGCAGGGGGCATTCCTGGCAACGTCAGGCACCACACTCTTGTTGCTGTGCGCGGGCGTGGTCACGTCCGTTCCCCTCATGCTCTATGCCAATGGGGCAAAAGGCGTGCGAATGAGCACGGTGGGCATCTTACAGTATATCGCGCCCTCGATGATCTTCTTGATTGCGGTCTTTGTCTTCGACGAACCCTTGGGCGGAATGCGCGTTTACGCCTTTCCTCTGATTTGGATGGCGCTGGTGATCTACACCTTCCCAATGCTGCGTGCTTGGAAGCGGGCATAGGGTAAAACGCTCCGCCCAGACCCATTTGGGCGGAGCTTCACAGAATCCCGGATCGTAACGTGGTGGGATTCTTGAGGGCCGCAGGTTTTTAGGTCGAAACTTACGACAGATTCCCGAAAAATGAATCACTCGGAACTTTATTTTGGAAAAACTGGTGTGAATTGGTCGGCGACTCGGGTGAATTCCGGGATCTTTCAGGTGAATCGAG
>CBDUJY010000008.1:0-111790 GCA_965367685.1 uncultured Planktotalea sp. | reverse complement strand
AAGAGATCGCCTATCACCGTGGGTTGGACAGTCTTGAGGTGCGCAAGCGCAATTTTTATGGCGACACGGACCGCAATGTGACGCCTTATCACCAGACAGTCGAAGACAATATCGCGCCGCGCATCTGTCAGGAACTGGAAAACAGCGCAGATTATGCCGCGCGTCGTCAGGCCATTCTGGACTGGAACGCAAAGGGGGGCATCATCCGTAAAGGGATCGCGCTGACCCCTGTAAAATTCGGCATTTCGTTCACCGCCACATGGTACAATCAGGCCGGTGCCTTGCTGCACATCTATTCGGATGGGTCAATCCATTTGAACCATGGTGGCACGGAAATGGGTCAGGGCCTGAACACCAAGATCGCACAAGTGGTCGCAGACGAGCTTCAGGTCGACTTTGACATGATCAAGATCACCAAAACAACCACGGAAAAAGTGCCCAACACATCCGCAACAGCGGCCTCTTCGGGGTCCGACCTGAACGGCATGGCCGCACAGGACGCGGCGCGGCAAATCAAAGAACGACTGGTGGCGTTTGCGGCTGAGCATTGGAAAACCGATGCCAACGCGGTGCGCTTTAGTCCCAATGCGGTACAGGTGGGGGATGAAGTCTTGTCCTTCCCTGACTTTATCAAACAGGCCTATATGGCCCGTGTCCACCTGTCCGCAGCAGGGTTCTACAAAACCCCCAAAATCCATTGGAACCGCGACACAGGGCAAGGCCGCCCCTTTTATTACTACGCTTACGGCGCCGCCTGTTCCGAAGTGGCGATTGATACGTTGACGGGGGAATACAGGGTTGAACGCACGGATATTCTGCATGATGTGGGCAAATCCCTAAATCCGATCCTTGATATCGGCCAGGTTGAAGGCGCGTTTGTTCAGGGCATGGGGTGGTTGACCACAGAAGAGCTGTGGTGGGACGCCAAGGGCCAGCTGCGCACCCATGCGCCATCGACCTACAAGATCCCGCTTGCCTCAGATCGCCCACGGGTTTTCAACACGAACCTCGCGGCATGGTCCGAAAACAAGGAACATACGATCAAGCGATCCAAGGCCGTGGGCGAACCCCCGTTCATGCTGGGCATTTCCGTGTTTGAGGCCTTGTCCCATGCGGTCGCCAGCGTTGCCGATTACCGCGAATGCCCCCGCCTTGACGCCCCGGCCACACCAGAACGTGTGTTGATGGCCACTGAACGGCTAAAGGGGTGATCCCGTGACGCTCGCCCGTTTCCTAACCACCCCCGAGGCCGTGATCCACATCCGCCTGACAGATGTGCGTGGGTCATCGCCTCGTGACGCCGGGGCGCAGATGTTTGTGGCCCCCAATGGCCTGCATGGGACAATTGGGGGCGGACAATTGGAATATATGGCCATCGACAAGGCCCGCGCGATGCTGCGCACGGGCCTTGTGGCCAAGGATATGGACGTGCCGTTGGGCCCGGAAATTGGTCAGTGTTGTGGTGGCCGCGTTGCTGTCACCCTGACGCAAATGTCCGATGTGGACCGTCTGGCCGCCTGTCGGGCGGACGAACAGCTGACAGCAGCCCGCCCACATGTGTACATTCTTGGCGCAGGTCACGTTGGCCGCGCATTGGCGCGCTTTTTCCAGTTCCTGCCCGTGCGATGTATCTTGATCGATGAACGCCCCGAAGAACTGTCACTTTGTGATGCAAACGTCGAGGCGCGATTGTCTGCGATGGCAGAAGCCGACATTCGAAACGCCCCCCCAAACAGCGCCTTTATCGTGCTGACCCATGATCATGCCCTTGATTTCTTGCTGACATCCGAAGCCCTGGATCGAAATGACGCGGCCTATGTTGGCCTGATCGGGTCGGCCACGAAGCGGGTCAAATTTATGCGCTTTCATGCATCGAATTCAGCCGGAGCAGACGCATCAGGTCTGACCTGCCCCATCGGGTCCACACAAAGCACCGACAAGCGCCCCGAGGTCATCGCGGCCTGCGTTACAGCCGAAGTAATGACCAGCCTGACCAGCCCAACACCGCGCCCAACGGCGCAATCACACAATCAAAACCAGACTTCGCAAAGATCGTCTAACCAAGGCGGCCCGAAGCAACACCAATGGGAGGAAACCCGAAATGTCTGATACAGACTACAGCTACAAGTTATTTAACAGAAGCGATTTCAATGCTTTCTGGGCACTCTTCACCGACAACCTTGTCAACCTTCTGATCCTGTCTGGCGTCTGTCAGTTTGTCTTTCAGATGCCCGCAGAAATCGTCTTTGGCCGTATCGTGCCAGGTGCGGCGGTCGCAATCCTTGCCGGGGTCGTTGTTTATACGCTGATGGCGAAATGGGTGGCCAATAAGAACGGAAAAGATGTCACCGCGCTGCCTTATGGCATCTCGACACCCGTTATGTTCGTTTATCTGTTCGGCGTCATCGGCCCGATTTTTTGGGCAACTGGCGATTCCCTGCTGGCGTGGCAGGTTGGTATTGGTGCGGGCTTTATGGGGGGCATTGTTGCGGGGTTTGGCGCAATCTTTGGCCCGTTTCTTAAGCGGATTACACCGCGTGCAGGCATGTTGGGCACGCTTTGCGGGATCGCTTTGGTGTTCATCGGGTCGGTCCCACTGGCCACGATTTTTGAACATCCCCTGATTGGCTTCACATCGCTGTTGTTCATCCTGTGGGGTCTGATCGGCCGCTTCCGCCTTCCGGGAAATTTGCCTGCGGGTCTGGTGGCGATTGCTGTCGGCACGGTCATCGCGATCTTTCTGGGGCAGTCATCGTTCAACACCGATGGCATCGGCTTTTACGCGCCGGTTCCCTACTTCGGTGACATGCTGATCGGTATTCAATACCTGTTTGCCAACCCCGAATTGTTCCTCGTCCTTATTCCGGTTCAAATCTACAATTTCATTGAAACCATGAACAACGTGGAATCTGCCGAAGCCGCGGGCGACAGCTATCCCGTTGCGCTTTGCCAGATCACGGACGGTGCGGGGACGATGATCGGCGCGTTGTTTGGTTCGCCTTTCCCGACAACGGTCTACATCGGCCATCCGGCGTATAAGCGGATGGATGCGCGCGCAGGCTATATCATCGGCGTTGCCCTTGTGATTGCCGCGGCGGCCTTCTTTGGCTTTTTGTCATTCCTTGCAGGATTGATCCCAATTGCGGCGGCGGCCCCTGTTTTGGTGTTCGTGGCGGTCAGCTTGATCACCAACACGGGATACGCGGTGAAGCCGATGCATATGGCGGCTGTCTCTTTTGCGATCCTGCCCCATATCTCAAACTTTCTCATGACCAAATGGGGATCGTTGATGAACGCCCTGCGCAACACCGGTGTCGAAGGGCTTCCCGGCTTGGGCGATGGGGAATTGACAGCAGCACTGTTGATGGAAGGCGCACATTACGAAGGGCACCTTGCCTTATCTCAGGGCGCGATCATCACCGGGCTTGTCTGGGGTGCCATTGCGGCGGATGTGATCGACGGGCGGTTCAAGCAGGCAGGTGGCTTTGCAATCGCCGCGGCGGTGATGTCTTCAATCGGGATCATCCACAGCTACACGCTGCAAATGCCCCAGCTTGACGGGATCACCATCGGCTATCTGATCATTGGCGCGTTCATGCTGATCTATCCGATGATTGCCCCCAAAGAGGATCTTGAGCACCGCATTATTGTCCCCGACGAACCTGACCTCGTGGATGATGACAGCCCAGCGCTTGATGTCGCTTAACCCCAAACCCAAAACGAGGCGGCAACAACAAAGCCGCCTCGTTCACGCCCCCCTTCACGAAAGCAGTTTACCCATGCCCGACACACTTCTGCGCGGTCGCCTTTTGACGTTTCATAGCGAGCCTTTGGGGCCTGACGACACAGCGGCCTATAGTTACGTCGAAGATGGCGCCGTTCTGATGCGTGATGGCATGATCGCGGCCTCGGGCGCGTATGGCGATGTTGCCGCCATCGCTGGTGATGCACCCCTCAAAGATCATCGTCCCAACCTGCTGATGGCAGGGTTTATTGACACACACATCCATTTTCCACAGGTTCAGATTGTCGCCAGTTGGGGCGATCAACTGCTGGACTGGCTGAACGGATACACCTTTCCAGCTGAGGCAGAATACGCCAACACCCAACACGCCCGCGCCATGGCGGGGCGGTTTTGTGATTTGCTGACAGATCATGGCACCACGACAGCCGTGGCATTTTGTTCGGTGCATGCGTCATCCGCCGAAGCACTGTTTTCGGAATCCCAAGATCGTAATATGCGGATGATTGCCGGCAAAACGATGATGGATCGTAACGCCCCCGATGCGATCCTCGACACCGCTCAATCGGGCTATGATGACAGCAAGGCGCTGATTGACCGCTGGCACAACAAGGGGCGTGCGTCCTATGCGATCACGCCGCGCTTCGCGATCACCTCAACCCCAGAGCAACTTGAAATCTCTGGCACTTTGGCGGGCGAGCATCCCGATTGCTATGTTCAGACGCATCTGTCTGAGAACCACGACGAAATTGCGTTTACGGCCACGCTTTATCCACAGGCCCGCGATTATCTGGATGTCTATGAAGGCTACGGGTTGCTTGGCCCAAGAACGATGTTGGGTCATGCCATTCACCTGAAGGACCGCGAAATAGGGGCAATTGCCGAAACTGGCGCGCATCCGGTCTTTTGCCCCACCTCCAACCTGTTTCTTGGCAGCGGCTTATTTGATGACGCGGGCCTGCGCGCGCGGGGCATTCAAAGCGGGATCGCCACGGATATTGGTGCCGGGACCAGCTATTCCATGCTCCAAACCCTGAATGAAGGGTATAAAATCCTTCAGCTTCAAGACCAAAAACTGCATGCCCTACGCGCCTTCCACTGGATCACCCGCGGCAACGCCGAAGTTTTGGGACTGGCCGACAAAATCGGCACCCTTGATGTGGGGACAGAGGCAGACATCGTTGTGATCAACGCACGCGCCACAGCCGCAATGAACGTGCGGATGGACCGCGCCGAGGATCTGTCGGATGAATTGTTTGTCGTTCAAATGATGGGCGATGACCGTGCGATCGTGCAGACCTATGTTGCCGGGAAGCCGCAAAAGAAGGAGTAGATATAATTACAGCCCCCTGCCAGACCGTTCAGATGCAGGGTGACATGGCCATCATGCGGATAAGTGCCCGCCCAAGGATCGCGGGGCATTTGAACGCCCCCTCATGTCGCATTTTCAACATCCGCGTCGCAAAATCATAGATGATTTCTTGTGAATGATGTATGCAGTTCAGAACTGAAATGATTGAGTTTGGGATCGGTCCAATGCCTACAGGCGCCCCCAACCAACGGTTTCTTCAACCACCATAATTATTGTGTTAGGGTCACCACATGAAACAGCGAAGCTTTGTGCCCAAAGGGGCCGCATGTTTTCACATTGACTATGACGGCCCCCCCACGGACATCTATTTCCTGCTGCTGCCCAAGTTGACCATGCTGGCGTTAAGTGCGGCGGTGGAACCTTTGCGGATTGCCAATCAGGTCACCAACAAAGAACTGTACCGCTGGCATTTGATCACCGAAGACGGCGCCCCGGTGCACTGCTCAAACGGTATTGCCGTCACCCCGGACTACGACCTGATCAACCTGCCAAAATCCTCATTGGCTTTCGTCTGTTCAGGTGTTGAACCCATTGACAGCACAAGCAGTAAGATCCTGAACTGGGTGGGCAGGCAACGTGCTTTTGGGTGTCAAATTGGTGGGATCTGCACGGGGGCTTTTACCTTGGCCAAGGCGGGCCTTTTGAAAAACCGCGACTTTACCCTGCATTGGGAAAATCAACCCGCATTTGCCGAGCATTTCATCGGGCTGGAGCCCTCCAACAACCTATATGAAATTGACGATGGGCTTATGACTTGCGGGGGCGGAAATGCCTCGCTTGATATGATGCTGAACATGATCGAGCGGGATCACGGGAAAGATCTTGCCGTGATCATCTCCGACATGTGCATTCACGCAAGATCCAACACCCGAAAATCGCCGCAAAAATCCGCCTATTCCGAAGCATTAAGCGTTCGAAATCAGCACCTTATCAATGCGATGCAATTCATGAACGCCTCACTAGAAGACAGCGTCAGTATGGATGTGGTTGCCAAAGAGGTGAACATCTCTCGTCGTCAGCTTGAACGGCTTTTTAAGCTTTATGTGCACACCACGCCCCTGCAGTTTTACGCCGATCTTCGCGTCAAACGGGCCTATGCGTTGCTGAATGAAACAAGCCTGTCGATCACCGAAATCGCGGCGGCCTCTGGCTTTACCAGCACCTCACAATTGGCCAACCAATTTCGCAAACGCTTTGGCCATTCGCCGTCTTCCTTTCGAAAAACCTGGACCGATTAAACCTATAGTTTGTCACGCAGCGAAAACCACACCATCGCCGCCACCAAAAGCGGCCACCGCAGCGTTGCCCCCCCCGGAAACCGCGGTGTTGGAATGTCAGCCATAAGATCAAACCGCTCGGCCTGCCCGGCCAAAGCTTCGGCCGCCAATTTCCCGCCGAGCGTGGCCATCGCCACCCCATGCCCGGAATAACCAGACGCCGACAGGATATTGCCAGTCAGCCGCGCGAAATGCGGCATGCGGTTCAGGGTAATGCCCAAGGTCCCGCCCCACGCATAATCAACACGCGTATCTTTGAGCTGCGGATAAATCTCTAGCATCGGTTTGGACACCAGTTTCACAATGTCTTTCGGGAACCGATAGCCATAGCTTTCAGCGCCCCCAAAAAGCATCCTGTTGTCTTCAGACAGGCGGAAATAATTGATCACAAACTTACTGTCCGCCACCGCATGTCCTTCACGGATCAAACCCTTGGCGAAATCCTCCTCCAGGGGCTCGGTCGCGAGGATATAATTGTTAATCGGCATCACCCGCGCGGCGACATTTTTCTGCGCATGGCCCAAATACCCATTACAGGCCCAAAGCACATAGCGGGCTGAAATATCAGCATTTTCCGACTTAACCAGTGCAGGTTCACCCTCAACCACCTTTGAAACGCGTGTTGTTTCAAAAATCCGTACGCCTTTGGCAACGGCCGCACGCGCCATACCAAACGCCAACCGCAAGGGATGCGTGTGCCCGCCGCCCATGTCCAGCGTTCCACCATGATAGGCGGGGGATCCACAAAGATGGCGCATCTCGTCCTTGCCCACCGGACGGATCAGATCATACCCATATTCCTCGTTCATCTTGCGCGCATAGGCATGGTTGTCTGGTACAAACCGCGCACGGTGATCGGCGTGCAGGATACCGTCAGTGAACCCTGCTTCTGGCGCGTGCTCTGCCACCATGTCGCGCACCAATTGCACCGATTCCAGCGACAGATCCCAAAGCGTGCGGGCGACGGTTTTGCCGAGCATTTCCTCGAGCTCGTCCTGCTCTAGCCGCTGCCCGGTGCCCACTTGGCCCCCATTGCGACCAGAGGCACCAAAGCCAACCCGGTGGGCCTCAACCAACACAACATCAAAGCCCTTTTCGGCCATATGAAGCGCCGCAGACAGCCCGGTAAAGCCCCCCCCTATGATGCAAACATCACAGGAAATGTCCCCCTTGGCCTCGGGATAAGGGCCCGGCGCATCCGCCGTTTCTGTGTACCAAGAATTTGGGTACTGCCCCACGCGGTCGTTGGCGGTAAGGATATCCATGATGCTCTTTCGATTGCTGTGCGTTGGAGGCCGCCCCAAGGCGACCCCCGCATTCATGCCTCAGATACTCAGGCTTCGACAAACAGCCCCTGGGCTTTGACCTTTTCATAGGCCTGATCAAGGGATTTGCGCGCGCGTTCGATCAAGATATCAATCTCAGCGGTTGTAATCACCAAGGGCGGTGCGATGATCATCCGATCCCCCACATGGCGCATGATCAGATTGTTGCCAAAACTGCATTCCCGCGTGATGTACCCCACAGTGCCCGCATCAGACGCAAACGCCGCACGGGTTTCTTTGTTCGGGGTCAGCGCAAGGGACGCCATCAGGCCGACAATTTTGGTTTCACCAACCATCGGATGATCCGCAAGCGAGTGCCATTTTTCGGCCAGATAAGGGGCTGCCACATCACGGACATGCTCCACAATCTTCTCTTCTTCAATGATGCGCAGGTTCTCAAGCGCAACCGCACAGGCCACCGGATGGCCGGAATAGGTGTAGCCGTGGTTAAACTCGGTCGCGGCAAGCACAGCGGCCACTTTGTCGTTCACGATTGAGCCGCCAATCGGCGCATACCCAGAGCTAAGGCCTTTGGCGATGGTCATAATATCAGGTGTGATCCCAACCGCTTGCGATCCAAACCATTCCCCGGTGCGACCAAATCCACAGATCACTTCATCCGCAATCAAAAGGATATCATACTTGTCACAAATCCGTTGAATTTCAGGCCAATAGGTGTCGGGCGCGATGATCACCCCCCCTGCCCCTTGCACGGGTTCTGCGATAAAGGCGGCCACTTTGTCGGCGCCAATCTCGTTGATTTTCGCCTCAAGTTGCTGGGCACGTTCCAGGCCAAATTCTTCTGGTGTCGTGTCGCCGCCTTCTGCCCACCAATGGGGCTGGTCGATGAACTCAATGCCCGGAATGGGCAGGCTGCCTTGCCCGTGCATCCCCTTCATGCCGCCCAAAGACGTGCCACCAATGGTGGACCCGTGATAAGCGTTCCAGCGCGAGATAATCACGTCACGTTCTGGTTGGCCCTTTTCGGCCCAATAGGTGCGCACCATGCGGATGTTGGTGTCATTGGCATCAGATCCGCCATTGGCATAAAAGACGTGGTTCAGATCGCCGGGGGCGAGTTCAGCCAACTTTTGCGCCAAGGCAATCGCCGGCACATGTGTCGTTTGGAAAAACGTATTGTAATACGGCAGCTCGCGCATTTGGCGCGCCGCAACATCCGCCAGCTCATCCCGGCCATAACCAATATTGACGCACCACAACCCCGCCATCGCATCCAGCACTTCTTCGCCTTCGCTGTCCTTAAGATACACCCCATTGGCGGAAGTGATGACGCGCGCGCCTTTTTCCTTCAGCTCACCATCCGCGGTAAACGGGTGCATATGGTGGGCCGCGTCGATGGCTTGCAGTTCGGCGGTGGGCAGGTGATTCGTAATTTTGTTCATATTCGGACACTCCTAAAGCCGGTCTGAGCGGCACATTCATACTTGCCACCAGAATATGATCAAAATTTTTAGTGTCAACGGGGCGCGTGAAATATGATCAAATATTACCCGCCTGAAGAATGTTACGAACCTGTGCGATTCCCTGTTCAATGTCGCCGTGAATGGCGTCAGACACCCCTTGCGCATCTCCTTTGCGAATCGCCTCCAGGGCCTCAGCATGTTTATCTGGAAGATTGGCCGTGCCATAGCGCCCCAACACCACCCGAAGCGACGGCCCCGCGCGCAGCCAAAGCATGTTTGCAATCGACAAAAGCACGTCTGTTCCCGCACGTTCATAAAGATAGGCGTGGAAACGATAGTTGTTTTCAAGATATCCACGCACATCCCCACGGGTGATTGCCGCGTTCACTTCACTATCAAATTGAACCAATCGCTCAACATCATCTTTCCCAATATTTTCAACGGCCTTACGCGCCAACTCAGGCTCAACCGAAAGGCGCGCAAAACTGATTTCTTCCCATTGGGCAAGATCCGGGTGGGGCACAGAAACGCGGCGGTTCCCCTTGAACACCAAGGCCCCTTCAGAGGTCAGCCTGCGAATGGCTTCGCGCACAGGTGTCATCCCCACATCAAGCTCCGCCACGAGCCCCTGAATGGTCACAGGCTGACCGGGGGCAAGCTCGCCAAACAGGATCATGTCGCGCAGCTTGCGATAGACCTTTTGGTGATCCGGCAGCTTGGCTGTTTTTTGTTCCACTTTGCATTCCCCTGTCACAAAGTTTTTGCCAATTCTGGCCTGATAGATATGGTAATTTCTGTACAGTAACCCGACACATGTAATTTTACCATATTGCGCGAATGCGTTTTTTTTGATCAAATATCCGACAACGGGTCAAAGCACCCAACACACAGGGAGAAGAATATGAAGACTTCAATGCTCAAACTGGGGACCGCCCTTGCGCTTGTCGCCACAGCGGCCACCGCCGAAGAGGTTCGCGTTTATAACTGGTCCGATTACATCGACGAAGAGCTGCTGGCCAAATTTGAAGCCGAGACCGGCATTGACCTGATCTATGACGTTTTTGATTCCAACGAAGTGCTGGAAACCAAAATGCTCGCGGGTGGTTCAGGTTACGATGTGGTTGTTCCAACCGCCTCATTCATGGAACGTCAGATCACCGCCGGCGTGTTCCAAACACTTGATGCCTCTAAATTGTCAAATCTTGGTAATGTCTGGAGCGAGATCACAGATCGCACGGCGCAGTTTGACCCCGGAAACGCCTATTCCATCAACTATATGTGGGGCACCACGGGCTTGGGCGTAAATGTCGCCAAAGTGACCGAGGCGCTTGGGACGGATGCACCAATCGACAGCTTGGCGTTGATCTTTGACCCCGCAAACATGGAAAAACTGGCAGGCTGCGGCGTGCATTTCCTTGACGCACCGGACGAAGTTATTCCCGCGGCGCTGAAATTTCTGGGCGAAGACCCCAACAGCAAAGACCCCGACGTGATCAAACGCGCCGAAGAGGTTCTGGCCCCCGTTGCGCCTTACATTCAGAAATTCCACAGCTCGGAATACATCAACGCGCTGGCCAATGGCGAAATCTGTGTGGCTTTCGGCTGGTCGGGCGATGTTTTGCAAGCCCGCGACCGTGCGGACGAAGCGGAAAACGGTGTGGAAATCGCCTATAACGCGCCAAAAGAAGGCGCCTTGATGTGGTTTGACCAACTGGCGGTTCCAGCAGACGCCCCAAACCCCGAGGGTGCGCATAAGTTCATCAACTTTATCCTTGATGCTCAGAACATGGCGGCCGCGTCAAACTATGTCTACTACGCCAACGGCAACAAAGCCTCGCAAGAGTTTTTGGAAGAAGATGTGATTACGGATCCAGCGATTTACCCATCGGCTGAAGCGATGAAAAACCTTTACGTTAAAGGCGCTTATCCGTCGAAAGTTCAGCGGGTCGCCACCCGTCTTTGGACCAAAATCAAGTCGGGCACCTAAGCCCACTTTCCGCCCCCTGCGCGTTTAATGAAACAGCGCGGGGGGTTCCCTTTTCCCGAGGAATGCCAATGTCTGACGCCGCCAAGGCCCTTGCGCCTGTTTTTGAACCTTGGAAAGACCCAAGCCAAAAACCCCTGATCCGCTTTGAAAACGTCACCAAACGCTTTGGCGACTTTACCGCCATCGACGATCTGACAATCAACATCTATGAAAAAGAGTTTTTTGCTCTGCTGGGTCCCTCGGGTTGCGGTAAGACGACGATGATGCGGATGCTGGGTGGGTTTGAAACCCCAACCGAGGGCACGATCACCATTGATGGTCAAGATATGTCCGCCGTGCCCCCCAACAAACGCGCGGTGAACATGATGTTCCAAAGTTACGCGCTGTTTCCCCATCTTTCTGTTGCGCAAAACATCGCCTTTGGGCTGAAGCGTGACCGGATGCCCGCCGATCAAATCGAAGCGCGCGTCGAAGAAATGTTGTCGCTGGTGCAGCTGAATAAATTCGCCGCGCGCAAGCCACATCAGATTTCAGGTGGCCAACGGCAACGGGTGGCCCTTGCGCGGTCGCTTGCAAAGGCGCCGAAGCTGTTGCTGCTGGACGAGCCATTGGGCGCGCTGGATAAAAAGCTGCGTCAGGACACGCAGTTTGAGCTGATGGACATCCAAGAAACCACCGGCACGACCTTTGTCATTGTGACACATGACCAAGAAGAGGCGATGACCGTCGCGTCGCGCATTGCCGTCATGGATCACGGAAAAATCGTTCAGGTGGACACGCCCGCCAAGATTTATGAAGAGCCTGGGAATGTCTATGTCGCTGATTTCATTGGCGATGTGAACTTGATCAAAGGTCGGGTTTCAAAATCCGGGAATGATCACGCAAGCATTTCCTGGGCCGAAGGGCAGCAAGATTTGATCGGCATTGCCCACGATGAAATCCCTTTGGGCACCGAAGCCACCTTGGCCGTACGCCCCGAAAAAGTCACCATCGCGACCGAACGCCCAGAAGGCGTGACCAACGCGATCAGCGGCAAAGTGCTCGACATCGCCTATCTTGGAAATATGTCGACCTATGTGATCGAAACCGCAAACGGCGATCACATTAAAGCACAGGCGGCCAACACCCGCCGTATCCATCGCCGCGCCATCACTTGGGAGCAAGAAGTCTGGCTGTCCTTTACCGACACCGCCGGTGTGGTGCTGACGTCATGAAACGCTTTACGCTGATCTCAATCCCATATCTGTGGCTGCTGGCGCTGTTTCTGGTGCCGTTTCTGATTGTCCTGAAAATCAGTCTATCTGACACCGAACTGGCCATCCCACCCTATACACCCACGCTGGACATCGCCCAAGGCTGGGCCGGTGTGCGCGAATGGTGGGCCGGGTTGGACATGGAGAATTTTGTCTGGCTGACCGAAGACGATCTTTATTGGAAAGCTTACCTCTCCAGCCTAAAAATCGCGCTCATTTCGACCGTTCTGACGTTGATAGTCGGATATCCCATTGCCTACGGCATGACGCGCGCGCCGGATGAATGGCGCCCGACGTTGATGATGCTGATCATCCTGCCGTTCTGGACCTCTTTCCTGATCCGCGTCTATTCTTGGAAAGCGATCTTGTCGAACGAGGGGTTTCTGAACCAACTGCTGATTGGGATTGGATTGATTGACGAGCCTTTGGTCATCCTAAACACCAATATCGCGGTTTATATTGGCATCGTTTACACCTATTTGCCCTTCATGGTGCTGCCTATTTACGCCGCCCTAGAGCGCTTGGATGAAAGCCTTTTGGAAGCCGCCGAAGACCTTGGATGTTCACGTTTCACCGCCTTCTGGCTGGTCACGTTTCCCTTGTCAAAACAGGGCATTATCGCCGGGAGCTTTCTCGTCTTTATCCCCGCGATGGGCGAATACGTGATCCCGGCGCTCTTGGGTGGGTCCAAAACCCTGATGATTGGTAAGGTACTGTTTGAAGAGTTCTTTGCGAACCGCGACTGGCCTGTTGCCTCTGCGGTGGCGGTGGTGCTGTTGCTCATCCTCATCATCCCAATTGTGCTTTTTCAACGGAACGAAGAAAAACAACGGGAGGCGGGTAAATGAGAAAGCTCAGCTGGTTCAATACGCTCACCCTGACGCTTGGGTTTGCGTTCCTTTACATCCCGATGCTGATCCTGATCCTCTATTCCTTCAACGCGGGAAAACTGGTCACGGTCTGGTCCGGGTTTTCGTTCAAATGGTACGGCGAGCTGTTTCAGAACGAGGCGTTCTTGAATGCGGCGTGGGTCACATTAAAGGTCGCGGTGATCAGTTCAACCTTTGCGACCGTCCTTGGCACCATGGCCGCATATGTCATGGTGCGGGCCGGACGGTTTCGTGGGCGCACGCTGTTTTCGGGCATGATCTATGCCCCGCTTGTGATGCCAGAAGTCATCACCGGCCTGTCGCTGCTTTTGTTGTTCATTGCCATCGGGTTGGACCGCGGCGTGCTGACTATCGTGCTGGCGCACACAACATTTTCAATGTGTTACGTATCAGTTGTGGTGTCCTCGCGCCTTGTGACGTTTGATCAATCACTGGAAGAAGCAGCACTTGATTTGGGCTGCACCGGGTTTGAGGCCTTCCGCCTTGTCACCCTGCCGATCATCTTACCGGCGGTGATTTCCGGTTGGCTTTTAGCCTTCACCCTGTCGCTGGACGATTTGGTGATCGCAAGCTTCACCTCTGGTCCAAGCTCCACCACCTTGCCGATCAAAATCTTCTCGGCCGTGCGTTTGGGGGTCACCCCAGAGATCAACGCCCTGTCGACCATCATGATTGGCCTTGTGACCATCGGCGTGATTGGGGCATCCCTCACCTCAAAACGCGCCATCGCCAAAAAGCAAAAAGACGAGAGAGAAGCCAACTAATGAGCGATTTTCTAACCGAATACGCCGCCTATTGTGAGGCGCACGGAAAACCCGACCGTATCGAGCTGATGTTGTGTGACATGAACGCCATTTTGCGCGGCAAATGGTTGCCGGGCGATGACGCGGACAAGCTGGCAAAAGGGGCGGTGCGCCTGCCCCTTTCAACCTATGCCCCCAATATTTTGGGCGAAGAGGTCGAAGCCTCAGGCCTGGGCATCATCGTCGGCGATCCTGACGGTCATATCGTGCCCGTCGCTGGCACCCTAAAACCTGTGCCTTGGGCCAATATTGGCGGTGGGACAACCAAAGTTGCGCAGGTGCAGGTCGAAATGATCGACCCGGACACTGGCGCGTTAAGTGATTTGTCCCCACGTCAGAAACTTGCCGATATGGTCGCAAAGTTTCACGCCAAAGGCTGGCACCCTGTTTTGGCGACCGAGTTGGAGTTTTACCTTTTTAAGCCCCGCGCCAATGAGACCGATGGACCAACCCCACCCGATCGTTCCCCCACCGCGCAGAATTACGACCTTGAGGTGTTGGAACGCACACAGGGGATCCTGGACGACATCTTGTCCGCCTCAGCCGCCCAAGGCCTCGCAACAGATACGCTCATCTGCGAATATGGCCCCGGCCAGTTTGAGATAAACTTCCACCACACCGATGATGTGATGCACGCGGCTGACACCGCCGTCTGGTTCCGTCGTTTGGTGCGCGGCGTTGCCCGTGCGCATGGGATGGAAGCCAGTTTTATGGCCAAACCCTATGCGGATTACCCCGGAAACGGGATGCATGTGCACGCATCCGTTGTGGACGATGGTGGCAAAAACATCTTTGATCATCAGGGGGATGGCCCTTCTGATGTCTTGCTGAACGCGGTCGGCGGCACGCTTGACACCATGCGCGATTTGCAGGCCGTTTTTGCGCCGCATATGAACTCCTACCGCAGGTTCAAACCGATGAGCTTTGCCCCCTCAGCCCCCGATTGGGGGTTGGACAACCGCGCCGCGGGCGTGCGCATTCCAGAGACGAACGGGCCCGCTGCCCGTATGGAACACCGCATCGCGGGCGCCGATGTGAACCCCTATCTGGCAATCACCGCCATTCTGGGTGGCATGTTGCACGGCCTTGAAACAGGCGCCTCTGTGCCCTTGCCTTTGGATGATCCCAAAGCGGTTCCAGCTGACAGCCTTTCGGACGATTGGCGTCAGACCGTTGACCGGTTTAGCACCTCCAAAATCGCACGCGCACTGTTTGGTGACCGTTATGTGGACATCCACACGGCTGTTCGCCACGACGAAATCACGCAGTTGACCCGCGAGATTAGCCAAGTGGAATACCGCGCCTATCTCGGACGGTTGTAACCCATGACGCGCCGTATCTATGAGCCATATGCTTATTCAAATGCGGCGCGGGACGAATGCATTTGGCCCCTGCCCAAGCATGCTTGGCCGCAGCTAAAGGGCGACACGAGTGTTGAGGTTGCGATCATTGGCGGCGGATATACCGGCCTGTCGGCGGCCCTGCATTTGGCGCAATCCGGCGTGTCGGTTGGCGTCATTGAAAGCAAGACCCCCGGCTGGGGCGCCTCGGGTCGCAACGGCGGATTTTGCTGTATCGGCGGGGACAAGCTTGGCCTAAAAAAGATTGCCCAGCGGTTTGGGGATCAGGCCGCACTGGCCTATTTCAACACCCAGTGTGACGCGATTGATCTTGTGCGCAACCTTCTGGAAACACATGAAATTGAGGCCGACACCCATTCAGATGGCGAGGTACAACTCGCCCATCGCCCGCAAGCCATTGCGGATCTGCAACGGGAAGCCAAGCATATGGCGACCTTCGGTGTCACCGCGCGGTTCATCCCCGGTGACGCCCTCATAGATCATGGTATGTCTGGCCAATTTCACGCAGGCCTTCACACCCCACTGGGCTTTGCGCTCAACCCCGGTAAATATGCCTTTGGCCTTGCGCGTGCTGCCCAAAATGCTCGGGCGGACATCTTTGCCAACAGCCCCGTGACGCAAATTTCCCGCGAGGGCGCGAGCTATGTCCTGCACAGTCCCAACGGCTCGCTGCGGGCAAAGAAATTAATCGTGGCGACCAACGGGTATTCATCCGATGATCTGCCAGATTGGTTGCGCGGGCGGTATTTGCCGCTGCAATCCAACATCCTCGTCACTCGTCCTTTATCCGACCATGAGATCATAGCGCAGGGGTGGACCACCGATCTGATGGCCTATGACAGCCGACACTTACTTCATTATTTCAGGATGTTGCCAGACAGGCGGTTCCTGTTCGGCACCCGGGGCAACGTGGGGGCCAGCCCAGCAGGACAGGCGCAAATGCGCGCACAAACCAAACGTGACCTTGCGGCAATGTTCCCCGCTTGGGCACAAATAGAGACCCCCTATTTCTGGTCGGGCCTGGTCAGCCTGTCGCGGGATCTATTGCCTTATATCGGCCCTTTGGGGGACTGGGAAAACGCTTGGGCCGGGATGAATTTCCACGGGAATGGTGTCGCCATGGGCACATGGTCCGGCAAGCAACTGGCCCGACTTGCATTGGGAAAAACCGCAGGATCAATGGTGCATCAAAGCCCGTTAAGGCGCTTTCCCCTGTCAGGGTTTCGGCGCAATTTCTTACATGCTGCGGTGCTTGGGTACCGGTTGCTCGATGGTCCGCCCCCCTCAAAGTCCTGATGCGTTTGGGCGCAGAGGGTTAAACCGTTGAGAAAAGGCCTTTATAAGCCTCGCGCATCACGTTTTTCTGCACTTTTCCCATCGTGTTGCGCGGCAAGGCATCGACCGTAATCACCTTTTTGGGCTGTTTGAACTTGGCAAGTTTTCCGGCCAAACCCGACAACACGTCCCCTTCGGTGATCTCTGCCCCCTCTTTTGGCACAACCACGGCCACAACGCCTTCGCCAAAATCCGCATGTGGCGCGGCAATCACGGCGCTTTCCAACACACCCGGCATCTCATCAATCACGCTTTCCACCTCTTTGGGATAGACGTTGAACCCGCCGGTGATGATCAAATCTTTGCCACGCCCGACGATGGTCACATAGCCGTCATCGTCCACATATCCCAAATCTCCGGTGATGAACCACCCATCCGGGCGCAGCTCTTCTGCGGTTTTCTCGGGCATCTGCCAATAGCCCGCAAACACATTGTCGCCGCGCACCTCCAGCACGCCAATTTCACCCGTGGGCAAGGTGGCGCCACTGTCAGGATCGCACACCTTTAGCGCCACCCCCGGCAAGGGAAAGCCAACGGTTCCCGCGCGGCGATCCCCGTCATAGGGGTTTGAGGTGTTCATATTGGTTTCGGTCATCCCGTAGCGTTCTAAAATCGCATGCCCGGTGGTGGCGCGCCATTGGTCGTGGGTTTCTGACAGCAACGGGGCCGAACCGGAAACAAACAAGCGCATATTGGCCGAGGCTTTGGCCAACCGAGGATCTTTTAAAAGACGCGTGTAAAAGGTGGGAACCCCCATCAACGCAGTGGCATCCGGCATTGCGCGCAGCACGGCATCCGCATCAAACCCGCCCATGAAAATCGCCTGAGCGCCCGCCATCAGCGTCACATTTGTCGCCACAAACAGCCCGTGTGTGTGAAAGATGGGAAGCGCATGGATCAGCACATCTTGGTCGGTGAACTGCCAATACGCACGAAGAACGTCCGAGTTTGACGCCAAAGCGCGGTGGGTCAGCATCGCCCCCTTTGAACGCCCCGTGGTGCCCGAGGTGTAAAGGATTGCGGCAAGGTCCAGCGGGCCACGAGGGACGGGTTCAAACCCGGATGGCATGGCATCACGGGCGGGGATCAAACTGCCTGTGCCCCCCAGACCAAGCGTCAGCACATGGCGCACGCCTGCTGTTTGAGCAACGGGCTGCAACGCCTCTAAGCGCTTTGGATCACAGACAAAAATCCGGGGGGCGGCATCGGTTAGAAAATACGCCACCTCGTCCGGGGTGTAGCCCGTGTTCAATGGTAAAAACACCGCGCCCGCCAAAACCGTACCGACATACAGCTCTAACATCGCGATGTCTTTTGGGGTCTGAACGGCCACCCGGTCGCCCGGTTTGACGCCCCTGTCTTGCAACATCGCCGCCATTCGGTCCGCGTTGGCCCAAAACTGGCCATAGCTTATCTGATCACCACTTGCAAAATCCGTTAGGAACACAGCGTCATGACGCCCATCCGAGGCGCGTGAAATGGCATGGGCAAGGTGGTTTTCGTCGTACATGTCAGTCTCTTGTCAGATCAATTGGGCGTTCATTAAGGGATTAACTAGTGTGAAAGCTGGGATCAATAGGACCATTTGGCCCGCACCTTGGCCCAGACCAAAGCGTTGATACCCGCCGAAGGCCGTTGACAGCAGTTTGGTGTCTTGCAAGGTGAGGCGACACTGAAAAGGAATACGAAATGTCTATCCCCCTCATTTGCATCGCCTATTTCTCAGGGTTTGGGCATACGGCGCGTCTTGCACGTGAAATCGCCACCGGCGCCAAAGGGGCGACGGTTCTGTCTGTTGATGTCACGCAGATGACCGCGCAGGATTGGGACAACCTCGACCGCGCCGACACGATAGTCTTTGGCGCGCCAACCTATATGGGGTCAACCGCCGCCCAATTTGGGCTGTTCTTAGAAGAGGCTGCAACCCGTTGGGAGCATGGGGTTTGGCAGGATAAACTGGCCGCCGGGTTTACCGTCGCCGTGCATCCCTCTGGGGATAAACTCGCAGCCCTTCAGCGTCTGTCCATCTTTGCCGCGCAAATGGGAATGATCTGGGTTGGGCAGGCTGAAACCGGCGCGCCCGTGCATCCAGATCGCGGCGGCGTTAATCACGATGGGGCTTGGCTTGGGCTGACCGCCACTGAGCAGATGGGGACGGAGCATGACTTGTCAGAGGCGGATCTGGAAACCGCACGCAGGTTTGGCCTAAGGCTGGCCACAGCATCGCAAAGGTGGCGCAAGGGGCGGGCTTAAAGTGGAGATAGTGCCTCAAACTAGAAAACTAGTTTTCTGGTCACACTCTGCGTCAAGCACCAATAAAAAAGGGCGAAGTATCCCCCGCCCTTTTCTCTCATCTTCGCAAAGACTTACTTCTGGGTAATGCGACCATCCAACATCGGTGTCACAGGTCCCATAGCGGCCATATATTCGGCTGTCACATCCGCCAAATCCGGGCCGTAGTCATAGGCGTTTTGCGCGTCACGGAACATTTTGTACCCGTCACCGCCATTGCGCACATAGTTATTCGACACAACGCCATAGACCTTGGCCGGGTCAATCGCCACAAAGGCGTCCCCTTCCATCACCATCACATCTGACACACGTTCGCCCGCAGGCTTGGACACATCAAAGCTGAACTTCAGACCGGCAACCTGCGGGAAACGCCCAGCGCCCTCTTCATGTTGGCTTACACCGTTTTCAAGCGCGGCAAGAATGGTTGCCCCATCCACCTGAAAAGTCGACAGCGTGTTTTGGAACGGCAGAACCGTCAACACTTCGCCCATGGTCACTTCGCCCGCATCAATGGAGGCCCTGATACCACCACCGTTTTCAATGGCAATTTGCACGCCCTGATCCTTCACACGCGCAAGCATCGCTTCGGTAATGAGATTGCCCATCGCACATTCCCTCGCACGGCAGGAACCGCGCTCGCCATCAATGGCCTCAGTCGTGCTCGCGACCACTTTCGACCGGATTTCCTCTAGCGGGGCGGCCGCGTCTGCGATGCGCGCTTTGGTGGTTTCATCTTCGGCCACAGCGCCGTCCATGATAATCGGTTCGCCTTTGGCCTCAGTGATATTGCCCGCGTCATCAAAGCTGACATTCAGCTCGCCAAGAAATTTTCCATACGCATAAGCCGACACAATCGCTGTGCTGCCAACCATTGTTGGATACGGCCCTTCGGCGCGCTCATTTGTGTTTGAAAGCAAGGTGTTGGTATGGCCGCCCACAATCACGTCGACGCCTGTGGTGCCCGCCGCAACCTTTTGGTCAACACCGTAACCCGAGTGGCTGAGCACGATGATTTTGTTCACGCCCTCTGCGGTCAGCTTGTCAACCTCGCCCTGAACAGCGCCCACCGGATCGGTAAAGATCACATTGGCACCGGGGCTTGCCAGCTCGTCTGTGTCTTGCGGGGTCAGGCCGATCAGGCCGATTTTCTCGCCGCCGCGTTCAATCACAGTGGACTTCGCCAATTTGCCGTGCAGCAATGGCTCGCCCGAGACATCAGCATTCGACATCAGCACCGGGAAATCCACAGCATCCATAAACCCACGCAGAACTTCTGGGCCGTCATCAAACTCATGGTTGCCGACGGTCATGCCGTCATAGCCCATTTTGTTCATCATCTCGGCGGCCAGCTTGCCTTTGTAATAGGTGTAAAACAGCGTGCCTTGGAATTGATCGCCGCCATCGACGAGGATTGAATTGTTCGACCGCGCGCGCGCATCCGCAAGTGCGGTGATCAACCGGGCAGAGCCCCCAAAGCATTTGCCCTCGGTATTGTCCTCGGATGAACAGCCGCTGTCATATTTCGAAATCGGCTCAAATCGCGCGTGAAAGTCATTGGTGTGTAAAATGGTCAGCGAATAATCCGCTGCAGCCATACCGGATGTCATGGCCAGCGCGCCGGCCGTGGTCAAAAGTCGTTGCAACATGGGAACCCCCCTGAATGTGGTCCAAATTTTATGATGCGCAAGAGTTGCGCGAGTCGGGGGCGCTTGTCAAAGCCCCGCCCGGATGTCGCAGCAGAAACTTTTGGTTCCGCACGCAAATAATGCTGACAAATCCTGTTAAAACCCTTGGTTTCACCTATCATAAAGCGACAATTCTTAAGCCAAATCAGCATTTCAATCGAGGTGAACATGCAACGATACAAACGCGATATGCGTGGTCAAGGGGCCACCGCTCCGAACGCAAACTGGCCGCAGGGCGCCAAAGTCGCGGTGCAATTTGTGCTGAATTATGAAGAGAGTGGCGAAAATAGCGTGTTGCATGGCGATGGCGCCTCCGAGGCATTTTTCTCCGACATTCCAGGGGCCGCCCCATGGCAAGACCAACGCCACCCGAATATGGAGAGCCTTTATGAATACGGCGCACGGGCTGGGTTTTGGCGGTTGCATCGCTTGTTCACAAAGGCGGGCATCCTGCTGACCATCTATGGGGTCGCGACCGCATTAGCACGCAGCCCCGACCAAGTGGCCGCAATGAAATCCGCCGGATGGGAGATCGCAAGCCACGGGTTAAAATGGGCTGAACACAAAGACATGCCTGCGGACGAAGAGCGCGCCCAAATGACTGAGGCCATTCGCCTGCACACCGAAGTGGTGGGGGAACGCCCGCATGGGTGGTACACGGGGCGCTGTTCAGAAAACACCGTTAGACTGGTCGCTGAAGAAGGTGGTTTTGACTATATATCAGACACTTACGATGACGACCTTCCTTATTGGCTTGAAGTTGGGCCCCGGGATCAACTGGTCATCCCCTACACGCTTGAGGCCAACGACATGCGCTTTGCCACGGCCCCCGGTTGGGTCATAGCGCGTGACTTTGAGGACTACCTGACAGATGCCTTTGACGTGCTTTATGCCGAAGGTCAGGACGGCCACCCCGCGATGATGACCGTTGGTCTGCACAGCCGTCTGATCGGGCGCCCCGGAATAATTGCAGGGCTGAAACGCTTTATTCAGCACATCCAGTCCCACCCCGGCGTCTGGTGTCCCCGCCGCATTGAGATTGCCCGACATTGGGCCAAGACCCATCCCCACACGCGCCGAGAACGCCCCAGCCAGATGTCCAAGGATCGGTTTGTGCAGGAGTTTGGCGGGATCTTTGAACACTCTCCTTGGGTGGCAGAACGCGCACATGGGTTAGAACTTGGCCCTGCCCATGACGGTCCCGCCGGTGTTCACAGCGCCCTATGCCGGGCCTTTCGCAGTGCCACCCTTTCCGAACGGATGGGGGTCTTAAATGCCCACCCTGATTTGGCCGGAACACTGACCCAAGCCGGGCGTTTGACCGCCGAAATCACATCCGAACAATCCGCCGCTGGGCTTGATATGTTGACGGATGAAGAGCGGAAAACCTTTAGCGCGCTCAACACAACCTACACGCAAAAACATGGGTTTCCCTTTATCATTGCCGCCCGTGATCAAGGGAAAGCCTCGATCCTAGAGGCCTTTCGCCGCCGGATCAGCCAAAGCACAGAGGCCGAGTTTGAAGAGGCGTGTCGCCAAGTGGAACGCATCGCAGAATTTCGCCTGATCGACGCGTTTGCATAAATATGTCGCCCAAACCAAGCATGGCCCACAGGCCTTGACGAGGCGGGCTGTGATTGGCATGTGGGGCCTATGCTGATTTACAAAATCCTCCGAGCCCCGGAATGGGCCGCATTCCAAGCTGCTGGCCGCACAATGGGGGCCCCCATCGACCTTGCAGACGGCTTTATTCACTTCTCGACCGCCGAACAGGCCCATGAGACCGCTGCCAAGCATTTCACATGTGAAAGCGATCTTGTCTTGGTGGCCTTTGACGCAGACACCATGGGCGAGGCCCTGAAATGGGAAGTCTCACGTGGTGGCGCGCTGTTCCCGCATTTGTTCCGCGAATTGAAAATAAGCGAAGTGTTTTGGCACCGCCCGTTACCGCTTGGCAAAGACGGGCATGAATTTCCGAAGGACATGGGATGAACATCGTCGAAAAACTTGCCATTAAGGCCCTGCATCAAGTGGACCCTGAACGCTCGCACGCGTTGTCGATTATGGCGCTGCGGGCGGGGGTTGTGCCTTTGATTGGGGATGTGACCAGCGATCGGCTCAGAACCAATTTCTGCGGGATGGATATGCTGAACCCGGTGGGTCTGGCGGCAGGATATGACAAAAATGCACAGGCCATTTCGCAGCTGAGCCAAGCAGGTTTTGGCTTTATCGAAGTCGGCGCAATTACGCCACGCGCCCAACCCGGCAACCCAAAACCACGGTTGTTTCGTCTGACGGAAGACAAGGCCGTGATCAACCGATTTGGCTTTAACAACGAAGGGATGGAGGCCGCAAATGCGCGACTGACGCGTCGTGACCGCCGCCGCCCCGTGCCTGTTGGCCTGAACCTTGGCGCCAACAAAGACAGCGATGATCGCGCCGCTGATTTTGCAAAAGTTCTGGAATGTTGCGGCCCAAATCTGGATTTCGCCACGGTCAATGTCTCATCCCCGAACACCGAAAAGCTGCGGGATTTACAAGGCGCAGACGCGCTTCGGGGGCTTTTGAAGGGCGTTCAGGATGTACGTGGGGGTCTTGATAAATACATCCCGATCTTTTTGAAAATTGCCCCGGATTTAAGCGATGCTGAGCTTGCGGAAATCGTTGATGTGGCGCTTGAGGTGAACATCGACGCGGTGATCGCAACCAACACCACATTATCGCGCGAAGGTTTGAAAAGTGCGCATAAATCCGAAATGGGGGGGCTTTCTGGCCCGCCATTGTTCGAAAAATCCACGCGTGTCTTGGCGAAGCTCAGCCAATTAAGTGACGGGAAACTGCCGTTGATCGGTGTGGGCGGCATTGCATCCGCCGAAGATGCCTATGCAAAAATCCGCGCCGGGGCCTCGGTGGTGCAGCTTTATTCCGCCTTGGCCTATCACGGGCTCAGCTTGGTAGAAGAGATCGCCCGCGGCTTGGATGACCTGTTGGCGCGGGATGGGTTTGACCACGTCAGCGATGCCGTTGCCACCGGGCGCGAGGACTGGCTATGAGCGGTATTACCATCTGGCACAATCCGCGCTGTTCAAAATCGCGTCAAACACTTGCGCTGATCGAGGGCAAAGGCACCGTGCACATTCGAAAATATTTGGAAGATGCCCCTGGCGAAGATGACATCCGCGCCGCTTGTCTGGCCATGGGCATCGCCCCAATCGCAATGATGCGTACGGGTGAATCCCTGTTCAAAGAGCTTGGGTTAAGCAAAACAGATGGCGATGACACGCTGATCAATGCCATGGCCGCGCATCCCATTTTGATCGAGCGTCCTATTGTGTTTCGCGGCGGCAAAGCCCGCATCGGCCGCCCCCCTGAAAGCGTGCTTGAGATCCTTTAAGAGGGGTCTGCCTGAACGCTGCGTTCAAGGGCCGGATAGCGCAAAAACAATGTGATGCCGCGCATGGTCAGACTGATCAAAAGCGCAATCCACAACCCGTGGTTTCCATAAATGGGCATCAGAAAATACAGCGCAACCGCATACGCCAGCGCAGAAATTGCCATCATATTGCGCATGTCCGCCGAACGTGTGGCGCCGATAAAAATCCCATCCAGCATCCAGCTTGGCCACCCCAAAATGGGAGATAACACCATGTAAATCAGAAAGACTTTCGCAACCACGCGTACATCTTCGGCGGTGGTCATAAGGTCAATGACCCACGGCCCAAACAGCCAGAAACACAGCCCCATCGTGATCGCAATCCCCGCGGCCCAATAGCTGGCCATCACAGACGCACGACGAAGGGCGCGCGCATTTCGCGCACCAACCGCTTGGCCCACCAGTGCCTCTGCCCCATAGGCGAACCCGTCCATCGCATAGGCCGTGACGGTTAGAAATTGCAAAAGCACCTGATTGGCGGCCAGTTCCACATCAGAAAAAGAGGCCCCGACAAAGGCGAAGCTCACAAAAATCGCTTGCAACAATAGCGACCGGATCAGGATATCGCTGTTCACCACGGCCATGCGTTTCAGGATCACCCGGTCCAGAATGCGCTTGGGATCGGCCCAGCCGGGAATTTGAAACGCATCGCGACACAGGTAAAGGCCAAACGCCAGCCCGCTCCATTCCGCAATCAGCGTCGCAAAGGCCACGCCGCCCACGCCCCAGCCCAGCCCAAGCACAAACCAAATATCGAGCAAAATATTGATTGCATTCATTAAAACCTGAAGCCACATCACCCCGCGCGCACGTTCAATCGCGATCATCCACCCGGTGATCGCATAAAGTCCGACCGCGGCCGGGGTCGAGAAAATGCGGATTTTCAGATACGTCTGCGCGAGGGTTTCAACCTCTGGCGAAGCGGGCGCCGCCTGAAGGGCCGCCCAAATGAGCGGCGCTTGAAACACAATCATCCCCAGCCCCACCACAAAGGCGATCATCAAGGCCCGCATCAGCATGGCTGAGGTTTCCAGCCGGTCACCAGATCCGTAAACCTGCGCGGTCATGCCCGTGGTGCCCATGCGCAAAAAGCCAAACACCCAGATCAGCGCGGATAAAACCCACGCGCCAATGCCCACCGCACCAATCGGGGCCGCCTCGCCCAGTTGCCCAATGACCCCGGTATCCACCACACCCAAAATCGGCACGGTGATATTGCCCAACACAATGGGCACCGCCATGTGCAGGATACGTTTATGGGTGATCTCTTGCGAGCTTTGGGGGGCGGTCTGAGCCACGTTACTCAGAAAGGTTTGGCATTAGAAAATGCCCGGTCGCTTGGGCGAACAATTTGGTGCGGTTGTCTTGCCAGGCTTCCACATGCACTGACGCATACCGCCGCCCAGATCGCACCACACGGGCGCGCGCATAGGCATCGCGCGGCAGGCCGGACCTGAGGTAATCAATTGAAAAGTCGATGGTTTTTGGCAATCTGCGCAGGGCCTCATCCCGCAGATCAGATTGATCAAGGGCGCCTGCTTCCATATCCGACCAAAGCCCGACCCATGTCAGTTCGATCACCGCCGCTGTTTCCAAAAAGGCCGCCGTCACGCCGCCATGGATCGCAGGCAGCATCGGATTGCCGATCAGTTTATCCGCGAAAGGAAGAATGGCCGTCAGCTCATCCCCATGTCGTTCAACTTCAATCCCGAGAAATTTGATATACGGCACGCCATTGACCAGTGCAGACAAGGTGCTGTCGCGGCGGTGCTTGATGACTTCGACGGGTTCAGGGCGGGGGCGTTTGGTGGACGTTGTCATGACAAAGCCTCGGTTGATTTTCGGCTCGGATCACCGTCTGCGGTGAAGGCCCCGGTTGCGGTTGCAACAGGGCGGTTTTCATCCTCGTCCAAGGCCACGGCGCGCACAAATGCAACCGACCGGGTGACGTTGTAACAGGTTGCTTTGGCGGTGATCCGTTGCCCGGGTGTGGCGGGCCGCATGTAATCAATGCGCAGATCAATGGTGGCCGTGATGGCGGGCGCCTCTGGGTGGCTCATGACAGCCGCCCCGCAACAGGTGTCCAACAAGGCCGAGACCGCCCCACCGTGGATCACACCGGTGCGCGGGTCCCCCACAAAACGGTCATCATAGGGCATTGTAATGGTCGCCTCGCCCGCGCCGATATCGACCAGGGTCATGCCCAACGCGCGGCAATGGGGAATGGCTTCGGTAAACCCGCGCGCAATTTCCGCTTTTTTCTCAGGCGTGAGGTCTTTGGTCATCCGCAAAATTCCATCTGGTGCTGCCGGTAGGTGTGCTGTCGTTTATTGGGCCTTGCAATTCAATGAGCAAGCCCGTAGTTTGCACTTGCGAATTATTCTCAATTGCAAGAAAGGGCCGACATGGCCACCTCTACCGTCCCCCTGTCATCTTTTGGATCCTTACGCCCCAAACGTCTGTTGGTTTTTGCCATTATGGTGGCCCTGGCCGCCGCACCGGGTGAATTGGGAAGCCTGACCCGCGAGCTGATGATGGACGCTTATGTTCAGGTGTCCGTCTTTGTGGCGGCCACCTTGTTGATTTTCTACGGCGCAGAGCGGGTGTTTAAATTCAACATCGGCACGGCGCTGTCCAAGGCAAAGATGGCTCAGGTCCCTTTGGCGGCCCTGCTTGGGTCAACGCCCGGCTGTGGTGGTGCGGTTGTGGTGGTGGCGGCCTATTCCTCGGGTCATGTGGGGTTTGGCGCTGTGGTGGCCACGCTGACGGCCACGATGGGGGATGCAGCGTTTTTACTGATCGCAACCCGCCCGGATGCCGCGCTTGTGGTATTGCCCTTGTCCTTTGCGGTTGGGATTATTTCTGGCTGGCTGGTTGACCGATTTAACACCATTGAGTTTCGCGAAACAAACACGGCGGTCTGTGATCTTGCGCCCTTGATTGGCAAGCTGCGCCCACAAGACATCACCTATTTGTTGCTCGCCATTCCCGGTTTCATCGTGGGGGCGGCGCAATTGGGCCAAGTGACCATTGATCATATCCTTGGCGTGCCCATTCTTTGGATCGCGCTGACCGGCACCTTTTTGGGGCTGTTCATCTGGTCGACCTCGATTTTGATGGCGATGACCCACGCCGATGACAATCCGATTACACGGATGGCTGAAGAAACCAGTTTTATCTCGGTCTGGGTGATTGGCGCCTATTTGGCCTATGATTATATCGCGACCTTTGCGGGCGTTGATATTGCCACACTGTTTGAAACCATCGCGCCGCTGTTGCCATTGATGGCGATCCTGATCGGTTTTATCCCCGGTTGCGGCCCACAGGTTCTGGTGACAACCCTTTACCTAAATGGCGTGGTGCCCTTTGCGGCCCTGATGGGGAATGCGATTTCAAACGACGGCGACGCCCTGTTTCCCGCCATTGCGTTGAACCCAAAAGCGGCGGTGATTGCCACGGTCTATTCCGCGGTACCCGCCCTGATCATGGGCTATGCGTTTTATTTCTTTGCGCCTGGCTTCATGAACTAAGCGCGAGAAGTGACGTTCACAAGTTATTGGGCCGGGGGGTAGTAATACCAAATTGCGCCCCCGGCCCCAAAGCTTTACCATTACCGCAACCGAAGCCTCAGGGATGCGACATGTCCGAAGACCGTCTGAATTTTAAGGAAATGTGCGCGAAGTTCGATGTGACCCCGCGTACTTTGCGCTATTATGAATATATCGAACTGCTCAGCCCTGAAAAAGAAGGACGGTCCCGGTTTTACACGCCGCGGGAAGTGGCGCGGATGACCTTGATCCTGCGCGGTCGTCGCTTTGGATTTTCGCTCGAAGAATTGCGGCAATGGCTTTTGATCTATGATGAAAAAGGCACCGACGCGCAAAACCAAGCTTGGGTCGAGCTGGCGGATCGTCAATTAACAGGGCTGCGGGCGCAATACGCTGAGCTTTTTGAAACGATCGAAGATCTGCAAAAACTGCGTGATGACGTACAGGCCTTGGTCAAGTGACCTGCCCCCCCTAGTTGATCACATGAACGGTTGAGAAACCGCATTCTGCAGCCATTTTGCCATAAGCGGCGGTAAAGCCAGACAGCGAGAACGCGCCGGCGATCTCGCCCTCATGGGTGATCCAAAGGGTTCCGGCCTGACGCATCACCTGCAAAAGCCCCAGGCTGTCGGTTTGGTGGGCACGTGCTTGGGCATAGGCAATCCCTTCATCGGTAAGCCCTGCGTCCACAAACCCTTCTGTCCGCCAACCCGTATAAAATTCAAACATGACCCTTTGCCCGTCCTGCAAGCGGGTTGGGTAATGTCGTGGCGCTGTCTCGTAAAAGGTTGGCTGGGGGTAAAACGTGGGCGGGCCCGCATCACCGTTGGATAAACTTAAGCGAAGCGATGGCATCCCGTCACCCCCTGTCCACCCCGTACATGTCACGCGCACGTCTTCGCCCGTGTCGATGGTTTCCACAGCCACATGCCAGTCTTTGTAATCCCAATACTGGGTCTCTGCCAGAAGCGGCCCGGCAAGGAAGACCGCCACACATATGCAAAAGAATCGCATCCTACTCTCCTGTTTTGCCCATCCTCAAGGCCTGTGGGCGGGGTCTTGAACACATAAACATGGGATGCCGCCCAAAGGCCAACAGCAATATTTTGCCCATTTTATATCATTTTCACGAAATGACGTTCCGTTACGGCAAGGAAAGTTGACGCTACGCCATTGAAATATTTGACGCCACGTTACATTTACGTAAACGTAAACCTATGAAGTAAACAAAACCGGTCAGAGCAATCGGCAGGCGGCAATCCCGCCCCCTGCCCCAAACAAACGGACCGGTGTCTTGAAGGGATCGAATTCAGAAATGACCGACGACCTTATGACCATTCGTCAAATGTGTGACGCCTTTGACGTCACCGCACGCACCTTGCGCTTTTATGAAGCAAAAGAGCTGTTGGCCCCGGTTCGCGATGGCCAAAAACGCCTGTTCACCAAACGCGACCGCGCCCGGCTTAAGCTGATCTTGCGCGGCAAACGCTTTGGGTTCGCGCTGGAGGAAATCCGCCAGCTGTTGGACCTTTACGATATGGGTGATCAGCAACAAACCCAGCTGACGCGCACCTATGAGGTCGCAAAGAAGCACCTGAACGACCTTCAAGGCCAGCGCGCCGAGCTGGATGAAGCCATCGACGATCTGACAGAACAACTCGATTGGGCCACAAAAGCCATCGCTGCTTTTGAAAACGGCACCAAATAAGCCAGAACCAGAGGATCCACATATGCCCAGCTATACCGCCCCCACCAAAGACATGGCGTTTGTCCTGCACGAAGTGTTGAAAACGCATCAAAGCGACGTTCCCGGCTACAGTGACCTGGAACCCGAATTTACCGGGGCCGTGCTGGAAGAAGCGGGCAAACTGGCCAGTGACGTGCTGACCCCGTTGAATGTTGTGGGCGACCGGGAAGGCTGTCGTTTGGAAAACGGCGTGGTCTATACGCCCACCGGGTTCAAGGCCGCGTTTGAACAGATGAAAGACGGCGGTTGGACCGGGCTTGATATGCCCGAGGAATTTGGCGGGCAGAACATGCCAGCCGTTCTTGGCTCCGCTGTTGGCGAGATTTTTTCCGCCGCAAACCAAGCATTTACCATGTATCAGGGCCTGACCCACGGCGCGGCCTCGGCCATCCTTGCCCACGGCACGGATGCGCAAAAGGCGACCTATCTGCCGAAAATGATCAGCTGCGAATGGACCGGCACCATGAACCTGACGGAACCGCATTGCGGCACCGATCTGGGTCTGATGCGTACCAAGGCTGAGCCGCAAGACAATGGGTCTTATAAGGTGTCCGGCCAAAAAATCTTCATCTCGGCCGGTGATCACGACATGTCTGACAATGTGATCCATCTTGTGTTGGCCAAGATCCCCGGCGGGCCAGAAGGCATCAAGGGCGTGTCGCTCTTTATTGTTCCAAAGTTCAATCTGAACGACGATGGGTCAGTCGGCGCGCGCAATGGCGTGTCGGTTGGCAATATTGAAAAGAAAATGGGCATCCACGGCAATTCAACCTGTGTGATGAACTATGACGAGGCAACCGGGTATCTCTTGGGCGACATGCACAAAGGCATGCGCGCGATGTTCACCATGATGAACGAAGCACGCCTTGGCGTGGCGATGCAGGGTCTGGCACAGGCCGAAGCGGCGTACCAAAACGCGGTGATCTATGCCAAAGACCGCTTGCAAGGGCGTGATGTGACCGGTGTGAAAAACCCCGATGGCCCGGCTGATCCGCTGATCGTTCACCCCGATATTCGCCGCTCGCTGATGGATCAAAAATCCTTTGTCGAAGGCGCGCGGGCGTTCCTGTTGTGGGGCGCACAGCTGATCGACCAATCCCACCGCGCGGGCGATGAAGAGGCCGAGGGGCTGATCTCGCTGATGACCCCGGTTCTGAAAGGCTTCCTGACCGATCAGGGCTATGACATGACCGTTCTGGCCCAGCAAATCTACGGCGGCCACGGCTATATCGAAGAACATGGCATGAGCCAGTTCACCCGTGATGCGCGCATTGCCCAGATCTATGAGGGCGCCAATGGCGTTCAGGCACTGGATCTGGTGGGCCGCAAACTGGCCGCTGGTGGTGGCAAACCGATCATGGGTTTCTTTGAGATGATCAAAGCCTTCTGCAAAGAACAGGGCGAAGATGAGGCGATGGGGGATTTCATTGAACCTTTGAAAACCGCGTCCAAACACCTGCAAGCCTCGGCCATGTTCTTCATGCAATCAGGCATGAAAAACCCCAATGATGCGCTGGCAGGAAGCTATGATTTCATGCACCTCTTTGGTCATGTCTGCCTTGGCTTTGTCTGGGCCAAATCTGCCCGTGCGGCCTTGGATGCTTTGGAAAATGGCGCCTCTGACGTGGCGTTTTACGAGACCAAGCTGACCACAGCGCGCTACTATATGGCACGCCGCCTGCCGGCCACCGCCATGCATCTTGCGCGCATTGAAAGCGGGGCATCCACGGTGATGGCGCTGGACGCAGATCAGTTCTAACAACCTGATAAGGAATGAAAAATGGCAAAACGCTTTAAACTCACCCGTCGGTTCCCCTGTGCCATGACAGAGGATGGATATCGTCGGCTAAAGCGTTTTGCATCTGAGGCGGGGCTGGATGAAGGCGAGGCATTGTCGTTTCTGTTTGAGCATTTTGACAGTGTCACGCACCAAGAAAACCTGACCGCGCGCCTGCGCCTGTTCAACTCTGAACTCGACGCACGCAAACGCTAAGACATCGCCCGGCGGCACCGAAAGATGCCTCCGGCGGGGATATTTCTGGAAAGAGGAAAAGGGCCACCTCCTTCCTCTTTCCAGAAGTATCCCACAGGGGTCTGGGGATGTGAAATCCCCAGCTCTGCCATCGTAACTGGGGAGAATATAATGATTAAACTCTATTGCTTCGGCGAAAGCGGCAACGCCTATAAGGCAGCACTGGCTTTGGAATTGTCCGAACTGGAATGGGAGCCCGTTTACGTCGACTTTTTCGGCGGTGAAACCCGCACGCCAGAATATCGCGAGATCAACCCAATGGGCGAAGCGCCTGTGATGGTCGATGGGGAGATCACCCTATCGCAATCGGGCGCCATTCAGGATTACGTCTCTTCAAAATCCGGCAAACTTGGTGGGCGATCCGCCGAAGAACGCCGCGAGATTTTGCGCTGGCAGTTTTGGGACAATCACAAGCTGTCCTCCACCGCTGGTCTGACCCGGTTTCTGAACAATTTCCTTCCCGAAGACAAACGTCCGCAAGAGGTGATAGCCTTTAATATGGCCCGCCTAAAGTCGGCGTACAAAACATTGGAAGACGAGCTTTCGACCCGCAACTGGTTGGTCGGTGATGCGATCACAATCGCTGACATTTCCTGCTGCGGCTATCTTTTCTACCCTGAACCCTTCGGTTTCGATCGCACCGTATGGCCCGCAATCGACGCTTGGCTAACCCGAATTTCACAAACACCCGGCTGGAAACACCCCTATGACCTGATGCCCGGATCCCCAGCGGATCGCGCATAAGCTCTTGAAAGGAATACACTATGACCGATGCCTTTATCTATGACGCCGTGCGCACCCCGCGTGGCAAAGGCAAAAAAGACGGCACCTTACATGAGGTGACCGCTGTGCGCCTGTCTGCTTTGGCGCTGAATGAATTGAAATCACGCAACAATCTTGACGGCCACGCGGTTGAGGATGTGATTTGGGGCAATGTGACCCAAGTGGGTGAACAAGGTGCCTGTTTGGCGCGCTCCGCCGTGCTTTATTCCGACCTTGATGAACGCATCCCCGGTGTGTCGATCAACCGCTTTTGCGCATCAGGTCTTGAGGCCGTGAACATGGCCGCGAACCAAGTCAAAGGCGGCGCAGGGGATGCCTATATCGCCGGTGGTGTGGAAAGCATGAGCCGCGTGCCAATGGGCATGGATGGGGGCGCCATCGCGGCTGATCCCTTCTTGGCCATGAAAGCTTACTTCGTACCACAAGGCATTTCCGCTGACATTATTGCAACCGAATACGGCTTTAGCCGCGATGATTGCGACGCATATGCGGTCGAAAGCCAAAAGCGCGCCGCGGCCGCACGCGCCGCTGGCCGGTTCAAATCAGTCTTCACCGTGCGCGACCAAAACGGCGTTGAAATCATGTCGCAGGACGAAATGATCCGCGAGACATCATTGCAAACCCTTAGTGGGCTAAATCCATCTTTCCAAATGATGGGTGAACAAATGCCCGGCTTTGACGCTGTTGCTTTGCTGAAATACCCGCATCTGGAAAAGATCAACCACGTGCACCACGCTGGCAACTCGTCCGGGATCGCAGATGGGTCCGCCGCCGTTCTGATCGGCAACAAAGAGTTTGGCGAACGCCACGGCATCAAACCGCGCGCCCGCATCAAGGCCACGTCGAAAGTGGGCACCGATCCAACCATCATGTTGACCGGCCCCGTACCTGCCACCGAACGTGTGTTGCAGGCGGCTGGCATGAAGTTTGGCGACATTGACCTGCATGAAGTGAACGAAGCTTTTGCCTCGGTTGTCTTGCGCTTTATCCAAGCCTTTGACGCGGACACAAGCAAAGTGAACGTGAATGGCGGGGCGATTGCGATGGGGCACCCACTGGGTGGCACCGGCGCGATGATCCTTGGGGCATTGCTGGATGAAATGGAACGGTCCGACAAAGAAACCGGTCTAGCCACACTGTGCATCGGCTCTGGTATGGGCGCCGCCACTATTCTTGAACGCGTATAAAAAGGAGACGTAACTATGGCTGATTTCACATTAAACGTGGACGCCGATGGCGTCGCCACCATCACCTGGGATGTGCCGGGTAAATCAATGAATGTGCTGTCTTATGAAGCACTTGCCGAGCTGAACGCCCATGTGGACACCGTTCTGGCCGATGATGCGATCAAAGGCGCAATCATCACCTCCGCAAAGAAAGATTTCGCGGGTGGGATGGATCTGAATGTCATCGCGCAGATGAAATCTGACGCGGGCGATGATCCGGCCAAGGGGCTTTTTGACGGTATCATGTCGATGCACGCTGCCCTGCGCAAAATCGAACGCGCGGGTATGGATCCCAAGACCAACAAAGGCGGCAAACCGATTGTCGCCGCCCTGCCCGGCATCGCGCTTGGCATTGGGTTGGAAATCCCGCTGGCCTGTCACCGCATCATTGCAGCCGACAACCCAAAGGCCAAAATCGGCTTGCCCGAAATCCTTGTTGGGATTTTCCCGGGCGCAGGCGGCACCACACGGCTGTCGCGCAAAATGGGTGCGATGAACGCGGCACCGTTCTTGCTTGAGGGTAAAACCGTCTCGCCAGACAAAGCCAAAGCGGCGGGTCTGATCGACGAGGTTGTGCCCGCGGATGAGCTTCAGGCACGCGCCAAAGAATGGGTCCTGAACGCAACCGACGCCGACATCGTGAAACCATGGGACGCTAAGGGGTATAAAATGCCCGGTGGCGCACCTTATCATCCCTCGGGCTTTATGACCTTTGTCGGCGCTGGTGCGATGATCCACGGCAAGACCAATGGTGTCTATCCAGCGGCCAAGGCATTGCTGTCTGCCGTCTACGAAGGCGCCTTGGTGCCATTTGATGACGCGCTTCGGGTGGAATGCCGCTGGTTCGTGAATGTGCTGATGGATCCCACATCTTCGGCCATGATCCGGTCGCTGTTCATCAACAAACAAGCGCTGGAAAAAGGTGCTGTACGTCCGAAAGGCGTAAATGATCAGTCGGTTAAAAAGGTTGGCGTGTTGGGCGCGGGCATGATGGGGGCCGGCATTGCGCTGGTGTCTGCCATGGCCGGGATGGAGGTCGTGTTGATCGACCAAACCCAAGACGCCGCCGACCGGGGCAAGGCCTATTCGGAAACCTACCTCGACAAAGGGATCGCCCGCAAAAAGGCCACGCCCGCGAAGAAAGAGGCCGTGTTGAACGCCATCACCGCCACCACCGATCTTGACGCCCTGAAAGGCGCTGATCTGATCATCGAAGCGGTCTTTGAAGACGTGGGCGTAAAAGCCGAGATGACCAAAAAGGTCGAAGCGGTCGTGGGCGCGGATTGCATCTATGCCACCAACACCTCAACCCTGCCGATCACCGAGCTGGCCAAAGCCAGCGCGCGCCCAGATCAATTCATCGGCATCCACTTCTTCTCACCGGTTGAGAAGATGATGCTGGTGGAAATCATCAAAGGCAAAGAGACCGGCGACCGGGCCACGGCCAAAGCGCTTGATTACGTGCGCCAAATCCGCAAAACACCGATTGTTGTGAACGATGCGCGCTTCTTTTACTGCAACCGTTGCATCATTCCTTACATCAACGAAGGCATGCGTATGGTTGGCGAAGGTGTGTCACCTGCGCTGGTTGAAGGGGCCGCAAAACTGCTGGGCTTCCCGGTTGGGCCGCTGCAATTGGTGGATGAGACGTCCATTGACCTGGGTGTAAAGATCGCCACGGCCACCAAGGCCGCCATGGGCGATGCGTACCCAGACAGCGCAGTGGACGACATCATTTTCTGGATGGCGGACGAAGGGCGTTTGGGGCGCAAAGCAAGTGCGGGCTTTTATGACTATGACGCCAAGGGCAAGCGCACCGGATTGTGGGCAGGGCTGGGCGACAAATTCCCGCAGGCTGACGACCAACCGGATCTGACCGAAGTGAAGCATCGTTTGATGATGTCACAGGTTCTAGAAGCAGTGCGGGCGTTGGAAGAAGGCGTGCTTGAAGACATCCGCGAAGGCGACGTGGGCGCAATCCTTGCGTGGGGCTTTGCCCCTTGGTCTGGTGGCCCGTTCAGCTGGCTGGATATGCTGGGCGCACCTTACGCGGCGGAAGTCTGTGATCAGTTGACCGAAAAATTCGGCGACCGGTTTGCCACCCCAGCGCTTTTGCGCGAAATGGCCGAAAGCGGCGAAGGGTTTTACGCCCGCTTTGACAAAAGCGCCGATGCAGCTTGAGTGACGTAAATAAGAGTATGAAAGCCCGGCAGGTTGCCGGGCTTTTTTTGTGCGTGAATGTTGATGTGGGATTACTCGAGCAAAGCGAGCAAATGGATATCTGCACGGCTCACAAAGTGAGAGTGGCGTCACCCGACGCAATATCCAAACCGGTTGATGTCCGACGCACAGCATTGCGCAACTATTTCAATAAGTTCATCTGTATATTCCGCACGGTAATCCAACCCACGGCGGGACCGGTTTTCATGGGGCAGCGGGAGAAGCGGAAAGCCTAGATGCTGTTCCAACGCGGGCAAATCCTCTTCAAGATGCTCAAGCCGGATGAACAGATTGCCCAGATCCTGCCCCTTTGTATCGGTGACATAGCTGGTAAAAGGCGTGGCGCGAAAGCTGGATTGGATGCTGGGCGCGCGCAGAAACCCGGCAAAGTCCGAAGATTTGGCAAGGGTTACTGCCGGGTGGTCAAACCCTTGCGCACGCAGCCAATGGTAATAGCTGACCATGCGATCCCAGGGATTGCGCACCAGTGTGAAGACAAAATACGCCTCCATCTCGGCGCGGGAAACCAAGCCTTCGATGTCGCGCAGGGTCGAGTGTTTCCACAACCGGCCAACCGTTTGCACATCCTTCACACGGTGGCGCCGTTTGATCGCCTTTGGCGTATCGCCCAGCATAATGTCATCTTTCATCGCCCGCGCCTCAAGCGCCAAGGCCAGCGACGTGCCGCCGGTTTTCGGGGCATGAACAAAAATATAGCGACGACCATGAGAGATAATCATAGCCCACTCTACCGTGTCAGCGCGTTTGACGCGAGCGCAGAGAGATCACAATGCCCGACAAAATGATGAACCCCATGCCGATGGCCATCATCAGATCAACGGTTTGTGAAAACATCAGGTAACTCCACCCCGCGGCAAACACCAAAAGCGAGTATTCATAAATCGCAACCTGTGCTGCATCGCCCAATTGGTAACCGCGAAAAATCAAACCAACCGCAAATATTGATCCAACCGCCTGCAACACCGTCAGCCCCATCGACAGATTGCCCATCGGCCCAAAGCCCCGCAGGATAAACCCCGCGGCCCCATCGGGAACATCATGTGGCCAGACGGTCATAAAAATGGCACCGATCAAGCCAAACAGCCCCAAGGACAGAAAGAAATACAACAGCATCGACATCGCGGTTTCACCCGTACAATACTGCCGCGTCGCAACCGCCCCACAGGCGTAGAAAAACCCAGCGATCATAGGGAAAAGGGCCAAAGTATTCACCCCGCCCTCAAACGGGCGCAACACCAAAAGCACACCGACAAAACCAATCGCGGCGGCCAGAATGCGCATAGGCCCCACCCGTTGCCGCAAAAACACGGCCGATAAAAGCATCACCCAAATCGGCGCGGTAAACAGCCCAGCCGCCGCCTGCGCCAAGGTCAAAAACGCAAGGCTGCCGAAATACACCAACATCGCCAGACCGGTCATCCCCCCGCGCAAAGCCACCGCCCAGCGGCGTTTGGGGGTGATATTGATCCACCCCATCCGCGCCAGCCCAACCATAATCGACACCGCAAGACAGGCGCGGACAAAATGAAACTGCCAAAGGCCCGTATCGCGCGCGACCACCGCCACCGCATTGTCCAAGCCACCCAAAACGAACATCGCAAACACAACCACGCCTGCGGCCGCCAGTGGCCGGTCATGTGATGACGTTGCGTCATTGAATGTTGAGGGGGCAGACATGTCGTTTTCCTACTCTCATTTGGGCGTTTGCCCCATTGACCCGATTGGGGACGATCTGGTCTGTTTTAAAAACGACATAGTCCAAAATGAATGCTGGCAAAAGATCAGCATCACACAGGGAGAATGGCATGGGTTGGATGACCGATGAAACCGGGCTTGAAAAGACCGCCGCGAATTTTGTGCCCCTGACACCGCTGTCACACCTTCAGCGCGCAGCAAAGGTGTTTCCAAAACGCGAGGCCATCGTCTATGGCGACCAGCGCCTGACCTATGCGCAATACCACAGGCGCGTCAGCAAACTGGCCTCGGCCCTTGTGGCGCGTGGCATTCAACCCGGCGATGTGGTCGCGACGCTGTTGCCCAACACCCTGCCCCATGTGGAAGCCAGCTTTGCCATCCCAGCCTGTGGCGCGGTGCTGAACACCATCAATGTGCGGCTGGACGTTGACACCGTGGCCTATATTTTTGATCACGGCGAAGCCAAGGCGGTGCTGGTCGACAGTCAATTCCTGCCCTTGGCCGAGGCTGCCATTGACCTTATGCAAGGCCCTGCCCCTTGGATCATCGAGGTTGGGGATACCCCCGCTGGCCACCCCTCCTCTGGGTCGCCACCCCGAATACGAAGATATGGTTGCCGCGGGCAATCCAGATTTCACGTGGATCATGCCGCAAGACGAATGGGAAAGCCTTGCGCTGAACTATACCTCTGGCACCACCGGGCGCCCCAAGGGGGTCGTCTATCACCATCGCGGCGCGTATCTGATGACCATGGGCACGCCGGTCAGCTGGAACATGGGGCTTTACCCCAAATACCTGACCATTGTGCCCTTGTTTCATTGCAACAACTGGAACCACAGCTGGATGATGCCCCTGTTGGGCGGGACCATTGTGTGCTGTCGTGATGTAACCGCCAAAGCGATCTATGACGCCATCGCCATTGACCGCGTGACCCATTTCGGCGGCGCCCCCATTGTGCTGAACATGATCGTGAACGCATCTGACGCCGATCGCAAACCCTTTGACCATACTGTCGAAGTGTTCACCGCAGGCGCCCCGCCGCCCGCCGCCACCCTCGCCGCGGTTGAGCCGCTTGGATTTAATATCACCCAGGTTTACGGGCTGACCGAAACCTATGGCCATGTCACCGAATGCCTGTGGAACGGCCCCGATTGGGATGATCTGCCACAGACGGAACGCGCCGCGATCAAAGCCCGCACTGGCGTTGCCTTTCCGCAAATGGAAGACATCACCGTCTTGGATGACGACATGCAACAGGTCGACATGGATGGGGCCACCACCGGCGAAATTATGATCCGGGGAAATTCCGTCATGAAAGGCTATCTGAAAAACCCAACCGCCACCGCCGAGGCTTTTCAGGGCGGGTATTTCCATTCCGGCGACATCGCCCACCAGACCCCGGACGGCTATATCCAGATCACCGACCGTGCCAAAGACATCATCATATCCGGCGGTGAAAACGTCAGCTCGGTTGAGGTGGAAGGCGCACTGATGCACCACCCGGCCGTCAGCCTTTGCGCCGTGATCGCAAAGCCAGACCCGCAATGGGGCGAGGTTCCGCATGCGTTTGTTGAGTTGAAAGACGGGGCCAATGTCACTGAAAAAGAGCTGATTTCCTTTGTGCGCGAACGCCTTGCCGGGTTCAAAACCCCAAAGGCGGTGGAATTTTGCGAGCTCCCCAAAACCTCAACCGGGAAAATCCAAAAATTTGTGCTTCGCAAACGGGTAAAACCATCGTGAAAAGGCCCCCTCAGACCGTTAAACCCCAATCGACAAAGCACAAAATCCAAGTTAACCTTGGTACAATGATAACAATGAAGAGCAGCCCCGTCCGACCATGACGGCCTTGAAGAAATACGACCGGCTTGAAGCGCCGGGGGTTTGGTGTGCATCACCCGATGCGCAGCGCGTGAATGTCATTGTCTCACTGGGGGATGCCTCTTTAACCATTTCCAACATGTCCGACACGGCGCTGACCCACTGGTCCCTGCCTGCGGTTCGGCGGATCAACCCCGGCACGCGCCCCGCCCTTTTTGCCCCGTCAGAAGAGGTGTTCGAAGAGCTTGAGATTGATGACGCAACGATGATTGACGGCATCGAGCGCGTGCGCAAAGTCATTGAAAAACGTCGCCACCACCCTGGTCGTCTGCGTCACCTGATCACCGGCGGTGTGTTGGCGGGGCTGGTGGCCCTTGGGTTTTTTTGGCTGCCTGATGCGCTGCGCGGCTATACGGTTACCGTGGTGCCTGAACCCACACGGCTCAATATCGGTCAGCGGATTTTGAACCGCATCGACCGCGTCGCGGGCAAACAGTGCAACGGGATATTGGCCCGATCGGCGCTGGACGCCTTGGGGCGCAGGGTGTTGGGCGGCAACACACCGCGCTTGATTGTGCTGACCGGTGGCGTGCAAGCCGCCGCCCATTTGCCCGGCCACATCACCCTGTTGAACCGCGCGCTGATTGAGGATTACGAAGAACCGGACGTGGTTGCGGGCTTTATCCTTGCCGAAGATCAACGCCGCATCCAAACAGACCCCATGCTTGGGCTGCTCAACCACGCAGGCCTGCGCGCCACGGTGCAGCTGTTGACCACCGGCAACATGCCAAACGAGGTGATCGACCGTTACGCAGAATGGCTGCTGACCTCGACCGCAGACCCATTAACAGCCGAAGCGATCCTGCCGCGCTTTGCAGAGGCCGGGATCAGATCCACCCCCTACGCCTATGCGCTTGACCTTACAGGTGAAAAAACAATTTCACTGATCGAGGCCGACCCCGTGCCGCTGAACACCGCGATCCCGCTTTTAAGCGATGATGACTGGGTGCGGCTGCAGGGGATTTGCGGCGAATAACCCCGCAAACCGCCATCCAAACCATAAAACAAAAAAGCCCCGCAGCTTTCGCGCGGGGCTTTTGGTCAGTTCAGAAATCTCGGCTTAACGCATTTCCAGTTAACGTTGAATCACTTGGTCGCTGCCTTTCGCCTCGCTCAAACGCGAAAAGCGATAACAGATGCTTCAGTGAAAACGCTCTACTTACGCAACACGGCATTCGGAAACCCAGCACCGCGCAATTTGGACAGGGCTGCGTTTAAGCTGGCTTGTTGCGAAAACGGCCCGGCCATAATGGTCTTAACGCCCGAACCGGAGGTTAGGCTAGACACCGTCATACCCAAACGCTGCATCTTGATGATGACATTTCGCGCCTGTGCTGGGTCCGCAAACCGCCCGACTTTCACATAACGATGACTTGCCGGTTGGGCGCTGACCGATTTGGTGGCCGCGATGGGCGCACCACGGGTCGACAGGACCTCTTTTCCGCGGACGGCTGCTTCGGGGCTTCCATAGATCGGAACCGGGTCATACCGTAGCGTACCTGTCCGTGGCCCTTTGCGGCCAAAGATTTTAGCCCCCACCAACGCGTTTTGCTTTGGCAGCTGGACGCCAATCAATTGACGAGGTGCCTTTTCCGTCCAGATTTGCGCCGATTGTGCATCGCCACCGACGGTCCGCACACCGCGCATTGGGTTCAAACGATCATCCCCCCACGCGGGCTTGTACCCATCTGGCACAGCAACAGGCATATTGGACGCCACATAGGTTTGTGGGGCAATCACGGTTGAGGGGGGCAAAGCGTATTTGTCATACTCGCTGCGGCGCACAAAATTATACTGGCGCGGCGGATGCCCGGCCCCTTGGTTCACCGAAACCGTTGTGACCGGAACAGGGACATAGGTCGAAGTGGTCTGTGCCGGCGCATAAGCCGCCACATTTGAAGGATGCGGCATGGTCACAACGCGCGTCCGCTGGCCGTTCCCATGGCCAACCACATAGCTGACCGGGGCAATCTGCTGTGGCCCACAACGGACCGGCAGATTTGTACCATTCAGATAGACTTTGCTGACGCCCGAACGCGCCGGGCAATTGACCCGTACGGTGCGCGTAACCGGTGTGTCTTTGGCGGCGACAACATTTTCCGCCTCCTCCGCAAGGTTTGTCACTGGCGCTGCGGATGCACCCGCATAGCGATTGGACCAAAGGGGGGCGGGGGCCGCACGTGGCGGCAGACCCTCAGCCACTTTTCCAAACCCAACCGCAGGCGGCAAAGCAGGGCCAGCAGCCCCGGCCCGGCGCGCGGGCCTTGGTGTCACCGACATCTGCACGGCCTTGGGTAAAGGCGCGACATTTGCGACCGGAGCGGGCTGAATGGACGCCAGAATATCGGACTGCGCCTTAGGAAGCGGCTGTGGCTTTGGCTGCGTCACCGCAACAGGCTTGGCCACAGATTCAGAAGGTTCCGGCGCTTGTGCTGCGATGGTTTGTGCCTGGCTGGCACCCCCGGTGGGCTTTGCGTTGCACACCACTTTACGGCTGCGCGACACGCGCGGCACCCAGGTCACGTTGCCCGCGAAACCAGCCCGGATGTAAATACATCCGCGACTGTCGACATAGGTGTCACTTTTATATCCGGCAGGTGGATATTCCGCAGGCTGCGCGCCTTTTTTCAAGCTTAAAGCCTGTGCGCTTCCGGCGGATAATCCTGCGATGATAGCCAACATGGCTGCAGATTTTTTAAACATAACTGTTGTGCCCCCACACAAAATATTGTGTAGAACACTGCCAGTTGCCCCTACTTATGTAAAGAGAAAAACGCGGTCAGTTTTCGCTATTTTGTACCGAACATCCGGTCGCCAGCATCGCCAAGCCCCGGAACAATATAGCCTTTTTCATTCAGCCGCTCGTCCAAAGACGCGGTGATGATCGGCACGTCAGGGTGTGCTTCTTTCATCCGCGCAACCCCTTCAGGCGCCGCCAAAAGACACAGAAAACGGATGTTTTTCGCACCGGATTTCTTCAGCATATCAATCGCCGCAACTGAACTGTTGCCCGTTGCAAGCATGGGGTCCACAGCAATCACCAACCGTTCATCCATGTGTTCAGGCACTTTGAAATAATACTCAACCGGCTCAAGCGTTTCCTCATCCCGGTAAAGCCCGACAAACCCAATACGCGCGGATGGGATCAGTTCAAGCACCCCATCCAACAAGCCATTGCCCGCCCGCAGAATCGACACCAGCGCAAGCTTGCGCCCCGCCAAAGTTGGCGCGTCCATCTCTTGCATCGGGGTGGTGATGGTCTTTGATGTCATCGGCAATTCGCGGGTGATTTCATAGGCCAAAAGCTGGCTGATTTCACGCAAAAGCTGGCGGAACACGCTGGTTGGCGTGCCCTCTTCGCGCATCAAAGTCAGCTTGTGTTGCACAAGAGGGTGATCAACAACGGTCAGATGGTCATACATGGTCAGTCTCCAGCTTTTTGGCGATGCGCGCTTTGGTATCGGCATCGCAGAACGCGGCCCCAAGTGCAACATTGTTCAGGTCGGAAAAATCACTTTCTTCCCAGCCAAAGACGCGCGACAGATCGTCGTATTCTTTGGTCATTGTGGTGCGGAAAAATGGCGGATCATCGGTGGACACCGTGACCTTGACGCCCGCATCGCGCAGCTTGGCAATCGGGTGATCCTCAAGCTTGTCATAGACATTCAGGAACACATTTGAACCGGGGCAAACCTCAAGCGTGGTGCCCTCTTCCATCATCCGCTCGATCAGCGCGTGATCCTCAATCGCGCGCACACCGTGCCCAATGCGCTGCACTTTTAACGCGTCCAAGGCTTCGCGGATTTCATCCGGCCCGTTCCATTCGCCCGCATGGGTGGTCAGATGCAAACCCGCCTCGCGCGCCATGTCATAAGCATAGGCGAAATCAGACTGATTTCCCGCCTTCTCATCGCCGCCCATGCCGAACCCGACAATCCAGTCGCCCGCGGTTTCCTGGGCGCATTTGGCCGTTTCCACCGCTACTTCACCGCCAAAATGGCGAATGCAGGTGACAATGCCGCGCAGGGTGATGCCCATTGTCCGCTCGGCTTCATCCGCCGCATCTTTGATCGCCGCAAGATAGTCTTTCCACGCCGCAACATCGCGCCCCCCGCAAAAATCAGGCGAGATAAAACTTTCCGCGTAAACCACACCCTGCTTGGCGCTTTCTTCCAAAATCGCCAGCGTCAGACGGCGAAAATCCTCTGGGCTTTGCAACACAGATGTCGCCGCCTCATAAACCTCAAGAAAATGCCAGAAATCACGATAGGCATAGCCCCCATCAGGGGTGAAAATGCCCGAGATATCCATGTTCTTTTCGGCCGCAAGCCCCCGGATGAACGCAGGGGGGGCCGCGCCTTCGTGGTGCATGTGCAACTCAACTTTTGGCAGGCTCAGAAAACTCATAGAAAACTCCTTCCGGCGCCGCGTGGCCCCAGACCCAGATGGGCCGCAACCGAGGCCCCGATGTCAGAAAATCCGCAAATACCAATTTCTTGCAGGCCAAGCCCCGCGCCAATCACCGGCACGCGTTCGCGGGTATGGTCGGTCCCAACCCAGCTTGGATCATTGCCGTGATCGGCGGTGAACAAGATCAAATCCCCCTCGCGCATTTTGGCAAACACGCGTGGCAACTGGCTGTCAAACCATTCAAGCGCCCGGGCATAGCCCGATATGTCGCGGCGGTGGCCAAATTTAGAGTCGAACTCGACAAAATTGGCAAAAACCAGATCACCGTCTTCAGCGCTGTCAAAACTGTTGATCAGATGTTCCATCAAATCAACGTCAGCCCCTTTTTTCAGCGTATCAATGCCGCGATGCGCAAAGATATCGCCAATCTTTCCAATAGCATGCACCTTGCGCCCTTCGGCCCCAACCCAGTCGCACAGCGTGGGTTCCGGTGGGGTAATCGCAAAATCACGGCGATTCACAGTGCGCTTAAATCCGTCGGTCTCATTGCCCAAAAACGGACGCGCAATCACCCGCCCCACATTCAGCTTATGCACCATTGGCGCCAGGTCTTCGCAAAGCTTCACCAGCCGCTCAAGACCAAACACCTCTTCGTGCGCGGCGATCTGCAACACGCTGTCGACAGAGGTGTAAACGATCGGCCAACCGCTGCGCAGATGCTCTGGACCAAGCTCTTCAAGCACCGCCGTGCCTGACGCATGCTTGTCGCCCAAGACGCCGTCCACACCCGCGAGACGGCAAATCTCGGCGGTGATATCCGCGGGAAAAGCAGGATGTGTATCCGGAAAATAGCCCCAATCCCAGGGCACCGGAACGCCGGCAATTTCCCAATGCCCAGTCGGCGTGTCTTTTCCAGCAGATACTTCCTCAGCAGCCCCCCAAAGCCCGGTAGGTTCGGCGTCAAACCCCGGCATCTTGTCGCCCGAGGATGCACGCACCGCCGCCCCCAGCCCCAATGCATCAAGATGTGGCATTTTCAAAGGACCCGTCCGCCCCTCTTCCGCTCGGCCTTCGGCACAGGCCTGCGCGATATGCGCGAGGGTATTTGCTCCGGTGTCAGGTACAGTCTTGTCATTAAAAAACTTGTCGGCGTCCGGCGCACCACCACAACCGACGGAATCCATCACAATCAAAAAAGCGCGCGTCATGTGTTGTCCATATGTTCGTTGGTAAAGGCCCCGGGCAACAGCTCGGCCATTGTCATGCTCTGCGTTTTTCCGTCCGTCGTCATCATTGTGATCACAGCGTCCGCTTTGGCAAATTCTGCCAATTTCTGGCGACATCCACCACAGGGCGTGACGGGCATAGGCGCATCGGCGATGACCAACGCCTCTGTGATCTCACGCTGACCAGAGGCTGCCATCGCGGCAATGGCCCCGGCTTCGGCACAGGTGCCTTCAGGATAGGCTACATTTTCCACATTACATCCAGTGAACACATCACCAGAACCGGTGCGAATGGCGGCACCCACTTTGAAGTTTGAATATGGGGCGTACGCTTTTTCACGTACGGTTTTTGCGGCATCGAGCAAGGACATCTGAGCCTCCGTTTTGACCAATTGAGACAATCTGACGCCCACGCGAAGGGGATGCAACAAGAAACAGTGTTAGCGTTGACATTCCGCTGGGAAACCCGCCATGCATCTAGCGCAAGACCTTTGCGTCGATCTATGCTATGGGATTGTAGCTTGATCAAAACGTGTTTCACCTTATAGTGCAGGTGAAATTACTAGATGGTTTAAAGTTAAACTATTGACCTTAACGCTGACGGAGACCTCATGACGGACACCAACAATTCCCGTAAACGCGCGCTGAATTATCATGAGCTCCCAAAGCCCGGAAAGTTAGAAATACGCGCCACAAAACCAATGGCAAACGGGCGCGACCTGTCGCTTGCCTATTCCCCAGGCGTTGCGGAAGCCAGCCTTGAGATTGCAAAAGATCCCGCAACTGCAAACCGTTACACCGCGCGCGGGAACTTGGTGGCTGTGGTCACCAATGGCTCTGCTGTGTTGGGGTTGGGCAATATCGGCGCGCTGGCCTCAAAACCGGTGATGGAAGGGAAAGCCGTTCTTTTCAAGAAGTTCGCCAATATCGACTGCTTCGATATTGAGCTGAACCAAAGCGACCCTGAAAAGCTGGCAGAGATCATCTGTGCGATGGAACCAAGCTTTGGTGCGATCAACCTTGAGGACATCAAAGCCCCCGATTGTTTCATCGTTGAACAAATCTGCCGCGAACGCATGAACATCCCAGTCTTCCATGACGATCAACACGGAACCGCAATTGTTGTGGGGGCGGCTGCCACCAACGCTTTGCAAGTTTCTGGCAAAAAGTTTGATGAGATCAAAGTCGTCTCGACCGGCGGTGGTGCTGCCGGAATCGCCTGCCTGAACATGCTGCTAAAACTTGGCGTGAAACGTGAAAACGTCTTTTTATGTGATATAGAAGGCCTCGTTTATGAAGGTCGCGAAAAAGACATGACACCCCAAAAGGCGGCCTATGCACAGGGCACCACCCCCGCAACGCTGGATGATGTGATTGCGGGCGCAGATCTGTTCCTTGGCCTGTCCGGCCCCGGCGTTTTGACACCAGACATGGTGGGTAAAATGGCCAAGCAGCCCGTTGTTTTTGCGCTTGCCAACCCCACACCAGAAATCATGCCCGACGCGGTTCGCGAGGTGGCGCCAGACGCAATCATCGCCACCGGACGGTCAGATTTTCCTAACCAAGTCAACAATGTACTGTGTTTTCCGTTCATCTTCCGCGGCGCCCTTGATGTTGGCGCAACTGAGATCAACGATGCCATGCAACTGGGCTGCATCGAAGGGATCGCCGCCCTTGCGCGCGCCACAACGTCAGCCGAAGCCGCCGCCGCCTACAAAGGCGAACAGCTTAGCTTTGGGGCCGATTATCTGATCCCAAAACCGTTTGATCCCCGCCTGATGGGCGTGGTCGCAAGCGCTGTGGCAAAGGCCGCGATGGAAAGTGGCGTGGCCACCAAACCACTTGATGATCTTGAAGCATATAAAGACCGTCTGGACGAAAGCGTGTTCCGCTCTGCCCTGATCATGCGCCCTGTCTTTGAAGCCGCTGCCTCATCCGCCCGCCGCATTGCCTTTGCCGAAGGCGAAAACGAAAATGTCCTGCGCGCAGCGCAAGCGATGCTGGAAGAAACCACGGACCGTCCCATTCTTATCGGGCGCCCCGACGTGATTGAGCGTCGATGCGAACGGGCGGGGCTTGCCCTGACGGCCGGGCGCGACTTTGACATTGTGAACCCGGAACGGGATGATCGGTACCGCGATTATTGGAGCAGCTACCACCAAATCATGGCACGTCACGGTGTGACACCCGATCTCGCCAAAGCCATTTTGCGCACCAACACCACCGCCATTGGCGCAATTATGGTACATCGCGGCGAAGCCGACAGCCTGATCTGTGGCACCTTTGGCCAGTACCTCTGGCACATGAATTACGTCACCCAAATCCTTGGCAACGAGACCCTGCACCCGGTCGGCGCACTGTCGTTGATGATTTTGGAAGATGGCCCCCTGTTCATCGCGGACACCCATGTGCACACCACACCCACCCCTGAACAGCTTGCGGAAACGGTCATTTCTGCAGCGCGCCATGTGCGTCGTTTTGGGTTGAAACCCAAGGTTGCGATCTGCAGTTATTCTCAGTTTGGCAACCACCAATGCGATAGCGGCGAACGCGCCCGTGCGGCCCTTGCGATCCTTGACAGCGAAGCACGTGACTTTGATTACGAAGGGGAAATGCACGTCGACGCCGCGTTGGACGAAGCGGTCCGACGCAACATTTTCCCTGCAAGCCGATTTGACGGCCCCGCCAATGTATTGGTTTTAACAAACGCGGATACGGCCAGCGCAGTGCGCAATACACTGAAAGTAAAAGGAAATGGGCTTGAGGTTGGCCCAATCCTCATGGGCATGGGCAACCGCGCGCATATCGTCACCCCCTCGATCACCGCGCGGGGCCTGTTAAACATGTCCGCCATCGCGGGCACGCCGGTATCCAAATACGGGTAATCAAATGGGGGCCGCTTGTCGTGGCCCCCAACACACTTATTTCTCGACCATCTGTGCGTTCATAAAGACATATCGTTTCTCGCACCCGTCCGCACCGGCATTGCCACAGACAGATCCGTGAAAAGACAGGGTGGCACGCGGAAGATTGTCCAGCGGCAGATCAATCAGCGTGTCATTAAACACCTGATTATAATCGCCATCATCCCGCGCCATAAAGATCGCGGTTTGACAGCCGCCTGTGCCACAAAACAGGCTGGCAACCCCTTCGCATTCCACGGATCCATAATCAAAGATCAGATCCTCTTGGCCGTTTTGATCCAAATCCACACGCTCTGCGAAAGGATGCGGAAAATAGGCTTTTCCATCAAGATCGCTGCAAATCGCAGCTATTTCCTCGCGGACAACCAGATCTGGGTTGGAAAAGACGGTTTCGGCCGGGGCATCGCAAAACATCGACAGCTTATCAAGGGCATTTGACGACCCTTTCAGGCTGAATGGAAGGGTTTTCACCCCCGATCGTCCCAAGTCCATCACAAGCGCCCCGGCGGTTCCATCCTGAAGGTTTTCCACGATAAATGCGCCGTCTGCGCCGACAAAATCAGCGCGCCATTCCCCGAAATCCTGGCGTGGAACCGATCGGAACACCAGTTCGCCAACGGGGTAATTTTCCACCTCGACCCGTGCAGGAATGCGGTCAGGCATCCCCTCACCAGCGGCAAGAACACCCCATTGAAGCGGGCCATTTTTGTCGCAAGACAGGGTGAAACACAGGAAATGCCCCGTTTCGGGATCCTCAATTGGGCACACACCCGCGCGCGCCTGAAACTGCCCGGCCTCAGGCCCGGCAAACCCCCATTCCTGCTCTGCAAAGGCTGGGGCCGTAAGCAGTGAAAGCAAAACAACTGGGGGAAAAACTGTGAACCGCATGACAAAACTCCCTTTAAGAATGGGCCAAGCCTACGCTTAATTTGGGGATAGACCATGCGGCGTGTGCGCGCGATTCTGTGCGCCCCCCATCACCTGAAAAGTTTGCAATAATGAATTTGCAGTTTTGCAAACCCAACAAACTATTCACCCACAGCGTATATTTACAGGGAGTTTGCAAAAATTTGCAGGTCATTTTGCCCAAATCTGCAAAGATTGCGCGATAAACTGCCGCCTGTTTGTCCAAGACGCTTGCCCCAAAGGCAAGGTCGCGCGTAACTCTTTCACAAGGGAATTAGGAGGATGTGTATCATGGCATACAAAGACGTCTACGCAGCATGGCAGGACAATCCAGAAGCATTTTGGATGCAGGCCGCCAGCGCAATTGATTGGGATCGCCCGCCGTCGAAAGCTTTGTTTGACGAAAATGCACCACTGTATGAGTGGTATTCAGATGGCCTGACCAACACCTGTTGGAACGCCGTGGACCGCCACGTTGAAAACGGACGCGGTGATCAAGTGGCCATTATCTACGACAGCCCAATCACCGGTCGGAAAGACAAAATCACCTTTGCCCAATTAAAAGACCGTGTGTCCCGCGTGGCGGGCGGTTTGGCGGCCAAAGGTGTCGGCAAAGGCGACCGCGTCATCATCTATATGCCCATGGTGGCCGAGGCTCTGATTGCAATGTTGGCTGTCACACGCATTGGCGCGGTGCATTCGGTTGTGTTTGGCGGATTTGCCTCGAACGAGCTGGCGGTGCGCATCAATGACGCCACGCCAAAAGCCATCATCGCCGGCAGCTGCGGCATCGAGCCGGGCCGCATTGTGCCCTATAAGCCGCTATTGGACGGGGCCATTGAACTGTCAGATCACAAACCTGATTTTACCGTGATTTTGCAACGCGACGAAAGCCCCGCTGAAATGATCGCTGGGCGCGACTTTGATTGGGCCGAATTAGAAGCCACCTCAGACCCCGTTGATTGCTTGCCGGTTGAGGGCAACCACCCCGCCTATATCCTGTATACATCCGGCACCACAGGTCAGCCAAAAGGCGTGATCCGTCACACCGGCGGGCATCTGGTGGCCCTGAACTGGACCATGAAAAACATCTATAACGTGGATCCCGGCGATGTGTTCTGGGCGGCCTCGGATGTGGGTTGGGTTGTGGGCCACAGCTATATCACCTATGGCCCGCTCATTCATGGCAACACCACCATTGTGTTCGAAGGAAAACCCGTTGGCACCCCCGATGCGGGCACCTTCTGGCGGGTGATTTCCGAATATAACGTGAAAACCTTTTTCACCGCCCCCACGGCGTTCCGCGCCGTGAAACGCGAAGACCCAAAAGGCGAATACGTCAAGAAATACGACCTGTCTTGCCTGAAACAAGTGTATCTGGCGGGCGAACGCGCAGACCCTGACACCATCGTCTGGGCACAAGACCAGTTGCAAGTCCCGGTGATTGACCATTGGTGGCAAACAGAACTGGGCTATCCTGCGGTGTGCAACCCGGTTGGGATCGAACTTTTGCCGGTGAAACTGGGATCCCCTTCGGTGCCATTACCGGGATATGACATGAAGATCCTGGATGAGGCTGGCAATGAAATGCCCACGGGCGAGCTGGGCGCGATTGTCGCCAAACTGCCATTGCCCCCCGGCACCCTGCCCACACTTTGGAACGCCGAAGAGCGCTTTAAATCAAGCTATCTCAACACCTTCCCCGGATATTACGAAACCGGTGACGCGGGCATGATCGACGAAGATGGCTATCTTTACATCATGGCGCGCACCGATGACGTGATCAATGTGGCCGGGCACCGCCTGTCCACCGGCGGGATGGAAGAGGTGCTGGCCAGCCACCCGGATGTTGCCGAATGCGCGGTGATTGGCGTGACCGACCAGCTAAAAGGTCAATTGCCCCTTGGCATGATTTGCCTGAACGCGGGCGTTGATCGTGCGCATGACGATGTCAGCGCGGAATGCGTAAAGCTTGTCCGCGAAAAAATCGGCCCCGTGGCGGCCTTTAAACTTTGCGTTGTTGTGGATCGCCTGCCCAAAACCCGGTCAGGAAAAATCCTGCGTGCAACCATGGTGTCCATCGCGGATGGGAAAGATTTCAAACTGCCTGCGACCATTGATGATCCGGCCATTTTGGACGAGATCGCAGAGGCCCTGGCAGGCCTGGGGTATACCAAAGGATAGTATTCGTTAAAATTCTAACTAAAAACGCCTCCAAACTGAGTTTTGGGGGCGTTTTTTGCTGGCGTATTCGCAAGAATAAAATTCTAATCAACTTTTAGGTGAACCTTCGCTCCACACCCCGAACCTTGTTTGGCTAAAGTCACGTGACCCAAAAAGATATTGTACAAACCGACCCAAACCAGAAGGTAAATCCAGAGAACAATCCTTCTCTTTTGCGGGTTTTAGTGTTGGCAGATGCCGACCATGTAGATGACCTGCCAGCGATTGCGTTTGAACGCGTTGGATGCACACCAACCTATGCCACAACCCTTGCCGAAGCCCGCGTGCAGTTGGACCAAACACGTCCAGAGATTGTGTTCCTGCCCCTCACGCTGGCTGGAAAATCCACACTGGCGTATTTAAACCACTGCAAATCCTCGCCGTCCAAGCCCTATATGATTGTCGTCGCCAGCCACGACCAAATCAATGACGCGGCCGAGGCAATGCATGTTGGGGCGTTCGATTGCCTGTTTAAACCCTTCAGCACCAGCCGATTGGCACAGACCATTTCTAGCGCTGTGAAAGCCTGTCGCCCAGATACGCCACACCCCCAGATCACGCCGCTGCCGGATCCCCCTGCACAGGAAACCACGCATAAAAGCACCCAACCGGTAAAGGGGAATACGCCAGAATCCGCCCCCATATCTGGCGCGACACCCGCCCCTGTTGTGAACCTTGGCAACGCCGCCCCATTGACCTTTCCACAGGACGCCCAAACAGCAATCAACGAAGACAAATGCCCCAGCCCCGCGGTAAATCCCCCCCCCCAGGCCCGCCTTGCGACATCAAACGCGCGGGAAAAACTGATCGGCAATCATGTCGCCTTTGCAACCTCTTTACGCCTTTTGGACAGCATCGCCCCTTCGTCCGCCCCCGTGTTTTTGCGGGGTGAAATTGGCACGGGCAAAGAGCTGTTTGCCCGCGCGGTGCACGAGGTATCCGGGCGCGACACCGACAAATTCGTGGTTGTCGATTGCGCCGCCCTGCGCGCCGATACATTGGCCTCTGAAATGTTTGGGCATCTGTCTGGGTCCATCCCCAATGCACCTTATGACAAACTGGGCATGTCGCATTTTGCAAACGGTGGCACATTGTATTTTGATGAGCTGTCCAACCTGGATATCCGCGTTCAAAGCCAGCTTGTGCGCTTTGTGCAATCGGGTGAAATCCTGCGGGTGGGCGAAGACGCCCCAACCAAAGTCGACATTCGCCTGATCTCTTCGACATCGCGTGATCCGTTGCAACTGATCGACGATGGGCTATTGCTAAAAGACCTTTATTATCAACTATATGTCGCGCCTATTTCATTGCCCCCTTTGCGGTCGCGCGGCGGCGACCTTGCCCATTTGGCGCAGAAGTTTTTGATCGATTACGCGACCTCAGAAGGACGTGAATTTTCCCATATCGCAGACGATGCGCTTTCGCTTTTGCAGGCCCATCACTGGCCCGGAAATGTGCACGAGCTGAAAAGCACCATTTGGAACGCCGTGCTGCAACATAACAGCGCCGTTCTGACACGCGAAATGTTGCCCGCCATGCTTCGGTTTCCGCAACAAAATACAGACGCACACCAAGGTGACGTGACGGGGAATGGCACTGAACATTTGATTGGCCGCTCGCTTGCAGAGATCGAGCAAATTATCATCGAAGAAACCATTCGCGCAAACGGTGGCTCTGTTCCCAAAGCCGCTCGCACGCTTAAGGTGTCGCCCTCGACGCTGTATCGCAAGCGCGAAACCTGGCAGGGCTAGCTGGCAAAATGGTCAGCCACAGCGCTTGCCCAAAGACCTTGGCTTACGTCTCTTCTGTCAGGCATAAATTACCCAAGGGCAACATGCCAAATTCTCGCCTGCGCGGATTACATCGCGCCTTATACCAAGAACGGTTAAGCCGGGTCGCGGAGGAGGTTGGGTTGGACCAGAATTTTTCCCGCCCAGATCGCCTGGGCAACCAAAGGATTTCAGCGGACACATGTCGCTTCATGCCCGGAATGTGGCGATCACCGCAGCGGCTGTTGGCGCGCAAAACTTTAAACTCTTTAATGTTTCAAAACCCAAAACTTTAAAGTCTCCCCACTGTCAAACGGCAAAACTTTAAAGTGTTTAAGGTTTTAAAATTTAAGCATTTGGTTCGAAAATCGCACCTCTCCGGGCCCGTTACGCAAATTGCTCGCGGATCAACCGCTCTTCTAACCCATGACCGGGGTCAAACAAAATGTGGTGGGCAACGGAACTGTCGGACTTGATTTCGACCGACACCACATCGGGCACCTGCCGGCTGTCCGCATCCGCCATCACCGGGCGTTTTTCAGGCTGCAACACGTCAAACCGCACCGTGGCATTTTTCGGCAGCAACGCCCCGCGCCAGCGCCGGGGACGAAAGGCGGCCATGGCGGTCAGCGCCAAGACATCCGACCCAATCGGCAAGATCGGCCCGTGCGCGGAATAATTATAGGCGGTGGACCCGGCGGGGGTACACAAAAGCGCGCCGTCACAGACCAGTTCATCCAACCGCACGCGCCCATCGACGCTGATCTGCAATTTTGCGGCCTGGGGTCCGGCGCGCAGCAGGCTGACCTCGTTGATTGCCAGCGCGTGATGTTCCTGCCCAGCCCCGTCAACCGCGGTCATCGACAGGGGATTGATCACCTCTTCTTCCGCGGCGATCAGCCGTTCCACCAACCCATCGGGGTTATATTCATTCATCAAAAACCCAACCGTGCCGCAATTCATCCCATAAACGGGCGCGGGCAAATCGGGGGTGTCATGCAGGGTTTGCAGCATAAAGCCATCCCCGCCAAGCGCCACAATCACGTCAGCCTTCTCAGGCGCAACATTTCCATAGCGGGCGGTCAGTTCATCCCATGCGGCCTGCGCCACCTGTGCCTCACTGGCGAGAAAAGCGATTCGTCGGCTCATAAACGGGGTTTCCTGTTCCTGTCCCTCGTTTCCGAAAGAACCACAAGTTTCGCGAAAGTGCCAGTCATGGCGCGTATTTTGGGTACAAGGTCGCATTCTGGTCTTTGTGGCCCGGAAAGTTTCCGATAGGAAATGCTCAACAACTGTTCACACATTCACGTTCACAAGGAAAACGCGCATGTCCGACACCAAAGACCAAGGGTTCTTCACAGAATCCCTCGCCACCCGCGACCCAGAGCTTTACGGCTCGATCACCAATGAGCTGGGCCGCCAGCGTGATGAGATCGAATTGATCGCATCCGAAAACATCGTGTCGGCCGCCGTGATGGAAGCGCAGGGTTCGGTTCTGACCAACAAATACGCCGAAGGATACCCCGGACGTCGCTATTATGGCGGCTGCCAATATGTGGACGTGGCCGAAAACCTGGCGATTGACCGCGCCAAGGAACTGTTTGGCTGTGAGTTTGCCAATGTTCAGCCAAATTCGGGTTCGCAAGCCAACCAAGGTGTGTTTCAGGCGTTGATCAAACCCGGTGACACCATTTTGGGCATGGATCTGTCGGCGGGCGGTCACCTGACCCACGGCGCCAAGCCAAACCAGTCGGGCAAATGGTTCAACGCGGTGCATTACGGCGTGAAAAAAGAAGACAGCCTGATCGACTATGATCAGATCCAAGCCCTTGCAACGGAACATAAACCTCAGCTGATCATCGCCGGTGGGTCGGCCATTCCGCGTCAGATCGACTTTGCGAAATTCCGCGAAATCGCGGATTCTGTTGGCGCGTTTCTGTTGGTGGACATGGCGCATTTCGCCGGTCTGGTGGCGGCGGGTGAGCATCCTTCGCCGTTCCCTTACGCCGATGTTGCCACCACCACCACGCATAAAACCCTGCGCGGTCCACGTGGCGGCATGATCCTGACCAACAACGCGGATATCGCCAAGAAAGTGAACTCGGCCATCTTCCCCGGCATTCAGGGTGGCCCCTTGATGCATGTGATCGCGGCCAAGGCTGTGGCCTTTGGTGAAGCGTTGCGTCCTGAATTTAAAACCTACCAAAAGCAAGTGCGCGCAAACGCGGTGGCGCTGGCAGATCAGCTGATGAAGGGCGGCTTGGACATCGTGTCCGGCGGTACCGACACCCACCTGATGCTGGTTGATCTGCGCCCCAAAGGCGTGACCGGCAACATCGTCGACGCCGCCTTGGGCCGTGCGCATATCACCTGCAACAAAAACGGCATCCCCTTTGACCCGGAAAAACCGATGGTCACCTCGGGCATTCGTTTGGGCACCCCCGCGGGCACCACACGCGGGTTTGGCGAGGCTGAATTCCGCGAAATCGGCGACTTGATTGTTGAGGTTGTCGACGGTCTGGCCGCCAATGGCGCCGAAGGCAATGAGGCCGCAGAAGCCAGCGTACGTGGCAAAGTCGCCGCCCTTTGCGCGCGCTTCCCGCTGTATCCGAACCTGTAAGCTCGGACATCAGACATCAGTGATCACAATGCGAGGCCTCGGACATGTTCCGGGGCCTTTTTCTTTGACAGAACAGTTAAGATTGGGTTCATAGCGAATATGACCCAGCACACCACCCGCAGCACCGAAAAATCCCTTGGCCACTGGATGCGCGCGCGCCTGCCGTATGGGCTCGCGGAATTTGTGATGTTTGTGTTGAAACAGGGCTGGGCGGCGCTGTTTGGTGGCTTGATGCTGGTCGGGATCATGGTCACGAAAGCGATCTGGCAGCCGGACTGGTCGGTGGCGCGCTATGATGCGCTGGTGATCTATGCGATCACCCTTCAGGCCGGGTTTCTGTACTTCAAACTGGAAAGCTGGGCCGAGGCCCGCGTGATCCTTTTGTTCCATATTTCCGGCACCTTGATGGAGATTTTCAAGATCCATATGGGCAGCTGGGCCTACCCCGAACCGGGGCTGTTGAAAATCATGGGCGTGCCGCTGTTTTCCGGCTTTATGTACGCCAGTGTCGGCAGTTTCATGGCCCGTGTGGTACGTATTTTTGACATGCGGTTCACCCCGTTTCCACCGTTTTGGATGCATTTCGCCCTTGCCGGGGCCATCTATGTGAACTTTTTCACCCACCATTGGATCTGGGATTTCAGATGGGTTCTGATGGGGCTGACCGTGGTGATCTATTGGCGGGTCAGGATCTGGTTTCGCATCGGCAAATACTATTGGATGCCCCTGCCCGTCGCTGCGTTTTTCTCAAGCTTTTTCCTGTGGATCGCGGAAAATGTGGGCACAAGATCAGGGACTTGGGTCTATGCGGGGGCAAAATCTATCGACTGGGCGTCTTTGGCCAAAATGGGCAGTTGGTATCTGTTGCTATACGTCAGTTTTGCGACCGTGACCTTGGTCTATCAAAGCATTTTGGGCGGCCCTGCCCCTAAAGATAGCCCCGCCAGCCCAGCACCAAAAACACCCCAGCACCCAACAGCAAAAGGCTAAAGGCAAGGCCAGACAACCAGCTGACGGCAATTCCGCGGCGCCGATCCCAAGGGTCCACGTCAAGCAAATAAGCCTCAACCACATGGGCGGCAGCTTCCAACTCAGCCGCGTTCACCTGTCGCGACAATTGCGGGTGATCCATCAACGGCAGCGCCCGGGTCAGTTCGCCCGCCGCCGCGCGCACATGGCGCGGCAACAAACGCCCGGCCCGGCGAACCTTCGCGGTAAAATCCGCACCACGAACATCCAACCGCTCTTCCATCAAATGCGCAAGCCGCGCGGTTTTCGCATGTAAATCCATCATCACACCCCAGCAAAACACCTATCCACCTGACCTTGCCCCCCCACTGCAAAAGGGGTTCAACCCAAACGCCGGGCACGGTATGAAAGGCATATGCTGGATATACAAACCCATGGCGAAGATGCCAACCACCCACCGATCGTAATCGCCCACGGCCTGTTTGGGTCCGGGCGCAATTGGGGCGTGATTGCCAAACGCCTGTCCGCCGACCGCCGTATTGTGACCGTCGACATGCGCAACCATGGCACCAGCCCGGCGATGGACAGCCACAGCTATTTTGACCTGGCGGATGATCTTGCCGAAGTGATCACGCATCTGGGCGGAAACGCGGATCTGATTGGTCATTCGATGGGTGGAAAAGCCGCGATGATCCTTGCGCTAAAACACCCAGATACGCTGCGCCGCGTGCTGGTCGCGGATATCGCGCCGGTGACCTACACCCACAGCCAATCATCATTGATTGAGGCAATGCGCGCAGTGGATTTATCCCAAGTGAACACAAGATCCGAGGCAGACGCCCAATTGGCCGCTTTCGTCGACGACAAATCCGTCCGCGCCTTTTTGCTGCAATCCCTGGACGTGCGCGGCAAAACATGGCGCTTAAACTTAGACGCTTTGGACCGCGAAATGGACAAGATTGTCGGCTTTCCCGAGGTCAGCGGCCACTTCACCGGACCCACATTATTCCTGTCCGGCGCCACATCCGATTACGTGCGCCCAGAACATCGCCCCTTGATCAAATCGCTTTTCCCATCCGCAAAACAGGCCAAAATCCCCGGTGCAGGCCATTGGTTGCACGCCGAAAAGCCGCGCGAATTTGAAGCGGCCGTGCGCGCTTTCATGATCAACACTTAAAGCGTTTCCAGTTTTCATTGAAGCATCTGTCATCGCTTTTTGCGTTTGTATGACGCGAAAGGCAGCGAACAAGCGATACAATGTGAACTGGAAACGCGCTAACCGCGCCTTTTCCTCTTTCCAAAAATATCCCGGAGCGCGAGGCAGCGCCTCGCTCCTCTCCTTTCAAACACACCAAACGCCCAAAGAAAAAACGCCCCCCAATCGGACGGCGTTTCAAGATCTTTAGACGATGACCGCTTTAGTGCGTCCAAACACCACGACGGTCGGTGGCGAAATTCTCGCCATATCCACCGGCGCGAATGTTTTGCTTGCGGGTGTGGGGTTCGTGCACAACGGCGCTGATACCTTTGGCTTTTGCAAACTCGAGTGCGGCGTCTTTGCTGTCAAAGCGCAGGCGCACTTGGCTTTGCGTATCATCCGACCCGGTCCAGCCCATCAAAGGGTCCAATTCGCGCGGTGCATCGGGGGCATATTCCAAAACCCAGGTTTTGGTTTTGCCAAGACCCGAGGACATGGCGTTACGTGCGGGTTGATAGATGCGTGCGCGCATGGATGCTCTCCTGAGCTGATCTTCTGAAACGTCTTGGAACCTTATCACCAATGCCCACGCCCAATTCAAGGCGCAATTGATGCAATTTGCCTGCAAACCGGGGGTTTTACAGATCATTTCCTGTGGAAATATCGGTTTTGTCAAAAAAGGGGGGGGGCAAGAGTGGCCGCCGGCAACAACGAGGGAGCGAGGGGTGGGGTGGGTGTTTCGTTGTCGCCGGCAGACCGTTCTGCTGCTTGCCTAATCAGACTAGGATGAGAACCTCGACCGCGCAACCCTTAAAAACACTTTTAGTTGTGTTTTTCGTATTTATTTTCGCGTCTAGCGTTAGTAATTCATTAACAATTTCAGGGTGTTAAAAATTCGTTAAGCGCGATTGACATTTCGTCAATCGCGCCCAACGCAATCTAGCAATCTACTATTGGTTGTGCCTAACGTTACACGGCTTCAACTTGGTTAAGCTTGCCTTAACACCCCCTCTTCGCTCAACTCGCTAAAATAGGGGAGCCATCATAGCCTGAGGCCTTGATCAAGAACAAAAAGGGGCCATCTTAGTGGACGGAGGATTCGCCCATGCCGCACAACCCGTCACAGACCACCCATAGCCCGTTGACCAATCCAACGCTGGCCCCCATCGCACGGCCAAAACTGGAAGGCGGGCATCCGTTTGTCATGCACTCCCCTTTTAAACCGGCAGGCGATCAGCCCACGGCGATCAAGGAATTGGTGGGCGGATTGGGGGATGGCGACCGGGATCAGGTGCTGTTGGGGGCGACCGGCACCGGCAAGACCTTTACCATGGCCAAGATCATCGAAGAGACCCAGCGCCCTGCCCTGATCCTCGCGCCCAACAAGACCTTGGCGGCGCAATTATATGGCGAGATGAAGGGATTTTTCCCGGACAACGCGGTCGAATATTTCGTCAGCTATTATGACTATTACCAACCCGAAGCTTACGTCGCGCGATCAGATACCTTCATTGAGAAGGAAAGCCAGATCAATGAACAGATCGACCGGATGCGCCACTCGGCCACGCGGTCTTTGTTGGAACGTGATGATGTGATCATCGTGGCGTCCGTGTCGTGTATTTACGGCATCGGGTCCCCCGAAACCTACACCGCGATGACGCAGGATATTGCGGTCGGTGAAGAATACAACCAACGATCCGTCATGAAAGATCTGGTTGCGCAGCAATATAAACGCAACGACAATGCCTTTCATCGCGGCAGCTTTCGTGTGCGCGGCGACAGTCTGGAAATCTGGCCCAGCCACCTGGAAGATCGTGGTTGGCGGCTGTCGTTTTTTGGTGAAGAGCTGGAGGCGATTACAGAATTTGACACGCTGACCGGCGCGAAAACCGATGTGCTGGACAAGGTCCGCGTCTACGCAAACTCGCATTACGTGACGCCCACGCCGACCTTAAAACAGGCGGTACAACACATCAAAGAAGAGCTTGCCAAACGGTTGGTGGAATTTGAGGCCGACGGAAAACTGCTGGAAGCCCAACGGCTTGAGCAACGCACCAAGTTTGACATTGAGATGATCGAAGCGTCAGGTTTTTGTTCAGGCATCGAGAACTATTCGCGCTATCTGACCGGCCGCGCCCCCGGCGAGCCGCCCCCCACGCTGTTTGAATACATCCCCGACAACGCCATCGTCTTTGCCGACGAAAGCCATGTGTCTGTGCCGCAAATCGGCGGCATGTTCAAAGGCGACTTTCGACGCAAATCCACGCTGGCCGAACACGGGTTTCGCCTGCCAAGCTGCATGGACAACCGCCCACTGAAGTTTGAGGAATGGGACGCGATGCGCCCGCAATCGGTGTTTGTCTCGGCCACGCCATCAAACTGGGAACTGGAACAGACCGGCGGCGTCTTTGCCGAACAAATCATCCGCCCCACCGGGCTTTTGGACCCCGTTATCGAAATCCGCCCGGTGGACACACAGGTCGATGATCTGCTGGACGAAGTGCAGAAAATGGCCAAAGACGGCTATCGCACGCTGGTCACCACGCTGACCAAACGCATGGCCGAAGATCTGACCGAATATATGCACGAACAGGGCATTCGCGTGCGTTACATGCACTCGGATATCGACACATTGGAACGCATTGAGATCCTGCGCGACCTGCGGCTGGGCGCGTTTGACGTGCTGATTGGCATCAACCTGTTGCGCGAAGGATTGGACATTCCAGAATGCGGATTGGTCGCGATTTTGGACGCGGATAAAGAGGGCTTTCTGCGCTCGGAAACCTCGCTGGTGCAGACCATTGGCCGGGCCGCGCGAAACGCCGAGGGGCGCGTGATCATGTACGCCGACAAGATCACCGGGTCGATGGAACGCGCGATGAATGAAACCGAGCGCCGGCGCGAAAAGCAACATGCTTACAATGTCTTGCACGGGATCACGCCGGAGACGATCAAGAAAAACGTCGATGATGTTTTGGCCGGACTTTATGAGGGCGACGTGGATATGAACCGCGTGACGGCTAGCATTGATAAGCCATTGATGGGCGACAATCTGATTGCGCATCTCGATGGGTTGAAAACAGACATGCGCAAAGCGGCGGAAAACCTTGAGTTCGAAGAAGCCGCCCGTTTGCGCGACGAGGTGCATCGGTTGGAAGCCGTTGAACTGGCGATCGCAGATGACCCCATGGCGCGCCAATCGGCGATTGAAGCGGCGTCTGAGACCAAAGGCAGATCCAAAGCGGGCCGTCCGGGGCAGCGGGGTGGGCACCGGAAACGCTAATCACAACGCCAGTCACATTGCGGGGATATGGGGGCAAGTCGAAGCAAAAGCCGGGGGCTTGTGACAGCGACACGTTGGGGGTGACACAAAAGCCCCCTGCAATGCTTTGATTTTACTTGCAGTTTACCGATTTAATCAAGTTTCTTGCGTGACGCCGCGAAAATTGCAACAGTTTGCGAACTGTCCAAACCAACAAGATCGCTGCACCAAAATGCCCCGCACAACGGCCCATATCGAAAAGGTGATGGAGATCACCCAGTCCTCTGCGGCGGCCCGATCACGGCTGGCGGCCAGTTGGCGCCGGTCGTTTGACAAACATGGGCTTGACCCCGGCGAAGCCCGCGCGCCTGAGCGTGTCGAAGAGGGCAATTTGCGCATTCGCCGCGAGGCGTTGGACCGGTTCATGACCGTGGCTGGCCCCAGGTTGGATCAGCTCTATTCGCTGGTGGGCACCTCGGGCTGTGCGGTGCTTTTGACCGATGCTGACGGCGTGGTGCTGGACCAACGGATTTCGGAATCTGATGCGCCTGTTTTTGCCCAATGGGGGCTGGCAACGGGTGCTGATTGGAGCGAGGCACGCGAGGGCACCAATGGCATCGGCACCTGCCTGACCGAACAGCGCCGGGTGATCATCCACCGGGACGAACATTTCTATGCCCGCAACACCGCGATGAGCTGTATTGACGCGCCGATCCACGGACCAGATGGGCAGATTGTCGGCGCGCTTGATGTGTCATCCGCGCGGGTGGATCAGACCGAAGGGTTCAACCGGTTGATCGCCGCCCAAGTGGCCCAAACCGCACGTTCGATCGAAGAGGCACATTTCCGCGCGGCCTTTACCAACGCCCGTATTGTGGTCGCCGAAAGTGACGATGCCGAGGCCGCAACCCTGTTGGCGATTGACAATCACGATCTGGTTGTGGGCGCCACGCGCGAGGCGCGCCGGGTGTTTGGCCTGCACGCCACGGGCACGTTGGCCCCGCGTCCAGCTGCTGACATTTTGGGGCGCGAAGATGGCCCGACCGGGTTTGAAAAAGCGGAACGCGCTGCTGTTATCCGCGCTTTGGCGCGCGCCGAAGGCAATGTCTCGCAGGCCGCGCGCCAGCTTGGAATTGGCCGTGCCACGCTGTATCGCCGCCTCAAACGGCTGGGTTTGGACGCGGGTTAGGCCAAATTTGCGCGCATCTGTCTCAGCGCTGAGACAGTTTGCTTTCCCCTACGTCCCCCAAGGGCTGCCGCCGCGCCGTCCGTTTTGTCATCCTGCGTTCAACCGGGTGGAGGACCCGGACAACGGAGGAAACCCCATGAATGAGATGACAAAAACCGAGGGCAGCTATACGTCCCCTTTCAAAGCGCGTTATGACAATTTTATCGGTGGCGGCTTTGTGGCCCCGGTGAATGGCCGCTATTTCGACAATGTGACGCCGATCACCGGTGCGGTTGTGACCGAAGTGGCGCGATCAGACGGCGCGGATGTTGAGCTGGCGTTGGATGCAGCACATGCGGCGAAAGAGGCGTGGGGGAAGACCTCGGCCGCGGAACGGTCAAATACGCTGTTGAAAATCGCCGACCGGATTGAAGAAAACCTTGAACTGATTGCCACGGCGGAAACCTGGGACAACGGCAAGCCAATCCGCGAAACCATGGCCGCAGATATCCCGCTGGCGGTGGACCATTTCCGTTATTTTGCAGGGGTATTGCGCGGGCAAGAGGGCAATATGTCCGAGATTGACGCCGACACGGTGGCGTATCATTTCCACGAACCCTTGGGCGTCGTGGGGCAGATCATCCCGTGGAACTTTTCAATCCTGATGGCGGCGTGGAAATTGGCGCCGGCGCTGGCGGCGGGCAATTGCATCGTGCTGAAACCAGCCGAACAGACTCCGGCGGCGATCATGGTCTTGGCCGAACTTATCGCGGATCTGTTGCCCGGTGGTGTCTTGAACATCGTGAACGGCTATGGTGCCGAAGTGGGCGCGCCACTTGCGAAATCATCGCGCATCGCCAAGATCGCCTTTACCGGATCCACCGAAACCGGCCGGATGATCATGAAATATGCCACGGAAAACCTGATCCCTGTGACGTTGGAATTGGGCGGAAAATCCCCCAACATCTTCTTCTCGGACGTGATGGCCGAGGATGACGCCTATCTAGATAAAGCGGTCGAAGGCTTTGTTTTGTTTGCCTTCAACCAAGGCGAGGTCTGCACCTGCCCATCGCGCGCGCTGATCCAGGAAGACATTTATGAGGAGTTCATCGCCCGCTGTATCAAACGGGTCGAAGCCATCATCCAAGGCGATCCACGCGACATGGCAACCATGGTGGGCGCACAGGCCAGCCAAGAACAGCAAGACAAGATCATGTCGTATCTGAACATCGGCCGCGAAGAAGGCGCCGAAGTGTTGGTCGGGGGCGATGCCGCCCGGTTTAACGGCGACCTTTCAAACGGCTATTACATCCAACCCACCATCCTAAAGGGCCACAATAAGATGCGCGTGTTCCAAGAGGAAATCTTTGGCCCCGTTGTGTCGGTGACCACCTTTAAGACCGAAGAAGAGGCCTTGGCGCTGGCCAATGACACCATGTACGGGCTGGGCGCGGGCGTCTGGTCGCGCGATGCAAACCGCTGTTACCGCTTTGGTCGTGGGGTCGAGGCAGGCCGGGTTTGGGTCAACAATTACCACGCTTACCCAGCGCATGCCGCCTTTGGTGGATACAAGCAATCAGGCATCGGTCGTGAAAACCACAAAATGATGCTCGATCACTATCAGCAAACCAAAAACATGCTGGTCAGCTATAACCCCAACAAATTGGGCTTTTTCTGATCACACCCCAATCTGTCCCCTTCATCCCCATGGGGATGGATTGAATTTGGTTTTGATTACAACACAGGCGGTGCCCCTTACGGGGCGCGGTCGCCGTCTGTCTGGGCTTTGGCCGCAAGCCACGTTCGAAACGCCGACAATGCGGGATATTCCTCGGACAAGTCTGGCCACACCAGATAATAGGCCCCCGTGGACACCGGTTGCGTGTCTGGCAAAACCACCAGATCCCCGCGCGTAAGCTCTTGGGTTACAAGATAATTCGGCATCAGCGCCACCCCCAAACCGGCTTGGGCTGCGCGCAACATTGTGGCGAATTGATCAACCACCATGGCGGGACGGCCCGGATCATCCCACCCCTGCGCATCCGCCCATTGCGCCCAGGCTTTTGGTCGGCTTTCAAGTTGCAAGCGCGGCAAGTCCTGCGGATCAGTGCCTTGCAGCAACTCTGGCGCCACAACCGCCAACGCCTGTTCGTCCCACAGCTTTAAGGCGCGCGTTCCCGGCCAATTATCTTGCCCGAAATGAAGCGCTGCATGAAACCCTTCTTGTGCAAAATCAAACACCTGCGTGCGCGTGGACATGTTTAGGGTGATACCACTGTTGCCCTGCAAAAATTCTGGCAAACGTGGCGCCAACCAATGCGTGCCAAAACTGGGCAAGATCGCAAGGTTCAACGCCCCGCCATCCGGATTGGCCTGAAGCGCAATGGTCGCGTTTGAGATCTGCGCCAAGGCCGCCCGCACATCGCGCACATATCGCGTGCCGTGATCCGTCAATTGCAATCGCTTCTTGTCCCGTTCAAAAAGCGGTGTGTTCACAAGGGCTTCGAGCTTTTGCAGCTGACGACTGACCGCGCTTTGCGTCAAATCCAGCTCATGCGCCGCCTCGGTCACCGATCCCAACCGGGCCACAGCTTCAAAGGCCGCAAGTGTGGACAGCGGGGGAAGAAAACGTCGTGCGCGGGTCAAGGCTACCTTCCTTTCATTCTTTTTTGGAATGTTATGATACCTGAATATCGCTTTATAGGGGTTTTTACAGGCTATATCATGTCAAAATGATATAATTCCATCCCCTTAACCCAGCGCAGCTCAACCCAGCGCCCTTGCCATGCCAACACGCCTTCGCCCCCATTTGCGCCCGGACCTGTCTGTAAGTGACTCGGGCGCGCCAAAGCCGGGTTGCGGGCGCTTTATCAAAGACTTTCGTTAAAGGAGCGGCCAATGGATCGCGCAGATATTGTCGACAATGCCTTTCGCACGCGGGTTGCAGCGGGGGATTTTCCGCCCGGCGCCCCCGCCTCTGGGCCTTTGACGGCGCCTGATGCCGTGGCCGTTTTTCGCGCGCAATGCCTTAGCCGAAACCTTGATCGTCGTTCGCGCAAAATGCAGGCGGCAGGCGAAGGTTATTACACCATCGGATCCTCAGGTCACGAAGGCATGGCGGCGGTGGCCGCGTCCCTTCGCCCCAGTGATATGGCGTTTTTACACTACCGCGATGGGGCGTTTCAAACGATGCGATCCGGGCAAGTTCCGGGCACCACGCCCGCATGGGATATGCTGCTCAGCTTTGCGACATCCAACGAAGATCCCATATCTGGCGGACGTCATAAAGTATTGGGATCAAAGGCGCTTTCAATCCCGCCGCAGACATCGACCATTGCCAGTCATCTGCCCAAAGCGGTGGGTGCAGCCTATTCCATCGGGCTTGGAAAACGGCACACATGCGCGCATCAGCAGATCCCCGATGATGGGCTTGTGATGTGTTCCTTTGGGGATGCGTCCTCGAACCATTCGACCGCGCAAGGGGCGATTAACACCGCCTGTTGGACCTCTTATCAATCGGTTCCCCTGCCCCTTCTGTTTGTCTGCGAAGACAACGGCATTGGCATTTCCACGCGCACGCCGGGGGGCTGGGTTGCGGCCAATTACGCCCAAAAACCGGGGTTGAAATACTTCAAAGCCAATGGGCTGGACCTTTACGATACCTACCGCGTGGCGCGCGAGGCGGCGGACTATGTACGCAGCCGCAAAAAGCCCGCCTTTTTGCATCTGAACCTGGTGCGGCTTTATGGCCATGCGGGATCGGATATGCAGCAGAGCTATCTGACGAAGGATATCTTTGAGGGCTGGGAAGCGGATGATCCTTTGCTGCATTCCGCGCGGCTTTTGATCCAGCACGGCGCGTTGACGGCGGATGAGGTGTTGGCGATTTATCAAGAGGCCGAGGATCAATGCACCCGTGTCGCACAGGAAGTGATCACGCGACCCCGCTTGAAAACGGCGACGGATGTGATGGCGTCAATCATCCCACCCAAGCGTGACTGCGCACCCACTAACGGGCCGTCAGCTGAGGCGCGCGAAGTGGTTTTTGGCAGTGACATCAAACAGATGAACGCCCCGCAACCCATGTCTAAACTGCTCAATTGGGCGCTGACCGATCTGATGCTTGAACATGGCGAGATCGCGATGATGGGCGAAGATGTGGGGCGCAAAGGCGGCGTTTATGGTGTGACCCAAAAGCTGGTGGACCGGTTTGGCCCCGACCGGATGATCGACACATTGTTGGATGAACAGAGCATTTTGGGGCTGGCGATTGGCATGGCGCATAACGGGTTTATCCCCATGCCCGAGATCCAGTTTCTGGCCTATTTGCACAACGCCGAGGACCAGTTGCGCGGTGAAGCGGCGACCCTGCCGTTTTTCTCAAACGGGCAGTTTACCAACCCGATGGTGCTGCGCATTGCCGGGCTTGGCTATCAAAAGGGCTTTGGTGGGCATTTCCACAACGACAATTCCTTGGCCGTTTTGCGTGACATTCCGGGGCTGATTATTGCCTGCCCGTCCCGCGGGGATGAGGCGGCGATGATGATGCGTGAATCTGTGCGCTTGGCGCGCGAAGAGGCGCGTGTGGTGGTGATGGTGGAACCCATCGCGCTGTATCCGATGCGCGATTTGAAGGATGACAAAGACGGCAGCTGGATGACCACCTATCCCGCGCCAGACCGACGGATTGGATTGGGGGAAGTGGGCGTGCACGGGGATGGTCCCTTGGCGATCCTGACCTATGGAAACGGGCGCTATTTATCGACGCAAGCGTCGGCAGATTTGGCCGCAGAAGGCATCAAGACCCGCGTGATCGACATGCGCTGGCTGGCGCCTTTGCCTGTCGAAGGCATCTTGCAAGCCCTTGAAGGGGCAAAGAAAGTCCTGATTGTGGATGAATGCCGCAGCACCGGCAGCCAGTCTGAGGCCTTGATGGCGCTGCTTGCGGAAAAGACCACCCTGCCCCACGCGCGCCTTGCGGCAAAGGACAGCTTTATCGCCACCGGCCCGGCCTATGCGGCGACCATGCCGTCGCGAACGTCCATTGCCGAGGCCGCGCGTAAATTGTGGAGCGCATCATGAACGATCGCAAGCAAACAGCCCAAAAACAAACCGCCGTGGTCGTCGCCCCCGGACGCGGCACCTATAACCGGGACGAGCTGGGGTATTTCACGCGGCACCACGCAGACCAACGCGCGTTGATGGCGCGGTTTGACGCATTTCGGCACGGGATGGGGCAAGAGGCGCTGACCGCGCTGGACGGGGCGGACCGGTTTTCCGGGGCACGCCATACGCGCGGTGACAATGCCAGCGGGCTGATCCACGCCTGTGCTTACGCGGATTTTCTGGCCATCGACCGGACCCGTTTTGACATTTTGGCGGTCACCGGCAATTCGATGGGGTGGTATATTGCGCTGGCCTGCGCGGGGGCCTTGGATGCGATGGGCGGGTTTGAGGTGGTCAACACCATGGGCACCTTGATGCAGGAACACATGATCGGCGGACAACTGATCTATCCGTTTGTCGATGAGGATTGGCGGGAAATCCCCGGTGCGCGCGCCCGGATTGAAGGCAAAATGGCCGACATCAACGCCCGCACAGATCACCATCTGGCGCGTTCGATTGATCTGGGCGGCCTGTTGGTTCTGGCCGGAAATGAAAAAGGACTGACTGCGTTTGAGGCAGAGATGCCGGTGGTGCAGGCGCGTTACCCGATGCGCCTGCCCGGTCACGCGGCGTTTCACACAGCACTTCAAACCCCGGTGGCCGCAGCAGGGCAAGCGAGGCTTGGGCAAGACCTGTTTTCCGGGCCTAAGCTGCCCATGATCGACGGGCGCGGTGCGATTTGGTCGCCAAAATCAACGGACCCTGCGGCCTTACGTGCCTATACTTTGGGTCATCAGGTCACCGAACCCTATGATTTCACGGCGGCTTTGCGGGTTGCCGCGCACGAGTTCATGCCCGATGTGTTTATCGTGCTTGGGCCGGGCGCCACCTTGGGGGGCGCTGTGGCGCAAAGCCTTTTGGCCGCAAACTGGCGCGGGATGGCATCGAAAACTGATTTCAAGGCCAGACAGGAAAGCAGCCCCCTTTTGATGTCGATGGGGCTTGCGGATCAGCGCAAGTGGGTCACGGGGTAAGCGCGCGCGCCCTGCCCCCCCCCTTTCATTGTGCATTTTTGCAAAGGAGTGTGCGGCAGTGGCCCTCCCTTAAATATTTCAATTCCCTATGTTGGTCCTAGCAAACATCACGATCAGCGCCGAAATCCTTCGGTCTGATCCCGTTCAGGAGACATCACATGGGACTTTTGCAAGACGGAAAATGGGTCGATCGGTTTTATGACACCAGCAAAACGGGCGGACGTTTTGTGCGCAAGGACGCATCCTTTCGCAATTGGGTGACAGCTGACGGCAGCGCAGGGCCAAGTGGTGTGGCGGGGTTCAAGGCCGAACCGGGACGCTATCATCTTTATGTGTCGCACGCCTGCCCTTGGGCGCACCGCACGATGATCTTTTGCGCGATCAAAGGCTTACAAGACATGATCAGCCTGTCGGTGGTGCATTGGCACATGGCCGAAGAGGGTTGGACCTTTCAAGATGGGCCCGGCGTGATCCCCGATCGCATTAATGGCGCCCGCGTCATGCATCAGATTTATACCGCCGTCCAACCCAATTACACGGGTCGCGTGACGGTGCCGGTGTTGTGGGACAAGAAAACCAACACCATCGTCTCAAACGAATCGTCCGAGATTATCCGCATGTTTAACAGTGCCTTTGACGGTGTTGGTGCCACGCCGGGCAATTATTATCCCGAAGCGCTGCGCCCGGAAATTGATACGCTAAACGACCGGATTTATCACACGCTTAACAACGGTGTTTACAAGGCGGGTTTTGCCGGCACGCAGGACGCGTATGAAGAGGCCGTGGGGCCGCTTTTTGACACGCTCGACTGGTTGGAAGATCGCCTAGCGCACCAGCGCTATTTGACCGGAACCCAAATCACCGAGGCCGATTGGCGCCTGTTCACAACCCTTGTGCGCTTTGATCCGGTCTATGTGGGGCATTTCAAATGCAACCTGAAACGCATCGTGGATTACCCGAATGTATCAGGCTTTGTGCGCGACCTTTACAGTCAGCCCGGCGTGGCGGAAACTGTTCACATGGACCACATCAAGGCGCATTACTACGTCAGCCACACCACAATCAACCCGTCACAGGTTGTGCCAAAAGGTCCGGATATCGACTTCACCGCGCCGCATGATCGCGCCCGGTTCTCGCCAGCCTAATCGCCAGCCAAAAGGATTTTCCGATGACACAGACCGACGCTCCTATCATCGCCGCCAAACGGCCCATCAAAGTCGAATTGGACGCGGGGAAAACCTATTATTGGTGTCGCTGCGGAAAATCCCAAAGCCAACCGTTCTGTGATGGATCGCATAAAGGCACGGGGCTTGCGCCGTTGAAATTCACCGCCGAAACCACCGGCGGCGCCGCCCTTTGTCAGTGTAAAGCCAGCGCAAACGCGCCGTTTTGTGACGGAACCCACGCCCGCTTAGGCGATCTTGGGGTTGGCGATCCCGCCCCTGCCCCAAAACCAGCGCAGGCCCAAGCCGTCCCCACGCCAGAAGAACCGACAGTGGCCCGCATCCATGAACTTGCCCGCGATGGGCTGTCAAAGCTTGGCCATCACGGGGAAATGGGCGCGATGGGCGTGCCGCGCAAAGACCTGCCGCATTGGGATGATATTCAGATCCTGCCCGCGCAAATGGCACGTAAACCTTTACTGGATGACCACCCCGTCAGCACCCAAACTGTGATTGGACCGCGTGCGCGCAAACCACTGACCCTGGACATCCCACTGTTTGTCTCAGACATGAGCTTTGGGGCCTTGTCGGAAGAGGCCAAGGTTGCGCTTTCACGTGGGGCTGAGCTTGCAGGCACTGGGATTTGTTCCGGCGAAGGCGGCATGCTGCCCGAGGAAAAGGATGAGAACAGTCGCTATTTTTATGAGCTTGCCTCGGCCCGGTTTGGCTGGCGGCCAGAGCTTGTGGAACAGGTGCAGGCTTTTCATTTCAAAGGGGGGCAAGGGGCAAAAACCGGCACCGGCGGGCATCTTCCGGGGGACAAAGTGCAAGGCAAAATTGCGGATGTGCGCGGTTTGGAACCGGGGCAAAGCGCGATTTCACCGGCCACCTTTCCGGATCTGCACACAACGGACGATTTTCGTAAATTGGCCGATGAAGTACGGGAACGATCCGGCGGCATTCCGATCGGATTTAAGCTGTCCGCCAACCACATTGAGGACGATATTGATTTCGCGCTTGAGGCAAGCGCGGATTACATCATCCTTGATGGCCGGGGCGGCGGAACGGGTGCGGCCCCGTTGATTTTCCGCGATCATATTTCGGTGCCCACCATCCCCGCTTTGGCGCGTGCGCGGCGGCATTTGGATTTAAAAACCGGTCGCGAAGTGACCTTGGTGATCACCGGTGGCTTACGCGTAGCCGAGGACTTCGTGAAAGCCATGGCGCTTGGGGCGGATGCGATTGCGCTGAGCAATTCTGCAATGCAGGCGGTGGGCTGCATCGCCGCGCGCATGTGCAATTCGAACATGTGCCCGGTTGGGATTGCCACCCAAAAACCCGAATTGCGCGCGCGATTGGATGTGCAACAGGGTGCTGAAAAGCTCGCGCGGTATTTTGGCGCCTCGGTAGAGCTGATGCAGGTGCTGGCGCGGGCCTGTGGCCATGACGCCCTGTCGGATCTAAGCCAGCGCGACATCACCACATGGAAACGTGAGATGGCGGATCTGAGCGGCATTCACTTTGCTGGGTTTAACAGCTGATCTGGGCGGTTGGCGTGGGGGCGCAGTCCTCCCCCAGCCGTTAAACCCGCGCCCTCAAGCCCCAGTCACGTTCCGTCGCGGACCTCTTGCACCCAAGCGACGATAAAGGCGCGGGCCTCGTTGTCCATGTCCACGGCATTTGGGGGCGGCATGGCGTGGCTGCGTCCTGCGTGCAGATAGATCTGTTCGGCATGGCGCGCGACGTCTGCTTCGGTTTCTAGCACCACGCCTTTTGGCGCCCAGTGCATGCCTTCCCAGGACGGTTCGCGGGCGTGGCACATGGAACAATTGCCCACCACCGCGTAAAACGCATCCTCAAACCCGTCGGCCGAGGCATATTTCTGTTCATATGGCGTCAGCGCGCGGGCTTCAGATTCTTCATAGCTGTCCATCGCCGGAGCGGTCGACAGCCAGGCGATCACGATCATCAACAGCACCGTCACCAACCAGGTCCAATTTGGCCCTTTTCCGGTTTTATGCATGGTGTTGAAGTAATGACGAATGGTGACGCCAGTCAGAAAGATCAGGCTGGCGATGATCCAGGAATGCTCGGTCGCAAACGCCAGTGGATAGTGGTTTGACAGCATCAAAAACACCACCGGCAGGGTCAGGTAATTGTTGTGGGTCGAACGCACCTTGGCGATCTTGCCGTATTTCGCATCCGGCGTACGCCCCGCCTTAAGATCCGCCACAACGATGCGCTGGTTTGGCATGATTTGCAGGAACACATTGGCGGTCATGATCGTCGCGGTAAAGGCCCCCAGATGAAGCAGCGCGGCGCGGCCCGTGAAGATCTGGTTATAGCCCCAGGACATCGCCACAAGGATGGCAAAAAGCAGCAACATCAACAGTGTAGGCTGTTCGCTGAGTTTTGATTTACACATCATATCATAGAGCAACCAACCAATCGTCAGCGACCCGCCAGAGATCAAAATCCCCTGCCACAACGCCAGATCGGCCTTGGAAGGATCAAGCAAAAACAGCTCGCCTCCGACCCAATACACAATCATCAAAAGCGCGGCCCCCGACAGCCATGTGGAATAGCTTTGCCATTTGTGCCAGGTCAGATGTTCGGGCATTTCTGAAGGGGCCACCAGGTATTTGATGGTGTGATAAAACCCGCCCCCGTGGACCTCCCACTCTTCGCCATGCGCGCCCTCGGGCAAGTTCGGGTTTGGCTTTAGCATCAGATCAAGCGCAACAAAATAAAACGAGGCGCCAATCCAGGCCATCGCTGTGATAACGTGCAGCCAACGGACGCTAAACGCGATCCAATCCCACAAGATTGCCAATTCGTACATGGTTGTCCCTTCCTGAAATAGATTGACAAGAAGCCTATCTGTGATGGGTTCAATCTGCTATTGCTTTCAAACACCAAGCAGTATCAAAAAAAACCGAACAATATTCTATTTCGACACCGCCCCCTTTGTTCGCATGTGTAATCTGGGCAGGTTAGCTTGTGCCCGCACGGGCTATGTTGGGGCTGCTATGGGGTTCACAGGGGGGCCCTTGGCAGCGCCCCCAACAATCTTTCAGCGACTTTCCGTAGTGCTGTGTTCAGCACATGCGCAATCTCGCCGGAACCCCCGTTCGCCCACGCCAGAGCTGGCGTGGAACTGAGCCAACAGTAGAAATAAAAATTTTCAGGGCGGCGTTAAAGCGTTTCCAGTTTTCATTGACCCATCTGTCATCGCTTTTTGCGTTTGAGCGAAGCGAACGGCGGCGAACAAGCGATACAACGTGAACTGGAAACGCTCTAAAAAACACAGCAAGCGCCGACCATTCAAATGCGCGGCGGCCATTATTTCTGTCAAAGACTTAAAAACCGTGACGAGCGACAACAGGTTCAGAATGCTGCGACACACAGGTCATTTCGGGCTGGGTTAAGCCTTTGTTTTCTTGAGTATCTCTAAGAAAACTGGCTGGGGTGGTAGGATTCGAACCTACGGTACACGCTACCAAAAAGCGTTGCCTTACCACTTGGCTACACCCCAACAGTGCGCGTGTAATAGTCCAATGCATTGAGGCGGTGCAACCCCAAAATCACCTAAAATGACGAAAATTATTCGTCGGCGCTTGTCTCGTCCAAAAGGTCATTTTTCCGGTTCTCTTCGCGGTCTTGTTGAACCAGTTGATCCAAGGCCGCCTCATCCGCGGATTGCGGGGTTTCGGGGGCATGCACGGGGGTGGCGCCTTTGTCGGTCAGGGCTGAAACAACCACCCGCATTGCTTCGCCTCGGGCATTGGACAGGCCGGTATGGCGCTGATCAATCCAGGCGGTAAAGCTTAGCCGCGCGCCCCCTTCGCTCACCCGGTCAATCCATCCAGAGGGCGCGGGGGCGTCAAGAATAAAGGGCAACGCGGCAAGTTGCCCGCGCCCTTTTTCCAGTGCGTCTGGAAGGTTGGCCGCGTCGCGCAGGAAGATATCAAAGCCAAAGCGGCGTTCCCGGTTGCGGGTGTAATTGATGATCCTGCTTTTAAACACGGTCGCGTTTGGAATGCGAATATGGTTGCCATCAAAGCTAAGTAAAATGGTCGCGCGCGAGGTCAGGCGAATGACTTTTCCCACATCGCCGTTGATTTCAATCGTGTCATTGGGGCGAAACGGTTGGCGGATCGACAGCAAAAGCGAGGCTATGAAGTTTTCAACTGTGTCGCGCACCGCAAAGCCAAGGGCCAGGCCGATAATCCCCGCCGCCCCCAACACCGTGGACAAAAGTGCGGTGGCCCCAAGGATATCCAGCGCCACCACAACCCCACCAATCACCGCCAGGATGCGAATAAGTGTCCGGTAAATATCTGCGATGAACGCGTTGGGGGCCAACCGGTCCCAAGGTTGACGCAACCGCGCGATGCCAAAACCAACGGCCGCGACAATCACAAAGGCAATTGCCCCGATCGCCACAAGCGGCAGGAAGGCAATCACTTGGGTCAGGCGCGCCATGAAGCGTTCCATCGCGGGGCTTAGCCGCTCGGTCAAATCCGTTGAAATCCCGACCTGGTTTTCAATGGCAATCACACCTTCGACCCGCTGCACAAGCCGTTGCAAATCCTCATGGCCAGAGGCGTCCAAGGTGGTGCCGCGCAGGGTGACGATGCCTTCGTTCACGGTCACGGTGACGTCTTGATAGGCCTGCATTTCCGTAAGGATATCTCGGATCTTGGTCGCAATGGCCGCGTCGAGTTCAACCTGAACCGCGCCCGTTTCCGTGCTGATGGCGCCATCTTGCGCCACAGACGGAAGCGCAAAAGGCACGCTGAGGACAAGGGTTAAAAGAAGAGTAAGGGTAAGATTGCGAACAGAAAACATGGCCAAATCCTAAATGAAATCATGCTTAGTTTAAGGCCCGATTTCATTTAGGGAAAGCCAAGTCTTTGCCGTTAAAGTCGCAGCGGCCGCGCCTTTGCAAGCGCGTCAAACGCCGCCAGATCCGCAATCACCTTGGCCATATCCGCAAGCGCAATCATATTTGGACCGTCCGAAGGTGCCACGTCTGGATCAGGGTGGGTTTCGATGAACACGCCAGCAATTCCCAATGACACCGCCGCGCGCGCCAAAACAGGGGCAAATTCCCGCTGTCCACCAGAGGATCCGCCCTGCCCGCCCGGCATTTGCACCGCGTGGGTGGCGTCCATCACAACCGGATAACCCTGCGCCATCATCGTCGGCAGCCCCCGCATATCGGTGACCAGAGTGTTATAGCCAAAAGACGTGCCGCGTTCCGTTATCATAATGTTATCACTGCCCGACAAGGACAGCTTTTCCGCAACATGCTGCATGTCCCAAGGGGCCAAAAACTGCCCCTTTTTCACATTCACGACACAGCCCGTTTTGGCCGCAGCCAGCAAGAGGTCGGTTTGCCGACAAAGGAATGCAGGGATTTGCAAAATATCCACAACCTCTGCCGCTTGGGCACATTGTTCCGCAGTGTGCACATCCGTCAACACAGGGACATCAAGGTCGCGGCGCAGTGTCGCCAGCATCGCCAACCCCTCTTGCACGCCGGGCCCGCGCCGCCCGGACAACGAGGTTCGGTTGGCTTTGTCAAACGACGCTTTAAACACATAGCCAAGGCCATTGTCCGCACAGATCTGCGCCATTTCGGTGCCGATCTCAAGCGCGTGGTCCAGCCCCTCAAGCTGGCATGGCCCGGCAATCACCGTCAGCGGCAAATCGTTTCCAACGCGCAGTTTGCCCACGGCAATCTCGCGCATATCAGGCACTGATCTGCTCGCGCAGGACAGAGGCGGTCAGCGACATCATCAGATAGATACCGGCAAAGACCAGAAACGACAAAAGCGTGTTTTCAAATTTGCGCGGATATGTGGCTTCGTCCGGGGCAACGGGGCGCACGCCAAGTTCCAGATATCGGGTCTGTTTGTTGGCCTCGACACGTGCGCTTTCAAGCTGTTGCAACGATTGCTGCATCAACAAAACGCGTGTTTCCAAATTGGTCTGGGCGATACGCAATTGGGCACTGACAGATGCCAATGACCCCTGCGCCCCTGTTTCCGTCAAACGTCCGCGCAGCTCTGCGATCAAGGTTTCAAGCCGCTGAATATCCCCACGCGCGCCGTCCACACGGGCTTTATTCGGGCGAAGGTTGTCCAGAAGTTGCTGTAGCGTCAGGCGTTTTTCTTGCAGTTGCGTTTCAAATCCGCTGATTTGCCCCATTAATGCGGTTGCATCGCTGGTGGCATCAAACACACCCAGCTTTTCTTGCAGACGCAGCACTTCGTTTTGTGCGTCCAGCATGTCCTGTTCGGCCTCTTCATAGGTCTCACGCGCGCCTTGCATCTGATCATTTCGCAACCGTTGGGACAGGTTGTCCACACGTTCTTCGGCGTAGCCAATCAAGGCTTGCGAGAACTCTTGGCTTAGCTCAGGCGATGGGGCGACCACTTCCATCTTCACAATCCCTTCGGTGGGATCATAGCCGATTTTTACGTTTTTCTTATAGATTTTATAGGCTTTTTCATTGGATGCCGTGGCGCTTAACCGTTGAATCGAATCGATGCCATCGGCGCTGAACGCTTGCTTAAAGCCAATATCTTGATCCAAGCGCATCATCGCATCGCGCGATGTCAAATAGCTTTGGACTGTGATTGAATCCTGTGACGTCGCCAGACCAGAGCCCGCAAACAAGCCGCCCAACTGCCCGCCGCCGCTGTCAGATTGCTGAATGACAAATTCCGTTTTTGTCGCAAACATTGGGGTCGCGAGCGTATAGAAATAAAAACCCACCAAGACGGTCGGAAGAAAGACGAAAAACGCAAGCCGCGTGAACAGCATCGCAAACCGCTTGCGGCGGCGGCGCGCGATATCCATCTGGATATCCATAATTGCGCGCGCCCGATCAGCGGCATCCAGCACCTGTGTGCTGGGCACTTTGGCTTTATCAACCGTTTGTGGAAGCTGGACTTTACCGTCATTTTTTGCCCCATCCGTTGACACCAGATCAAGCATCGCGGCGCGTTGAAACGGATCAACCCCCGCTTTGCGCAATTGGCGCACGGCATCGAAATCTGACGCGGCAGAAATGCCGTGTTTTTGCGCAACCCGGCGCGCCATACGCAACTGGCGCCCGGTCAAACCTTCGTTTTTGATCGCGGTGATTTCACGTTCCACATCGGCAGGTGATGCGCCTGGGCCTGCGGTGGCGAATTTCTGATCCCCAAAGCCGTCTTCTTGCGGTTCAAGGGCGGCCTCTTCCATCGGGTTTAACCGGCGGGGTTGCGTTGTTTTTGGGGCCGGACCAGACGCTGAGGTTTGCGTCTGCGCAGGATCATTTGCGGCACGGGTCTGACGGGCATCCGCCACCTCAGATTGGATCGCGGATGCGGCGCTTCGACGAATGCGAAACTTTTTAGCCTTGGGTTTCGTAGTCATAAAGTTGCTTCGCCTCTTCCAAGGTATCAAACATGTAAAACTGCCCATCACGCAACACGGCCGCGGATCTGCAGAACTTTTCGATCGTTTTCGCCTGATGCGACACGATGATGACGGTGGAGTTTTTGAGCCGCTCGTTCAGCACATCCCCCGCCTTGCGGTTAAATTCGGCATCCGTGGTTTGCGGCATGCCTTCGTCGATCAGATAGATATCGAAATCCAACGCCAAGAGCAGCGAAAAAGTGAACCGCGACCGCATCCCCGCAGAATAGGTGCCCAACGGGAAATCATAATATTCCTCAAGCCCACAGAGCCAGCGGGTAAACGCCTCGATGTAATCGGGATCAAGCCCATAAAGCTGCGCCACATAACGCGCGTTTTCTTTGGCGGACAGTTTGCTAACCACCCCGCCCATAAAGCCCAGCGGAAAGGAGATGCGGCAATTGCGGCGAATTTCGCCTTCGTCCGGTTTTTCCAGCCCCGCCATCATATTGATAAGCGTGGTTTTCCCGGTCCCATTGCGCGCCAAAATGCCAAGCGAGTTGCCCAATTCAACCTGAAAAGACGCCCCGTCAAGGATCACCTTGCGCTGCGTTCCAGTCCAAAAGGACTTAGAGACATTAATAAACTCGAGCATGCACACGCTCCGACACTGCTGCTTCGCCTTGATGCTCTTTTGCGAGCTTGGGCCCCTACTCTTTACACGAGCTTGGTTAACGAGGACCTTAAGGCATCAATTTGGCAACATTATGTCGGATGCACCCCTAAAAACACAACGGCAAAACGGGGATTTGCGGTGAAACACCTGTGCAAATTTAGGTTTTTTAGGTCTTCGGGCGCGATAGAATAGGGGAATTTCACCCCCATCCTGTAGACAATCAGTGCGAATCTACGGAAAAACCGCCGTTTTGTTTCTCAACCCGCAACAATTTGCCCGCGATGAACACAGCGCCACGGTCAACGTGATGCGCGCTTCATCACGCGCCCCCAATCTGCCAACCGGATTAGATCGCGACCATATTCCAGCTGATGCCCGCAAGGACCGCGCCGACGACGGCAAGGCCAATATATGCGACAAAAACACGGGGTTTGACCAAGGCCCAGACCGCGACGGCGGCGGGGATACAGCTGACGCCCCCTGCGATGACAAAGGACATGGCGGCGCCTTGGCTCATGCCTTGCTCCAACAGCGCGGCCACCATCGGCACAGCGGCATAACCGTTCAGATAGGCAGGCGCACCGACAATGGCCCCCAAGATGATCGGCAGGATCCCTTCCCCACCCAAAACTTGCGCCACCCATTCGGCTGGAATGAATTTCAACATCAGCGCTTCGAGCATATAGGCCAGCAAAAGCCATTTGCCCAAGAACAGCGCATTTTCCATCACCGTGTCGCGAAATTCCGTCCGGCGCGGGGCGTCTTGCCAGAATTTCCAGTTCACAGTGCCCGAAAACGGATCGACCCCGTCATCGGACCCACAACTTGGCCCACAACAGCTTTTAACCGGAGTGTTTTTCAAAGGATCCGCAAAGACCACGGTTTGCGCCATCGCGCGCACCACAAGCCCGCCAAACAGCCCGATCAGGATCGCGGCCAAGCCTTTGGCAATCGCGAAATCCACACCCAAGGTGCCCGCCGTAATCGCAAACATCGCCGGGTCCATCAAAGGCGAGGCAAGCCAAAAGGCCATCACCGCCGACAAAGGCGCCCCAACCGCTAGCATCGCGGCAATAAACGGGATCACTTCGCACGAACAGAACGGCGAAATGCCACCCGCAAGCGCCGCCAGCACAATCATCCGCCCCTCGCGCCCCTCAAAGGCTTTGGCAAGCAGCGTTTCCGCATTGGTTGCTTTCAGATATCCCACCGCAAAGATCGCAAATAGGATAAAGGGCAGCGTGTTTGCGAAGGCCTTCAGGGCAAAAATCACCGTCGGGCGGATCTCTGCCGGGGCAAAAAGCGCGAGGATCAGCGGGATCGCCAAAATAGTCCCCCACGCCCAATCCGGTTTCCACCTTTGTGGTGCTGTCTGTGTTGCATCAGTCATGGCTATGCCCCTTTCCATCACCGCAATCCGCGCAGCATTCCAAAAGCAAATAGTCAGACAAGGCCCGCATCACATCATATTCCGCAGCCGCGCAAATGATGGATCGACCCTGTTTTTCCTGTGTGACCAACCCGGCCGCAGCTAAGATTTTCATGTGGTGCGTCAAGGTCGACCCGGTCACATTTGATCGCTCCCCCAGCGCGCCAATACTCAAGCCCTCAGGCCCAGCACGCACCAAGATGCGTAGGACAGTCAGGCGTTGCTCGGACCCAAGGGCCGCAAATTGCGACGAGGCCACATCAACAGAAAGCGGGCAGGTTTGCAGGCGTGATTCATGTTTCATATTTCTAGAAATATAGAAATGAATGAGCGGCGCAAGTTTTATTTTCACATCTCTCGAAATATCCACTCTCTTGTCTTTCCGGACCAGCGGATTAGATTTGCCCAATGACCACCCCCACACGCGCCCTTCAGACCGAACTTGCCGCCTGTCAGATCTGCGCAGATCGCTTTGCCGCAACCCACACCGCACATGCCCCCCGGCCCATTGTCTGGTTTCAACCCGGTGTGCGCATTCACATCATTGGCCAAGCACCGGGGATGCGCGTGCACCAATCTGGTGTGCCGTTTGATGACCCGTCAGGCGACCGGCTGCGCGATTGGATGGGGATGGAGCGCGATCAGTTTTATGACCGGACCCGCGTGGCCATCACACCGATGGCCTTTTGCTTTCCAGGGTATGATGCAAAAACATCCGACCTACCGCCGCCCAAGATCTGCGCCAAAACATGGGCAGAGAAAGTGAACGACGCCATCGGCACTCCTCCCCTCACCCTTATTGTCGGCGGATATGCGCAAAAATGGCATCTTGGCGTGAAAACCGGGGTGACCGAGACGGTTTCCCACTGGCGCGCCCACGCGCCGCACGTCTTTCCCTTGCCACATCCCTCTTGGCGCAATACGGGATGGATCAGGAAAAACCCTTGGTTCGAGGAAGAGCTGTTGCCCGCCCTCAGAACCCGGATCGCCGAGGTGATGACATGACAACAACCGAAACCCAGCTTGATCAGGCCCACGCTGTGATGAGCAACAATCTGGACGATGACGCGGCGCGCCTGCGGTTTTACGAACGCCTCGCCGATGGCGAGCTGTTCCTGCTGCTGGCCCGTGAAGCGACCGGAAGTGATGAAGAGATTGAACCAGAGCTGTTTGAGCTGGAAGACGACACTTATGTGCTGGTGTTTGACCGCGAGGAACGTCTGGCGGAATTTGTCGGAAAGCCTGCGCCTTACGCCGCCCTGCCCGGCCGAATTGTGGCCCGCATGCTCGCCGGGCAAGACATTGGTCTTGGCGTGAACCTGTCCGTGGCGCCCTCGTCCATCCTGATCCCGCCACCTGCCGTTGATTGGTTGGCCGCCACGCTGGAAGGCGCCCCAGAAGAGGTTGTGGCGCAGGTCACCGAAATCACTGCGCCCAGCGCGCCCGAAGCCCTGATCACCGCCTTAGATGCGAAACTCGCCAGCGCCGCGGGGCTTGCCAGCTGTGCCTGCCTTGCGGGTGTCACCTATTCCGACGGTCGCAAAGGCCATGTGCTTGGATTTATCGACGCCAATGAAGGCGCGCAAAACGCGCTGGCCGGTGCCGCCAATGAGGCGCTGACCTTTTCTGGAGTAGAAGCGGGCGAAATGGACGTCGGTTTTTTTGGCGCCGAGGATGTCATGGCGCAAAAACTGGTGGCTTATGGTCTTAAATTTGACCTGCCAATGCCAGAGGCACCCGAGCCGCTGAAACCCATCGCACCGGGATCGGACCCCGAAAAGCCGCCAATTCTGAAATAACGAAACGAAAGGGGCGTTGCCCCTCGCGCTTTGCGCTCACCCCAAGATATTTGGAGCAAGAAAAAGATGCGCGCTTTTTTCTTGCCCAAAATATCCCCGCCGGAGGCTAGAAAACTTTGGTCTTCAAATGCACAAAGAGACAACACCAGCGGTCGCAGACGGCACCGCAAGCATTGCATCACGAAGGGTCATTTTGGCGGCACACAGCGCCCCAGCGGTCAGATTGGCCGTTTTTTCATCGACAGACTTAAAGAACCCAACACCCGTGCCATCGTCCGACAGATACACAGTTTTATGTCTGGCATCGCAACCGAGTTTTCGTGGCAAAAGCGCCCATGGCGAAATGCTTGACCATCGTCATCCATGGCAACGCGGTGCAAAATCAGTTGGCCCAAGCGCCTTTCACGGCAGAGAAGTCCAATCTTTTGATGTCACCCAGACTACCATTCAGGCCGTTATCACCTGATTGCAACAAGATTTTCTAGTCCCCAACGTGGTTGTGGCCACTTTCTTGTCGGCGTCCGAAGTGGGCACCGCCAGCTCGTTTGCATCCCAGGTCACATTGGACACAACGCCCACAATCGCACGGGCAAATTCATTGCCCAGATCATCGTCCGGGTGCTGGGTGTTGAAAAACAGATCAGCGCCTTGTTCGTAAATGCCAGTGATTTCGGCACCCTTTTGCACAGCCACCACACGGGTCAGGCTACCTGCGAACAGGGCAGCAGGGGCCAGTACAGCAATCGGTGCGGTTGCGGCCAGCAGCAGGCGATCTTACGGGCAAGCGCCTTTTTCATTTGGGTCACTCCTCAGGTGTCAAACGGGGCCATCCGCCCCTCGGCACCGCATTTATGGGGGGGGAGTGACAGGTTCGAGACGGGTGTGTGACAGGGGTGTGAAAGTACTTATTCCTTGTAGGCTTTAATATACTCAAATACCTTGAGGGCACCTTCATCTGTTTCAAGAATTTCTAGCGGTGATGCACCATCAAAATGCTGATTACTTTCTCGTGCCCACTTCATAACCTTATTGTGTTTATTCAAAACTGGGAGCGCCAATTTAATCATTTCTTCAATGAGATCGGGGCGAGGGTACCACGAAATCGGTTTTACACTCGCTTTTTTTTTGCCCTGCACCACATCTGGCAGCTGCGACTTTCTCAGTTCGTCATCTTGAATACTGTGTCGTGTCCAATTTGCTAGTTCAACAAGCTCTCCGCTGGCCCGCCGCTCTTTTCCCCCACTAATATCTGCATTTTTTGTGGGAATGACCAATCCCCGAACCACTCGAGGGCATCGATCCTTGATCATCTCGAGCGCAGGGGACAAATCGGTGTCATTTGTTACAAGGATCACCTGATCAACGTCGCCAGAGATCGCATCATCAAACATTTGTAACGCCAGATTTACATCAGTCTGCTTTTCTTCAACTTTCCAAACTGAAACTCTTTCGCAATCCCGCGGCCACCGATCGGGCTCGATCAATGACACTGCATGTTGATTGACCTTAGTGACTGAATAATAGCCCTCCACAATTTCGATCTGCTCTTTGCAATGTGCTCGCAATGCATTGTGGTATATTGCTTGTGAAGAAACAGAATCTGCACCTTTGCTGACACGCTCGACAATCTTTGCTGTAAAGTACTTAACCGAAAATTCCGGGTGCAAAACCATTTTGGCAGGGGCCGCGGCTTGGTCCGTGCGATACAAAATACTTGGAAGTATCTGAGCGTCGAACAGCGATTTTAGATCAAGCCACTTGAAAGGTGTTTTCCGAAGCACCCCATAATAGAAGTTATATCCGTCAACATAAATTCTTGTTCGAAGTTCCAAAAAAAAATACCCTAGAGACATAAAAAAACCGGCTTGCGCCGGCTTTCTTCCCTAACCCGCAAGAGTCCAAGCCTCAGGCAAAGTTAGGTTAGTTGTTGTCCTTTATTAACCCATGTTGTCCAGTAAGGTCAATAGTGAATGCGCCATTTGGCGTGCGCAATAGTATGGAATACTTAACCAACCTCACCCCTCCAACGCATCCAGACGCGCCTTCAGCGCTTCGTTCTCTTCGCGGGCTTTTTGCGCCATGGCGCGCACGGCGTCGAACTCTTCTCGGGTGACGAAATCGCGATCTGCCAACCAGCGGTCCATCCAGGATTTCATCGCGTTTTCCGCTTCGCCTTTGGCGCCTTGCGCGACACCCAGCGCGTTGGTCATGATTTGTGACAGGTCATCAAACATTTTGTTGCGCGTTTGCATGGGGCTCTCCTAGAGGTTTGGCCAATCTGGCTGCGTTTTCTGGGCTGTATATGGGGGCAAATGCGCCGTTACACAAGATCAACGCACAAGTTCGCCGCTGCCCCGCCGCGCCCCCCCATGCACCATTGACACCCCCCGCGCGCATTGTCAGGAATGCCCCATGTTTATGGCCATCCCCTTTCCCGCGCTCACGCCCGAGATCTTTTCCATTGATCTTGGCCCCCTTCATTTTGCCCTGCGCTGGTATGCGCTTGGCTATCTGGTGGGCATTGCGATTGGCTGGTGGATCATCGCGCAGGCGCTGAAACGCACGGCCCTTTGGCTGGACGGCCCCCCCATGACCCGCGCCCTGCTTGAGGATCTTTCGACCTGGATTATCATTGGCATCATTGCCGGCGGTCGGCTGGGGTTTGTGCTGTTTTACCAGCCCGAATATTACCTAGCGAACCCGGTTGAGATCCTGAAGGTCTGGCAGGGCGGCATGTCGTTTCATGGCGGATTTCTGGGCGTCATCACTGCAGTTTACCTCTTTTCACGCAAACATGCGCTGCCTTTGGCGTCGGTGGCCGACTGTCTGGCGATTGCCGCCCCCATCGGCATTGGCCTTGTGCGCCTGACCAATTTCATCAACGCAGAGCTTTGGGGCCGTCCAACCGATGCCCCATGGGGGGTGATTTTTCCCGGCGAGGCCGCGCAAACCTGTCTTGGCATTGTCGGCCCCTGCGCGCGCCACCCCAGCCAGCTGTATGAAGCCGCCCTAGAAGGCGCGGTGCTGGCCGCTGTTCTTTTACACCTCGCGTTTCGCTCTGGCTGGCTGAAACGCCCCGGTGCGCTGACGGGTCTGTTTTTCCTTGGCTACGGGCTTGCGCGCTTCACGGTTGAGTTTTTCCGTCTGGCCGATGCCCAATTCATCACCCCGGACAATCCGTGGGGGCATGTGATCCGGGTCGGCCAGTACGGCATCACCATGGGGCAAACCCTGACCCTGCCGATGATCCTGATCGGTGCGCTGACGCTGATCTGGGCGTTTCGGTCCACGCCCAATGGCACGCCTGTGAAAGATCCAAAGGCATGACCGGCGCGCCCCTGACCGACCTTCTGTTGCGGCGCATCACCAAGACCGGACCAATCACATTGGCCGAGTATATGGCCGATTGCCTGATGCACCCCGAACATGGCTATTACGCCACCCGCGACCCGTTTGGCACGGCGGGGGATTTCATCACCGCACCGGAAATCAGCCAGATGTTTGGCGAGATGCTAGGGTTGGCGCTTGCGCAAGCTTGGATGGATCAAGGCGCACCTGCGCACTTTACGCTCGCTGAACTCGGCCCCGGTCGCGGCACGCTGATGGCGGATATCCTGCGCGCAACCCGGGGTGTGCCGGGATTTCACGCCGCCGCAGACGTGCATCTGATCGAGGCCTCACCGCATTTGCGCGGTGTGCAAACCACCCGCCTTGCCCCCCTGCAGATCACCCACCATAACACCGTGACCACCCTGCCCGACCAACCCCTGTTTCTGGTGGCAAACGAGTTTTTCGACGCGCTGCCGATCCGCCAGTTCATCCGCGAAGGGGATTTTTGGTGCGAACGGCAGGTGGGCGAGGCAGACGGCACGCTTGCCTTGGGTCTGACCGCGCCCCTGCCGAACGCCGCCCTTGATCACCGGCTTAAGGACACCAAAGATGGCGATTTGGTGGAGCTTTGCCCAGCACTGGCCCCGATCTGCGAAGAAATAGCCACGCGCATTGATGCCCACGGTGGGGCTGCGCTGATCATCGACTATGGTGATTGGCGATCCCTTGGCGACACATTCCAGGCGCTGGCTGCGCATAAAACCACCGATGCAATGGCCGCCCCCGGCACAGCGGATTTGACCGCACATGTGGATTTTGAACGCATCGCGCATTTCGCCGCCCCCTTGGCGCATTCGCTATTAACGCCTCAGGGCGTGTTTCTGGAACGTCTGGGCATCACTGATCGCGCCCAAGCGCTGGCCGCGAAAATGGACAAAGAGGCGCTGACTGCCCATATCGCCGCACATCGCCGCTTGACCCACCCCGATGAAATGGGGACGCTCTTTAAAGTGCTGGGGTTGGTGGGGCGCACATCGCCTGACATTCCCGGCCTGATCCGCGCTGACCCCAATAGGTGACCCCATGATGCTTGAAATGCTGACATCTGACGCCCTAAGCCCCGTTCGCCACGGGTTTTTCACCCGTAAAGGCGGCGCGTCTTCTGGCGTGTATTCGGGCCTGAATTGCGGGTCCGGCAGCCGGGATCAATCGGAATTGGTGGAAATCAACCGCGCCCGTGTGGCCAAAGCGATGGAGGCCGACCCAAGCGCGCTTTGCGGCGTGTATCAGGTGCATTCCCCCGATGTGGTCACCGTGGATGCGCCCACCCAAGGCAACAAACCCAAGGCCGACGCGCTGGTCACCAATGTCCCCGGTCTGGTGCTGTCGATCCTGACCGCCGATTGCCAGCCGGTGCTGTTTGCCGACCGAGAAGCGGGCGTGATCGGTGCCGCCCATGCCGGCTGGAAAGGCGCGCGTGACGGTGTGCTTGAGGCAACTTTGGACGCGATGGAAGCCCTGGGCGCCCAGCGCGCCACAACCACCGCCATCATCGGGCCGTGCATCAGCCAGCGCAATTACGAGGTTGGTCCGGATTTTATGCAGGATTTCCTGAACGAAGACGCCAATTACGCCCGGTTTTTCGCAAATGGGCATGAAGATCGGATGATGTTTGACTTGCCGGGCTTTGGCCTGCACCGCCTGCGCACGGCCGGTGTTGGACAGGCAGAGTGGGTGGGGCATTGCACCTACGGCGATGAGGCACGGTTTTATTCGTACCGTAGGTCGTGTCACCGCAAGGAATCAGATTACGGGCGGTTGATGTCCACCATTCGGCTGTAGGTCCAATCCGGGGCACAATTGGGCAGATCGTGCCGTTATTGCGCCGCAATTTGTGGAAACAATACCGCCCCTTGTGGTCGATTGCGCCATTCTTTCCGGACAATTCCCTTATTTCACTCGGTTTCATCCGGATCACGCAAAAAACCACCAAGCGTCCAGAATTGCCCAACAGGTGCCAAATGCGCGCCCCAATCCATCGCTAAACCTTAATCAACGAAGGAAAACGCCCACGCCAGATGGGCCAGAGATTGAGGCTAAGAACATGAAAAAACGTCGCTGGATGAAATGGATTATTGAGGCAGACACCGACACATCGGCCCTGCCCTATACGCGCACCAACCGCCGTAAAAAGGTTGAAGAAAAACGCGCGGCGTAACGCTGCACGCCTTTGGGCCCTCGCACCCAGAATGCAAAAAGCCGCCTTATCAGGGCGGCTTTTGTTTTGGGTTCCGGTGGGGCGGCGGATTTACGGCGTTTCCGCCATCCGCGCCTCAAGCACATCAAATGGCACACCGGGATCATCCTTTGCCCCACGAATGACCAGCGATGTTTTCACCGACCCCACATTGGGCGTGGTCAGCAGGCCTTCGGTCAGGAACGTCTGGAAGGTCGACAGATCAGGGGCCACGCATTTCAGCACAAAATCCACCTCGCCATTTAACATATGACATTCGCGCACCAGCGACCATTCGCGGCATTTTTCCTCAAAGGCGGTCAGATCCGCTTCGGCCTGCGACACCAGCCCGACCATCGCAAACACCTGCACCTCAAAGCCCAGCGCGCGTGCGTCCACATCGGCGTGATAGCCTTTGATCAACCCCTGCTCTTCCAAGGTGCGCACGCGGCGCAGACAAGGCGGGGCGGAAATGCCGACCCGTTTGGCCAGTTCCACATTGGTCATACGCCCATCGGCCTGCAATTCAGCAAGAATCATACGGTCGATCGGGTCTAATTTATGTCCAGCCATACGGGATCCTTCTGGCGCAATAGTATGAGATTGCGCAAACATTATCTGTCATTGATTTCTTGCGCAACAATCTTTCGCGAAAACGTAACTTTATTACGCACCCTGGTTTTGCCGTCACAAATTTGGCACCAGATGTCGCGCAAGGCCAACTGGGGCTTTTCTGGCGGCGCGCGGCCCCCTATATCCGTGAGGATCGTAATTTCAAAGCAGGATTGCCCCTATGTCCGAGACCCGTCACACCAAAGTTCTGATCATCGGCTCCGGCCCTGCAGGTTACACCGCTGGCGTTTATGCAAGCCGCGCCATGTTGGAACCGATTTTGGTGCAAGGCATGGAGCCCGGCGGCCAGCTGACCACCACCACCGAGGTTGAAAATTACCCCGGTTACACCGAGGTGCAAGGCCCCGATCTGATGATCAAAATGGAAGAACATGCCAAGGCGATGGGCACCGAGATCATTGGCGACATTATCCTTGATCTGGACGTGTCCAAGCGGCCCTTTACCGCCAAGGGGGACAGCGGCACGATCTATACCGCCGACGCGGTGATCTTGGCCACGGGCGCGCGCGCCAAATGGTTGGGGCTTGAGAGCGAAGAGAAATTCAAAGGCTTTGGCGTTTCCGCCTGTGCCACCTGCGACGGGTTCTTTTATCGCGGCCAGGAAATTGTGGTTGTGGGCGGCGGTAATACGGCTGTGGAAGAAGCGCTGTTTCTGACCAACTTCGCCTCCAAGGTCACGCTGATCCACCGCCGGGACGAGCTGCGCGCGGAGAATATCCTGATCAACCGCCTGATGAAAAACGAAAAGATTGTGCCCCTTTGGGATCATCAACTGGAAGAAGTGGTGGGTGATGAAAACCCGCTGGGCGTGACCGGCGTGCGCGCCAAACATGTGAAAACCGGCGAGATCACCGAAATTCCGGCCAAAGGCGTGTTCATCGCCATCGGCCACGCGCCCGCCAATGAACTGGTGACAGACACGCTGGAAACCCACATGGGCGGCTATGTTGTGACCAAACCGGACAGCACCGCCACCTCGATCCCCGGCGTGTTTGCCGCGGGCGACTTGACCGACCACAAGTACCGTCAAGCGGTCACATCGGCGGGCATGGGGTGCATGGCCGCCCTTGAGGCGGAACATTTCATTGCCGAACAGGACGACTAACATGTCGCATGATTTTGCCGCTCAAAAGGCCGAAACGGCGGCGGTGCTTGGGGATTTGCAATCCAAGCACGGCTTGCCCGATGCGGCGGACATTGATTTCTTCTTTGCCCCCGCAAAACCGGGTGCCAACTGGCAGCCTTTGGCCGAGGTGCTGACCAAAGCAGGTTTTATCTGCGAGTATTTTGAGACCGATGATGCAGAGGAATTGCCGTATCTGATGGCCACCCTGCCCGATCAGGCGGTGTCCGTCACCGGCATCTGGACCGGCGAAGAAACCGCAACCCGCGCCGCGTTGGAACATGGATTTGCACCAGATGGCTGGGGGATGCAGGGCTAGCCCACCATCACATATTGTGCCCCCAAAGAGATTTGCCGAAATTTTTAGGCACGTCACGGATCCTCGCGTTCCACCAAAAGCCCCAACCCCAAAACGCTGTTCCACGCAGCGCCCAAACCGTGGCCTTTGCGCCGCATTTCACAAATTCTCCCTATTTATTCCTTTGCTGCGCCGTCATTCTGTGTGATGCGTTCACGCGTGAACATACTTTGAGTCGTAACCAATGCCCGCGCACCCACCTGTGACAAAACCCAATTCTGCCGACGAAGACCTGCTCTTTCGTCTGCTGCGTCAGCTTGACGTGGCCCCCGATGCGTCGCAGCGCGCCACGGCAGAGGCGATTGGCATTTCACTGGGGCGCTTGAATGGGCTGTTGAAACGCGCCGTGGCGGACGGGCTGATCCAGATCAGCGACCGCGCAGGCCCCGACAAACGCCAACGCTTTGCCTATGCGATCACCGCGCAGGGTGCCGGCGAGCAACTGCGCCTCAGAGATCAATTTCTTACCCGCAAATTTGCAGAATATGACGCGCTGCACGCAGAGCTGACCGGCTCTTCCAGCGGCTTGTCCCCCCTCAAACACAGGACCCATCCTATGCTAAACAATCTTGCCCCCATCCCCGAGCTTTATGTCTCGTATGAAAGCGCGCAAAAGCTGAAACTGGACGCCGCTGACCTGACCAGCCACGACCTGTCCCCGCGTCAGATTTGTGATCTGGAGCTGTTGATGAACGGTGGGTTTAACCCGCTGAAGGGCTTTTTGGGCGAAGAGGATTACAACGGCGTTGTCGACAATATGCGTCTGGCCGATGGCACCCTTTGGCCCATGCCGATCACCTTGGATGTATCTGAAGATTTCGCAGCCTCGGTTGAAGAAGGTCAAGACATCGCGCTGCGTGACCAAGAGGGCGTGATCCTTGCGACCATGACCGTGACCGACAAGTGGGAGCCAAACAAAGCGCATGAGGCCGAAAAGGTCTTTGGCGCCGATGATGACGCGCACCCAGCGGTAAATTACCTGCATAATCAAGCCGGTAAAATCTATCTTGGCGGTCCGATTGTGGGCATTCAACAGCCCGTGCATTACGATTTCCGCGCCCGCCGCGACACGCCAAATGAGCTGCGCGCCTATTTCCGCAAGCTGGGCTGGCGCCGCGTTGTGGCGTTCCAAACCCGCAACCCGCTGCACCGCGCGCATCAGGAATTGACCTTCCGCGCGGCACGTGAAGCGCAGGCCAACCTGCTGATCCACCCCGTTGTCGGCATGACCAAACCGGGCGACATCGACCACTTCACCCGCGTGCGCTGTTATGAGGCGGTGCTGGATCAATACCCCGCTGCCACCACATCGATGAGCCTTCTGAACCTTGCCATGCGCATGGCTGGCCCACGCGAGGCCGTGTGGCACGGTCTGATCCGCGCCAACCACGGCTGCACCCACTTTATTGTGGGTCGTGACCACGCTGGCCCCGGCAAAAACTCGGCTGGGGAAGATTTCTATGGGCCTTACGATGCGCAGGATCTGTTTCGCGAGCATCAAGAGGAAATGGGCATCGAAATGGTCGACTTTAAGCACATGGTTTATGTGCAAGACCGCGCCCAATATGAGCCAGCAGATGAGATCGAAGACAAAGACAATGTGACCATCCTGAACATTTCAGGCACCGAGCTGCGTCGCCGTTTGTCCGAAGGTCTTGAAATCCCTGAATGGTTCAGTTTTCCGACCGTGGTCGAAGAGCTGCGCAAGACCAAACCGCCACGTGCCGCACAGGGGTTCACAGTGTTCTTCACCGGGTTCTCAGGATCCGGAAAATCCACCATCGCCAACGCGTTGATGGTTAAACTGATGGAAATGGGCGGGCGTCCCGTGACGCTTTTGGACGGTGATATCGTGCGGAAAAACCTGTCGTCAGAGCTGGGCTTTTCCAAAGAACACCGCGATCTGAACATTCGCCGCATCGGTTATGTGGCGTCCGAGATCACCAAAAACGGCGGCATCGCCATCTGTGCGCCCATCGCGCCTTATGCCACCACGCGGCGCGCGGTGCGCGAAGACATCGAAGGCTTTGGGGCTTTTGTTGAGGTGCATGTCGCGACCAGTATCGAGGAATGTGAACGCCGTGATCGCAAGGGGCTTTATAAGCTCGCGCGCGAAGGCAAGATCAAGGAATTCACCGGGATTTCCGACCCTTACGATGTGCCCACAAACCCTGAACTGTCGGTTGAAACCGAAAACGTCGAGGTGGACAACTGTGCGCATCAGGTGCTGTTGAAGCTGGAAAGCATGGGGTTGATCAAAGGGTGATGTGATCCTTTTGTGACTTTGAGACACGAAAAGGTCGGGGTTTGTCCCCGGCCTTTTTCATTACAATCTTAAGCGGTTACCAATTTGAGATGGGGCGCCCCCTCTCTGGGCCGGGTCAGGCCTTGTTGATCGTGATCGTCTGCACCACAGTTTCTGGTTCAGCCCGCTCAAGATCAATATGCAGCAGGCCGTTCTCAGTCTTGGCCCCTGTCACCTCAACCCCATCGGCGAGAACAAAGCTTTTCTGGAACTGACGCGCCGCGATGCCACGGTGCAAAAACACCCGTTCCTCACCGCTGTCAGATTGCCCGCCACGCACCACCAATTTGGCGTTTTCCACAGTGATTGAAAGGTCTTCATCCGAAAAACCAGCCACAGCCAAAGTGATGCGATACCCACGATCAGAGATTTGTTCGATGTTAAACGGCGGATAGCCATCTTTGGATTTGGCGGCCTGTTCCACCATCCGCTCAAGCTGTTCAAATCCCAATAGAAACGGGTGGGCCCCCAAGGTCATTTTGGTCATCTGGCTGGTCCTTATGAAAAAGCGACGCGTTGCAACGGGCCCCAAAAAAGGCGACCCCTTTTGCGGAATATGGGGGCTGCTACGTCTGCGCGCAAGGGTGGCTCTTTTGCTTGGCCTTCTCCCGGGGGCGGCGTAAGCTGTTTTGACCAATGGGAAACGACTCGAAATCATGAGCAAAGCCAAAGAAATGAAAACCGAAGACGTGTTGCGCGTCGAGCTTGAGGTTTTCAAAGCCGAACACCGGGACCTTGATGAAGCCATCCATGCGCTGGAAGACAGCGGGCGGGCGGATCAGCTGCGCCTGCGCCGCTTGAAAAAGCAAAAGCTGGCGCTGAAAGACACGATTGCCCGGATCGAAGACCAGCTGACCCCCGATATTATCGCCTAAGACCCAATGCCTGATTGCATCAGCGCCCGCCTTGCCTATAAGGAATGCCAAGTTTTTTGGCATAATCACCAAGGTGCATGGGGGATCACATGAGCGATGTGAAGGTTGGAATTATCATGGGAAGCCAGTCCGACTGGCCCACGATGAAAGAAGCCGCCAATGTTCTGGATGAACTGGGTGTGCCCTATGAGACCAAGATCGTCTCGGCCCACCGCACGCCCGACCGCTTGTGGGACTACGGTAAAACCGCCGCAAGCCGAGGCTTGCAGGTGATCATCGCAGGCGCAGGGGGGGCTGCGCATTTGCCCGGCATGATGGCGTCGAAAACACGCGTGCCTGTGGTGGGTGTGCCGGTGCAAACCCGCGCTTTGTCTGGCGTCGACAGCCTGTATTCGATTGTGCAAATGCCCAAGGGCTTCCCTGTGGCCACCATGGCCATCGGGGCCGCGGGTGCCGCAAACGCCGGGCTGATGGCGGCGGGCATTCTTGCCATTGCCGACGCGGATCTTGCCGCGCGGCTGGACGCCTGGCGCGAGGCGCTGTCTGCCTCAATCCCGGATGAGCCGAAAGATGAGTGATATGCTGCAATCCCCATTGAAAACAGGCGCCACAATTGGTATTTTGGGCGGTGGCCAGCTGGGGCGTATGTTGTCTGTTGCCGCAAGCCGCTTGGGCTTTAAGACGCATATTTTTGAACCCGGCGCCAATCCCCCGGCAGGCCAAGTGGCTGACCAAACCACCACCGCAGGGTATGACAATGTGGCGGCCCTTGAGGCCTTTGCCAAATCCGTCGATGTGATCACTTATGAATTTGAGAATGTCCCGACAGCCGCCCTTGATGCGCTGGAGGCCATCTGCCCCATTCGTCCGGGGCGCGAGGCGCTTCGGATCAGTCAGGACCGGTTGATTGAGAAAGAATTCCTGTCGGGTCTTGGGCTTAGCATCGCACCCTATGCCAATGTGGAAACAGCCGCTGACATGGCGATTGCGGTGGATAAAATTGGCGCGCCTTCGATCCTGAAAACCCGCCGCTTTGGCTATGACGGCAAGGGCCAAGCCCGGTTGAAATCTGTCGAAGATGCCGATGCTGCTTTGGCTGATATGCAGGGCGCACCGGCCGTGCTTGAAGGGTTTGTTGCCTTCAGCCACGAAGTCAGTGTGATTGCCGCGCGCGGCACAAATGGCGAAGTGGCCTGTTTTGACCCCGGTGAAAACGTGCACAAAAATGGGATCCTTGACACCACAACCGTGCCCGCAAAATTGACCGCAAACCAGCGCACTGACGCGATCTTGATTGCGGCGCGCGTGCTCAATGCGCTTGAGTATGTGGGCGTATTGGGGGTGGAGCTGTTTGTCACGCCCAAAGGGTTGATCGTGAACGAGATCGCCCCGCGTGTGCACAACTCTGGCCATTGGACCCAACAGGGCTGTACGGTGGATCAGTTTGAACAACACATCCGCGCAGTGGTCGGCTGGCCGCTGGGCGATGGAGTGCGTTTTGCCGATGTGGTGATGGAAAACCTGATTGGGGACGACATGGACCGGGTGCCTGAAATTGCCCGCGAAGGGAATGCCTCGGTCCATCTTTACGGCAAGGCGGATGTCAAACCCGGCCGCAAGATGGGGCATGTGAACCGGGTTGTGTCCGCGCAAAAAGTCTAGCCCATCTGGATGTTGATAAGGCATGGGGACATCCCCAGCCGATCCATTCTATCCAAGTCAGTCGACGATGGTCTGAACGCGTTTCCTTCATATGCTTGAGGGGGCCGCCGGATGAAACCGTCTTGCCCGCATCTGTTACACTTGACCCCGCCCCGGATTTTAAATTGCAATACATCTTTACGTGCAAATATTTTTGCGCTTAAATGCTGACAACGTGCACGACATGTCTTGGCAAACTGGTCAGCAGACTTTTCACGGCCAGCCAAAACAACGCCTCGCCCGAACACCACAAGAGGGAATCGCCAGAAATGCTGAATACTTCCAATCCCATCGGGTGGCTCAAGGCTGCTGGATCACCTTTCGATATCGGTGCGATAATGGGGCGACAAGGTCGCGAGGCGGTGCACAAACATCTTGTGAAGTCAGCGATTTGGGCCACGATCACATCCGAGGAAAACACAGAGACGGTACACCGTTTGCTGAAAAACACCCAAGCCAGATTTCCTGACATTTACGATGAGTTGCGCGGGTTGGCCGAAGGTCTGCAGCTTCCATTGCAAGATGTCGCCGCCTGGAACAGCCGAGGGGATATTTGCGCGTCAGTTCCTGACGGGTGCACAACGGTTCAGACGCCGGGACCAAGCATCGGGATCAGCCATAACGAAGATGGCCTGCCGTTTTTTCGCGGACACTGCTACATTCTGGATGCCCAGCCAGATCAATCCACAGGGTTTCGCGCGTTCTGCTATCCGGGCTCACTGGCGGGTCACACGTTTGGCTGGAATGATGCCGGATTGGTGCAAGCGGTGAACAATCTGCGACTTCAAAACGTGGATGCAACGCTCCCACGAATGGTTTTGGGGCGCCGTGCTTTGGGAATGCCGACGTTACAAGCCGCCGTTGATGTGCTGTCAGATGATCCGCAGTGTGGCGGGTTTCACATGACGCTGGCCCATACGGACAATCCGAATTTGCTGAGTGTGGAATACGGCGGCGGCGCTTCGTCGGTGGTTGAAATCACCACCCGCAGCGCCCATGCAAACCACGCCCTTCACCTGCCTCGCGAAGGACAAATTATTACACAATCTTCGGGCGACCGTCAGGCCACATGTGACCTGTTGGTTGGCAATCCAAACACCGCGGATTTGGACATTTTGCGCGACACGTCTGGCACAGGGCTGCCGATCAGGCGCGATGATCCAAAAGACCCGGATGACGAAAACACCCTTGCGACAGGCGTATTCACTATCTCAAAAACGGGGGTGGAATGGAGGATTTATGGCGAAAAAGAAGGACAGCCCACTTATCAAAGTGCATTCGATTCAGCCTGATCCGCTGCCCGCGAATACGGAGGATTTGCGCGCCCTTCTGATCGACATTACCAAGGGCCGTTCCCAAGTTAATTTGGGAAGGAAATCACAGGTCGCGTTGGGGCGAATCCTAGACGTTCAGGACAGCAATCACCTGCTCTCTATCACAACATTGTCGGAACAGATCGACACTAACCCTTCGACGATCACGCGGCTTGCAAGGGCCCTTGGATACCAGGGTTTTGGTGCCTTTCAAAAAGCGCTTCTCGCCACGCGCCTGCAACAACCAGCCACATTCTATTTGGATCAGGCGCAGGTCGCGCTTTCGGGCGCAGAACAACCCGTAAAACAAAGGGCCGCCCAACTGTGCCACGAAAACCAAGCGAACATCGAGCACTTCGTTCATAACTTCGACACCATCAATTTTAACAAAGCGATCGATTTGATTGCGAATGCGCCGCGCATCGCGGTTTATGGGATCCGTCAATTCCACGCGCTTGCGGCCTTCTTGGTCTATGGGTTGCGGTTGATCCGCTCTGATGTGGTTGTTCTGAATGCAAACAGCCTTGGCGTCGCAGAAGAAATTGCTGCGATGGACAGGGGCGATGTCTGCATCGTTGCCAGCGTTGCGCCGTATTCCATTCAGGTTGTTGAGGCTGCGAATGTCGCCCACGAACGGGGTTTGAACGTTGTTGCGATCACAGATTTTGCGAGTTCGCCTCTTGTCGTCAGCGCGAGCACGTCAATTTTTGCGCCACACCAAAGCAGCTTTATTTCCAACTCGATAACAAGTTACTTTGCTGTGGCAGAATGCCTGATCAACGCCGTTGCCGCGACAAATTCAAAGCAGGCAGAGCAGGCGGTAGCCGATAGGCAGAAACTGATTGAACGGATGAATATCGAAGATCGCTAAGGGTGGCCCCGTTTCGGCAGATTAGGTGGGCCTGAGATTGATGGGCAACAGGCTTGCCCCCTTCGGATGATCCGGTCACGTTCAGGAAAAGGGCATGATGTGGGAAAAAATTCCCCAAAAAGCCACATGTGCAATAATATTTGCAAAATAAATTCAATCAGCCTAAGCTTCCCTATGCCATGTGCATTGCTGCGTTTCGAGCCACATCCGAACCAGATAAGACATAATCGCAAGGGAGACGACGAAATGAAATTCACTAAAATCACCAAAGGCCTGACCGCGGGTGCGCTCTGCGCATTGATGTCAACGGCTGCAGTTGCAGACGAAATGACATTGCGTTTTGCAGGCGTTTTTCCAATTGATCACCAAGGTACAAAAATGATGGAGCAAGTGGCGGCTGACGTTGCTGCTGCGGGCGTTGGGCTGACCATCGAAACCTTCCCGGCCAACCAGCTCGGCTCGGGCGAAGCGCTGTTTGAAGACGTTGCCCGTGGCAATATCGACCTAGCTGCGGCGTTTATCTATGCCGACACCGATCCACGCCTTGAATTCCTGTCAATGCCGTTCCTTTTGGGCGGCTGGGACGACATGGACAACATCATGCGCAATATGGATTCTGAGTTTAATACGATCCTTCAGGAAATCACCGACGACTACGGTATTCACGTCGTTGCGCAGAACCCAGAAGGTTTCGTTGGCATCGTTGCAACGCAAGAGCCAAAAAATTGGAATACCTTCGAAGACAAAGGCATGAATATCCGCGTTTGGTCGTCAAACGTTGTAAAATCCATGGTTGAAACTTTGGGTTATCAGGCGACAACAATGGCCTGGGGCGACATTTTCCCGGCGATCCAGTCTGGTATCGTGGATGGCGCGATTTGCTGCACGAAAACAGCGACTTACTCAATCTTCGCAAAATCAGATGTGGGCTCACACTTTGTCGAGTATAACTCGATCTCTGAGCTGACAACCTACTATGCCTCGCAACGGACATTGGATAAGTTGAACGACGAACAGCGCGCAGTGCTGACCAAAGCGATGACCAAAGCTTCGGATGACTTCTTTGCCTACAACCGCGAAAATGACGCGGTGTTTGGTCAAAAGTTGATCGACAGCGGTTATACCATCCTAAGGCTGAGCGACGAAGAGCAGGCCGCTATGGCAGCGCATGTTCAAGAGAACATCTGGCCAATGATGGCGAAAAGCGTTGGTCAAGACATCATTGACCGTCTTCTGGCGGAAAAGAATTAATCGCCAAAAAATGTAAAGGGTCGGTAGAAATGCCGGCCCTTTTTTTTTATGTTGTTAAACAACCATAGGGGGGAGCATGACAAATTCAACCAATGAAAAGTCTACATTTTTCGGCTATGTGACCACAGGTGGCAGGCAAAAAATTACCGACGAATTGCCGGCAATCTTCGGGACACCGCTGAAAATTGTGGCCTTCATCATGCGGCTGATCGTGACGTTCTCTGGCTTTCTCATGGCATTCACCTTCGGGGCCGTTGTTGTCATCAGATACGGCTTTGGCGGCGATCTTTTTGCCTATGAAGAATGGCTGTTGGCAATCAGCATTATCGGTTTTTTCGCCGGTGCGGTGCTGGCCTCGTCCCGAAATTTACACATCAATGCCGATATCCTTGGCATCGTGATCCAGAACCCTCGCCTGATCTGGTGGCGCGGGTTCGTTGTCTTGTTAATCGAACTGCTGGTGATCCTGTTTCTCGTTTACGCATGCTACGCTTCGCTGCTTGACGATTTTTCATTTCCACGACTGCGCGCAACCCCAGTTCTGCGCATTCCGTTTGTCACGTGGCGGATCGCGATCATGGTCGCCTTCTGCTTTATGGCGATGTTCACCTCTGCGTATCTTTACGTCCATATCCGTAAAGGTCTTGGCCTGCCCCTGAAATCTGACGCCGCCAAGGAGGCCGCACAATGATTATCACCGGAAGTCTTGTTATTGTCTGTGTGATGCTGCTGCTCGGTGTCAGCGTCTATGTGGCATTTGGGTCGGTTCTGATTTTCATTGCGCTTGTCGGGGACCAGTCCATCACTGGCTATTTGCCGACCGGGGCGACCGGTGTGCGCTCGCTGGTTCTGTTGGCGATCCCGCTTTTCATGATTGCCGGTGGCATTATGGAAAAAGGCAAAATCGCAGCGCCTCTTGTGGCCTTAGCTGAGATGTTCATCGGCCACATCAAGGGCGGCCTAAGCGCTGCGGGTGTTTTGGCATGTGGTGTCTTTGGATCCATTTCCGGCAGTGCGAACGCAACCCTGACCTGTATCGGTGGCATCATGATGCCACATCTGAAAAAGGCCAACTATCCACGAGGGCAATCCGCTGCGCTGATCGTATGCGCAAGCCCATTGGGTCTGTTGATCCCCCCCAGTGCATCGCACATCCTTTATGGCTGGGTCGCACAGCAGCACGTTCTAAAGTGTTTTCTGTCTACGGTCATTCCGGCGATGATCCTGATCACGCTGTTGATCATTACCAACCAGTTCATGCTGCGGAAATATGACAACATTGAACTCACGAATCGCCCCAATCCATTCTTGCCGACGTTTACGCGTCAGGGACGTCTGGCCGGTCCTGCCTTGATGATGCCTATTATCATTCTGGGCGGCATCTATGGCGGCATTATGACCCCGACCGAGGCGGCAGGAATTGCGGTGGTTTATTCGATCCCGGTTGCGATCTACTTTTATCGTGGCCTGACCTGGAAAACTTTGGCGCAGACCATCCAGACATCCGGTGTGACAATCGGTGTGGTGATGGTGATGATCTTTATGGTTTTGATCGTTTCCGACAATCTGATTGCGCAAGGTGCACCGAAACTGGCGAAAGACATGGTCTATTCCATATCGGATAATCCGATAGTAGTCCTGTTGATGATCAACGTCGTCATGATCCTGATTGGGATGTTGATGGATGACATCTCTGGCTTGCTTCTGGCGACCCCGATCCTGTTGCCTATCGCGCAAAGCACGGGTATGGACCCAATCCATTTTGCCGCTGTGATTGGTGTCAATTTAGGAATGGCAAACATCACGCCACCGACGGCACCGCTCCTGTATCTCGGGGCGCAGGTTTGTGGCACACCAGTTGCCAAGATGCTCTGGCCGACTTTGATCTTTATTATCTTTGCTTGGCTGCCAACATTGATGCTGACGACGTTCATACCTGAATTGGCTTTGTTCCTGCCAGACCTTCTGCTGGGTAAGTAAGCGCGGATAGGTTCGGAAAGTCCGGATAAGATATGAAAAGGGCACCTCAACCTAATGGTTGGGGTGCCTTAGAAAACCCTTGGATTTGCAGCGAACACCGAACAACCGGGTCGCTGCAAATTGATGCTATACAAGAACAACCCAAGACTGGAATATAATCATGTATAACAATATCATAGTCGCGCTTTCACTTGAACACGGCATCAGTGACCTGGCGTTATCTGCTGCGCGCACTCTGGTTTCGGACGGCGGAACAATCACCGCAGTGCATGTTCATGAGCCTCCAAATAGCTCAATCTTGGCCTTTCTAGAGGAAGGCGCTGTTGACAAATCCCATCAAAAAGCCAGGGATGATTTGGCTGAAAGAGTGAAGGATGAGACCGGCGTTTCAACAGTCTTGCTCAATGGTCAATCAGCTGGTCGCACCATTACGGAATACGCCAACACACATGCGGCTGATTGTATCGTGATGGCCTCGCATAAACCCGGAATGAAGGAATTCTTCCTTGGCTCGACCGCGGCCTTGGTTGTGCGCCATGCGCATTGTTCGGTGCATGTCCTTAGACTTTGAGCCTTACGATCAGATCAAGTCGAATGTGCACGTGCCGATAAAGCCAACATGGCTCGACAGAGGTTCATCACTCGGTTCTGATCAACCAAGACAAGGGGGATCTCGGGCGCACTAGAATGGTGCCCAAGGTCCAATCACATCGCGCTGTGTCCCATGCCGTGCAGGGGCTTTGAACAGATATTCCCGCCCTGCGCGCTTATCCATGTCAAACCACGGATGAGTGAGGGACCGCTGCGGTTATGCAAAGCGGCGAAAGGGGGCCATGAGCAGACCCAGGATGAGGCTGAGGATAAGCCAGCCTCCTACAAAACCGATGCCCGCACAGATCAACCCATCGGCGGTCACAGGCACGGCGGGGCGGTATTCATCCCATGTTTTCTGCACCAAATCGGTGTCGCGAAAATGCCAAAGCTTGGTTAGCCGCATCAAGGGTTCGGTTTGCTTTAGCGACGTATAGGCCGCATCCAGTCGCTCATATCGGGTCAGGTTTGTCGCCATCTGGTCACGCAGATTGTTCTGAAAATCAGAACCGCCCATTTTTTCCAGCGCCTCATCACGGGTATAACCCGCGGCTTGTGCTGTGAAGTCAAACCCTTTGGCAATCACCATAAGTTCAGTGCGCGCACCGGACAGGCGTTGCAGATATTGTTGTGAGAATTCAGGAAATTGCGACAGACCTACGGCGCCTGCCAGCCCGCCTGCCATGGTCAAAGCACGGATCATTTTGATCCTCCGATTATCTGCTCGTTTTGGGCAGGTTCGGGGATCGCGCGCCCGTGGTCAAGGGGAGCGGGTGCGGGCGGGCGTCAATTTGCGCCCTGCCCGTCTATGTTAAGCCCGGCTTACAGACCGCGCACGTGGTGGTCGCGGTAAATCTCAACGATCTTGGCCACCGCCGCCTCGGGCGCCATTTCTTCACTTTCACCGGTGCGGCGCGAGGTCAGTTCAACCACACCGTTTTTCAAGCCGCGCGGCCCCACGGTGATGCGCCACGGCAGACCGATCAGATCCATGGTGGCGAACTTGCCGCCCGCGCGTTCTTTGCGGTCGTCATAAAGCGGTTCCAGACCGGCTTTGGTCAGTTCTTTGTAAAGGCTGTTGCACGCGCCATCCGCCTCGTCATCGCCCTGTTTCAGGTTCACGATTCCGACATGGAAGGGGGTCACGCCCTCGGGCCAGATGATGCCTTTGTCGTCGTGGCTGGCTTCAATAATGGCGCCCAACAGGCGGCTGACGCCAATGCCGTGCGACCCCATGTGAACCGGCACTTGCTTTTGGTCTTTGTCGACCACTTTGGCGTTCATGGCTTCTGAATATTTGGTGCCGAAGTAAAAGATCTGCCCCACTTCGATCCCGCGCGCGGTACGGCGGCGTTCTTCTGGGATCTCGTTGAACTTAGCTTCATCGTGGGTTTCATCGGTACGGGCGTATTTCGAAGTGAACTCCTCCATCACGCCCTGACACTCAGCCACGTCATCATAGTCAATGTCCCGATCACCAAAGGTCAGATCGGTGACAGCACTGTCATAGAACACTTCAGACTCGCCGGTTTCCGCCAGCACGAGGAATTCATGGGTGTCATCGCCACCAATCGGGCCAGAATCGGCACGCATTGGGATCGCTTGCAGGCCCATACGTTCATAGGTGCGCAGGTAGCTGACCAGATGACGGTTATACGCGTGCAGCGCATCCTCTTTGGTCAGGTCAAAGTTATAACCGTCTTTCATGTAAAATTCGCGGCCGCGCATCACGCCAAAACGCGGGCGGACTTCGTCGCGGAATTTCCACTGGATTTGATACAGCGTCAGCGGCAGGTCTTTATAGCTGTTCACATGGCTGCGGAAAACGTCGGTGATGACCTCTTCGTTGGTGGGACCATACAGCATATCGCGGCCATGACGGTCGGTCAGGCGCAGCATTTCTTCGCCGTAATCTTCATAGCGGCCACTTTCACGCCACAGATCTGCGGGCTGCACGGTCGCCATTTGCATCGGCACGTGACCGGCGCGGATCTGTTCTTCGTGCACAATGTTTTCAATCTTGCGCAGCACTTTGAACCCAAGCGGCAACCAGGTGTAAATCCCGGCGGCTTGCTGTTTGATCATCCCCGCGCGCAGCATGTAGCGGTGCGAAACGATCTGGGCGTCGGCGGGGGTCTCTTTCAAGACGGGCAGAAAATAGCGTGACAGGCGCATGGTGACCTCATTTAGTCCATTGTTAAAGGCGGTCTACGCGATTGGGCGGGTTTGGGCAATGGGGGTGCAATGGCCCGCGCAATGGGGGGGGCGCATTGACGGCCACGCCATGCCCTGCCGCGTCGATGTCGCGTTTTGACCCTGCCCATGTCGCCCCTGAGTTTGCACAGCTGTTTCAATGCGTCAGGGTGTGGACAATGATCGGAGAGCACATGACCCAAACCATCTATGAGCCTGCCCGCGAAATCCCTGTGATTCACCAAACCGACGTGCTGGTTGTGGGCTCTGGTCCCGGTGGGCTGGCGGCGGCGCTGGCAGCGGCCCGTGCGGGGGTTGCGGTCGCTTTGCTGGATCGGTTTGGCTGTTTTGGCGGCAATATCACCACCGTTGGGGTGGAAGGCTTTGCCTGGTATCGCCATGAGAAGACGGTTGAAGCCGGCGGCATTGGGCGCGAATTTGAAGACCGTGCCAAGGCGATGGGCGCGGCTGTGCCCGAAAGCCAATCTCTGTCCTATGAGCTTGACAGTGAAGGGTTCAAACTGACCGCGGACCGTTTGGTGGATGAGGCTGGCATTCACCCCATGTTGCACCGCCAATTTGTAGCACCCGTGCGGGACGGCAACAAAATCACCGGCGTGATTGTCGAAAGCAAAGCGGGGCGCGAAGCCATTTTGGCCGCGCGTGTGATTGATGCCACGGGGGATGCGGATATTGCACACATGATGGGCGCCCCATGCGTGAAAACCCCCGTGGAAGAAATGCAGGCGGCCTCGGTCATGTTTCACATCGCGGGTGTGGACAAGGCAAAATTCATGGACGGCGTGCGCGCCGATCCGCAAACCTATGCCAATTGGTCCACTGGTGAATGGGAGGTGGAAACAGACGGCAAAGAGGACGAGATGTTCTCGCCGTTTCTGGCCAAACCCTTTGCCCAAGCGATCCGCGATGGCCATATGCCCGCGCATCTTAACACCATCGGCGGCACTTGGGGGGCGGTGCATGACAGTGGTGAAATGACCTATATGAACCTTGTGCATCTGGCGGGCATTGATGGCACCGACCCTGACAGTATGACCCGTGGTGAAATCGAAGGCCGCACCCAAGCGATGATCGCGATTGAGGCGCTGAGACGCTATACGCCCGGCTGCGAGGCGGCGCGGCTTCGCAACTTTGGCATGACCATCGGCATTCGGGATACGCGCAAAATTGACGCCGCCTATAACATTACAGAAAGCGACATGCGCCATCAGGGGCGGTTTGACGACACCATCGGCATTTATCCTGAATTCATTGATGGGTATGGGATATTGATACTCCCCACCACCGGGCGATATATGCAGGTGCCTTACCGCGCGATGCTGCCCAAAGGGGTGGAAAACCTGCTGGTCACAGGGCGGGCCATCGGCGGGGATAAAGTGGCCCACGCGGGCACGCGGAACATGGCGTGTTGTGCGGTGGCGGGCCAAGGGGCCGGTGTGGCCGCCGCCCTTTCGGTGAAATCAAAGACCAGCCCGCAGGATGTAAACATCACCGATGTACAGGCAGAACTGACACGCCAAGGGGTGAGGATCCAGTGATCCACAGCCCCATCCGTGTTCAGATTAGATTGAGCCACCCAGCCCAATTTTCAATTCGGTATTGGTGACCGCAGTGGTGGCCCCGTTTTGGTATTTCACCCCGGCCCCCGCGGTGCCTGAAATCGTGACACCGGGGTCGCGCCCTTCGGGAACATGGGCCACACACCCCGCAAGAAAGGCGCTGGCCACAACTGTAAAAAGAAGCGATTTCATAGGTCGTCCAATATGTTTTTCGTGGTCGGCCTAGGGTGGGCGTTCTTGCGGAAAATGGCAAGCACAGCGCGTGGGGTTCAGGTTGAAACCAGCGCAAACTTGCTGCCCCCCACACATCGCACGAACACCGCTTTGTGGTTTGACAGAGAACCAGCCCTTGAAAACACCGCGCAGCTGGGCGACATAAGGGCGGTATTACAAGGATAAATCATGGTGCTTCCTGTTCAAACTCAGGCCAAATTCTGGACCATTTCCATCGCCGTTCTGGCGCTGGCGCTTTGGTATCTGGGCGATGTCATTTTGCCCTTTGTTTTGGGCGGCGCGATTGCCTATTTTCTGGATCCTGTCGCGGACCGGCTAGAGGCAATGGGGCTGTCGCGGGTCATGGCGACGGTGGTGATCTCGCTTTTGGGGGTGCTGTTTTTTGTGATTGCGATCTTGCTGGTGGTGCCCACATTGATCAGCCAAGCCCTTGCGCTTGTGGACACAGCGCCCGAGCTGTTCCGACAACTGCATGATTTCATTGCAACAAAATTCCCGACCCTGCTGGATGAAAGCGGCACAATTCGCCAGTCGCTCAATAGCATCGGCCAGAAAATTCAGGAACGCGGCGGCGAACTGGTTGGCACCTTGGTGTCCTCAGCCATGAGCGTTTTAAATATCATCATTTTGCTGGTGATCACACCCGTTGTGGCCTTTTACCTGCTTTTGGATTGGGACCATATGGTCGCGCGCGTGAATGCGCTTTTGCCGCTGGATCACGCCCCAGCTGTGCGCCAGATCGCCCGTGATATTGACCGCACCTTGGCCAGTTTCATTCGCGGCCAAGGGTCCGTTTGCCTGGTCCTTGGTACTTATTATGCGGTTGCGCTTATGATTGTCGGGCTACAATTTGGCCTTGTCGTGGGCTTCATTGCGGGGCTTATCACCTTTATCCCCTATGTGGGCGCCCTTGTCGGCGGCGCCTTGGCGATCGGCCTTGGCCTCTTTCAGTTCTGGGGCGAATGGTGGAGCTTGGGCGCCGTGGCCGCGATCTTCTTTGTCGGGCAATTTCTGGAAGGCAATATCCTGACCCCGAAACTGGTGGGCAGCTCGGTTGGGCTTCACCCTGTCTGGTTAATGCTGGCTTTGTCGGTCTTTGGTTCGCTCTTTGGTTTTGTCGGGATGCTGGTGGCCGTGCCCGTGGCCGCATCCCTTGGGGTTGTGGCCCGATTTTTCATCGGCCAATACACCGGGGGTCGCCTTTACCGTGGCCTATCCGGACAAAACGTGGCGGCGGATAAGGGTGAAGACGCTTAATGTCCGACCAACTTGCCTTTGACCTGCCTGCCCCACCGGCGCAGGGGGCGGCCGATTTTCTGATCACACCGTCCAATCAAACCGCCATGGCGGTGATCAAGACATGGGGTGACTGGCCCAACCAAAAGCTTGTCTTGGCGGGGGCAAAAGGCACGGGGAAAACGCATCTTTCCCATGTTTGGGCCGATGAAAGCAAAGCGGAAATCATCAAGGCCACCGCCCTTGGCACCACGGTCATCGAGGCCCTTGCCGGAGGATCCGTGGTGGTCGAGGACGTTCATCAAATCGCAGGCGACCGCGCGGCGGAAACCGCGCTTTTCCATCTGCACAATCTGGTGCTGGCCGAAGGCGGCTGGCTGCTTGTCACCGCCAATGACGCGCCTTCGCGCTGGGGGCTATGCCTGCCCGATCTGAAATCCCGTATGCAAGCCAGCACCTTGGCCCGGCTTGATCCCCCAGATGACATGCTGTTGTCCGCCGTTTTGGTCAAGCTTTTTGACGACCGGCAAATCAGCGTAAACGCCAATCTGATCGACTATCTTTTGCCCCGCATGGAGAGGTCTTTGGCCGAAGCCGCCCGCCTTGTGGCGGAGCTTGACCGGATGGCGCTGGCCGAAAACCGGCCCGTCACCCGCACACTTGCCATGCGCCTTTTCGACCCTAGCTAGCTGGACATGTGCCTTTGCGGGGCGTAACGTCATTTTTCCGTGACATACCTGAGCGATGAGCGTCCATGACACAGCCAGCCCCCCCATCCAGCACCAAAAAACCCCGCCCTGCCTCCCCCAAACCAGCCCGGATCCCACCAGCTGAGTCTGCGGCTGAACCTTTGGCCGATTTCCTGCACGCCCCTTTTGCCGCCCCAACGGAACTGCCCGACGAAGACCTCACCGGACCCCGCCGTTTTTTCAACCGCGAACTCAGCTGGTTGGGCTTCAATTGGCGGGTGCTGGAAGAGGCGGAAAACGCCCGCGTCCCCCTGTTGGAACGCCTGCGGTTCCTGTCAATTTCCGCAACCAATCTGGACGAGTTTTACACCGTGCGCGTGGCGGGTCTGCGCGAGCTGGTTCGCGAAGGTGTGACCACCCCCGCCGCAGATGGATTGCTGCCCGCGGAACAGTTAAAACTGATCAACGCCGACGCGCGCGCCTTGATGGCCCGCCAACAAAGCACGTTCGAAGCGCTGACCAATTTGATGCGCGACAAAGGCATCACAATTGCCCGGCGCAGTGACTTGACCGATGAAGACAAAGCCCATCTGGATCAGGTGTTTTTGACCCAGGTGTTCCCGGTTCTCAGCCCGCTGGCCATTGACCCGGCGCATCCGTTTCCGTTCATTCCCAACACCGGTTTTTCACTGGCGCTGCAACTTGAACGCAGTTCAGACAAACAAAAGCTCAAGGCGCTTTTGCCGATCCCGCAACAGATTGATCGCTTTGTGCGCCTGCCCGCACCTGAAGGGCAATCGCGGTTCCTTCCGCTCGAAGATCTGTTGCTGGTGCACCTTGGCAGCCTCTTTCCCGGTTACGTTGAAAAGGGGAATTGCGCCTTTCGCATCCTGCGTGACAGCGACCTTGAGGTCGAAGATGAAGCCGAAGATCTGGTGCGCGAATTTGAAACCGCTCTGAAACGGCGCAAACGCGGCGAGGTGGTGCGCATGAAGATCACGGCGGGCGCCCCAGATGTCTTGATGAAGATGATCAAACGCGAGCTGCGCGTGACAGACGACGAGGTGGTCGAGGTTGACGGCATGATCGGCATGGCCGACCTGAGCGAGCTTGTGCAGAAAGACCGCCACGACCTGTTGTGGCCCAGCTTTACCCCCCGCGTGCCCGAGCGAGTGCAAGACCACGAAGGGGACATGTTTGCAGCGATCCGCCAAAAAGACATGCTGCTGCACCACCCCTACGAAACTTTTGACATGGTGGTACGCTTTCTAAATCAGGCCGCGCGTGATCCCAATGTCGTGGCGATCAAACAAACCCTTTACCGAACGTCTCACGATAGCCCGATCGTAAAAGCGCTCTGCGAAGCCGCGGAAGAGGGCAAATCCGTCACCGCGTTGGTGGAACTGAAAGCCCGCTTTGACGAGGCCGCCAACATTCGCCAATCCCGCCGTTTGGAACGCGCGGGCGCCCATGTTGTGTATGGGTTTATCAACTATAAAACCCACGCCAAAATCTCAATTGTGGTGCGCCGCGAAGGCGATCAACTGGTGACCTACACCCACTTTGGCACCGGCAATTACCACCCAATCACAGCGCGTGTTTACACGGACCTTAGCCTCTTTACTTGCGATGCCGCCCTTGGGCGCGATGCGACCCGCGTGTTCAACTATCTGTCGGGGTATGCCGAACCGCAAAGCCTTGAAAACTTGGCCATTTCCCCGCTTGATCTAAAATCCACCCTGATCGCCCGCATTGGCCGCGAGGCCGAATTTGCCCGTGACGGCAAACCGGCAGAGATCTGGGCCAAGATGAATTCCCTTGTTGAACCCGATGTGATCGACGCCCTTTACAAAGCCTCGCAGGCGGGGGTGAAAATCAGCCTTGTGGTGCGCGGGATCTGTGGCTTGCGTCCGGGCATCAAAGGCCTGTCTGACAACATTCGGGTGAAATCAATTGTCGGGCGGTTTTTGGAGCATTCCCGCATTGTTTGCTTTGGCAATGGCCACGGATTGCCCGCCAAAAAAGCCAAGGTTTATATGTCGTCCGCCGATTGGATGGGGCGCAATTTGAACCGCCGGGTTGAGACATTGGTTGAGATTAAAAACGCAACCGTAAAGGCGCAGATCGTCAATCAGGTTATGGCGGCAAACCTAGCCGACGTGGCCCAAAGTTGGGTCATGGGGCCTGATGGGACGTTTACGCGCCCTGATCTCAGCGCGCTGGACCACCCGTTCAATTGTCATCGTTTTTTCATGGAAAACCCCTCTTTGTCCGGTCGCGGCTCGGCTGGGGCGGCCGATGTTCCGAAACTGGCGCACAGCCCAGATGAGGCCCCACAAGACACACCGGGCAATTGACCCAGCCGGGGCTTTTGGCCATAGTTCACACAAATAAGACGGGGAAACGGGCATGAATACAAAGACTTCCGTCGAGGATTGGGGGCCGTTTGGGCGACCAATCTTTGAGGACCCTTCCGCCCGCGCACTGGCCCGTGTCGGCGTTGTGGATGTTGGATCAAACTCGGTTCGGATGGTCGTTTTTGACGGCGCGGCGCGCTCGCCTGCTTATTTCTTTAATGAAAAAATCCTCTGTGGCTTGGGCACCGGACTTGCACAATCCGGACATTTACACCCCCATGGCCGGGCGCGTGCCTTGGCCGCGATTAAACGATTCCAACTTTTGGCCGAGGGTATGCATTTGCCCCCCCTCACCGCCGTTGCCACCGCCGCGGTGCGCGAGGCCAGCGATGGCCCGGCGTTTTGCGCCGAAGTCTTGTCTGAGACCGGGTTAAAACTTTATGTCATCGACGGCGAAGAAGAGGCGCGGCTGTCGGCCCAAGGGGTGCTTTTGGGCTGGCCCGAGGCCAAGGGATTGATGTGCGACATTGGCGGCAGCTCGCTTGAGCTCGCGCAGATCACCGGCGGCGATGTGGGCAAACGCGTGACCTCGCCGCTGGGGCCGTTGAAACTTGCAGACATTCCCGGCGGCAAAAAGGGGCTTAAGGCAGAAATTGCACGCATTGTGGACCAGCTGGCGGATGAAATGGGCACCGATCACCACCGCCTGTTTCTGGTCGGCGGCAGTTGGCGTGCCATTGCCCGGTTGGACATGGAACGGCGCGGTTATCCGCTGACGGTGTTACACGAATATCGTATGTCACAGAAATCGCTTCAAAAAACGCTGAACTGGATTGAAGAGGTGGATCTGAATGAGGTGCGCCAGCGCACCGGCACCTCGGCCACACGGATGGCGTTGGTGCCGATTGCCGCGCAAGTTCTGAAACGGCTGATCCGCGTTTTTCGTCCCAAAGAAATCGCCGTCAGCTCTTATGGGATTCGCGAAGGCATGCTGTATGAACAAATGCCCAACCGGATCCGAAAGCGGGATCCCCTGATCGAAGCCTGCCGCTTTGCCGAACAAAAAGACGCGCGCAATCCCGGTCTTGGCAAGGCACTTTATGAATTTCTGCACCCCCTGTTTAAATCCGCCAAACCAAACGATCGCCGCGTGGTGAAAGCCGCCTGTTTGCTGCACGATGTCAGCTGGCGCGCCCACCCTGATTACCGCCACGAAGTCTGTTTTGACAACGCCACCCGCGCCAATTTGGGCGGGTTAACCCATGAAGAACGGATCTTTTTGGGTTTGGCTTTGCTGCACCGCTATAAAAACAGCCGAACAGGATCGCGGTTTGAACCGCTGTTCAGCATCCTGTCGGAAAAAGCCATGTCACAGGCCGAGGTGCTGGGCAAAGCGATGCGATTTGGGGCGATGTTTGCGGTGGATGGCCCGCAGGAAAAAGCTGAACTGCGGTGGTTTCCGAAAAAGCGCGAACTGCATTTGCGCCTGACCCGCGAGGCGCAGGATTTATATGGCGAGGTGGCAGAGGCACGGTTTCAATCGCTGGCCGCGGCGCTGGATGCCGAAGCGCAGATCAAGGTTCTGCGCTGATCGGTCGAGCCGCATTTTCGCCCCACCAATCCCCCCATCTTCAATTCCCAATTGACAACAACAGCCCGATCCGTCACCGATTGGGGTGAAATGGTTCCCGGGTGCGCTCGGGTGAAAAGGGAATGTGGTGCGGCCAACCCCATCCGGCACAGTCGGGTGATGAACGCCAAGTCCACAACTGCCCCCGCAACTGTAAGCGGCGAGTATTTCTGAATATCCACTGGATCAACATCCGGGAAGGATCAGAACCGCATCGACCCGCAAGTCAGGAGACCTGCCATTGCCTATAAACTCAACCCGGGCGGGGTGCCCCGGCGCAAGGATGTGATGGCAAAACCCCGTCCCGTTTCGCGCCCAACCCCGCACCTACGCGCGGAGGGCGTTATGCACCGGACCCAGACAAAAGTGACCACCCGGCAGCTGCTTAAACAGGCTGACAACACGCAACAACAGATCACCCTATGTACGATTTGCCCACACAAAGGTACGGCCTGTCAGGCGGGGTTTGCCCTTATGGCAAAGCTTCAAAAATCAATTGCATCTGTGCGCGGCAGCCTTGCGGATGATTTTGAAATCGCGGGATACGCTGAACTGACAGGCTGTGATCGGCGCTGTTTAATCGCCTATCACGGCAGCAAAAATGAAACCTATCTTTTTGGGGATGTTGAGGAAAATGCCGATATCGACGCGTTGGTTGACTATGCCCAAACCCACCAAGCACCGTTAAATCGAGGCGAGCACCCGCCTATACCGGCCCCGCTGTCACAAACGCCTGCCAGCGTTATGGCCATGGGCCACGCGGGGCTGCGCGCCTGATCAAAGCCGGGCGCGCGGTTACAATTCCGTTTCGCCCGGCACATCCTGATCTGGCAACACCGGATCTTTCCGACGAATGATAATATCCCCATTGGGCAGGGTTTCTGGCGGATGATAGGCTGTCATATCTTCCATTTCGCGCAAAAGTTTTTGCCAACCCTCTGCCAGGCCTGTCGCCAGATCTTCGGTCATCGGGGCCATTTCCGCAGCCAATCCATCCAGCAGCAATTGAAACCCGCGCGACATCAAATCCGCGCCTTCTTTCAGCTCGTCTTTTCCGTCGTCCGCAGACAGGGAAGAGGCGGTTCCAAGGGCGATGATTCCGGCCAAAACGGTGTGTTTTGCAATCTGTTTCATAAGGTAAATATGGGGAAGAGTGCGCGAAATTCCAACCGTCTTGCGAAGATTATCCGCTAAAGGTCAATATCCACGGTGACCGGGAAATGATCTGAGGCGGCCAAAAGGGCTTGGCGCAGTGCATCAGAATTGTAGCACCCCGGATCCTCAAACGGATGCCAGATCCGCCATTTGGGTGCCCGCGCCTTAAGGTCGGGCGACACCATAATATAGTCCAAAAGCGCCTGCAAATACCGCTTTTCGCGGGGAAGATAAAACCGCGAGGTGCTGGGCTGCGCGCCCATGCGGCGTGACAGCGCCATGCGGGCGTGTGGGTCAAACATGCACGGCACATCCCCCTCACCCATCACAATCTCAACCCCAGAACGGCCAAACAGTTTCTCGTATTCATCAAGCCCCGGACCATCGTTGAAATCCCCCAACACCATCAATGGGTCTTGGGCGTTCAGATGATAATCGACGCGCCGCCGGATCCAGATACATTGCGCCATTTGCTTACGGCGGTTTTCAATCGAAATCCGCGTGGCCTCGGCGGCATTGCGCGCGCCGTGCGGGGCCTTGGATTTCACATGCACGCCGATCAAACGCAGCGGTTTGCCCGTGGCTTTCACCGTCAACGCCACCTCAAGCGGGGGTTTTGAAAACACCACATCCTCGGGGCTGGCATCGGTATCAAGATCAAGGCTGAAACTGGCGTCAAAGCGCGGGGCTGGCCCGGGATCAATCGTGCCAATCGGGTCATGATACGCACTGATCTTTGTGGGATCATACAGCAGTGCGATTTCCTGTTGGGTGTCATTTTCAAAGCCAATCAACGCCTTGTTGGCGCGCAGCTTAAAAATCCGCGCGAATGTTTCCAGCGCCTTCACGGTTGATCGTTTGCGGTTTTGATCCGGGGCTTCCACCACCATCACCGCATCCGCATCCAGCACTTTGAACACAACGCCCACGGCCTTTAATTGCGCCTTGCGGCTGACCCCGCGCCGGCTGGCCAATTCATCGTCGGCCAAAACCTGCCCGTCATCGTCAAAGAGCGTGTTGAACCATTCGACGTTATAGGTGGCGATGCGCATCAGGATGCCGCTTTGGGATGACGCGCGTTGATCTCTTCCCACGCGCGATTGACCGCGATCAGACGTTTTTCCGCCAGTTTGATCGCCTCTTTCGGCACGCCGCGGGCAATCATCCGGTCGGGGTGGCTGTCGCGCACTTCTTGCCGCCAAATCTTGCGAATCTCAGCCATGTCCATGTCCGGCGTGGCCCCCAGCACCTGATAGGGACATGGGTCGGCGTCTTGGACAAACCGCGCGCGCAGGGCAAAAAACTGCGTATCTGGCATGCCGAAAATACGCGCCACATGGTGAAGGAATTCATTTTCATTGGGGTGATATTCACCGTCCGCCAAGGCAATAAAGAAAAGCCCCTCCATCAGATCACATAGGGCGGGATCTTCGGGGCCAAACATGTCGGCGATCCGCTTGGCGTAAAGCTCAAACCCGGCGACATCCGTGCGCGCACGGTTAAAGACACGGGCCGCTTGTTTTTC
>CBDUJY010000007.1:0-137990 GCA_965367685.1 uncultured Planktotalea sp. | reverse complement strand
CGCGGCCACGGTGATTTCTTTTGCCAGTTTGGAAAAGAGTTTTGAGCGCAATTTATCCTGACGACCTTTGCGGTGCTGAATATTTGCCCATTTTGAGTGGCCAGCCATGGCAACCTCCGTCTGCTTTACGTTCTATTTATCAGTTGCTGTGTTCAATACCGCAAGGCAGGGGCGAGGTTCAAGGGGCTATGGGCGCGCGCTGGCGGCCCAAGCTGGTGGCCTGAACATGCCCGCTAAGCCCGCTCATCCTTGGGCGATCCCATCACCACATGGGTCACGATCTGATGCACCTGCGGCAGCGTGCCCAGTTTGTCGGTGTGAAACAGCTTATAGGCCACCAGATCCTCGGTCTCGATGCGCAGAAGATATTCCACCGTGCCGGTGATATTGTGGCATTCGCGCACCTCGTCAAACCGGCCAACCGCGCGTTCAAACCCCTCTTGCGCCGCTTTGGTATGATCACTCAGCCCGACGGTCACGTAAGCCACAAACCCCTGCCCCATCGCGGTGGGATCCAGCACCGCGCGGTACCCTTTAATCACACCGGAGCGTTCCAATTCCTGCACCCGCCGCAGGCAGGCCGAGGGCGACAGGCCCACGCGATCCGCAAGCTCGGTGTTGGGCAGGCGGCCATCGCGGGACAGTTCACGCAATATTTTGCGATTTATGTGGTCGATTTTTGTCATCAGTTGCAAAACTAAGCGCCAAACGCACAACTTTGCAACCGCACAGCGTAGTTTTTGCACAAGAATAAACGAACACCTGCTGATTTTGCACAATATTTGGATACCCCCATGCCGACCCAGATGCCCTATGACCTGTTCACCGCTTTTGTGGCCTTCGCCTTTGTGTCCTCGATCACGCCGGGGCCAAACAACCTGATGCTGATGGCGTCTGGGGCGAATTTTGGCTTTCGCCGGTCGGTGCCGCATATGTTGGGCATTGGGCTGGGGTTTACCTTTATGATTGTGCTGGTTGGCGCGGGGTTGATGCAGCTTTTCGACGCATTTCCCGTCAGTTACACCGTGCTTAAGGTGTTTTCGGTCATTTACCTCACGTGGCTCGCGTGGAAAATTGCCCGCGCCGGCGAGCCGGGAACCGGGGCTTCTGGCGCCACCCCAATGACCTTCCTGCAAGCCGCAGCCTTTCAGTGGGTGAACCCAAAAGCCTGGGCGATGGCGCTGACCGCGATCTCTGCCTACGCGCCAGACCGGTCGATGCGGGCGGTGTTACTGGTCGCGCTGATCTTTGGGCTGGTGAACCTGCCCACCGTGTCCACCTGGACCATTTTGGGGCAGAAAATCCGCGTGATCCTGACCAACCCCACCCGGTTGCGCGCCTTTAATGTGACGATGGCGCTTTTGCTGATCGCCTCGCTTTTTCCTGTGATCACCGGCTAAAGCGGCGCATGGGCGCGCAAATTCCCCGCAGATTTCCGCAACGTGGCGGTTTCCACACCCGACACGGCGCGTTATCCCTGTGACATGACCACAGATCAAATCATTCTCTTTTCGCTTTTCGGTGCCGTCTTTGCCATGCTGCTTTGGGGCAAATACCGTTATGACCTTGTTGCTTTTTCCGCGCTGATGCTGGGTGTTGTCTTGGGGGTTGTGCCCACCAAAGACGCATTTTCCGGCTTTGGCCACCCGGCCACGCTGGTGGTGGCTTTGGTGCTGGTGGTGTCGGCCGGATTGGTGCGATCCGGGGCGGTGTTTCTGATCACCCGCACGCTGGTGGATGCCTCGCGGTCTTTGGGCGCACATATCGCGCTGATGGGCGCGATCGGCGGCATTCTGTCGGCGTTTATGAACAACGTCGCGGCCTTGGCCCTTTTGATGCCCGTTGACATGCAAACCGCACGCAAAGCGGGGCGCGCACCGGGGCTGTCGCTGATGCCGCTGTCCTTTGCCACCATCCTTGGCGGCATGGTCACGCTGATCGGCACACCGCCAAATATCATCATCGCCTCGATCCGAGGTGACGCCTTGGGAGAACCGTTTCATATGTTTGACTTTGCCCCGGTGGGCGGGGTTACGGCGCTGGCGGGCCTGATCTTTGTGGCCCTCATCGGGTGGCGTCTGATCCCGCAACCCGAAGCGGGCAAAGGCGGCGCGGGCGTGATGGCAGAAGTGGGCCAATATGTGGCGGAACTGACCGTCCCAGATGAAAGCAAACACATCGGTAAACGCTTGAAAGAGCTGGTGGAAACGGCCGAGAAAAACGACGTGGCGATCCTTGGGCTGATCCGCGACGGGGCGCGCCGATACGGCACCCAGCGCAACACAAAGCTGGTCGCAGGCGACACGCTGGTTCTTGAAGCGCGCCCCGAAGCGCTGGATGAATTCCGCGCCGCCCTTTCGCTCGCATTTGCCGAAGACAAACGCCAAGACAACCTGACCGCCGAGGGCGAAGGCCTTTCAACCATCGAAGTGGTGGTGCCAGACAATTCCCGCATCACCGGCAAAACCGCTCAGACAATTGGCCTGAATTGGCGGCGCAACACCGTGCTGATGGGCATTTCACGCGCGGGCAAACGCATCACCCAACACGTGCGCAAAACCGAGGTCCGCCCCGGCGATATCCTTTTGCTGCTGGTCCCTGCGGGCAAAGAGGCGGACGTGGCCGAATGGCTTGGCTGTCTGCCGCTGGCCGAACGCGGGCTGACCGTGACACAAGACAAAAAGGTCTGGCTGGCGATTGCGATGTTTGCAGGCGCCGTGGCCGCCGCCAGCTTTGGCCTGATCTATCTGCCTGTCGCTTTGGGGCTTGTGGTGATCGGCTATGTGCTGACCAAAATCATCCCCTTGTCTGAAATGTACACCCATATCGAATGGCCGGTTGTGGTGCTGTTGGGGTCGATGATCCCGCTGGGCGCCGCACTTGAGACATCGGGCGGCACCGAACTGATCGCGGGGACCTTGGTGTCCCTGACCGAAGGCCTGCCCGCTTGGGCCGTTCTGACCGTGCTGATGATCGTGACCATGACCCTGTCAGATGTCTTAAACAACACCGCCACCACCATTGTCGCCGCCCCCGTGGGTATCCAAATGGCACAGACTTTGGGCAAGAACCCCGACCCGTTCCTGATGGCGGTCGCCGTGGCGGCAAGCTGTGCGTTCCTCACCCCAATTGGCCACAAGAACAACACGTTGATCTTGGGGCCGGGCGGATACAAGTTTGGCGATTATTGGCGCATGGGCCTGCCGCTAGAGGTGCTGGTTGTCGCCGTCTCCATTCCCGCCATTCTGGTCTTTTGGCCGCTGTAACATTTCCAGTTTTCTTGCCTCCGGCGGGGATATTTAAAGCGTTTCGAATTAAACCTGAGACAGGGATCATTCGAAACGCTTTAGAGAAAGAGGGAAAGCGCGCGCCCTTCCTCTTTCTAAAAATATCCCGGGGTGAGCGCATCGCGCGAGGGGCAGCGCCCCTTCTTTATAACGGCCAGATGAACGGAATAATTGCGGACGCCAATACCCCGATAGAGATGTTAAGGGGGATGCCCACGCGCAGAAAGTCAGAGAATTTATAGCCACCGGGGCCGTAAACCAACGTGTTGGTTTGATAGCCAATGGGGGTTGCAAAGCTGGCCGATGCCGCCACCATCACCGCCACCACCAGCGGGCGCGGATCAAGGCCCAGCGCTTGTGCCAGCCCAATCGCAATCGGCGTCACAACCACGGCCACCGCGTTATTGGACACCAGTTCGGTCAGCACAGATGTCAGCAGGTAAATCGCCCAGATGATCAGGAATGGCGGCAGTTTTCCCATCACGGGGGCAACCGCACCCGCAATCATCGCCACGGCACCGGAATGCTCTAATGCGGCGCCAATGCCCAGCATCGCAAAGATCAAGACAAGCAGGCGCCCGTCCACCGCGCCAAAGGCTTCATCCGCATCAATACAGCGGGTGACCAGAACCAGCGCCACGGCCAGCACCGCCAGCAAGAAAATTGGCGCAACGCCCAGACCGGCCAAGACGACAAGGCCAACCAACCCAGCCACGGCAACCGGGGCGTGCCCCCGGCGGAATTCGCGTTCCGAGGGGTGCGAAACGTCAGCCAGATCCATTTCCTGCGCAAGGCGACTAAGATCTTCGGGCGCGCCTTCCAAAAGCAGCGTGTCGCCGACTTTTACCATCAGGTTGTCCAATTGGCGGCCGATATTTTGGTTTTTGCGGTGCACGGCCAGCGGGTAGACCCCGAACCGGCGGCGTAGGCGCATTTTACCCAGCGCTTTGCCGACCATTTTACAGCCCGGCGTGATCAACACTTCGACCGTGGTGGTTTCCACCGCCGACACCTGATCCACGCGTTTCAGGCTTTTGTTGCGCTGTAGGCTAAGGATTTCAGTCATGGCGGTCCGCAGCACCACCCGGTCGCCAACCCGTAATGTCACCCCGGTCAAATCGCGGCGCAGCGACACATCGCCCCGCACCACATCCACCAAGCGCACGCCTTCGCGTTTAAAAAGCTGCACGCCTGTGACCTCGCGGCCAATCAGGTTGCTGTCGGGCGGGATCACCGCCTCGGTAAAGAACTTTTTGCGCGATTTATCCCCGCCCAAAAGGGACGCCATTGACGTGCGATCGGGCAGGATATTGGGCGCGATAAAGTAAAGATACACCATGCCCCAAGCGACCAGAATGATCCCCAAGGGCGTCACCTCAAAGATCGAAAACGGCTCAAGCCCATGGGCGCGGGCCACACCATCGACCAACAGGTTGGTTGAGGTGCCGATCAGGGTAAGCGTGCCACCAAGAATGGCCCCATAAGACAATGGGATCAGCAGTTTAGACGCGGATTGCCCCATTTTTTTCGCCAATTGCACAAACACCGGGATCATCACAACGACCACCGGTGTGTTGGACACAAAGGCAGAAGACACCACCACAAACCCCATCAAAGACGCCAGCGCCATCATCGGGTTTGTGTCGGCTTGCCGTTCGGCAATTTGGGTGAACCATTGAAGCGCGCCTGTGCGCACCAAAGCCCCCATCACGATGAACATCCCCGCGATGGTCCAAGGCGCCGGGTTGGACAGCACCGCCAACGCTTTGTCATAAGGCAAAATCCCGGTCAGCAGCATCACCGCCACCCCCGCGATCGCCACCACTTCGGTGGGAAACGTTTCGCGGACAAACAACGCAAACATGCCAACAACAACCAAAAGGGACATCACCGCCTGCGCGGTCTGACTCAGCTCAAAAAAGCCCATCATACGTTCTTACCACCTGTCTTTTCAGTAGTTTTGCCAATTGCGAGCGCTGGGGGCAAGCGTGCAATTCGGGGAAATCGCGCAGAGACGCCTTATGCGGCCTCGGATGAGGGGTGTTCTGTCGTGTCGTGTGGCTGCACCAAGAAAAGCCCGACAAACATGACGCCGAGCGCCACCCAGACCCAACCGCCATAGCTTTCCCCCAGCAAAATCATCGCCCAAACCACCCCAAACCCGGTCACAAGATAGCTGACTTGGGCGGCAAATGTGGCGCCCGCGCGCCCCACCAACCAGACATATCCAGAATAGACACAGGCGTGCAGGATGGAGTTTACGACGATCAAGCCCTTGGGCAAATTCCATGCGGACAAGGGGTCAATCCAGGCGTCGGTGGCAAGGGTCATGCCCAAAGCAAGGCACGCACCGATCAGCGACGCCCCCGCCAAGGCTTGTATCGGATCAAGCCCTGCGGTGCCCCATTTTGCGATCACATTGCCCTCGATCCCATAAAGAAACGGCGCAATCAGCGCGACGGCGATCCATATCCAAGCCCCCGTTGGCAATTGCGCCTGTGGTCCGGCAAGGATCACCACGCCAATCAAACCCGCCACCAACCCTAAAAACCGCTTGCCTTCAAACCTTTCGTTGCCAAGAAGCAGCGCAATGGGAAAGGCGAACATCGACACCGATGCGATGATGATCGACATGATCCCCGCAGGCAGATGTAAAAGCGCGGTATAACTGGCGACATTCGGAAGCAGCGTGCCGGTGAGCGCGATAAAAAGGTAAAGCGCGATGTGACGCGGCGCAAAAGGCAGGGGTTTGCCGCGGGCATACGTCAGTGCGCCCAGGACAATTGCGCCAATGATCATCTGCCACAGGATAATCCCAAACGGGCGATAGCCTGCGTCGACAATGGGTTTGGCGATCACGCCGCTCAGCCCCCAACCGGCGCCCATCAGCACCAAAAGGCCCAGCAAACGGATCTGTTTCATTGTGCGTCTAAGGGGGTGGATTGCATCAAACGACCGCCTTCGCGCACCATCTGGACCTTGGTGGCCAGACCGGTGCGATCGTCGGTTTCCACATAAAGGCCCGATAGGGTGGCATCGCCATTTGCAGGCTCAAACCGTCCCTTGACCATGCCGGTGATAAAGCGGCGCATCGGCTCTTCTTTATGCATGCCAATGACCGAGTTGTAATCCCCGCACATGCCCGCATCCGATTGAAATGCCGTGCCTTTTTGCAAGATTTGCGCGTCCCCCGTAGGCACATGGGTGTGCGTGCCAACCACGACGGATGCGCGCCCATCGCACCAATGACCCATTGCCATTTTCTCCGACGTCGCCTCGCAATGCACATCAATCAGTGCCGCGTGAACCGCACCGCCAAGGGGGTATTTGCGCAGCACCGTGTCAACAGCTGAAAACGGATCATCAAAGGCGCGCTTCATAAAGACTTGCCCCAGAACCTGCGCCACCAGAATTTTGCGGCCGCGCCCATCGGTGAACACCTGCGCGCCTGTGCCCGGCGCACCTTTGGCAAAGTTCAGCGGGCGAATGATGCGCTTGTCCTGCTCGCAAAAGGTCAGCATGTCTTTCTGGTCAAACGCGTGATCGCCCAAAGTGACCACATCGGCACCCGCGTCAAACAACCCCTTTGCATGTGAGCCCGAAAGCCCATGGCCCGAGGTGGCATTTTCGCCGTTCACAACCACAAAATCCAACTTCCACGCCTCGCGCAATTTCGCAAGCCGTTCCGTCACCGCGCGCCGTCCGGCCCGCCCCATTACATCGCCAAGAAAGAGTATTTTCATGCGCCTAGCCCTAGGACGATTGCCCTAAAAGCGCAAGAGGGGTGCGGTGTCTCATGACGCGCGAAAAGGACGACGCACCCACGCGCCCATGCCACGCCCAATAACATCACACCAAACCATCGCTCAGAACCCGCCCATGTTTCCGCCAGTGATGCGCCCCGTGATGCGGCCTTTTTCTTGCTAAAAATATCCTCGCCGAAGGCAAGAAAAACAGATGCGCAACCGGTCTAAAACCGGATCACGCCCTCATCCGTCACAATCATATCCAAGGGCTGATCGGTGGGCTCCAAAGGCAACCCGTCTGCCTCTTGCGCGGCGTAGGCATAGCCAATCGCCAGCGTCGGGCGTTTGGCGCGCAACCCTTCCAACGTGCGGTCATAAAAGCCACCACCATAGCCCAACCGCCCGCCATTTCGATCGAAACTGACCAAGGGCACCACCAACAGCTCAGGCTCAAAAAACTCTATACTTTCAGGGATCTGCGCACCAAATGGCCCATCCACCATCACACTGTCCGGACGCCATTTGGCAAATTTCAACGGCTGACCGGCGGCCTCAATAAAAGGCACACCAATGGCCGACCACGCCGCCATTGCCGCCATAGCGGGCAGCGGATTGATCTCGGTTCGGATCGGCATATAGCCCGTCATTGGCACCGATTTATGCTCGGTCAAAACGCCCAGCAAATGCGCCACACCAAGGGCGGACCGCACCTCGGAATGCGCCTCTTTGCGCCGGGCAAACGCCGCCTTGCGCGCCTGCGCTTTTTGAAATGTCAGATCCGTCATAAGAGCAACACCGCCGCCAATCCAAGGAATGCAAAAAACCCAACCACATCCGTGACCGTGGTCACAAATGCGCCGGACGCCAGCGCGGGGTCAATGTCCAGCCGTTCCAGCGTTACGGGAATTATAATACCGGCCAGGCCCGCGACCACAAGGTTCACGACCATCGCCACGCCAATGACGACACCTAAGATCGGCGTGCCAAACCAGATGATGCCAATCACCCCCATCACCACGGCAAAAATCACCCCATTGATCAGGCCAACGGCGGCCTCGCGGCGGATCACCCGCCAGACGTTGGCCGAGGTCAGATCTTTTGTGGCCAGCGCGCGCACCGCCACGGTCAGGCTTTGCGTACCGGCATTGCCGCCCATCGAGGCGACAATGGGCATCAGCACCGCAAGCGCCACAAACTGGGTAATCACCGCATCAAATTGCGCAATCACCAAAGACGCAAGGATCGAGGTCACAAGGTTGACCGCAAGCCACGGAAACCGGCGTTTGGTGGTGTCGATCACCCGGTCCGACAGGTTACTTTCGCCGACACCGGCCAGACGCAGGATGTCTTCTTCGTGTTCTTCGTCCAGAATGACCATCGCATCATCAATGGTGATCACCCCGACCAACCGGTCGCCCGCATCCACGACGGGGGCCGAAATCAGGTGATATTGGTTGAACGCATAGGCCACTTCCGCCTCATCCTGCAGCACGGGAATGGTGCGAAAGCTTTCTTCGACGATGACGGTCATCGCCAGTTCGCGCGGACTGCCCATCAAGCGGCCAAGGGTGACATATCCAATCGGGCGCATGCGCGGATCGACCAGAATTACGTGGTAAAACTGTTCGGGCAGATCGTCTTGATTGCGCAGAAAATCAATGGTTTGCCCGACATTCCAATGCTCTGGCGCTACCACCAATTCGCGCTGCATCAACCGGCCAGCGGATTCTTCCGGATAGGTCAGCGATTGTTCAACCACGACCCGGTCGTCATCATCCAACGCGCCCAACACGGCTTCGGTCTGTGGCTGATCAAGGTCTTCGATCAGGTCAACAACATCATCCGTTTCAAGCTCGCGCACCGCTTCGGCCAGAACCTCTGGCGCCATCGCGTCCACGACATCTTCGCGCAGCCCTTCGGCCAGTTCGGACAGAATATCGCCATCAAATTCACGGCCGTAAAGCTGCACCAACATGGTCCGCTCGTCGTTGTGCAACTGCTCCATAACATCGGCGATATCGGCGGGGTGCATGGGGTCAAGAAGCGCGGCCAGCGCAACAGGGTCTTCGGCCTCAAGCGCGGCTTTGATCGGGCGAAATGTCCCGCGATCCAGCTCGTAATCGCCGTCTTCGGGCAGCGCGTCGTCGTGTTCGTGTTCATCCAGCATGGCGCGGCTTTCCTGTTGGTGCGTCGCGACCATAGGACAAGCCTGTCGCCAAGTGAACCGGACAAAGTGATTGCGGTGTTAATTTTCCGGACGTACCCTGCCCGCTCTGGAATTTATACAAACGAGAGCGCCATGCACATCCTGTTGGGTCAGACCCTGTCCTTTACCTCGGATCCGTTTAAATCCGCCCCGGCCCAGGCCGCCACCCACCACAGCACGGGGGCCGTGGCCATTGACGGCGGCAAGATCATCGCGGTCGGCGAGGCGCGCGACATTCGCGCCGCTTATCCAGATGCGCAGGTGACGGACTATGGCAAGGCGTTGATTTCACCGGGTTTTGTCGACGCGCACGTGCATTACCCGCAAACCGCGATGATCGCATCCTGGGGCAAGCGACTGATTGATTGGCTGAATTCTTACACATTCCCAGAAGAAAGCCGCTTTGCCGATCCCGCCTATGCGGATCAGATTGCAAACAGCTATTTTGACCTTGTGACGACGGCGGGCACCACCACCACGGTCAGCTATTGCACCATTCACCCCGCAAGCGTGGACGCCTATTTTGGGGCCGCCCAAGCGCGGGGCCTGCGCGTTTTGGGTGGCAAAACCTGCATGGATCGCAACGCACCCGACAGCTTGGTCGACACCGCCAAAACCGCCTATGACGACAGCAAACAGCTGTTGGAAAAATGGCATGGCGTGGACCGGTTGTCTTATGTGATCACACCGCGCTTTGCCCCCACATCCACCCCCGAACAGCTAGAAGCCCTTGGCGCTTTGTGGCGGGAACACCCCAAGGTGTTGATGCAAACCCACATCTCTGAACAGCATGAAGAGATCGCTTGGGTGCAGGATTTATTCCCCGAAAGCCGCGATTATCTGGATGTGTATGAGCGCTTTGGCTTGGCCGGAAAAGGCGCACTATTTGGCCATGCGATCCATCTGACCGAACGAGAACGCGATAAAATCAAGGACATGGACGCAAGCCTGATCCATTGCCCCACCTCAAATATGTTCATCGGCTCTGGCCTGTTTGATATGGCCGGGTTGATGAATGTGGGTCACCGCATTGGTCTGGCCACCGACACCGGCGGCGGGTCGAGCTTTTCGATGCTGCGCACCATGGCCGCCGCTTACGAAGTAGGGCAATTGTCCGGCACCGCATTACATCCCGCGCAACTTTGGTGGCTCGCCACCGCAGGATCGGCAAATGCGCTGCATCTGGGGGATACAATCGGCACCTTGGCGCCGGGGTATGACGCGGACATCGCGGTGATTGATCTGTCGTCCACCCCCGCGATTGCCCAGCGATCCACACGCGCCGAAGATCTGTGGCAGGCGCTCTTTCCCACCATCATGATGGGCGACGACCGGGCGATTACATCGGTGTGGGCGGGCGGCAAAAAGCTGTTTTAGGCAGCACAGGAACTGGTCAAGCTTTAACGCATCAATCCCAGCGCCAGCCGGTTTTGATGCGCCACAAGCGCGCCCATATCCACCGTTGTCATCTGTCCGTCACGCACGATCTGACGCCCTTCGACAAACAGATCCCGCACACGTCGTGGTCCGGCCAGAACCAGCGCGGCAGGATCCCAGGACCCTGCGCTCTCAAGGGTCGAAATGTCCCAGATTGCAATATCCGCACGCTTGCCAACAGCAAGCTGACCCACATCAGACCGGCCCAAGACTTCGGCCCCACCACGCGTGGCAATTTTTAGCGCCTCGCGCGCCGACATTTTGTCCGCGCCAAGGGCAACACGTTGCAACAACATCGCTTGCCTCGCCTCATCCATCAGGTTGCCCTGATCGTTTGAGGCTGACCCGTCCACGCCAAGCCCAACTTTCACCCCCGCATCGCGCATTTGACGCACCGGCGCAATGCCCGACCCAAGACGGCAGTTTGAACAGGGGCAATGGGCCACACCCGTTGAAGTGTTTGAAAACAAGTTGATTTCACGACTGTCCAGTTTCACACAATGGGCGTGCCAGACGTCATCGCCAACCCAGCCAAGCTCTTCTGCGTAGTCACCGGGGCGACAGCCAAATTGCGCTTGGGAATAGGCGATATCCTCATCATTTTCAGCGAGGTGCGTGTGCATCATCACGCCCTTATCGCGCGCCAAAAGGGCGGCATCCCGCATCAAATCGCGAGTCACCGAAAAGGGCGAACAGGGGGCGACGCCAACCCGGCACATGGACCCCTCTGATGCGTCATGGAAGGCATCAATTACACGGATGCAGTCTTCCAAAATGGCAGGTTCGTTTTGTACCAGTTCATCTGGCGGCAACCCACCACCGCTTTCGCCAATAGACATTGCCCCGCGGGTGGGGTGAAAACGAAGCCCAACCTCTTTTGCGCCATCAATGGTATCCTCAAGGCGCGCGCCATTAGGATAGAGGTAAAGGTGGTCTGAGCTGAGCGTGCAGCCCGACAAGGCAAGTTCGGACAAGCCAACCATCGCCGAGACGCGCATGTCTTCGGGACCAAACCGCGACCAAATCGGATAAAGCGTTTTCAGCCAGCCAAACAACAGCGCATCCTGCCCGCCGGGCACTGCGCGGGTGAGGGTTTGGTAAAGATGGTGGTGGGTGTTCACAAGGCCGGGTGTCACAACCGCCTGATCCGCAAGCACCAGTTCGGATCGGCCTGTTTCCAGCCCAGATCCAATCTCGGCAATCACGCCATTTTCCAGCCGGATATCAACGCCTTGCAGCTCATCATCTGCGTCATTCATCGTCAGCGCCACCTGCGCATTACGAATGAGAAATGAGGGGTTGGACGTCGGATTGGGATTGGGTTTTAACATGCGGTGCCTCCTACCGCCCATTTCGGAGACAACTAAAAGGCGCGACAGAAAGGGCAAAGGACTCGCGCTGGATGAATTTGCCACATCTTCAGCGCAGATCACAAGGGGTTACGCTTTGGACAGGACCTCAAGGGCTGCTTGGTGAACCTCAGCGTTGGCAGCCGCAATCACCCGTCCGCCGTTGTGCGCCGGGCCGCCTTGCCAATCGGTCACGACCCCGCCTGCGGCCTGAACCACGGCCATTGGCCCTTGGATATCATAGGCTTGCAGGCCCGCTTCGACCACCAAATCGACCTGACCCGAGGCCACCAAAGCATAGCCGTAACAGTCCATGCCATAACGCGTCAGGCGGGTTTTTTTGGCCAATGCGTGAAAGGCACGGCCTTCTTCTTCGCTGCCGACCTCTGGGAAAGTGGTCATGATTGTTGCCTTAGACAGAGGGCGGGGCGCATGGGTTTTCAAGGGGTGTCGCCCCATGGGGCCGTCCACCCACGCCTCGCCAAAACCGCCAAAAAAGCGTTCTTTAATATAGGGTTGGTCAATGATGCCAAGTGCCGGACCACCCGGCCCACCCACCGCAATCAACACGCCCCATGTCGGTGCGCCTGAAATAAACGCCCGCGTGCCGTCGATGGGATCAAGCACCCAGGTCAGCCCAGAGGTGCCTTCGGAGCGCCCAAATTCCTCGCCAAATATCCCGTCATCCGGGCGCCATTTGGCCAGAAGGGACCGCATGGCTTTTTCTGCCGCGCGGTCCCCTTCTGTCACCGGGTCAAACCCGGCCACAAGTTTATTGTCCGCACCAAGGTCTTGGGTACGGAAATAGGGTAAGATGGCCTGTCGCGCCGCATCGGCCAAGGCTTCTGCGACACGCTTAAGTTCATCTTCAGTCGTTTTATCAAGCGTGCTCATATCCGGCTCTTTCCGCGAAATGCTAAGGTGCTTTCGCGATAAGAGGCCAGGCAAGCGGCGTCAAGATCATGTAGCGTCAGAAAGGACGCGGGCAAGTTCAAACAGGCGACGGCGCTGATTCTCGGGAATTGAGTAATAGCTGCGCACCAGTTCCAATGCTTCCTTATCTGCAAGGATGTCACTGGGCAGGTCCTGTTCATTTTGACCAGCCGAGGTGTTTTCAAGCCCCTCGAAATAGAACCCAATCGGCACAGACAATGCGGATGAAATATCCCAAAGGCGTGATGCCGAAACGCGGTTCATGCCGGTTTCGTATTTTTGAATTTGCTGAAACTTGATACCAACTTTTTCAGCCAGCTGTTGTTGGGTCATACCAACCATCCAACGACGATGGCGGATACGCTTCCCGACGTGTACATCCACGGGATGTTTCATCAGCGTGCTCCTCGTTAATAAGATTGCGTACAGACCACAAACCACGGCCAGCACCACAACCACAACCTGTCTTTTTAGGTAGTGAGAACAACTCGTAGCATCGTTACCACCCCTTTTTTCTTAATGGAATCTTTGCAAGTCACGGTTTTTCTGGGATTAAATGCCAATTTTAGAATGCAATCTAGGCGTGTTTTGCATTTTGCAAAGATTATATCCCCTTGGTTGCAGGCTAATATTTGATCAAACCGGCAAAAACTCGCCAATCGACTCTCGTGCAACAAGCGTAATCACGCTACTCTGACGCGCAAATAGGGGGCCCATATGCGCGCAGTTCAGATCACCGACCACTCCGGCACACCACATTTGGCACAGATTGACATACCAACACCCCAGGCCGGGGAAGTTTTGATGAGAATCGCAGCCTGCGGGCTGAATTTCGCGGACCTTTTGATGGCGCGCGGCAAATATCAGGAACGCCCTGATTTGCCGACCACATTGGGCATGGAGCCTGCTGGGGAAATCGAAGCGGTTGGCGCAAATGTCGGCATGTTTCAAGCCGGGGACCGCGTCGCGGTGTTTTCGGGGCAATCAGGCTTGGCGGAATACGGCGTGTTTGACGCGGATCGCTGCGTGCGTCTGCCTGAAAACATGAGCTTTACAGACGCCGCCGCCTTTCAAATCGCCTATGGCACCAGCCATGTCGCGCTTGATTACAAAGCCCGCCTACAGCCCGGCGAAACCCTGTTGGTTTTGGGGGCAGCGGGAGGGGTTGGCCTAACGGCGGTTGAGATTGGCAAACTGATGGGGGCGACCGTGATTGCCTGCGCACGCGGCGCGGATAAATTGGCAATTTGCAAAGACGCGGGCGCGGACCATCTGATTGACAGCGAGACGCAAGATATCCGTGAGGTTGTAAAATCCTTGGGCGGCGCGGACGTGGTGTATGACGCCATTGGTGGCGCGCAATATGAGGCCGCTTTTCGCGCCTGCAATCCGGACGCGCGCATTCTGTTGATTGGCTTTGCCAGCGGCGATCTTCCTGACATCAAACCCAATCATATGCTGGTCAAAAACATCTCGGTTTTTGGGCTTTATTGGGGCGCCTATTTGAAATTTCGCCCTGCGGTGGTCACCGACAGCATGCGTCAATTGTTTGACTGGTATGCTGCCGGAAAGCTGAAACCCCATGTCAGCCACAGTCTTCCGCTGGATCAGGCGCTGGACGCGCTAGAGCTTTTGCGCAATCGCAAATCCACCGGAAAAGTTGTGGTGACGATGGAATAGGTCCCGAGAATCACCACCTATAAGTCGATGTAAGCGGTGCGAATCATGCTGAGCAGATCGCAAGAGGCCTCATCCGTCGCGTTTTTCGCCACATAAAGATTCACGCTGGTGGTCTTAAGCTCTGGCAGATCGCCATCGTGGTCAATCACCTCAAGCTGGGGCGGGGTTGTGCCATCAATCACCGCATGCACCGCAAGGTCTGCGGACAACGACGCCTCGATCGTGCGGGTCGAATCGCTTTCCACAGCCATTTCCCACGGAATATTGACCCCATCCAGCGCCTGCTGGACCCCTGTGCGGAAAATACAACCGTGTTGAAACGCCAACCGCAGAGGGCGCATTTTATAGGCCTGCCCGCCGGGCGCACCGACCCAGACCAATTGAAGGTTGGTCAGCACCTCGCCGTCACCATCAACCTTGTCCTCGGTGGTCAGGATGACGTCACATTCACCGCGTTTGAACAGCGCTTTTAATCGGCTGGTGTAGGATGAGATCAACTGAACCTTCATGCGCGGATATTCGGCGTGAAAGGCTTTCAGGATCTTGGGAATCGCCGGGTAAACCACGTCAGACGGCACACCAAGCACAATTTCGCCTTCGTAGGCATGGTCTGTGAGCCGCGAGAACACCTCGTCATTCAGGTGCAACATCCGGCGCGCATAGCCCAACAGTTGTTCGCCATCCGCCGTCAGCGACACACCCCGCCCAGTACGGTCCAAAAGCGACCGGCCCAGGCTTTCCTCAAGCCGCTTTAATTGCATCGACACCGCCGATTGCGTCAGGTTCAAAAGCCCCGCCGCGCGAGTCACCCCCCCCGCATCCGCCACGGTGGCGAAACTGCGCATTGCTGTCAGGTCCAGATTTCTTGGCATATCACACCCCGTGATGGATCATCTCAAAAACATTCATTTTCTTTATTGATCGCAGTGCGGCATAAAGATCAAGAATTTTGATACTAGCGGGTCGAATGATCCGCTTCAAGAAAGGAGAGAGAAGATGACCGCAGTAACTTGTACCAATACACCGACCCTTAAAGTGGGCTTCTCGCCGCTTGCATGGATTGTGAACGCGCTGGAAATCCGCCGCGAACGTAAGGCTTTGAGCACCCTGACTGCCGCACAACTGGCTGACGTTGGCCTGACCGCCGCCCAAGCCCGCCGCGAAGCAGAGCGCGCCATTTGGGACGCGCCTATCCACTGGCTGCGCTAACTTTCGCACCAATTTACCGCCGATTTCGCGCGTAAGACCCTTGAAAACTCAGCCGTCCTTGCCAATATATCGGCCAAGGGCGGCTTTTACGTTTTGACCGCTGAGATGAGTTTTACCCGGAGGCTAAATATGGCTGAATTTGACACCGTCCATTCTGGCGTTGGTACACGCGCCGCGATCGACGAGGGCCTTCGCGCCCATATGAACAAAGTATATGGCACCATGTCGGTGGGTCTTTTGATCACCGCTTTGGCAAGCTGGGCCATTGCTGGCCTTGCGGTCACATCTGACCCGTCAGGCGCCACTGCGATGATCCGCGAAGGTCAATATCTGACCGGTCTGGGCCAAGCGCTTTATGCCTCGCCGCTGAAATGGGTTGTGATGTTTGCCCCGCTGGCGATGGTTTTCGCCTTTGGTGCCGCCATCAACCGCCTGTCCGCCTCTGGCGCACAGCTGTTTTTCTATGCGTTTGCGGTTCTGATGGGCCTGTCGATCAGCTCGATCTTTCTGGTGTTCACCGGCATCTCAATTGTGCAGACCTTCCTGATCACAGCAATCGCGTTTGCGGGTCTTAGCCTGTATGGCTACACCACCAAGCGTGACCTTGGGCCTTTGGGCACCTTCCTGATGATGGGCCTGATCGGCATTATCATCGCGTCAATCGTGAACATCTTTATCGGATCCTCGATGATCCATTTTGCTGTGTCCGTGCTGGGTGTGCTGATCTTTGCTGGCCTCACCGCCTATGACACGCAGAAGATCAAGAACGATTACATCGCCCACGCACACGCGATGGACAGCGAATGGCTGGCGAAATCGGCCATCATGGGGGCGCTGAACCTCTATCTCGATTTCATCAACCTGTTCATGTTCTTGCTTCAGTTCCTCGGCAACCGCGAGTGATCTGAACGGATCTCACAAATTCAAAAGGCCGGTCATTGCGACCGGCCTTTTTTTATGCTGATGTGGGGCTGTGTCTATGCTTCTTGAAATGCTCGCAAAACTGTTGCTGATGCCGCTTTTGACGGCACAGGCCCTGCGCGCGCGCAAAACGGCCACCGAATTGCCTGAACCAATTGGCCACCGGGCGGGCCTGTCGGGCAATGGCTCTGTGCTGCGTTTGTTGATCGTTGGCGACAGTTCCGCCGCAGGCGTGGGCGCCACCCGCCAGACCGAGGCCCTGTCTGGCCAGCTGGTCAGCGCGCTTGCCGCATCACACCGAATAGACTGGCGGCTGATTGCAAAAACTGGCACGACAACACGAACCGCCTGCCCCTTGCTCCGATCCCAAATCCCATCACAGATGGATGTGGCCCTTGTGGTGCTGGGGGTGAATGACATCACCAGCCAGATCCCACTGGAACACCTGCTGCGCGCCCGCGCCGCCCTGTATGAACATCTGCGCCGCGAATGGGGCGTCAGCCGCATCATCGCCACCGGCATCCCCCCGATTGAGAAATTTCCGCTGCTGCCCAACCCGCTGCGTTGGGTGCTAAGCTTACAGGCGCAACGCTTTGATCGCGCCCTGCATAAGCAAGCCCATGACCTGGGTGTGGACTACATGCCCTTTGATATTCCGCTGTCGCCTGAAATGATGGCGCCCGACGGCTTTCACCCCGGCCCCAACACCTATTATCTGATGGGGCAACGCATCGCACAGCAAATCCTGCACCGCTGAACATCCCATCCCCCAAACAAAAAAGCCGCCCCAAATGGGACGGCCTTTTTTCGCAAAGTCAGCAGATCTTACTTGATCTTGCCTTCTTTATATTCGACGTGCTTGCGCACAACCGGATCATACTTACGCACAACCATTTTCTCGGTCATGGTGCGTGCGTTTTTCTTGGTCACGTAAAAGTGGCCGGTATCCGCGGTCGAGTTCAGGCGGATTTTAATTGTGGTCGGTTTCGCCATGTTGCTAGCTCCTCATCGGGCACAACATGGCCCGGGTCAATCTTGAACCCGCCTTGTAGCGGTCCTGCCAACCGAGTCAACCGCAAAGCCCATGTTTTCACCACCACCCCCCTTTTTCTTGCCAAAAATATCTCGGGGTGAGCACAAAGTGCGAGGGGCAGCGCCCCTTCCCCCATAAATCACAGCACAAATAGTCAAAAAATATACGCGGACGGCCTATAAGCCGGATTTTGTCTGGGTGTTTCCACCCTCGATGACCATTCCTCTAGGATGCCTGTTACCAGACACCTCAAGCTGCCAACCCGAATCTCAAGGGCCAAGGCAGCCCCGGAACTTGCGTCCCAAGCGATTCCTATTTGGCATTGCTCCCGGTGGGGCTTGCCGTGCCGCATTTGTTGCCAAACGCGCGGTGGGCTTTAACCCCACCGTTTCACCATTGCCCCCGACCTGCGGGGGCTGTCTCTTCTCTGTGGCGCTGTCCCTTGGGTTTCCCCAGCCGGGCGTTACCCGGCACCGTTGCCTTATGGAGTCCGGACTTTCCTCGCGTCATAGGAAGGCATGCCAACCCAGTAACCCGCGGCCATCCAGCCATCCGCGTGCGAATGACTTAGGGGATGTTCTGTGGCGAATCAACCGCAAAGCGCGCGGCCAGATCGGTTAGGATCGCCATGTCAGCATCCCCCAACGGCCCAACGCGCCACGGCGCAAAGCGTTGACGCAGCGCGTCCAGCACCGCCGCCTCGCCTTGGGTCATGTCATATCCAAAACGGGTGGCCAGCGTGACAAAATCGGCATGCTCAGCCCCGCTTGTGCCCTCAGGCCAGATCGCAAACCCCTGCCGCGCCAACCGCGCCCAATCAAACTTGCGCCCCGGATCAGACTTGCGGGTTGGGGCCATGTCGCTGTGGGCAATCACGCCCGCGGCGGGAATATCCCAGCGCGTCATGATCCCCGGCAACAGCCGTTCCAGCGCGGCCATTTGTGGTTCCGAAAATGGGGTGCGCCCGTCATTATCAAGCTCAATCCCGATCGAGCGCGAATTGATATCCTCCACCCCGCGCCACATCCCGGCCCCGGCATGCCACGCCCGTTCGCTTTCCTCAACCATCTGATACACCTGCCCTTTTTTGCAGATCAGATAATGGGCCGAAACCTCGAACTCGTCAGAACACAACCGTTCCAAAGCCGAGCGCGCATCCGCCATCGCCGTGTAATGGATCACAATCAGCGACGGCAAAAGCCCACCCCGCCGCGGCCCAAAATTGGGCGACGGATGGGCGATGATCTTGGGCGTCGCCATTTATTCGGTAGAGATGTTCAGCGTGTCACCCGGAAGCGGATCGGCCGCCGGCGCGGATGGTGCTGGGGGTGTGATCCCCGCCCCTGTGATGCCAATCGCCTGCAAATCAGCGGCGCTGACGCCGTCAGATACAGGCTGTGGCGCGGGCGCGGGGCGCGCATTGCGAAACGGTGCCGGGTTCCAGCCGCAGGCAAAGCCATCGCCATCCGGGTCAATGCCATATTTGTCGCGCTTCGGCCCACCCGCGTTCAAAAACGCCTGCTGCGCCAGATCAGGCGAGCCGTATTTCAGGCAATTGCGATCAAACCGTTTTTGGCCGCCAAATCCCGTCCGTTTGTAAAGCGACTGCCCGACCACATTTGTCGTGTTCAGGGCAAAGTTTACAATCGACGTGTTTGCGCCGCCCGGGCGGGACGGCAAGGCTGTGGGTTCAACCTGTTGATATTGTGCTTTATTCGCCGCAATTCGCGCCGCATCGCTTTCAATCGACTCGCGGGATGAGACGGCCTGGAAATCCTGCTCGTCTGAGATGCCGACCCCAGCAGATGCGGTGGCACCCGGTGTCGCGGGGGCGTCCAAAGGCTGCGCGCTGACCGCGCTTCCTTCGATCATCGCAGACAGGGGGGCGGATTGATCCACGGGCTTTGTTGGCAAATGCGCCCCGCTGTCTGGCAGGGACGTATCTGCACAAGCCGCAAGGCCAGCAACTGCAATCAAACCAACAAAAATGCGCATCTTCGCCCCAGTCTCTGTATTCGTTCAGACGGTGATTACCACCATTTGGCGGGTTTCGCCACAAAGCCCGCGCGGGCCTCGACCTCATGGGCGATATTCAGCAGATCGCCTTCTTCCCACGGACGACCGATCAGCTGAAGACCCAGTGGCAAACCATTGGCATCCTGACCCGCAGGGATCGAAATGCCGGGCAAACCAGCAAGGTTCACCGTCACGGTGAAGACGTCATTCAGGTACATTTTCACCGGATCCGCGTCCGCCATTTCGCCCAGACCAAAGGCCGCGGACGGCGTGGCGGGGGTCAGGATTGCATCAACGCCAGCGGCAAACACGTCGTCAAAGTCTTTCTTGATCAATGCGCGCACGCGGCGGGCGCGGTTGTAATAGGCGTCATAAAAGCCGGCGGACAGTACGTATGTGCCAACCATCACACGGGTTTGCACTTCGTCGCCAAAGCCTTCGGCGCGGGTTTTGGCGTACATGTCGTCAATGCCGTCGCCCGCTTCCAATTTGGCGCGGTGGCCGTATTTCACACCGTCATAGCGGGCAAGGTTTGAGGACGCTTCCGCCGGTGCAATCACGTAATAGGCTGGCAGCGCGTATTTGGTGTGTGGCAGCGAGATATCAACAATCTCAGCCCCCGCATCGCGCAGCATTTCAGCCCCTTTGGTCCAAAGCGCTTCGATCTCAGCCGGGATGCCATCCATATGATATTCCTTGGGAATACCGATTTTTTTGCCTTTGATGTCGCCGGTCAGCATGGCCTCAAAGTTCGGTACAGCAAGGTTCGCGGATGTGCTGTCTTTGGCGTCAAAGCCGCACATTGCCTCAAGCATAATGGCCGCATCGCGCACCGATTTGGTCATTGGGCCCGCTTGGTCAAGCGAGCTTGCAAAGGCCACCACACCCCAACGCGAACAGCGCCCATAGGTGGGTTTGATGCCGGTGATACCAGTGAAAGCAGCCGGTTGGCGGATGGACCCGCCGGTGTCGGTGCCGGTCGCGCCAAGGCACAGGTCGGCGGCCACAGCCGAGGCCGACCCGCCGGACGATCCGCCCGGTGTCAATTGGCGATCATCCACTTTCCACGGATTCACCGCATTGCCGTAACAGGATGTTTCATTTGACGAGCCCATGGCAAATTCATCCATGTTGAGCTTGCCGAGCATCACGGTGCCATTGTCCAAAAGGTTCTGCGACACGGTCGATTCGTATTCCGGCGTGAAGCCTTCGAGGATCTTTGACGCCGCTTGCGACGCCACGCCTTTGGTGCAGAAAAGATCTTTGATGCCCAACGGAATGCCGCACATGTCGGGCGCATCGCCTGCTTTGATACGCGCGTCTGCTGCGGCAGCCTGCTGGCGCGCAAGATCAGGTGTGTTGTGTACAAAAGCGCCCAGCGCACCGGCGCCTTCGATTTCCGAAAGACACGCATCCGTCAGTTCAGCCGAGGTCAGATCGCCCTTGCGCATGGCGTCACGGGCATCAGCGATGGTCAGTTTGTTCAGTTCAGTCATTGCTCAATCCGCCTTATTCGACAACTTTTGGCACGGCGAAAAACCCTTCGCGCGCGTCAGGTGCATTGGACAGGATTTTTTCCGGCATATCGCCATCCGTGACCACATCTTCGCGACGAAAGAGCCGCTGGGGCGACACGGATGTCATCGGTTCAACACCCTCAACATCCACCTCGTTCAGCTGTTCAATAAAGCCGAGGATGGCGTTGAAATTTTCGGCCAGCGCCGGAAGACGGTCGTCTTCGACTTTAATGCGGGCCAGATGCGCAACCTTGCGCGCGGTTTCGATGTCGATCGACATGGGGGATGCTCCCATTGGATATGCGGATTGTGCGAAGGATCGCCGGAATATTTGCCGACCCGTTTAGCCCTTGGGGGGCCAAGGGGCAAGCACCCTCGGGCGTTTCGCCGGGGGACATGCGCGTTTCGCCCGGCGACAGGGGCGTTTCGCGGGGTGACATGGCGGGTTTCGCTGATACTCTGGTGGGGTGACAACCAAAGGGAGGCGAAAATGAAGATCATTTGGCTGGGGCATTCCGGGTTTCGGGTGGAAATTGAAGATGTGATCTTACTGGTGGATCCGTGGCTGACGGGCAATCCGATGTTTCCAGAACACAAACGGGCCGAGGCCATCAACGGCGCCACCCATGTGCTGTTGACCCATGGGCACGGTGATCACGCAAATGACGCGGTTGAAATTTGCCGCGAGTTGGACATCCCCTGTATCGGCATTTACGACCTGATGAGCTATTGGGAAACCAAACATGAGATTGCCACCGCAGGCTTTAACAAAGGCGGCACGGTGGCTTTGGGCGGGGCCAAGGTGACGATGGTCAACGCCGCGCACAGCTCGTCCATCGCGGGGGCAAACGGCCCGATGTATGCGGGTGGCGAGGCTGGGTTTATGATCAAGGGCGAAGGCCATGTGATCTATGTCTCGGGCGATACCGACATTATGGCGGATATGGACTGGATGGGCGATTATCATCAGCCCGATATTGGCATTCTGTGTGCCGGCGGGCATTTCACCATGGACATGGCGCGGGCGGCTTATGCGGCCAAGCGATATTTTAACTTTAAGACCGTGATCCCCTGTCACTATCGCACCTTCCCCGTGCTGGAAAAAAGCGCCAAGGTGCTGCGCGACGGGTTGCCGGGTGTGGATGTGGTGGAACCTGAGGTGTTGGAAGCGATTGAAATCTGAAGCAATAAGCGCGCGCGGCGCCCTCAGCTGCGCTTCGGGGTTTTCTTGCCTTCGGCGAGGATATTTAGGGCAAAGAAAAAGAGCTAGGGCAGCAGCCAGATCGCGGCCACCGGCAACCAGATCAGCGACAAAAGCGTTTGCCAGGTCATCACATCCGCATAAAGATCCGCGTCCCCCCCCATTTGCCGCGCCACCACATAGCCATTGGTGGCGGCGGGCACGCCAAACACAAAGATCCCGGCAAGGGTCTGTTCCGGGGTCAGGCCAAAGATCGGCGCGATCAGCAACAAAAGCCCGCTTGAAAGGCCGGGGCGCAACAGCAGCCCCAACAGGGTGCGCCAATGGGGCAACAGCAAACGCCGCAGCGAAATCCCTGCGCCGATCGCCAGAATGCCCACCCCAAGCGCCGCGCGGCCAATAAGTTCTAGCGTGTCATCAATGGGTTTCGGGATGTCAAAACCCGAGAGGTTGATCAAAAGCCCCAAGGCACCGCCTTGCACCAGCGGGTTTTTCACAATCCCCATGATGATCCGCTTGGCAGAGGTCACGCCCGGTCCAAAGCCCGCCAAGACCGTCACATTCACCACATTCAGCGGCGCCACCAAAACTGCCATCGCCAAGGCAATCAGCGCGGTGCCTTCGGGGCCTAAAAACAGCTCGGCCGCCGCAAGCCCCACAAACCCATTCCACCGGCTGGTGGATTGAAACAGCGTGGTGAACGGCGGGTTGGGCAGCACATGTTTGGGCAAAAGTCGCAGCGCCAGCGCCACCGCCGAGATCCCCGCCACAGTGACACCCAAGGTCAGCGCAAAAGGGCCGACCCCAACGCCATCAAAATCAACCTGTGATATAAGGCGCAACAAGATCACCGGGATCAGCAGGCGAAACGACAAGGTTTCAATCGCCGGCCAATCGGCCTTGGGGATCATCTTGGCCGCAACCAGCAGATAGCCGGTCAGCAACGTCAGTAAGATCGGCAGGATTGCCAGCGCCAAATCCATGCCTTAGCCCCGCACCGCTTTGAAAAAATCACGAAGCAGCGCCGCCGCCTCATCCTCGCCAATGCCGTCATATACCTCTGGCACATGGTGGCATTGCGGGTGGGCAAAGATGCGCGGACCTTGGGCGACACCGCCAGATTTGGGATCCGCAGCGCCGTAATAAAGCCGCCGAATGCGGGCGGACGAAATGACCGTGGCGCACATCGGGCAAGGCTCAAGCGTCACATAAAGGTCGTGATCTGGCAGGCGCTCAGACCCAAGTGCGGCACAAGCCGCCCGGATCGCCAAGACTTCGGCGTGGGCCGTAGGGTCGCAAAGTTCGCGGGTGCGGTTGCCCGCCTCGGCCACGACCTGCCCGTCTGGGGCCACAACCACCGCGCCCACAGGCACTTCGCCGCGCAAAGCTGCCGCACGTGCTTGGGCCATTGCGGCCTGCATATAGGGTGACGCGGTGTTCATATCGCCTTGATGACCTGCATTTCTATGAATGCCAAGCCTTTCCCTTTTCCCCCGCGCGCGGTATGGCGGGGTATGACCAAAGATACACGCAAATCCGCCCGCCCAGCTCGGCCACCTGCCCAGCGCGCATCACAGCGCCCAAACCCGAGCCAGACGGAAAGCACAAAAGACCCCGCAAAAGGGGACCGCATCGCCAAAGTTCTGGCGCGCGCAGGCGTGGCCAGTCGTCGGGATGCGGAACGGATGATTGACGCCGGTCGCGTGGCCGTGAATGGCGCGGTGATCACCAGCCCTGCGCTGAATGTGACCGACAAAGACGAAATTCTTGTGGATGATCTGCCGCTGGCCGACCCCGAACCCCCGCGCCTTTGGCTATACCACAAACCCAGCGGTTTGGTGACATCAGCCCGCGACGAAAAGGGCCGCGACACGGTGTTTGACGCGCTGCCTGACGATCTGCCCCGGGTGATGAGCGTGGGGCGCTTGGATTTGAACTCCGAGGGGCTGCTGTTGCTGACCAATGATGGCGAGCTGAAGCGCAAGCTCGAGCTGCCCTCAACCGGGTGGACCCGCAAATACCGCGTGCGTGTGAACGGCAAACCCCATGATGAAATGATGGCACCCGTGCGCAAAGGCATCACCATCGACGGCGAGCGGTTTCAGCCAATGTCCGTGTCCATTGACCGGCAACAAGGTGCCAACGCCTGGCTGACCGTGGCGCTGAAAGAGGGCAAGAACCGCGAAATTCGCCGCGCGATGGAGGCGGTGGGCCTGTCGGTGAACCGCCTGATGCGTATCAGCTATGGCCCGTTCCAATTGGGCACCTTGGCCGCTGGCGAAGTCGAAGAGCTGCGCCCGCGCGTGTTGCGCGACCAGCTTGGCTTGGATCTGAACCGCAAAATGCCCGTGCGCAAGCGGGCGGGTGGGCCAGACGCCCCCGGCGGAAAAACCGCGGATGCCCCCCGGCCCGTCGCAGGGCGCGGCAAAGCGAGCGGCAAGCTTGGTGGCCCCCTTGCCGGGCGCGCAGGCGCCAAACCCGATCCCGCAGCGGGTCAGAAACCCGGTGGTAAAGCAGGTGGCAAATCTGGCGCGAAATCTGCGTCAAAACCCGCATCGAAACCACGCGCCCGCAAGGGGCCGTTGATTGACGAATGGGATGCACCAACCGGGCGCGGCAAGCCGACATCTCGTGGCAAACCGCCCTCACGTGGCAAGCCTTCTGGGCGCGGTCCGGGTGGTGGTGGCGCAAGTGCTGGCGGCAGCCGCAAGCCAAAACGCTAACCCCCATTCACCCCATTAAATCAAGGCGCTAAAACAACGACCCCTGTTCAGGGCCGGGTTTTGGCGCCTTTTTCTTTGCGGGATTTTGGGCGGCTTTTTGGGCGGGCTTTTTCACCGGATTGTCCACGATCTTTTCCGCAGCCTTTTCAACGGGTGTTTCCGCAGGGATCTCCCCAACGGCTCCGCCACCGACCGTCATGCGACCATCAGAAAACTCAATCTCAAGCACACCAGCGGCACGGGCAGCGGCCTGATGGGTCACAACATCCCCATCACCGCGCACTACGGCATAACCGCGTTTCAGCGTCTCGGTATAGCCCAGCGTTTGGCGCATCCGGTCCAGCCCGGTCAGCCGGTCGCGGTGCCGGGTCACATTGGCCTCATAGGCACGGGACAAACGCGTGGTCAGCTCGGCCATATCACGTTTTTGTCCGGTCATATCGGCGGTAATCCGATCCGCAGACAGCCGCGCGGAAAGCTTGTCAAAATCGCGCCGCACCTGCGCTGTGCCGCGCCCCAGCGCGGGGCCAAGTCGGGTCGCAAGGGTGGTCAGATCTTTGTTTCGTTGCACCAACGCCCCGGTCAAAACCTTTGGCCGAAGCCCCGCAGACGCCTGAGACAATTGAACTTTTCGAATTTGCGTCACATTGCGCAGCGCATTGGGCAACTGATCCCCCAAGCGATCAAATCTTTGGCGCGGCCCGTCCAGCAATGTGTCGGGGCGCGGCAGTGCGCGTGACAGATCGCGCAGGCGTTGGCCACGTTGCGTGACGCCTTGGCCCACGGCGCGTGACAATCGCGCGCCAGCCTCATCCACCCACGCCATCAGCTCCAACCGCACAGGCACCGCGTGCTCCGCCGCCGCAGTCGGGGTTGGTGCGCGCAAATCAGACACAAAGTCGATCAATGTGGTGTCGGTTTCATGCCCCACGGCTGAGATGATTGGGATCTGGGACGCCGCCGTTGCACGCGCCACGTTTTCTTCGTTAAAGCCCCACAAGTCCTCAATTGATCCGCCCCCGCGCGCGACAATAATCAGGTCGGGGCGCGGCATGGATCCACCGGGGGTGAGCGCGTTGAACCCTTCGATGGCGCGGGTGACTTCCGGCGCACAGGCCGCCCCTTGAACGGCCACCGGCCAGATTAGAACCTTGCGCGGGAAACGGTCGCGCAACCGGTGCAGGATATCGCGGATCACGGCGCCCGAGGGCGAGGTGATCACGCCGATGATCTCTGGCAAAAACGGGATTTTCTGTTTGCGCGCCTCGTCAAACAGGCCTTCGCCCGCCAGCTTTTTCTTGCGTTTTTCGAGCATGGCCATCAGCGCGCCTTCGCCCGCGACCACGACCTCATCGACATTCATGTTGTATTTCGACTGGGCGCCAAAGGCGGTGAGCTTGCCGGTGACAATCACCTCCATGCCCTCTTCTGGTTGCACGGAAAGCTTGGCCGCTTGGCCTTTCCACGTGGTGCAGCCCAGCACATTGCCGTCGTCTTTCACGTCGTAATAAAGGTGACCGGAGCGGGCTTTGAACACCCGCCCCACCTCGCCGCGTACCCGAATGCGGCCAAAGGCCCCTTCGATGGTCTTTTTCACCGCACCCGAGATTTCGGCCACGGAATATTCGGGCGTATTCTGGCCGGGGTTTGGATCATCAATCAGGTCAGACATGGGGCGCTCGGTGCTTATGAAGGTTTCGGAAACTGTAGTCGGCGCCGTGCAGAAGGCCAAGACCTTGCCGAAATATTGCGCAAATTTCTGCGTCCATTGGGCGGCCAACAGACTTGTTTCCAACGGCTTTGATCGTTATGCCCACGTCATATCAGGCCAGATATCAGGGGGCAAAGATGAACATTCTCATTCTCGGCAGCGGCGGGCGTGAACATGCGTTGGCTTGGGCGGTTAAGCAGAACCCGAAATGTGATCGGTTGATCTGTGCGCCGGGCAATGCGGGCATGGAAGCGATTGCGGAATGTGCCTCGATTGATATCGAAAACGGCGGGGCTGTGGTTGTGTTCGCTCAGGAAAACAGCGTGGATTTTGTTATCATAGGCCCCGAGGCCCCATTGGCCAATGGCGTGGCAGATCGCTTGCGCGAGGCGGGCATCAAGGTGTTCGGGCCGTCTGCTGCGGCGGCCCGGTTGGAAGCGTCAAAATCCTTCACCAAAGAGATTTGTGACGCCTCTGGCGCACCCACCGCAGGCTATGGCCATTTCACCGATGCAGACGCCGCCAAGGCGCATATTCGCGCAAATGGTGCGCCGATTGTGGTCAAGGCAGACGGGCTGGCCGCGGGCAAGGGCGTGATTGTCGCGATGACAGAAGCCGAAGCCTTGGACGCCATCGACGACATGTTTGGCGGGGCCTTTGGTGGCGCTGGCGCCGAGGTGGTGATCGAAGAGTTTATGGAAGGCGAAGAGGCGTCTTATTTCATCCTTTGTGACGGGAAAACCGCGCTGCCCATCGGCACGGCGCAGGACCACAAGCGCGTGGGCGAAGGCGACACCGGACCGAATACCGGCGGCATGGGGGCTTATTCTCCGGCGCCTGTTCTGACCGATGAGATCGCACAAAAGGCGATGGACGAGATTGTGAAGCCAACCGTGGCAGAAATGGCCAAACGCGGCACGCCGTATCAGGGTGTGCTTTATGTGGGCCTGATGATCAAAGACGGGCAACCCCGGTTGGTGGAGTATAACGTGCGCTTTGGCGACCCGGAATGTCAGGTTCTGATGATGCGTCTGGGCGCGCAAGCGCTGGATCTTTTGTTGGCTTGTGCGGAAGAACGCTTGGATGCGGCGCAAGTGAACTGGGCGGATGATCACGCCATTACAGTGGTTTATGCCGCCAATGGTTATCCGGGGGCGTATAAGAAGGGCACTGTGATTGGCGGGCTGGACAGCATGGCCGAGGACAGCAAAAACATGGTCTTTCACGCCGGCACCAAGGCGGTTGACGGGAAAATCACTGCAACCGGCGGGCGGGTTTTGAACGTGACCGCGCGCGGGGACACACTGGCCGAAGCACAAGAGCGTGCCTATGCGATGGTGGATGGGATCAACTGGCCGGACGGATTTTACCGCAAAGACATCGGCTGGCGCGCGCTTTAATTGGGCGGTTGAATGAGTAAAACCCGCGTCTTTAAGCGTGCCTGATATTTAACGATGTTGTTGGTGGCTTACGTTGCAAGCCAAGGGGCGCTGCCCCTCGCGCTGTGCGCTCACCCCGAGGTATTTCAGGCAAGAAAAAGAAGCGTCAGTTTTCGCAGGACAGCGCTTTTGTCATCGAGGGCTGGCCTTTAAAAGGCGCGACTTTTGTACTGGTCAGGGTGTTTCCCGACAGGCGGGTTGCCATGATGGTTTGCCAGTTTGCATCCACGGTGATGATCTCTGGACCCTGTCCACAATCGCGGAGGCCGCTGGTGACGAAGTCGTCACCAATGCGGTGATTGGTCAGGCCGGGTTTTGAAGCGATCTCGGACAGGCGCGGTGCATCCTTGTGACGATCCAAACGCCAGACACGCAGGGTTTTCGCCAGATGTGGCCGGTCGATATAGGCAAGGTCTATCCAACCATCCCCATCAAAATCCGCAGCGCCAATCGGCGCCAACCAGCGATTCGCACGACCAATAAAGGGCGTGGCCACATAAAGCCCGTTCTGATCATAAATCGACAGGCGCGCGCCCAAATTGGCATCGCTTTCGACCACCGCAACAAGCGTGCTGCCATCGTCATCGCGGAAAATGCGCGGGGCGAGGTCTTCGAACACGCGGGTTTGCGGCAGGCGGATCAACCGCGTTTCAACCACCGCGCTGTCGCAGCCAAAGCATTTGTCGATGGTCAGCTCAAGCGCGCCCCATTCCACAGCGTCCCCCAGAACCCCGTGGGCGTACCGTGTGGTGGGTTCAGAGAATTTCGCCTCGGTAATCTGATCGGGTGGGGTTGCAGCAGCGGGGAGCGCCAAAACGGCAAAGACACAGGCGCAGATCGCACCCAGAACTCGCCCCGCCACCGCCATCATCAGATTTGTTTTTCGGGCATATGCACCACAAGACCGTCCAGCGCATCGGTGACTTTCACCTGACAGGTCAAACGCGAGCGCGCCGCATCGGGTTCAAACGCGAAATCGAGCATATCGGTTTCCATCGCGTCTTTGGCCGGGATTTTTTCCACCCAAGCCTCATCCACATACACGTGGCAAGTGGAACAGGCGCAGGCACCGCCACAATCGGCCTCGATGCCCGGAATATTATTGTCGCGCGCGCCTTCCATGACGGTCAGCCCACTGGCCACATCGACGGTGTGCTCGGTGCCGCTATGCTCGATATAGGTAATCTTTGCCATCTGGCTCTCTCCATCCATTTGCTTGAGGCATATCTAATGCGTTTTGCCCGTGATCCGATACACTAAAATAAGCTGATCCGGGGGTCACGGCGCATATAAACCGTGGCGCGCGATTTTGCGACCCCTTCATCGGGTTCCACAGCGTGAGCGCGGTCAAAAGACCTCATATTTCAGTGAAATCACGGGGTTTGGCAGCTTATCGCCAGTTTGCAAAGGCCGGGGCTAGGCCCGCTGGGGCAAACAGGGTATCCTTTCGCAAACACGCCGTGCAAAGCACCAACAGGTGCATTCAGGCCAACGACAATAAATGAGCAGACATGAAACGCGTATTCATCCCGTCCTTCCTTGGGCCTCTTGTTGGACTTGGCCTTGTGGCCTGCACCCCGCAGCCACAGGTGACACAGGTGCCCGAAGGCGCCACCCTGATGGCCTCCGGCGACCGGCCTGATGGGGCGCGCGAAGGGGCCTGTTACGGCAAAGACGTCACCCCCGCCGTGATTGAAACCATCACCGAAAGCAAACAGGTGACCCCGGCGGTTTTCGCCCCGGATGGCGCGACAATCATCACCCCACCGCAGTATGAAACCGTGACCAAACAGGTGATTGCCGCAGGCGGAGAGGTCTATTATTTCGAAGTCCCCTGCCCCGATGCCATGACGCCAGAGTTCATCGCATCCGTACAACGCGCCCTTGCCGCGCGCGGGGGCTATAACGGGTCCATTAGCGGTGTGATGGATGGGGCAACCCGGTCCGCCATTCGTGCCTTTCAACTGCCCGGCTTTAACAGCGAAATCCTGACCCTTGAAACCGCGCGAAAACTGGGGTTGGTCAGCTTCGCACCTGCCCCAATTTACGAACGCGAAAGCTAGGGCAATTCCAGCTTTCATTGGATCAGGCAAAGAAAAACCCCTGATCCGATGGGGTCAGGGGGTGGTTTGGTCATAAAGGCGCGACCAGCTCGCAGCAGCATCGCCCCGGTAAATGTCTTAAAACCAAATCTTCGCTTGGTCCGAGATCCAGACCGAAATGGGATCAGCCGTCATAACCCATGCGCCAACCTGCTCAACCGACGTTCCAGCGGCCAATTTGGCAACGCGATCATCATATGTGGCGGCGCCCAGCTGCATCATCAAACCGGCTTTGAACAAAAGGAAAAGTGCCAGCGTGATCGCCAGCCCCCTCAGCGGGAAATGACGATGTGCTTTGCGACGCGCTTTGGGGACAAGAAGCCCGTCACGCTCGACCATTTGAACATAGCCGTGCGACATCTTGCGGTGGCGCTTTTCGATCAAGCGCATGCGCTTGCTGAACTTGGCATAGTTGGCTTCGGCCATCTTCGTACCCTCGTGTTGGCCCCCACCAACAAATTCGGTGAACCTGTTATATCAAATTAAGGCATGCACAGCGAGGAAACGAACTGTTTCCGCCTTAGTTTAGTCAGATTTCATTAAAATCAGCGTGGTCCAGTCAACAATCTCATCCCGATTGACCAGATTAAACCCATTATTGGAATAAGTCTCGATCACCTCATCAGCCTGAGGATTCAGGATTCCAGACAGAATCGCATAGCCACCGGGGCGAATCGATGCCGCCATATCCGGGGCCAAACCAATCAGCGGCCCCTTTAAAATATTGGCAAACACCAGATCAAACGGCACAGCATCCTTTAAGGCAGGCGCATCAAAACCAGCGGCCTCGGCACAGATCACCCGATCTTCAAGCCCATTGGCCACCACATTTGTACGCGCCACATCCACCGCCACTTCGTCGATGTCAGACACAATCACCGGGTTGGGCCAGATCTTCGCCGCAGCCATCCCCAGCACCGCTGTGCCACAACCGATGTCAGCAACCTTTTCACCCACGAACCCTTCGCCCGCCAAGCGATCAAGTGCGCGCAAACAGCCCAGCGTGGTGCCGTGATGCCCCGTGCCAAAGGCCATCGCCGCCTCGATCAGCAGGCCGATTTTGTCATCAGGCAGTTGATCCGCATCATGTGATCCATAGACAAAAAACTGCCCCGCCTCGACCGGCGCCAATTCACGGCGCACATGGGCCACCCAATCGGTTTCCGGCAATTCAGATATGGTGAAATCTTTGGCGCCGTGCATCGCACACAAAAGCGCAAGGCCCGCCTGATCAGGGGCATCGGTGAAATATCCGCCAACTTCCCACAGCCCGCTGTCATCTTCGATCTCAAAGACGCCAATCCCGGTGGGTTCCGGGATCAGATTTTCCATCGCTTCGCCAAGGGCCTCAGCGGCGGTTTGACCTTTAAGAGTGGTAAGCGCGGTCCATGTGGGCATGATCGGTCCTTTCAGAGATTAAAAAGGGCCTAGCGGGCGACGGGGAAAGGGTCAAGCGTTCCTGCGGCCTGCTGCCCCACCAACGTGGGGTGGCCTTGGCTATGCCTGGATGCCTCCGGCGGGGATATTTTTAGAAAGAGGAAAAGAGCCGCGCTTTGCCTTCCTCTTTCCACAAGTATCCTCGCCGAAGGCAAGACGTCAGCCGAGCATCGCGAGGCCACCGCCATCAAAGGTCAAACCCACCGCGTGGGTTGGTCTTTGATGGCAAAATTTGTCTTGGGTCAGGCGCCTGTGCCGATTGGACAGGTCACGCCTGTACCGCCAATCCCGCAATAGCCCGCCGGGTTTTTCGACAGATATTGCTGGTGATAGGCTTCGGCGGGGTAAAACGCCTGATCCAATTTGATCTCGGTTGTGATCGCACCAAACCCCTGCGCGCTTAGGCGTGGGGCAAATTCGGCGGCGGACATACGGGCCGCATCCAGTTGCGCCTGATCCGAGGCATAAATGGCCGAGCGGTATTGCGTGCCCATGTCATTGCCCTGCCGCATCCCTTGGGTCGGATCGTGGTTTTCCCAAAACACCTTAAGCAGCGCCTGATAGCTGGTGAGCGTCGGATCATAAGTCACCCGTACCGCCTCGGTGTGGCCGGTTTGCCCCGAACACACCTCTTCATAGGTGGGATGGGTGGAATATCCGCCCGCGTTGCCGACCATGGTCAGCCAGACACCGGGTTGTTGCCAGAAAATCCGTTCAACACCCCAGTAACAGCCCATGCCAAACACCGCGACCTCATATCCTTCGGGCACGTCCATCGTCAGCGCGCGGTGAAAGATGTGATGGTCCGATGGGGTCAGCACGGTTTCACTGCGCCCGGCAAGGGCGGCTTCTTTTGTCACCAAAGTGGATTTTTTCTGTGTCCCAAAAAGCATCATATATCCTTTGTTCGGCAAAGACCTGTCGTTTTGCAAAGATTTGGGGTCACTCCGCCGCCTGTGCAAGAGGGCGGGCAAACACGGTCTCGTGACCCTTTTCCGGATGGCGCGGGATCATCAGCGCAAGACCAAGTGATACACCGGCCATCGCTGCGGCCAGCCCAAAGACAGCGCCGGGAAAGACCACCCACAGATAGCCAAGCAGCGCTGGCAAAAACACCGCCGCAATGTGGTTGATGGTAAAGGCCACGGCCGCTGTGGGGGCGATATCTTGCGGGTCGGCGATTTTCTGAAAATAGGTTTTCAGCGCAAACGCCAAGGCAAAGAACAGATGGTCCAGCACATACAGCCCCATCGCCAGCATCGCCCCCCAACCAAAGAAATAGATCCCACCATAGGCCAGAAACACGCCAACAAGCCCTGTATATTCAAAGACAAGCGCGCGCCGTTCACCCCATTTTGCCACCGCTTTGCCCATCAAAGGCGCAAAGAACATGTTGGCGACATAGTTAATCAGAAAGAGCGCGGTGACCTCGTGCACCTCAAACCCAAAGCGTTCGACCATCATAAAGGCCGCAAACACGATGAAAATCTGACGCCGCGCCCCTGCCATGAATTGCAGCGCATAATAAAGCCAATAGCGTTTGCGCAGCACAAAAGTTTTCAGCTGCGGTTCGGGGCTTTCAAATTTCGGATAGGCAAACCAGCAAAAGACAGCAATGGCCAGCGTCAGCCCGCCCGACAAGAGGTAGACAAAATTATAGCTCAGCCCCAGCGTTTCCCACGTCAGAACCAAGAACCCATAGGCCAACAAAGACGCCCCCGATCCAACAGCGGTGATCCACCCCAGCATCTGTGGCGCGCGGTCCTTGCGGATCCATTGCAGCTGAAGCGACTGATTGACCGTCTCGTAATAATGAAACCCAATGGAACTGAGCATGGTCACGATGAGGATGCCCGAAAACGATGGGAACCACGCGGTCACGGCCGTGGCCGCCCCCAGCAAAGCCAAGGCCCCGACCGCCAAGGTCTGTTCACGCATCAAGATGATCAGGGCAATCACCCCAATCGCCAGAAACCCCGGAATTTCGCGCACCGTATGCAGCCAACCGATTTCAACACCGGTAAACCCCGCCTCGCCAATCACAAAATTGTTCAAAAGCGCAAGCCAGGTGGAAAACGCAAGCGGCATGGCGGCCGTCATGAGCAGCAGCAAAAAGATAGGTCGGCGCCAAAACGGCAGCGCGCGGGCCTCATCAAGGGTCATGGTCGTATGTCTCATCCCTTCGCTTTACGCCTGTTGAATAGTTAACACCAACAGAAAACACATTCACTTAACGCGATACTTATGTGATATAGGTCAAGGCACCCCGTCACACACACAGTCATAGTGCCCCGCAAACAAACCCCGCCTGACGCGCACCAACCAAGGAGGCCCCATGGACATTATCCCCCTGATCGAACGCATCGGCGAAAGCCCAACCGCGGCGCTTTTTGGCCTGATCACCGGGATTGTCTTTGGCATCGCGGCCCAGCGCTCGCGGTTTTGCCTGCGCGCGGCAACGGTGGAATTTGCCCGGCGGACGATGTCAAACTCGGTCGCGATCTGGCTTTTGACCTTTTCAACCGCGCTTGTGTGGGTGCAGGGGGCCGCGCTTTTGGGGCTTTTGCGCACCGAAGACGCGCGGATGATGGCCGTGACCGGAAGCTGGTCTGGGGCGATCATTGGTGGGTTGATCTTTGGCGTTGGCATGGTGCTGGCGCGGGGGTGTTCGGGTCGGCTTTTGGTGCTCGCCTCCACCGGAAATCTGCGGTCTGTCATGTCGGGCATGTTGATGGCAATTGTCGCGCAGATGAGCCTGCATGGTTATCTGGCTGATTTTCGCACCTATCTGGCCTCGCTTTGGATGACCAAAGGTGGCACCAATGTGAACCTCCTTACACTTTTGGGCCTGCCAGAATGGTTCGGCTTTGCCATGGGGCTGACGATTGCGGTGCTGGCGCTTTACCTTGCGCGGCGGTCCAATCTGGGGGCCAAACGGTTGATCTTTGGCTCGGGCGTGGGCTTTGCGGTGGCCCTTGGTTGGGTGCTGACGTTTCAACTTAGCCAAGCCGCGTTTGACCCGATCACTGTGACCTCGGCCACCTTCACCGGGCCGTCTGCCAACACATTGATGTTTTTCCTAACCCCCAACCCGGTGCTGGAATTTGACGTGGGCCTGATCCCCGGCGTGGTCATCGGCGCCTTTTCTGCCAGCTATCTGGCGGGGGAGTTCAGGTTTCAAGGGTATGAGGGCGAAGCTGTGATGCGCCGCTCTATGACCGGGGCTGTGCTGATGGGCTTTGGCGGCATGCTTGCCGGCGGCTGTGCCATTGGCGCGGGCGTGACCGGTGGGTCAATCTTTGTCGCCACCGCTTGGCTGGCCCTGCTGTGTATGTGGATCGGCGCGATCGCCACCGATTACCTGATTGACCAACCCAAAGGTGGCGGGGTCGCACAACCGGCGCAGTAACCCTGCCCTTAATAAAAACTCTGCGGATCAATATCGACCTGAATGCGCAAATCGCCTTTGATGGGAAATTGCGTCAACCATTTGCGGATGGCGGCTTGAATGGGCGCGGTTTTCTCGGCCTTAATCAACAGACGCACCCGGTGGCGGCCACGCACACGGGCAATGGGGGCGGGTGCTGGCCCAAAGACCTGCGCGCCAATGTCACGCAGCGGCCCATCGCGCCGCGCCATGTCAGACCCAAGATCAAACGCCACCTGCACGTCAGGGCTTGAGATCACAATCCCCGCGAGCCGACCGTAAGGCGGCACGCCCGCGTGGTGACGCTCGCCCGCTTCCGCACGCCAAAACTTTTCTTCATCGCCCGACAGGATCGCGCGAATGACCGGGTGTTCCGGCTGGAACGTCTGCAAAAGCGCCGTCCCCCGCGCCTCAGATCGCCCTGCCCGGCCCGCCACTTGGCGGATCAATTGGAACGAGCGTTCAGCCGCGCGCAGATCAGACCCTTGCAGGCCAAGATCCGCGTCAATCACCCCGACCAAAGTGAGGTGCGGAAAATTATGCCCTTTGGCGACCAATTGCGTGCCGATGATGATGTCGGCGTCCCCCGCCGCAATGCGCTCAATTTCCGCCTTCAGCGCGCGGGCGGAGCCAAACAGGTCAGACGAGAGAACCGCGATGCGCGCGTCGGGAAAGCTTGTCGTGACCTCTTCGGCCAGCCGCTCCACACCGGGGCCAACCGGGGCCATTTTGCCCTCGACCTCACAGTCTGGACAGACCTCTGGCATCGGTTTCGTCTCGCCACATTGATGGCAGACCAGACGCTTTTGAAACCGGTGTTCCACCATACGCGCATCGCAATGATCACAACCCACCTGATGCCCGCAGGCCCGGCAAATCGTCACCGGGGCATAGCCGCGCCGGTTGATAAACAAGAGCGATTGTTCGCCTTTTGCAATCCGCGCGGTGATGGCGGATTTCAACGTGGGTGAAATCCAGGAATTCGACGGCAAATCCTCGGATCGCATATCAATTGCGCGCATATCAGGCAGCACAGCGGGGCCATAGCGGCTGGTCAATTCAATGCGGGTGTATTTCCCTGCTTCGCAATTGGCCCATGTTTCAAGCGACGGCGTGGCCGAGGCCAGCACCACTTGCGCGTCCACGATTGAGGCACGCAAAACGGCCATGTCACGTGCGGAATACAGCACGCCGTCCTCTTGTTTGTAGGAATTGTCGTGTTCCTCATCGACGATGATCAGACCCAGATCACGAAACGGTAGGAAAAGGGCGGACCGCGCGCCAACAACCAATTGCGCCTCGCCTTCACCCACCATGCGCCAACAGCGCCTGCGTTCGGTCATGGTCACGCCGGAATGCCATTCGGCAGGCCGCGCGCCAAAGCGTTCTTCGACCCGTTTCAGGAACTCAGATGTCAGTGCGATTTCTGGCAAAAGCACCAGCGCCTGTCGCCCTTTTCGCAGGCAGGCCGCCACCGCTTCCATATAGACTTCGGTTTTGCCAGATCCTGTCACGCCGCGCAAAAGCGTGGTGCCGTAGCGGCCAGATTTCACCGCGTCCGTCAGCGCACGCGCGGCTGCACCCTGATCTTCGGTCAGCGTTTTGCCGGGCTTGAGTGGGTCCAGGAAGGGATAGGGCATGTCACGCGGGGCGTCTTCTTCGCGCAGCGCCCCCAGTTTGACCAACCCCTTGACCACCGAGCCGGACACATCCGCCAACCCCGCCAGTTCGCTTTGCGTAAACGCCGCCCCCGGATTGTCATCCATCGCCGCAATCACCTTGGCGCGCGCATCGGTCAGACGGTTGGGGCGAAACCCGGTGGCGCGCAGCACTTTGCGCATCGAAGGCGGATCCATCAACCCCGGCGCGCGGGTCGCCAGCCGCAGCATATGGTTCATCGGCGTAATCGTATAGTCGCCCACGCGGGTCAGGAAATCCGCCATTTCACCGCGCATTGGCGCCACATCCAACACTTTGTTCACGCGGCGCAATTTGGAGGCGTCAAATCCGGCCTCACCCGGCCCCCACACAACACCCAACACTTTGCGTGGCCCCAAGGGCGCCTCGACATAATCGCCCTGAACACAGCCGCCTTCGGGGGACTTATAGGTCAGCACGCGGTCGAGTGGCTGGGCGGTCATCACCGCAATCCGGTCACCTTCAGCAAAATGGCGCGCAACATCGCGGTGAGGCATCCGGGGTCTCATCTCATCAGGGGTTTCAGTCTGGGTTCTTTTTGCGCTATGAGAACGCCAAGAACAAGCTGCCTAACCCGGATAGGAACGCGCATATGAAATTCTTTGCAGATACCGCCGACATCGACGCCATCAAAGACCTTGCCGCATTTGGCATGGTGGACGGTGTGACCACCAACCCTTCGATCATCAAGAAATCGGGCCGTGACATCATTGAAGTCACCAAAGAGATTTGCTCGATCGTCAATGGCCCCGTGTCCGCCGAAGTCACCGCCGTTGACGCGGAAACCATGATCGCCGAGGGGCGTAAGCTGGCCAAAATCGCCGATAACATCGCGGTAAAAGTGCCCCTGACATGGGATGGTCTTAAAGCCTGTAAAACTCTGTCGGACGAAGGCACTATGGTCAATGTAACCCTGTGTTTCTCGCCCAACCAAGCGCTGCTTGCGGCCAAAGCGGGTGCGACATTCATCTCGCCCTTCATCGGCCGTTTGGACGACATCGCGCTGGACGGGATGGAGCTGATCGCAGACATCCGCACCATCTATGACAACTATGGCTATGAGACCGAAATCCTGGCCGCCTCAATCCGCAACGTGAACCACGTGAAAGATTGCGCGATTGTGGGCGCTGACGTGATCACGGCCCCCCCTTCGGTTATCAAAGCAATGGCCTCCCACGCGCTGACCGACAAAGGTTTGGACGCATTTTTGGCGGATATTGCTGCGGCAGACATCAAAATCCTGTAACCGCGCCCGCGTAAAAAATGTCGCGGCAGGGTCACGGCCTTGCCGCGTTTACGGTATCTTAACCAAAAATATGCGGTAATTGCCGCCAAGCTCGTGTATAAACATGGGCAACATATAAAAATAAGAACAGACAAACACGCTAAACAAGCACTGAGGCAGTTATGAGCAATCCCGTTTCTATTGCAGAAGACCTGCGCGACGCGTTGATCTCGCAACCTGAAGTCATTCTTGATGACCAAGGGCTTATGCATGCGTTGATCGCGGCGAACGAACGCGCGATGGGCACCAATATCGTTGATCTGCGCGGCATCGCCATGGACCGGCTTGAGGCGCGCCTTGACCGGCTTGAAGACACCCACCGCTCTGTGATTGCCGCCGCTTACGAAAATCTGGCCGGGATGAACCTGATCCACCGCGCAGTTTTGCGCATGTTGGATCCCGCGGGTTTCGAAGACTTTATGAAGGATCTGGGCGGCGAAGTGGCCGAGATCCTGCGCGTGGACGCCGTGCGTCTGGTGCTGGAAACCGTGCAAAGCGACAAAAACCCCGCGGTGCAAAAGCTGGGCAACGTGCTGGCCACCGCACAACCGGGGTTCATTGACGACTATCTTGGCGGCCCACGGGATCAAAATTCACGCTCGGTGTTTCTGCGCCAAATTCAGGAACAAGACGCAACGATTTATGGCGATAGCGGGTTTTGGGTCCGGTCAGAAGCGTGCATTCGCCTTGACCTAGGCCGCGGCCGTCTGCCCGGTATGTTGGTGATGGGCGCCGAAGACCCACATCAATTCAAACCGGGGCAAGGCACAGATTTGCTTCAGTTTTTCGGCGGGGTGTTTGAACGCGCCATGCGCCGCTGGTTGTCGTGACCGACACGCATTCTCTGATGATTTCACCCGGCGCGCGGGACGCGCTGGAAACATGGCTGGATCAGATGCGCGCCTTGGGCGGGGCATCAGACAACACCCTGACCGCGTATCAAACCGATCTTTCGGGCTTTCTGGCCTTTATGGCGCAGCATCTTGCTGGCCCCCAAGGCCGGGCCGCTTTGGCGCAGGTTACGCTGTCAGATATGCGGGCGTGGATGGCCCATGAACGGGCGCGCGGCGTGGCAACACGATCTTTGGCGCGCGCGCTGTCTGCGGTGAAAAGCTTTTATCGCTGGCTGTCGGAACGCGACGATTTTGACGCCACTGCCGTTTTGTCTGTGCGCAGCCCGAAATTCACCAAGAAGCTCCCTCGCCCTCTGGCCCCGGACGCAGCGAAGGCCGTTTTGGATTTGGTGGGGGAACAGGCGCGACAAGATTGGGCGGGTGCGCGCGACATTGCGGTGGTCACGCTGCTGTACGGGTGTGGCTTGCGCATTTCCGAAGCGCTGTCATTAACCTGTGCCGACGCCCCCCTGCCCGAAGTGCTGCGCATCACCGGGAAAGGCGGCAAAGAACGTATTGTGCCCGTGTTGGATGTAGCACGCAGCGCGGTTGAGGCCTATCGCCGTCAATGCCCACACCCAGAGGCCCCCGACGCGCCACTATTTCGCGGCGTCCGCGGCGGCGCATTGAACCCGCGCACAGTGCAAAAAGTAATGGAGAAAACACGCCTGCAACTGGGCCTACCCTCAACCGCCACACCACATGCCATGCGCCATTCCTTTGCCACGCATTTGTTGAATGCTGGCGGGGACTTGCGCGCAATCCAAGAGCTGTTGGGCCACGCCAGCCTGTCGACCACACAGGCCTATACCGCCGTTGACACCGCCCGTTTGATGGAGGTTTATGAAGCCACCCACCCACGTGCAAACCGCGCAAATTAGATCCATCATGGCTTTCCCCTTTCCTAAAGGGGCAATTTGCGGCACAAGGCGCCCATGAATATTCAGACAAAAGCCCTTCTCGTGCATCTTTTGACCGCAACTGGTGCTGTTTTCGCGATGCTGGCCATGCTGGCCGCTGTTGATGAGAAATGGGGGCTGATGTTTTTGTGGCTGGTCGTCGCCTTTGCCGTGGACGGCATCGACGGACCATTGGCGCGCCACTATCAGGTCAAGGTCAACGCCCCGCAGTATGATGGTGTGTTGATGGACTTGATCATCGACTATCTGACCTATGTATTCATCCCGGCCTATGCGCTGTTCAAATCCGGCCTGATGCACGGTTGGACCGGTTGGGTGGCGATCATTGTGATCACCTTTACGTCCGTTGTGTATTTTGCCGATACACGCATGAAAACAAAGGATAATTCATTTTCAGGCTTCCCCGGATGCTGGAACATGTTGATCCTTGTTCTCTTTGCCACAGAGCCTAATTTCTGGGTCATGCTGGCGTTGATCATCGCGCTAGCCGTCAGCATGTTCTTTCCATTGAAATTCATTCACCCCACCCGCACGATACGCTGGCGGTTGCTGAGCTTTCCCATGGCCTTGGCGTGGACATTTTTTGCGGGCTGGGCGGCTTGGGTCGATTTCCATCCCGAAAGCTGGGCGCATTGGGGGTTGGTGGCCACCTCGGTGTATTTGATCGGGGCGGGCATCGCTCAGCAAATCATACCCGAGCGAAAGCGCGCGTAAGGGGAGAAAGGGGCGTTGCCCCTCGGCCTTGCGGCCTCACCCCAAGGTACTTTCAGCAAGAAAAAGAGAGAGGCCAGTGCGCTTTAACGTGACCAGCGCTTCAGCGCGTCTTCGTCGTTCACCTTGGCATCCACCCACGCGGTTTTGCCCGCTTTGGTGAATTCTTTTTTCCAGAACGGCGCGCGGGATTTTAGGTAATCCATCAGGTATTCGGCCGCTTCAAAGGCTGCGATGCGGTGTTTGGCGGCGGTGGCCACCATCATAATCTGGTCGCCGGGGCGCATGGGACCATAGCGGTGGATGACCAGACATTGGGCCAGTTCCCACCGGGTGATGGCGTCATCGACAATTGCGGCGACCGCTTTTTGCGTCATGCCGGGGTAGTGTTCGATCTCCATCCGGTCAAGCGAGCCATCATCGTCGCGCACAACGCCGGTAAAGCTGACCACGGCGCCGACATCCTTGCGGCCACGTCCAAAGCCTTGCAGTTCGGCACTTGGGTCGAATTCTTCGGCTTGTACGCGGACGTGGTTTTGGCCGGTCATTTTAGCCGCCTGTCATCGGTGGAAAAAACGCCACTTCGCGCACGCCTTTCAGGGGCGCATCGAAATCTGACAGTTCTTGGTCCAGTGCCACACGCAGGGCGGAGAGGTCTTTGAAGGCTTCGGCATATCGCGGTTCGCGCGCGCGCAGTTCGTCCACCAATTCCGCCACGGTATTGGCGCTTGTCTCAACCTGTTCGCGCGGCTCGCCAATACGTTCGCGCACCCAAGCAAAATACATCACATCAACCATTTTCAGGTTCCTCTCGCAAAAAAGGCATCGCCTTTCGGAAGTAATCAAGGCCCGTGATCAGGGTTAAAAACCCGGCAATCCACAAGAGCAACAATCCGATCCGACCGGACCAAATCATCCCGTGGAAATACCCTCGTAGGCCGTTCTGATCATCGACCTCACCTAACATGATTTGTTCGACAAGGGTTTGATCCATACCAAATGATCCCATCACAAGGTGGTGTTCAAAGATGCCCCGCGAAAACAACACCGCAATTGCCACCATTTGCGCGGTGGTTTTCCATTTGGCCAGTTTGGTCACCTTTAAGGTGCCCGCGCTGTCGCCCAGATATTCACGCAGGCCCGAGACAAAGACCTCGCGGAACAGGATCACCGTGGCCGGAAGCACCAACCAAGGCGTCCAATAGGCGTCGGAATAGCCGACAATCACCATCAGGGCGACCACAACCATGGCCTTATCGGCAATGGGGTCAAGCATCGCACCAATTTTGCTTTCCTGCCCCCAAGCCCGCGCCAAATACCCATCAAACCAATCGGTGATGGCCGCCCCGAGAAACAGGATCAACGCCAGCCAATCCGCCAGAGGTCTGGCGAAATACAGAAACAAGATACCAACCATGGGCGCCGCAAGCAGCCGGGCAATGGTAAGGATATTTGGGACCGTCCATCTCATGTTGTTATCCTTACATTGTCATGCGCGATCATGGAAGAAGCCATAGATGGTTTCCGCCAGACTTTCCGAAATGCCATCAACGGCTTTGAGATCTTCAAGCCCCGCGCGGCTGACGGCCTTGGCGGATCCGAAATGTTGCAAAAGTGCGCGTTTTCGGGTGGCGCCCACGCCGGGCACCTCGTCCAGTGGGGTGGCCCCTTGGGCTTTGGCGCGTTTGGCGCGGTGGGTACCGATGGCAAAGCGGTGGGCTTCGTCGCGCATCCGTTGGATGAAATAAAGAACTGGGTCATTTCTTTGTAACGCAAAGGGGCGTTGGTTCCGTCGGTGAAATTCTTCTTTTCCGTGGTCGCGGTCGACCCCTTTGGCCACCCCAACCATGGGGATGTCGGTCACGCCCATTTCCACCATGATCTCATGCACCGCGCTGACCTGCCCCATGCCGCCATCAATCAACAGCAGATCCGGCCAGATGCCCTCTTCGCGGGTGGGATCCTCTTTAATCAGCCGTTTAAAGCGGCGTTTCAGCACCTCTTTCATCATGCCGAAATCATCACCCGGCGTCAGGTCTTCGCCCTTGATATTAAACTTGCGGTATTGGCTTTTCAGGAACCCTTCGGGGCCGGCCACGATCATCCCGCCGACAGCATGCGCGCCTTGGATGTGCGAGTTATCATAGACCTCGATCCGGCTGGGCGGGCCATCAAGCGCAAAAGCTTCGGCCACGCCTTTCAACAGCCGCGCTTGCGTCGCGGTTTCTGACATTTTACGGGCCAGGCTTTCGCGGGCATTCCGGTGGGCATTTGCGACCAATTCTGATTTTTCACCGCGCAGCGGCACGGCGATTTCAACCTTGCGGCCCAAACGATCCGACAGCGCCTCTTGCATCAGATCCTGATCATCCAATGGATCAGAGACAAGGATCAGCCGGGGCGGTTCTTTCTGGTCATAAAACTGGCCGACAAAGGCCTGCAACACTTCACCCGCGCTGACCGGATCTTTGCCATTGCCCACGCGCGGATAGAAATCGCGGTTGCCCCAGTTTTGATGGGCACGGATGAAAAAGACCTGAACACAGGCCTGCCCGCCGTCCATGTGCAGGGCCACAACATCGGCCTCGCCCACGGTGCGCGGGTTGATGCCTTGCGATTGCTGCACTTGGGTCAATGCGCGGATCCGGTCGCGCAACATGGCGGCGCGTTCAAAGGCCATTGCCTCAGATGCCACTTGCATTTCCGCGGCCAGTTCTTCTTGCATCTTGGTGGTGCGGCCTGACAGGAAATTCACCGCCTCAGACACCAGCTCGCCATAATCTTCTTTGCTCACCTTCCCCACGCAAGGCCCCGCACAGCGTTTGATCTGAAACTGCAAACAGGGGCGTGTGCGGCTTTCAAACATGGAATCGGTGCAATTGCGCAAAAGGAACACTTTTTGCAGCTGATTGAGCGTGCGGTTCACCGCATCGGCGCTGGCAAAGGGGCCAAAATACTGGCCTTTTTCCTTACGCGCCCCGCGATGTTTTTTGATCTGTGGAAAGTCATGCCCCGTCAACAGGATCTGCGGAAACGCCTTGTCGTCACGCAGTAACACATTGAAGTGCGGCTTTAGCTGTTTGATCAGGTTCTGCTCAAGGAGCAGCGCCTCTGTCTCTGTCTTGGTGGTCAGAAACATCATGCTGGTGGTCTGGCTGATCATCCGCGCAATGCGTGCCGAATGCCCGGTGGGTTTGGCATAGTTTGAGACGCGTTTTTTCAGGTTGCGTGCCTTGCCCACATAAAGCACCCGCCCCTTTTCATCGAGCATCCGGTACACCCCCGGCGAGCCGTCCAAAAGGCGCAGATAGGATTGGATCACCTCATGCCCGGCGGGCACAGGTGTCGCGTCCTTTGGTGGCTCGGATGTGGTCATGCGGTATTCCTTGCGATTCTCAACATGGCTGCAATCTTACTGACATGGAGGCAAGAGGAAACCTGCCCACAGAAACTGTGGATAAGTCTGAGGATTTATCTGTCCAGCCATGGAAATTCCCTTGTTTTCAGCCCGCTTCGTCAGTTTGCCTAATTTTTAGGCAGTTACGTAAGGCGTTGATTTCAAATGATAAAAATATGAATAATTTGTAAACCAATGATATCATTGCAAAAAATACAGTTTACCTTGGGGAAGAATTGAACAGGTGTACAACTTGTCGCAGAGCGCACAGAAGACCCACCATTTTACGGGGGAAATCACTCAACCCCACGAATGTCCGGGGTCTTCCATCCAAGGTGTTGACCCCCATCAACCGCGATCATCTGCCCCGTCACCGAAGGGGCATTCAGGACATAGGACAGCGCCGCGGTCACGTCTTCGGCATTGGCACCGCGCCCCAAAACTGTACCCGCCCGCTGACCCGCAAAATGGGCCTTGGATTGGCGATGACCAATGATGGTTGGCCCCGGGGCAATGGCATTCACGCGCACGTCTGGGGCCAGCCCTTGGGCGGCGGTTTGTGTCAGCGTCCACAGGCCCATTTTGGCCAAAGTATAGGTCGCAAATTCCGGCGTCAGCTTTTTAACCCTTTGATCTATCATATTCACCACAAGGGCCTGCGCCTTGGGTTCACCGGCCCCATCCATCACCGCTTTGGGCGCTTGGGCCGCAAAGGCTTGGATCAGGAAAAACGGCGCGCGCAGGTTTGAATTCATATGCCGATCCCACGCGTCCTGGGTCGCAGTGTGGATGTTGTCGTATTCAAATACGGATGCGTTGTTCACCAGCACAGACAAGGCCCCGCCAAGGGCTTTTGCGGCCGCAGGCACCAATGCTTCAGCCGCGGTCATGTCCAGAAGATCCGCCTGTAGCGTGACGGCTTTGCGGCCCATCAAACGGATCTCAGCCGCTGTGTCTTCGGCCCCCTCGGCGGAATTGGCGTAATGCACCGCGATATCATAGCCATGCGAGGCCAGCTCCAACGCCATCGCCCGACCCAGCCGCGCCCCAGATCCCGTGACAAGAGCCCGCTTTTCCATATCAGCCCACCAAAACCGCAACGATATAGACCACATAAAGCGCGCTGAGGATGATCCCCCACATCCGGCCCATATGCCATTTCAGGAACACAAATGGCGCCAGCAACACAGATGCCCCCAGCATGACCCAAATATCAAATTGTAAGATCCCCGGCTCTACCGGGATTGGTCCCACCATCGACGAGATGCCGATGATCGCAAGCAGGTTGAACATATTCGACCCGATGACGTTGCCCAACGCGACCTCGGCCTGATTGCGCAGGGCGGCCATAACGGTTGTGGCAAGTTCCGGCAGCGAAGTGCCAAGCGCCACCAGCGTCAGGCCAATCACCGTTTCCGATACGCCAAAATGGCGCGCGATATTGGTTGAGGCATCGACCAAAAGATCCGCGCCCAACGGCAGGCCGATCAGCCCAAGCACCAAGAACATGATGACTTTCCACCATGGCATATTGGGGTCCGCACCTTCAACCTCGTCTTCATCATCTGCACAGGCCGCTTCGGCATCGCGACAATCGCGGCGGTGGCACAGCGCATCTTTAAAGGCCGAGGACAGCATCAGCGCAAGGGCCGCCAGCAGCACCAGACCTTGTACCCATGTGATCACGCCGCCCAAGCACAGCACGGTGAAAAGCACCGTTGCCGCCATCATTTGCAGATAGCTTTTGCGCGTATCACAGCCGCCCGTGGACAGCCCCTTCATCAACGCAGGCACGCCCAGAACCAACAGGATGTTGGCGGTGTTGGATCCCACCACATTGCCCATCGCAAGGCCGGGCACGCCCTCCATGATCGCACCGATCGAGATCAAAAGCTCGGGCGCGGAGGTGCCAAAGGCCACAATTGTCAGCGAAACGATAAGGGCCGGAACCCCAAGCCGCAGCGACAGGTTTACCGCGCCGCGCACCAGACTGTCGCCCGCCAAAAGCAGTATGATCAGGCCAAGGGCCGCAAAAATCAGATCCAAGGACTAGCCCTTTCCCTTACACTCACATGTGGATTTCCCGATCAGGAATTTTCCACAACGCGGACATTTCATCGCGGCAATACGCGACTGGCCGGGATAGCGCAACTTGCCAAACATGGCCATCGCACCCATCGCGACCAGAAAAAGGACAACAACTTTGATGACCATTTACAGCCCAAAACGCGCAAATTCGGCCCGCTCCTCTAGGTTTTCAATCGCATCCGACATAAGGCGCACACCAAAGCGGGACAACAGCCCCCGGCGCGGCCCAAACACGCGGAAACGCACCTTGTCGCCGTAGCGGTCTTTCATCGTTGGGATCAAATGGCCAATGCCATCCACCAGCCCTTTTTCAATGGCCTTGCGACCCAACCAAATCTCGCCGGTGAACAGATCTTCACCCTCGGGCAGCTTGCCTGCGCGGCGCGTCTCAACATGGGTTTTGAAACTGGTGTGAATGTCTTCCAACAGGTCTTTCAAACGCTCAACATCTTCGGGGTTTTCCGCACGAAATGGGTCCAGTTGGGATTTCGATTTCCCGGCGGTGTACACGCGCCGGTCCACACCGATCTTTTCCATCAGGCCCGTCATACCAAAGCCCGCCGAAATCACACCAATCGACCCCACGACTGAACTTTCATCCACAATGATCTCATCCGCCGCCGTCGCCAGCCAATAACCACCTGACGCGGCCACATCTTCGACAAAAGCTGTGACGGGAATGTCTTTTTCCGCCGACAACCGGCGAATACGCGCGGCGATCAGGCTTGATTGCACCGGGCTTCCCCCCGGCGAATTGATCACCAGGGCAACCGCTTTGGGTTTGCCTTTGCGAAACGCACGTTCAATTGCGGACGCAAGGCCCGCGTCGTTCAACTGCCCGCGGCCACCGGTTGCGATCACACCCGACAATCGGATGACCGCCACGGTGGGGGGGCGTTTTAAAGAGGGGATCCAGTTTTGCATGGGGATGATGTAGTCTCCGCCGGGGGTTGTCACAAGGGGGCCAAGGGGGCAAACTTCCCCCTGACCGTTTTGTCATTACGTACCTTAGCTGCGCAACCGCCATCCGGTGCGAAAAATCCAGCCAATGGTGGCCAAACAGGCGCCCATAAAGCCAAGAATTGCCACAACCGACCAGACCAGCGACACATCCGCCACGTCAAAAAACGCCCAGCGAAAGCCCGAGATCAGATAGACCACCGGGTTAAACAGCGTGATCGTTTGCCAAACCGGGGGCAACATCGAGATCGAATAGAACGAGCCGCCCAGAAAAACCAGCGGTGTGATGACCAGCAAAGGCACCAATTGCAGCTGTTCAAAGTTGCCCGCCCAGATGCCGATGATGAACCCCAAAAGCGCAAAGCTTAGGCAGGTCATCACCAGAAACACCATCATCCAGACCGGATGGGCGATCTCAAGATCCACAAAGAAATGCGCGGTCACAAAGATGATCATCCCGATCATAAACGCCTTGGTCGCCGCCGCGCCCACATATCCGATCACAATCTCAACGAAAGATATTGGAGCGGAAAGAAGCTCATAAACCGTTCCGATAAACTTTGGAAAATAGATCCCGAAACTGGCATTCGATGTCGCTTGGGTCAGCACGGTTAGCATGATCAAACCGGGCACGATGAACGCGCCGTAACTTACGCCCTCAACCTGATCAATGCGCGACCCGATGGCGGCGCCAAAGACGATGAAGTAAAGCGAGGTCGACAACACAGGCGAAACAACTGATTGCAACAATGTGCGGAAAGTACGCGCCATTTCAAAGCGGTAGATGGCTTTAATTGCGTTCCAGTTCATTGGCCGCCCTCCTTCACGAGGTCCACAAAAATATCTTCAAGCGAGCTTTGGCGGGTCGAAAGATCCACCAAATGCAGCCCCTCTTCGCGCAGATCTGCCAGCAATCCGGTGATCCCGGTGCTTTCGCCTTGGGTGTCATAGGTGTAAACAAGTCCACCATTTTCAACACGCAGCCCACCTGCTTTCAGCCCGGCAGGCACGGTCGCAATCGGTTCAGACAGCTCAAGGAACAGCTCTTTTTGACCCAAGCGTTTGATCAGCGCGTCTTTCTCTTCGATCAGCAGGATCTCACCGTTTGAGATCACGCCAATCCGGTCCGCCATCGCTTCGGCTTCCTCAATATAATGCGTGGTCAAGATCACGGTCACGCCGGTTTCTTTCAGACGGGCCACAATCTCCCACATGTCTTTGCGCAGCTCAACATCCACGCCGGCGGTGGGTTCATCCAGAAACAGGATCCGCGGCTCGTGGCACAGCGCTTTGGCAATCAGCACCCGGCGTTTCATCCCGCCAGACAGCGTCATGATCCGACTGTCTTTCTTGTCATGCAGACTGAGCAGTTTCAGAATGTCCTCAATCCGCGCGTCATCTTTGGGTTTGCCAAACATCCCCCGCGAAAACCGGACCGAGTTCATCACCGTTTCAAACGGTTCCAAGTTGATTTCCTGCGGGACCAATCCGATCAGATCACGGGCGGCGCGAAAATCGCGCGCATGATCAAACCCGCCCACTGTAATTGTGCCGGATGTTGCGGTTGCAATGCCGCAAATAATTGAAATTAATGTGGTTTTCCCAGCGCCATTTGGCCCCAAAAGGGCAAGGATTTCCCCCTCGTTGATCGACAAATCAACCTTTTTCAGCGCCTGATGCCCACCGGCATAGGTTTTGGTCAGTCCTTCGACTGTTAGGATGTCACCCATGATCTCTCCTGTTTTCCCCTCTGGCCGATTGCGTCCCTGAATTGCGCAGATTTATAAAGGCCAGAGTTCCTAAATAAGCAGCCCCCCCGCCCCTTCAAGACGCAAGAGCTGAACTTTTGTCTCAACCCCGCCGGCGCCGGAAAATCCAACCAATTTGCCGCCCGCCCCCATCACGCGGTGACACGGGATAATCACCGGAATGGGATTGCCGCCACAGGCGTTGCCAACCGCTTGGGCTGAATTGCCAGTCAGCGCCGCGATCTCGCCGTATGTCAGCGTGTCCCCATAAGGAATGGCCAACATCGCATCACAAACCGCGCGCTGAAAATCGGAACCATTCACCCGCAACGGCAGATCAAACTTGGTCAGTTTTCCATCGAAATAAGCCGCCAATTGCGCGTGGGCCTCGCGGCGCAAATCCGTATCCGCACCGTCATCAAAACGGCCCCACGTCAGCCGCGTGATCGCGCCGTCAGCTTCGTGCACAACAAGCGGGCCAACGGGGCTTTGAAAGGGGGTGTTTGTCATGCCCTACCCTGCGAAAAGGCCCCAGCGCAATGGCCAGGGCCTTCCGTTTCTTGCGCAATCGCGATCAACCCAGCGCGTCGCTGCACCGACCACAGGTGCCTGCGTGTTTATGCGTGCCCACGTCTGGCAGGATTTTCCAACAGCGCTGGCATTTCTCGCCCGAGGCTTTTTCAAACACGACCCCAACCCCTTCAACTTCTGGCAGGCGGAAGGCTTCAGACGGCAGCGGATCGTTGGACAAAGCCACATTGGACGTGATCGCCACATCGGCAAAATCGACCGATTTCAGTGCCGCCAAAACCGCCTCGTCGCGCACATGCACCACGGGGGCGGCCTCAAGTGACGCCCCAATCACCTTGTCGCGGCGCTGGATTTCAAGCGCTGCGGTGACCACACGGCGGGTTTGACGGATGCCAGCCCATTTTGCGGCCAGCGGTTCATCGAGCCAATCGGCGGGGGTGTCGGGGAAGTCGATCATGTGAACCGAGCTGTCGTCGCCGTTTTCATCCGTGGGGAACCGCTCCAGCCACACTTCTTCCATTGTGAACACCAAGATCGGGGCCAGCCATGTGGTCAGACGGTGATAGAGGATATCCAAAACCGTGCGCGCGGCCCGGCGGGCTTGGCTATCTGCCCCATCGCAATACAGCGCGTCTTTGCGAATATCGAAGTAAAAGCTCGACAAATCAACGGTGGCAAAGTTGAACACCGCCGAGAACACACCTTGGAAATCGAAGGTTTTGTATCCCTCGCGCACGGTGTGGTCGAGCTCGGCCAAACGGTGCAGCACCCAACGCTCCAGCTCTGGCATTTCCGCCAGATCCAGTTTTTCGGCCTCGTCAAAATCGGCCAGATTGCCCAGCATAAACCGCATAGTGTTGCGCAAACGGCGATAGCTGTCGGCCACACCCTTGAGGATTTCTGGCCCGATCCGCTGATCAACCATATAGTCGGTTTGCGCGACCCAAAGGCGCAGAATATCCGCACCATATTGCTTGATCACCGCCTCTGGAACGATGGTGTTGCCCAAGGATTTGGACATTTTCATGCCCTTTTCATCCAGCGTAAACCCATGTGTCACAACGTTTTTATAAGGCGCACGCCCTTTGGTGCCACAGGCCTGCAACAATGATGAATGGAACCAACCGCGGTGTTGGTCGGTGCCTTCCATGTAAACATCTGCAATGCCGTCCGGCGTGCCATCTTCGCGGTCCCGCAGCACAAACGAGTGGGTCGACCCACTGTCGAACCACACATCAAGCACGTCATAGACCTGCTCCCACTCATCCGCGTTGTGATCCGCACCCAAGAAGCGTTCCTTGGCGCCAGCCGCGTACCAACAATCGGCCCCTTCCGCCTCAAACGCCTCAGAAATCCGAGCGTTCACGGCAGGGTCACGCAACAAGAACCCTTCGTCCGTTGGCAACAGGCCCTTTTTCACGAAACACGTCAGCGGCACGCCCCAGGCGCGCTGGCGGGACAGCACCCAATCCGGGCGCGCTTCGATCATGGAATACAGACGGTTGCGACCGGTTTGCGGCCACCATTTCACCAGCTTGTCGATGGAATTGAGCGCGCGGGTGCGGATGGTGGTGCCCATCTCGTCCTGCCCATCGCCCACGTTTTTATCAACGGCGGCGAACCACTGCGGCGTGTTGCGGAACACAATCGGCGCTTTGGACCGCCACGAATGTGGATAGCTGTGCGTGACCCGGCCACGCGCGATGATACCGCCGGCCTCAACCAATTTGGCGATCACAGCATTGTTGGCTTTGCCCTCTTTGCCCTTGCGGTCAAACACCTCAAGCCCTGCGAAAAACGGCACATGCGGCAGGAACTCGGACGCCTCACCCACATTGTGGGTCATCCGGTCGATCCAGTTGCGTTTCACAAATGCTTCATAGTCGTCGGCACCGTGGCTGGGGGCCGTGTGCACAAAGCCTGTGCCGGCATCGTCGGTCACGTGATCCCCGTCGATCATGGGCACGTCGTAGTCCCAGAACCCGTTTGCGCCTTCAGCACCGTTAAAGGGGTGCTGACAGATCAGCCCCGAGAATTCAGATGCCTCCACATCCCGCACGCGGGTGAACTCGGTCACGCGGGATTTGCCCAGCGCATCGGCGGCCAGCGTGTCGGCAAAGAGGTAAAGTTCACCCGGCGCAGTCCAGCTTTCTTCCTCGGTCGCATCGACACGGTACAACCCGTAAGCAATCTTGTCGTTGTAGGCGACGGCCTTGTTTGACGGGATGGTCCAGGGGGTGGTGGTCCAGATCACAACGCGCGCCTCGGCCAGATCACCCGTAGCATTCGCAAACCCAAACGGCACCCAAATCGTGTGCGACTTGTGATCGTGGTACTCGATCTCCGCCTCAGCCAGCGCCGTTTTTTCAACCGGCGACCACATCACAGGTTTGGACCCTTGATACAGCGTGCCGTTCATCAGGAACTTCATGAATTCCTCGGCAATCACCGCCTCGGCGTGATAATTCATGGTCAGATAGGGATCATCCCATTTGCCGGTGATGCCGATGCGCTTGAATTCTTCGCGCTGGATATCCACCCAGCCTTCGGCAAACTTGCGGCATTCCTGACGGAAATCAATCACATCCACGTCGTCTTTGTTTTTGCCCTTCTTGCGATACTGCTCTTCGATCTTCCATTCGATCGGCAGACCGTGGCAATCCCAGCCGGGCACGTAACGTGCGTCAAAACCCATCATCTGATGGCTGCGCACAATCATGTCTTTGATGGTTTTGTTCAGCGCGTGCCCGATGTGCAGATGCCCGTTGGCATAGGGGGGGCCGTCATGCAGGATAAACGGCGTGCGCCCTGATTTTTCGCGCAGACGGTCATAAACGCCGATCTTCTCCCAACGCTCCAGCCAGCTCGGCTCGCGTTTGGGCAGGCCTGCGCGCATCGGGAAATCAGTGACGGGAAGGGTCAGCGTGTGTTTGTATTCAGGGGTGTTGTCGGTGGTATTTTCGGGGGTGTCGGCACACATGTGTCCGGTCCTTTTCGGAAGGTCTTCGGATTTTGGGGCAAAAGGTCGGCGCCGGTGATCCAAACGCCTTTTCCCGGCGGCTCAAGCGTGGAGCGCCGGGTCGATAATTCGAATAATGATGGCGGCAAAATGCATCATAAGGGCGTTATAGCAGCTGCGCGCGCGAGGTAAAGTGTTCAGGCGCAGCAGGTGCGCGGCCAGACTGCGCCCAAATGTCCCTTGGCAAAGTCGCGCGTCCCTGACTAATTAGGTCAGGAAAGAGGTGCCCATGTCCGACCCACACCCAAGTCTAAAACCAAACGCTCAACCAAATCCCATGCAACGCTTTGCCATCACAGCGGACGAAATCACCCGCGTGCTGGACGTATTTTACACCCGCGTGCGCGTGCATCCTGAATTGGGCCCCGTGTTTAACGCGCATATCGGCACAACAGACGCGGAATGGACCCATCACATCGAGAAAATCAACCGCTTTTGGCGCAATGCGATCCTGCGCGAACGGGTCTATGACGGCAATCCTATGCGCGTGCATGTAAACGCCAGCGACATCAAAACCAACCACTTCACCCCTTGGCTTGGCATGTTCGAAGAGGTGCTGCGCGCCGAGCTTTCCCGGGACATTGCAGACAGCTGGCTCGCCCTGGCCCAACGCATTGCGCGCGGTTTCCAGATGCAGATGGACGATATGCGCCGCCCCGCCACTGAGGTACCTAAGCTCTTTTGACTTTTTGCCTCCGGCGGGGATATTTGGAGCAAGAAAAAGGGAGCGCGCTCTTTTTTCTTGCCATCAGTATCCCGGGGTGAGCGAGCTTGCCTCGCGAGGGGCAGCGCCCCTTACCAGATCTCAGGCCGCGCGATCATCACCCAGAATATCGCCAGCATCGCCGCAAAGGCCGGAAAACCGAAGGCAAACCAGATCCGATAAAGGCGATGGTAGTGGGGCGGAAGGGGTGCATTCTCAGCTTCTGCGACACGCGCCAAATTCCGCAATTGAATTTGGATCCAGACCACAGGCAGCCAAAACACGCCGACGACAATGTAAAGCCCAATCGCCGTCAGGATCCAGTTTTCGGTCAGATCCCAGCCGGTTTCCAACGCCAAAAGCACCCCGGTGATGGGTTGGACAATGGCGGCGGTGGCGGTGAACAGCGTATCGGCGATCACCACGGTCCCGGCCACATGCGCGATCAGCGCCGGGTCACGTGAGCGTTGCGCCATCACCATGAAAAACGCGATGCCTGCGCCTGTGCCCATCAACACGGTTGCGCCCATAATATGCGCCCAGCGCAGGACCAACAGCCACTCCATCAACGGCGCTCCAGCATCGTGTGAAGGGCAAGTGCGGCAAGGATCGCTGGCAGGATTTTCACAAGCGGCCCAAGGGGGGCGAGCCAAAGCGCAGGGGTCACGGCGCTGGCTGAGACAAGATAGATCACGCTGACGGCAATCATGCCCAGACAGGCGGGCCTTGCCCATTTTCGCCACAGCACAGACAGCCCCAAAATGACGTCCACCACGGCCCAAAAAAGCACCGACACCTGCGCCAGCCCTTTGGGCCACCCGACTTGGATCAGCACATCAGCGGCTTGTGTTAAAGACCACAAGCCGATCAGCCCGGAAGCCATCCAGAAGAGTGCTAAGCCCAGTACCATAAGGGGCATCAGCAAGCCAACACGCGCTTGTAATCTGTGTTCCGCCCCCACTGGAAGCGCCGCTAAGGTCTCAGCGATTCCCATCATGGGTCTGCCATATTCCGCATAGGGTTTCGGATCACCCCGCACGCCGTCCGCCAGCACTTTGATCGCGGATGAGCGCAACGGAGAGCGCCACCCAAGCCGCCCCAAGCCGTCGGCGACTTTGCCCACAAGAGGCAGCAAAAACGGCGGCATTGGGATCGTCAATCGCGCGGGCGCAAACCCAAGCCACATGCGATGGGCGGCGACCACATTTGACAGGCAGTGCGGGGTCTCTTCGACAAGGTCAAACGCGCGGCCCGGTGGTAATGCCCCAATCAAGGCCTCGTGCACCACACGGGTCAGATCGGTTACTGCAAGGGTTTGAATGGGCGCACGCCCCATTGCAATAGGTTGCACAAATGGCACCGCTGCCAATTGCCGGATCAGGGCTGTGCCGCCGTACGCCTGCTGTGCGATCACCAAGCCGGGTCGCAAGATCCACACGGGTGCACCCGAGGCCAAAAGGGCTGTGTCGCCTGCGGCTTTTGACCTGAGGAAAACTGTGCTCGCATCCGCAGACACCCCCGCGGCGGAGATTTGAACAATGCCAATTTTACGTGCCACAGCAACTTCGGACAGGGCCGCCAGCATATCGTGATGCACGGCGTTCAAGTCATCCGCGCCGCCGTCCTGCAAGGCGCCTGCACAATTCACAACCGCATCAATGCCTTGCAACAACGGCTGCCAAGCGGTCGCTGTGGTCAGCTCGCGCAGGTCTTTGATCTGCCATGTCAGATGCGAAAAGGCGCGCAACGCGGTGGCGCGGTCCCGGCCTAACCCGGTAACGTTATGCCCGCGCGCCAAAAGGTCCCGCACGACCTCGGCCCCGATCAGCCCATAAGCACCCAGGACCAAAACCCGTTTCATGGGGTCTTGCCTTGATCTGTTGCCCCCGTCTGCGATTGCATCGCCGCCCAGCGATTGAGCCACGCCAGCCCCGCAAGAGACAGGCCAAGAGCAAGGAAGGAGAACACACGCATCAACCCATCAAGGCCAGAAATATCCACCAAGAACACCTTGGCGACCGTCAGCGCGATGGCCCCCATTGCAATGCGGCGCAACAGGTCGGACCGGCGTGCGATGGCTTGATAAAGAAGCGCCGCCCCTAAGGTCAACATCGCCACGGTGTAGGTGTAAAGCTCTGGCTGAAGCATGGGTTCGCGCGCCAAATAGGCCCCGCGCCAGAAATGCGCGATGCTGGTGATGCCCCACAAAAGCGAAAGACCCGCAGCAGCACCCCCCAAACCAAGGCGCAGTTTTGCTGGCAAATGCGGCATTTTCCACGCCAACGCACCGAACAAAGCGGCGGGCAGAAGATAGGCAATCGCCAGTGTGTTCACCAGCGGCCAACCCAGAATTTGCGCGTTGTAATGGGCAAACGGAAAGCCAAGGATCAAGGCGACCAACAAGGTTCCCACGCCGCCCAAGGCAAACAGCCCGCCCAGCGCCATACGCACCTTGCGCATAAAGCCCGGCAGTTTCATCCGCCATGCCTGAACCGAAGCGGACAGCAGCCAGACCATCGCAATCAACGTCACATTCCAATGGGTATCGCCCGTCACATTTAGCGTGTCCAACCAACGGCGCAGCATCATCATGATAAACACCGCAAACAGAGAGACCGCCGCGCTTTCCAGCGTGATCAGGGCGTTTTTGCGGGTGCGGTCTTGCCCCAAGACCCACGCGGCGGCCAGCGCACCCAAGGTGACACCATAGGTGGCGACAACCTCAAGCAGCGGGCCATATTCATGCCAAGTCACACCCAAAATGAACAACAGCGTGCCCGACACCAGAATGGTGCCGACAACAGCAAACCAGCTAAGCAAAGGCAGGTCAAACCGGCGATCAATCACCACCGAAGCCAGCACCGTCAGCGCCAAAGACACGGTCAGGCCAGAGCTTGGCAGGACCAACGCCATCGCATAGCTGATCAACCCCAGCGCGGCGATCAGCACCAACGACAGGCGCATCTTGTCCGCATCATATGCGCGCGCAAAGCGTTCCACTTTGACCACCATCAGGGCCGCCAATGCAATGGCCACGACGGCCCATTCAAAATCCCCCATAAAGCGGGATGGCATCCAGATGATGTCCAGCGAGACAAGGATCGCAGGGGCCATAAGCGCCGCCGCCAACGCCCAGACGCGGGGGTGTTTGGCCGATGTCAGGCTGCGCCATGTGGCAATCACGCCGAGCAGCGCCCCCATTGCGACCAACCAGACAGGTGTCCAGAATTGCGTGTTTTCACTGCCGTCGATCGGGGCAATATCTGACAGGCGATAAACGCTTCCGTAATTTGTCGCCTCAACCCAGATCAGCGCGATAAGACCCAAGGTCGGGAACAGCGGTAGATCCTCAAGCGCGTCCGAAGATTTCGCCCAGATCGCCATGCCGGCGGCCAGCGCTGTCATGGCAAAGGCGGACAACCAGAACTCTGCCGCACCCTCTTGCGAACTGGCCAAAAGCCACAGCACAGATCCGGCCATAGCCGCATGCAATAACATCATGCGGCGCGGTCCGCTTTTGGGATCAACGCGGTGAATAATACACTCCAACAGCCCGCGCCCCGGAAGGGCGGGGACCAACCGCCAGCCCATCACAATCAAGGCGGCAAAGGGCATGAGCAGGGCAAAAGCAATCACCCATTCCACACGGGCATCCGCCACCACAACAAGCGGTGCGATCAGGATATATCCAAGCCCCAGAGACAGCACCGACAGCCATTTCCACTGACGGTACGTATCAATCGCCAGCCCCACCAAAGCGACAATCGCCAGATAGCCCACCACCGGCGAGGCATCGCTGTTTCCGCCCAGCAAAAACGGGGTCACAAAGGCACCAACGATCCCGACAGCCGCCAACAGCGGCCCGGTCAGCCAGCCAAGCACAATGGCACCACTGGCCACACATAAAAGCCCGGCAAATGTCGTTGTCGGCCCGATCAGCCCGTACATGTGACGCGCGGCAAGGACCCCGGCAAACAGCGTGACGATGCCGGCACCAGAAAAAACCGACGGCAAAAACGCGACGGGGCTGTCTTCATCATCCCCCCAACGCTTGCGCATATATTCGCCGCCCCCGACCAAAGCCACACCAAATGCAAGAGAGGCCAGCACGCGGGCAAATGGCGGCAACAGACCGTTTTCGATGCCATATTGCACCATGAAAATACCCGCCAAAGCCAAGGACACGGCGGCCACGGCATAGACCCAGTTTTGCACAATCCAGGCGACGAATTTGTCAAAGGGCAGGTCCGTTTTCACGGCGCGCGGTGTGGGCGCCGAGGTGGGCTTGGCAAGGGCCGCCTTTGTGGGCGTTGATGTGGCGGGTTTCGCAGCGGGGCTTGATTGCCATGGATTGCTGGCCGAGGCCGCAACACGGACATCCGGGGCCTTGGCATCCTTTGGCCAGGCGTCCGTGGCCACTGCGCCCTTGGACTGTGTTGCATCAGCCACAGCATCTGGCATAGCAGGCGTCGACATCCGTTCACCAGATGCAAGCCGGGCTTCTGCGTCCGACAACCGGCGTTTCACCCCTTCAAGATCGCGCTTTTGATTGCCCCCTTGGATCAACAAATAGATGACGCCGATCGGCAGGCCCAATCCGTAAAGCCCCGCCAACAATACCAAAAACGCTTCCATCACCCACTCCTACAAGACTTACGGCAGAGTATGCGCAGACGGGCGGGAAAGGCCATAGGGGAATACCTGACCCCTTTTCCGCGCCGGATGTATCAGTTCTTTGCGCCAAACAACCCCGTCAACGCCCGTTTGACGATCTGCGTGACCGATGGGCGCGATGTGACCACAAAGGGGATCGGGCGACACACCTCGATTGCCGCGACACCAACCCGCGCGGTCAACGCGCCATTTACAACGCCTTCGCCAAACCGGCGCGACAGTTTTGACAGGACACCGCCACCAGCCAATGATCCCAACAGATCATCACCCACCGCCACGGCCCCGGTTGCCACCAAATGTGTCATCACAGCGCGCATCAAACGCCAGCTGCCAAAAGTGCCCGCGCGGCCACCGTAAATTTCGGCCACCCGGCGGATCATCCGGATGTTTGACGTCAGTGCCGCGGCCACATCGGCCAGCGCAATGGGCACAATCGCCGTGACCGTGGCCACTTGGCGCGCGGCGGCTTCCACCTCGCGCAGCGCAGCCTGATCCAACGGGACCATCAATTCCCCTTCGGCCATCCCCAGCAAGGCATCCGCATCAAACGCATCTGGTTTGCGTTCCGCAAGGCGCATCAGGCCCCATTTTAATTCGGCCCGACCGGCGTAAAACCGTTCAACCTTTGCCACAACCGACCGCGCTTCGCCCAAGTCTTGGTGTGTCAACGCTTGCGTCACCTCGCGTTGCAATCCATCCACACGGCGCAGGCGCAGCAATGCGATGGCTTCTTTCAACCCAAGCGCCAGCAGCACCAGCAAAAACGCTCCCAAAAGCGCCAAGGCGCCCATGCCAAGATAGGGGTTGCGGGCAATCAACCCGGTCACAAAATCATACGCTGTGACCGACAGGACAAACCCGGCAAGGGACACGAGAAGCCCCCAAAACCAACGCCCCAAACGCGACGGGCGCCGCGCCGTGATGGCCACAACGCTTTGCATCGCAGCCCCCGTGGGGGTCGGCAAATCCAGTTCCGGCACGGGTGGCACATCCGCTGGGCTGGGGGTTTTCTCATCCTCCAGTTCAAACAAAACCGGGCCCTTTGCGGGTGTCTTAAGGTCCGTCATCGCGCTCGCTCCATTCATATCGGATATCAGGCAAGCCTTCGTCGTTGCCCGCACCATTGGTACGGCCCCTCTCAGAAAACCCTTCGCGCTGGTAAAACCTTTGGGCGCCTTCATTGGCGACAAATGTGAACAAGCCCAACGCCTTAACATCAGACTTCGCGGCATCCAAAAGCAATTTCCCAACCCCGTAACGCCGCATTCCAGCGGCAACATAAAGCGCGTGAACCTCACCTTCGTCCCGCGCCAGAAACCCCACCAACCGTGACCCTTGGCGGGCCACTGTGACCCATCCGCGCGACACCATCATGCGGGCAAAATACTTTTCTGCGGCCCGCGAATGCACGCGGGGCATCCAAGGGGTTGCGGCATTCCACTGGCTTAGAATATTGGCAATGGCGTTGACATCAGTCTGCGTGGCGGGTTCAATTTTCATAACCGGTCTCCGATCAGAAATTCCGCTGCTTTATCAAGCCGAATATGCGGTGGCCCCTCGCCCGGTTTCAGGCTGACATCCGCGGGCGCAAAGCGCATGATTTGATAGTCGGCATCCAGCCACTCCGCATCCCCATTTAGCGCAGGCGACAAAAGGCGCGCGGGGTCTTCGGGCAGATCTCCGGGGTAAAACGCCGCCGATTTACCACTGTCGCGCAACCGCCCCCGCACACAATCCAGCGCGCTGCCTTTGTGATCAATGGTTTCCTCAACTGTGGTGCGCAAGGACGCAATCGACATGGCCGCCGTCTTGGCCCCGGCGAAATCCGCACGGTCGCGGGCATCACGCAAAAGGGCTTCGGTAATGGCCGTAAGACGCGCGTGTTGGGTGTGGTGCAAATGGTCGGCTTTGGTGGCGGCAAACAAGATCCGTTCGACCCGCTTGCCCATAAATAACTGGCTGAGAAAGGCGTTTGATCCGGGGCGAAAGGCGGTGAGGATTTCCGCCATCGCGCGGCGCAGATCCTCAAGTGCTGCTGGTCCTGCGTGAATGGCCCCAAGCACATCCACAAGCACCACCTGACGGTCGATTTTTGAAAAGTGATTGCGGAAAAACGGCTTTACCACCCGTGATTTATACGCCTCAAACCGGCGTTCAAATTCGCGGTACAATGACCCACGCAGGTTTTTATCCGGTACCGGAAGGGGTGCAAAGGTCAACGCGGGGCTGCCCTCTAGATCGCCGGGCAACAGGAACCGCCCCGGCGTGCAATCGGAATAACCGTCTTCGCGCGCAGTTTTCAGATAATCGGCAAATCCCACAGCCAGCAATTTCGCCACGGGTTCGTCCAGTTTTTCCGTGCTGTCGACCTGATGGGCCGCCGCCAAAAATGCCTTCGCTTGGTCCCGGTCTTCAATGCGGGCCAGCGTGTCACGCGCCCAGTCCGCGTAAGACAGATCAAGCAGGCCAAGATCCAAAAGCCACTCGCCAGGGTAATCCACAATATCCAGATGCACGGTACGCGGGCCACGTAGCCCGCCAATCATCCCGCCCGGCTGCACCCGAAACGAAAGGCGCAATTCAGACGTGGCGCGGGTTGAGGCGGGCCATTTCGGGGTCGGGCCGGTCATGGCCGCCAAATGGGTTTCATAGTCAAACCGCGGCACGGTGTCGTCGGGCTGGGGCTGCAAAAACGCGGTTTGAATGCGCCCGTCGCTGGCCGCAATCAGCGACGGCATCCGCCCCCGGTTCATCAGGTTCGCCACAAGCGAGGTGATAAACACCGTTTTGCCCGCACGCGACAGCCCGGTCACCCCCAGCCGGATCACAGGTTCAAACAACGCCTCGCTGGTGGCATCTCCCATCGCCTCTATCTGACGCGAGATACTGTCTGCGATGTCGCCAAGCCCCACGGTGTTCTCCTTTTTTCTACGGTGAAGATATGGGCCCGCAGCGGTTTCTGCTAGGGGGATGCGCGTTTTCCTTGCGGGGAGAGAACGCACGCCAGTCCCCCCGACAGTCCCCTCTTGTCGCGCGCGCGCTCATTCGCTATTGCGGCCTTATGCCCAGATACGCTTTGAAAATCGACTATCACGGTGCCGGACTTGCCGGTTGGCAGCGCCAGAATGATCGCCCCTCGGTGCAGGGCGCGATTGAGGCGGCTTTGGCCAAACTGGAACCGCGCGCGCAAAATATCGCCGCCGCAGGTCGCACGGATGCGGGCGTGCATGCCTTTGCCCAAGTGGCCCATTGCGATATGGAGCGGAATTGGACACCGTTTCGCCTGTCAGAAGCGTTGAATTTTCACCTGCGCGAAGACCGTGTGGGGATTGTTGATTGCGTGCAAGTATCGGATGAGTTTCACGCGCGATTTTCCGCCACCGAACGGCGTTACATGTTTCGCCTGATCAGCCGCCGCGCGCCTTTGACCCATGATCTGGGATTGGCCTGGCATGTGAAATACCCACTGGATGCGCAGTTGATGCAGGAAGGGGCGGATCGCCTGATTGGCCAACATGATTTCACCACCTTCCGATCCACCATTTGTCAGGCGCAAAGCCCGGTGAAGACGCTGGATGAGTTGCAGGTTGAGGAAATCACCCGCCCCAATGAGACCGAATTTCGGTTCCACGTGCGCGCGCGGTCATTTTTGCACAACCAAGTCCGGTCTTTTGTCGGCACGCTTGAACGGGTTGGCACCGGGGCGATGACCCCGGATGATGTGACCGCTGCACTTGCGGCCCGCAGCCGCGCCGCCTGCGGGCCTGTTTGTCCGCCGCATGGGTTGTATCTGGCCGGTGTGACCTATCCGGATGATCCGTTCGTGCGGGAGGGAGAGTAAGGGGACTGAGCGAACTTAAGGACGTTCAATTCCCAAAAACTGACGGGTTCCGCAACCCGCTTCCCCAATCAAACCAGATCAAACCCCACTTGCCCCATCGCCCGGCCATTGATTTGCACCGTCAGCTGATGCGCGCCCGGATACAGCCGGAATGTGGTGGCGTTTCCTTTGAAAAGATGCGCTTTGCTGATGCGGAGGGTTCGGCCTGCTTTCAAGCTCACCTGTTTGATCTTAAAGACTTTATCCGACAGTTTTCCACCTGATCTCTGAAACTGGATCACGTAGTCAATGATCAGCGCCTCATCCCGTTCGGCGGTCACGTCAAAGGCGAACTCCAGCTTTGTATCAATCGCCACCTGCCCGTCCGTGGGGGTGATCGCAATGGGGCCAATGTTCACCTTGACGTCAGCGCGAAAGCCCAACAGTTCCAACGCGCCCCCGTGGCCTTGTTTGACCAACGTGCGACATGCGTGGCGGGTCATCCACGCCATTTCCTTGGCCTCTTGCCGCCCCTCTTTTTGCCAACGCCGCAGGGTGTTGACCACCAGATCCGGGTCGGATTTCGCAATATCATTCAAATGGTTGGCCACCGACCGGGTCACATAGCGGGTTTTATCGGCGTAGAGTTGATCCAAAAGCGGGATGGCATCCCCCACCGGCCAGCGGATCCGTTCGCCCCATGGCAAAAGCGGGCGCGATCCTTCGCTGACCAGCCGCCGCACGTGGTAATTCTCATCCCGTGCCCAGCCCATCAGCACGTCGAACATATGATCTTTGTGGGCGATCAAAAACGGGCGGATTGCGAACTCCATCGAAAAGCGTTGGGTCAATGCATGTAAAAGCGGGGTCGAGATCGCAAGGTCATCACGCCCGCAGCGCGCCACATATTGCCCGAAAGGATCAATAATAAAGTCGCCAAAATCATCATCCGTTTGGCTTGGGTCCAAAGCGGGGGGCAAAGCCTGATGGATCAGCGCTGCGGCCTTGGCAAAATCTGCGGGCAAGTGGCGTTCCATCACCTCAGAAATCCACAGGATGCGGGCCTTCAGCTCTAGTTCCAGCAGTTTGTCCATCACCACGGCCTGAAAGCGCGCAGCCTTAAACCCCGGCACAGCCTCCGACATCCATCCGGCCAACAGGGCCACTTTGTCGGCATTGATCAACTGATCCTTCAGGCTGAAACTCTCGGCCATGCGCACCCCCATCTAAATGTTCATGATTTACCCCAAATTAAACATCCCCCGAACCGGCGCAACCGATTTGTCCGCGCACCCCCAATTCAGGTTATGCACAGCTATTTCCGCTTGGGGGCTTTCCCCTGCGCAGAAGGGCGGGCATAATGCCAGCCTAACAACAAGAGCAGCAGTATCAGGGCGGCATATACATGAGCGAAGATCTTTTGGCGGGTCACGGCCAGGACACCTATGATGCATCCTCGATCGAGGTTTTAGAAGGGCTGGAGCCCGTGCGCCAGCGCCCCGGTATGTATATCGGCGGCACCGATGAACGCGCGCTGCATCACCTTGTGGCCGAAGTGCTTGATAACTCGATGGACGAAGCGGTGGCGGGGCATGCCAACCGGATCGAAGTCACCCTGCACGACGATTATTCGGTGACAATCACCGACAACGGCCGCGGTATTCCGATTGATCCGCACCCGAAATTCCCCGGCAAATCCGCGCTTGAGGTTATTCTTTGCACCCTGCACGCAGGCGGGAAATTCTCGGGCAAGGCCTATCAAACCTCGGGCGGTCTGCACGGCGTGGGGTCGTCCGTTGTGAACGCCCTGTCCGACAGCATGGTTGTGAAGGTCGCCAAAAACAAAGAGCTGTTTGAACAACGCTTTTCGCGCGGCATTCCCCTGGGCCCGGTTGAGAAAATCGGCGCGGCCCCCAACCGGCGCGGCACCGAGGTTACCTTTCATGCGGATGAAGAGATTTTCGGCAAGCACCGCTTTAAACCCAAACGCCTGTTCACCCTCGCCCGATCCAAAGCCTACCTTTACTCCGGCGTCGAAATCCGCTGGAAATCACATATTGATGACGGCGAAACCCCGACCGAGGCAACCTTTCATTTCCCCGGTGGTCTGGCCGATTACCTCAAGGAAACATTGGGCACGGCGTCGATTTACGCCGAGGCGCCATTTGCAGGCAAAGTCACCTTCCGCGACCGGTTTAACGAACCCGGATATGTGGAATGGGCGATCAACTGGACCCCGTCACGCGACGGCTATATCCAGTCCTATTGTAACACCGTGCCGACCCCAGAAGGCGGCACCCATGTCACCGGATTTTGGTCCGCAATCCTGAAGGGCATCAAAGCTTACGGCGAACTGGTCGGAAACAAAAAAGCCGCCACCATCACCCGCGACGATTTGTTGGCGGGCGGCTGTGCGCTTGTGTCTTGCTTCATCGCGGACCCCGCCTTTGTGGGCCAGACCAAAGACCGGCTGTCCACAGAGGTTGCCGCCAAAATGGTTGAACAATCCGTGCGCGACCACTTTGACAATTGGTTGGCCTCTGACACCAAATCCGCGGGCGCCATTCTGGACTTTCTGGTGCTGCGCGCCGAGGAACGCCTGAAACGCCGTCAGGAAAAAGAAACCCAACGCAAAACCGCCACGAAAAAGCTGCGCCTGCCCGGAAAACTGGTCGATTGTTCAAACGCAAACCGCGAGGGAACCGAGCTGTTCATCGTCGAGGGCGACTCGGCTGGTGGGTCCGCCAAAATGGCGCGAAACCGCAAGACACAGGCGCTGTTGCCGCTGCGTGGTAAAATCCTGAACGTGCTGGGCGCGGCATCGTCCAAACTGGGCACCAACGCCGAGATTAGCGATCTGACCCAAGCGCTTGGCGTGGGGCTTGGCACGCGGTTTAACGTCGATGATCTGCGCTATGAAAAGATCATCATCATGACCGACGCGGATGTCGACGGCGCGCATATCGCCGCCCTTTTGATGACATTTTTCTTCACCCAAATGCGCCCGATGATTGACGCGGGGCACTTATATTTGGCCTGCCCACCGCTGTTTCGCCTGACCCAAGGGGCCAAGCGGATTTATTGCATTGACGAGGCAGAGCGCGACGAATGGCTTGAAAAAGGCATTGGCGGCAAAGGCAAAATCGACGTGTCGCGCTTTAAGGGTCTTGGGGAAATGGATGCCAAGGATCTGAAAGAAACCACAATGGACCCCACCTCGCGCACTTTGATTAGGGTGACAATCGACGAGGATGAGCCGGGCGAAACCGCGACATTGGTGGAACAGCTGATGGGCAAAAAACCCGAGCTGCGGTTCCAGTATATTCAGGAGAACGCCAAGTTCGCTGAGGATTTGGATGTTTGAGTAAGCTTTGGTTGGGGATTAAAGATGCTTGCAATACTCCTTGAACATGACAATTTGCGCAGCGCTCGGAGAGCGGTGTTAGCCTCTTCATTTCTTACTTTGGCACTCCCCCAAATCCATGTCGGCGGAGAAGGGTTAAAAATTCTCGGGTTAGTTTTCACTATCTCCGAAGCTAATCTGTTTCAAAGCGCTTGGTTGGTAACCACGTATTTCTTCATCATATTCTTAGGGTTTGTGGCCGCCCGTATCGTTAGCGCTTCAAAATCACGCCTTCAGGCCTATTACGGCCTGCAAGTCATGGTCTCCAAGCAAAAGGCAGAAGAGCTAGATGATGACAACAACTTCATTGACGCTCCCGATAGTGATGTCGAATTCCTTGATCCATGGTGGCAAAGTCACCTCGATCTTGAAAGCTCGATGAAGCGTAAGACATCAATAGCTGGAAGCATATCCCAGGGCCTATTATCTGCGCTGTCTGCTTTTGTTGAATTTGGTGCCGCCTTGATGATTTCAGCTTGTGCCGTGTTTTTTCCTGAGAGAATTTCCTCTTGGCTATTCAGCGTCGTCATTTAGCTCCCCTTCGGCACGTGCATCGCACGGGCCACGCCCGACCCTCCCCACGGGAGGGCGTTTTGAGACGCCTCGACATACGATAGGGCTTAGATTTTGCGAGAGGGTGCCACACGTCAACGATTGGAACGCCCTCCTAGGGTCTGGCGTGGCCCTCGGTTGCGCTTATTTCAGCGACAACCCCTCAATCGCCCCAACCATCTCCGTATCCGTATCATCACTATCCGCTGAAAGCGCCAGCGCCACCAAGGCCCCCGGCTCCGCGCCAAACGCGCGTTTGTAATCGGCAACAAGGTTGATATTTTCCGCGTGACGACCGCTCCCCGATGGGCGCAAAACCAATGTTTTGCCCCGCGCGCCAAGGTAAGGCGAGGCCAGCAGATCGCCGCGCTTATGCGCACCACCATGCACGTAAACCAGCACGCGCCCGTCGGGGTTTTTCAGAAGTTTCCGTAATGAGGACCGCCCCGCCTGCGCCGCTTGGTCCTTGGGCAGAAACGCAAAATACAGCGCCAGGTTCCGGTCGTCCCCGCCCTTTTGGCGAAGGTCCGTCGCAGGCACCGAACGGTCCACTTGCCACGTCCATTTTGCGCCCTGCGTGTCCCATTCGGACGTTGGCAAGATCTTATAGGTGATCGACACCGACCCATCCGCTTTGACCCCCATCCGCCCCGGCGCGCCATCAAAACTGACGCGTGAGAAGAACGAGGCGAACCAATGGACCTTCCAGTCGGCAAAGCTGATCGGCCCGGCACTCACAGGGGTGGACATCAGCATCAAAAGGATAAGAGCAAATCTAATCATACCCCCGGCATATCAGGGCCGGAAATTGGATCAACCACCTCGCGCGGGTTTCACGCAAACGTCAGAGGATGTCAGCTGATCAACCCGTTGTCCAAGTGCAACGTCCGGTCCATGCGGGCGGCAAGCTCCATGTTGTGCGTGGCGATAAGGGCAGAAAGCCCCGTGTCGCGCACCAGCTCCATCAACGCCGCGAACACCGTGTCGGACGTGCCGGGATCAAGGTTGCCGGTGGGTTCATCCGCCAGCAAAAGCGCGGGCTTATTGGCCAAGGCGCGGCAAAAGGCGACGCGTTGTTGTTCGCCACCAGACAGTTCCGCCGGGCGGTGGCTGGCGCGGTCCGCGACCTTCACACGCTCCATCAATTCCAGCGCATGGGCGCGGGCGATGCGGTCGGGCACGCCTGCGGCAAGCTGGGGCAGTACGATATTTTCAAGCGCTGAGAATTCCGGCAGCAGGTGGTGGAATTGATAGACAAACCCCACCTGTTCACGGCGGATTTCGGTGCGGGTGCGGTCATTTTGCGCGCCCATATCCTGCCCGTTGATTTGCACGTTGCCAGCATCAGCCCCATCGAGCAGCCCCGCGATGTGTAAAAGCGTGGATTTGCCCGAACCGGAGGGCGCCACCAGCGCCACGACTTCGCCGCGTGCAAGGGTCACGTCGGCCCCACGCAACACGCGGATTTCGCCGGGGGTGCCGGGGTTAAAGGTCTTTTCAATGTTTGAGAGCGTAAGGACAGGGTCACTCATATCGAAGGGCCTCTACCGGGTTCATGCGCGCGGCTTTGCGGGCGGGGAATAGGGTGACGAGAAACGAAAGCCCGAGGGACAGGCCGACGGCGGAGGTCACATCCCAGAACTCGAGCTTCGCCGGCAGGCGGTAAATGCCGCGCACCGAAGGATCCCACGCTTCGCCGCCAGAGAACCAGTTCACCAGCGCAAAGACGTTGTCGATGTTCCACGCAAACAGGCAGCCGATGATGACGCCCGCGATGGTGCCAACCACGCCGGTCAGCGAGCCGCACAGGAAAAACACCCGCAACACGGCGCCTTCGGTCAGGCCCATGGTGCGCAGGATACCAATGTCGCGCCCCTTGTTTTTCACCAGCATAATCAGCCCCGATGTGATGTTCATGGACGCGATCAGCACCAGCACCGACAGGATAATGAACATGACGTTATCCTCCATATCCAAGGCACTTAAGAAGGCACCGGACCGGTCACGCCACGTCCATGTGGTTGAGGGTTCTTCGGCCGCCTGCATCAGTGCCAGCAAAAGCTCATCCACCTCTTCGGGGTCTTCCACCATCACCTCAACCTCATCGGCGGTGCCTTCGCGGTTAAAGAACGCCTGCGCCTCGGCGAAGGGCAGATAGACGCGGGTGCGGTCGATGTCCCAACGGCCTGCGGTGAAGATATACGTGACCTCATAGGCATTCACCCGCGGGCTGGTGCCAAACGCCGTTTTCACCCCATTGGGCGAGATGATTTTGATCTTGTCGCCGGTGGTCACGCCCAATTCCGCCGCCACGCCCGACCCAATGGCGATGCCCTCGTTAAACCGGGAAATGTCCCCCTGTTTGCTTTCGGGGTTGACGATGCGCGGGATGGTCAAAAGGTCGTCATAGCGGATGCCGAACACTTCGACGCCCGCGTTGCGTTGCCCTTTGTTGCCCATCACCTGACCTTTGATCAACGGGGCCGCGCGGGTCACGCCCGGAACGGCAGAGATCCGATCCACCCAGCCATCGAAATCGCGGATTTCGCGGGTGACCTGACCGATGTCATTCACATGGGCTTGGGCGTGCAGGCTGACGTGGGAATTGGCGCCAAGGATCGTGTCGACAAATTCATCGCGGAACCCGGTGCGCACGGCAAGCGTGATGATCAAGGCGGCCACCGCAAGGGTAATCCCGATCAGGCTGATCCACGTCATTGTGCTGACACCGCCTTCGGTGCGGCGCGCGCGCAGGTATCGCCACGCGATCATCCATTCGTATTTTGAAAAGGGCGCGGGGCGCGAATATTGGGCGGTTCGGGCCAAGGGGCTGCTCCGGTTTTGTTTTCAGGCAAACTGGGGGTTTCGCGTGCCAAGGTCAAGCAGACGGCGCACGCGCCAGCCATTTAGCGCGCAGAGATCATGGCCGGTGGATAAGCCACCTTCGCACTGTGGAGAAGCCACAGATTTCTGTGGACAAGTGAGGTTATTTCACAAGTTCCTCTTTACAGGTTAGCAGAGCGAAGGCACCATATCTAGTAAGGAAAAGGCGCAAAGACCGCCGGACCTAGTACAGGCAACAAATCCTAGTGGACCACCAATCGGCGGATTTTCACCGGGATCAAACCGCGAAAGGTAACGTGCCATGGCTGCCACCGAGCACTATCTCGAAGCAGATGACCTGCATCCGATCGACATTGTTGAACACATCGCTGAACACCACGCGTGGGAATTTAACCGCGTGGCGGATGATCAGATCGCAATGGCGGTTGAGGGGCAATGGCGGACCTATTCGATCACGCTGGCCTGGTCCGACTATGACGAAACCCTGCGCCTGATTTGCACCTTTGAAATGGAACCACCGCAAGACAAGCTGCCCAAGATCTATGAGGCGCTGAATGCGATCAACGATCAGTGCTGGAAAGGCGCGTTCACCTATTGGAACGAACAACGCCTGATGGTGTGGCGGTATGGGCTGGCACTGACCGGTGGGCAATTTGCCGGGCCTGAGCAGATCGACCACCTGATCGCCAACGCGGTCGCAACCGCCGAACGGTTCTATCCCGCGTTTCAACTGGTGGGCTGGGGCGATCAAAGCATCGAAGACGCGATGCAAATGGCCATCGCCGAGGCCTATGGTCGGGCGTAAGCGATGATTTGGGTTGTCAGCCTGTTCAACATTGCCATTTTCGGCTGGACCACCTTTGAAACCCTCAGCACCGTTGGCATCATTGGCCCTTTCACCCCGACATTCTCAGTTCCGACCCTGTTTCTTCTTTGGCTGGTGGGCAACTTGATTTTATGGCTGATCGCACGCCGATTGCGCAGCGCTTAGACAGGGCGGCAAAAGCAAAACTCACCGTTGCACCCCCGCGATCCCCCGCCTAGTCTTTGGCAAAACGAAGGGGGACATCACATGACAATGGATGATCTGAAATCGCGTGGTTTGGTGCTGCTCGGCTGCGGTAAAATGGGGTCGGCAATGCTTGAGGGTTGGCTGGGACAAGGGTTGCCTGCGGGGGCGGTCTGGGTGAATGATCCCTATCCCTCTGACTGGCTTAAGGGGCTTTCAGGCCTGAACCTGAACGCAGACCTGCCGCAAAATCCAGCCATTGTCCTGATTGCAGTCAAACCACAAATGATGGGCGACGCCCTGCCCGCGATTGCGGCTCTTGGAAATGGCGAGACCCTTTTTGTCTCGGTCGCCGCTGGCACACCCATTTCCGCCTTTGAAGCGATCCTAGGCAATCAAAGCCCGATCATCCGCGCAATGCCCAATACGCCCGCGGCGATTTCGCGGGGGATCACGGCCATTTGCGGCAATAAAAACGCCAGCGCAGACCACATGGATCTGGCGGAAAGCTTGCTGCGCGCCGTGGGGCAAGTTGTGCGGTTAGAGGGCGAACATCAGATGGATGCGGTCACCGCCGTATCTGGATCTGGCCCCGCCTATGTCTTTCACCTGATTGAAACCATGGCCGCCGCAGGCGAGGCCCAGGGCCTGCCCGCAGATCTTGCGCTAAAGCTTGCCAAAGCCACGGTCGCAGGCGCTGGTGCCTTGGCCGAAGTCGCGGATGAGCCCCCCAGTCAATTGCGCATCAATGTCACCTCGCCCGCCGGCACCACCGCCGCCGCGCTTGAGGTCTTGATGGATAAGGAAACCGGCTTCCCCCCCCTTCTTAGCCGCGCGATCAAGGCCGCAGCGGACCGCTCAAAGGAGCTGGCAAATGGCTGACCTCGCCCCTGAAATCACCTTTGACGATTTTATGAAGGTCGACATCCGCAAAGGCACCATCCTGCGCGCGGAACCCTTTCCCGAGGCACGCAAACCGGCGATTAAAATCTGGGTAGACTTTGGCCCTGAGATTGGCGAGCGAAAATCATCAGCCCAGATCACCGAACATTACACCCCCGAGGATCTGGTCGGCAAAGAGGTCATGGGCGTCGTGAACTTCCCCCCCCGGCAAATCGGCCCGGTGATGAGCGAGGTTCTAGTGCTTGGGCTTTATGATGAAAACGGACATGTCGGGCTGATCACGCCTGACAAATCTGTCCCCAATGGCGCGCGGATGTGCTGATGAGGCTCTTTATCTCTCGCCCTTTACCCGCCCCGGTTTTGGACCGTGCAAACGCTGGTTTCGATGTGACCATCCGCCCCGAAACCACGGCGATGACCGTGCCGGAAATGATCACATCGCTCACCGATTACGATCTGGTGTTGCCCACTTTGGGGGACCTCTATTCTGCAGACGTTTTTGCGCAGGCTGGTGACATCCGGGCCAAATTGCTGGCCAATTTTGGGGTGGGGTATAATCATATTGATGTGGATGCTGCCAAGGCCCACGGGCTTGTCGTTTCAAACACGCCGGGGGCGGTGACAGACGCCACCGCAGACACCGCAATGACCCTGATCCTGATGACCGCGCGCAGGGCGGGCGAAGGGGAACGCATGCTGCGCGCAGGGCAATGGGCGGGCTGGCATCCAACCCAAATGCTTGGCCTGCATGTCACGGGGAAAACCGTGGGGATTGTCGGCATGGGCCGCATCGGGCAAGCCATTGCGCGGCGCTGTCACTTTGGCTTTGGTATGAAAGTGGTGTTCTTTAACCGCTCGCAAAAAGACATCGATTTCCCGGCCACACAATTGAGCAGTATTGAGGAGGTCGCAGCCGCCTGTGACATCATGGTTATCGCCACACCCGGCGGGGCGGATACCACCCATTTAATCAACGCAGAAACATTTAACGCCATGCAATCCCACGCCTTTTTGGTCAACATCGCGCGCGGTGAGATTGTGGATGAAGTGGCACTGATCACCGCGCTGACCACCGGCCAAATCGCCGGGGCGGGGCTGGATGTGTATGAGTTTGAACCGAAGGTGCCTGACGCGCTGATCCAAATGGAAAACGTAACGCTTTTACCCCATTTGGGCACAGCAACCCATGAGGTGCGCACCGATATGGGGATGCTCGCGATGGACAATCTGGAACGCTTTGCACGCGGAGAGGGCTTGGTTACACCCGTTTAATCAACTGTCACCCACAGCCTCGCGCCAATGTTTGCGGCACAGGGACACATAAGTCTCGTTTCCGCCAATCTGAACCTGCGCGCCGTCCACCAATGTGCGGCCCTGATCATCCTGACGGATCACCATGCTGGCCTTTTTGCCACAATGACAGATGGTGCGCGCCTCGCGCATTTCATCGGCCAGCGCCAGCAAAGTGGCGGACCCCGGAAACAGATTTCCCTGAAAATCCACCCGCAGCCCGTAGCACATGATCGGCACGCCCAGATCATCGACGGCGCGGGCCAATTGCCAAACCTGTTCGTGTTCCAGAAACTGTGCTTCATCAATGAAAATACAGGCACAGGGGTCTTGTTTTAAACGCGCCTCGATCTTGGCAAACAGGTCTTCGCCTGCCTCAAATGTATCGGCCTCTGCGTCAATCCCAATCCGCGACCCAATGCGCGCGGCCCCTGCCCGATGATCCAGCTTTGCCGTCATCAGATAGGTCCGCATATTGCGTTCATTGTAATTGTAAGACGCCTGAAGCAGCAGGGTCGATTTCCCCGCGTTCATTGTTGAGTAGTGGAAGTAAAGTTTCGCCATGCAAGAGAATTACGTTGCCCGCATGAAGGGATCAACCGCCAAATCGCATCATTTGGAAGGTGAAGACGGGGTCGACCACTCATGCCGCCCCCTCTGCATAAATTTGCAGAATGGGGGCGAAACGCCGAACACAAACACCCGAGGTCCGCGGCAATAAATTGCCTTGGGGATGGAACAGACCTCATCACTCACACGCGTTCTTTGTTTCACTTTTCCCGGGATAAAAAACCGGACCTTCCCCCGCCCAAAAAACGGGCCCCCACCTGATTCAGCGCTGGGGGCGCTGAAACCGTACACTCTTGAACACTCTGACTTCATAAAAACCATTCCATTACGGTGAGATAAATGGGAAAAGGATTACGGAATTCCCCGTGGTCCGCGTATTGGACCCACGCAAAAGGTTATGAACATGGCGGGCATTGGTAGCTATTTAAAGAAACACACCGAGGCATTGGTTAAGGATGTCGGTCTTGAGGCGGCTTGCGAGCTGACCGGAAAGTCCAAGGCCACATTGGGTCGGTATTATTCAGACAGTGATGAGCATTCGGATCGGTTCATGCCCATTGATGCTGTGGCAGCATTGGAAGAGGCATCAAGCTATCCCCATGTCACCAGCGCATTGGCCGAACTTAAGGGCATCACAATGTCCTATGACGCAGATCGAAAAAATCGACCATCCGGCGGTGTGAATGCAGATGTTATTGCGCTTTCTCAACGGTTTGCAATGTTGATGGCCGAATACCAGCAATCCATAGAGGATGGGATTATCACCATCAACGAAGCAAAACGCCTGCTGCGCGAGACCCTGTCCCTGCAGCATGTTTTGATCGATATGAAACTGCATCTGGAAGAGGAATCAGGCTAACGCTTGATCCTTCTGGGCCTTATCCAAACAGGATAACCCCCCACGCAATCCCAACAGAAATCGCCGTCAGCGCCACAAACGTGCTGGCGGCGTCTTTGGCACGTCCCGCCAGATCATGATGCTCTTTCGTGACCAGATCAACCGTGCGTTCAATGGCCGTGTTGACCAGTTCGGCTGCAATCACAAAGCCCCCAAGCGAGAGAATCACCGCGCGTTCAACCGGGCTTAAATCCAGCGTAAACGCGAGCGCGGCCGAAGCTAACCAAGCGTAAACCCATTGGCGCACCGACTTCTCATTGCGCCAACCATCCAGCCATCCGGCCCAAGACCACCGACAGCGATCTGCAAAGCGCGCCCATTCCCGTTTCAACATCCTAACTATCCCTTTCGCTCAGGTAATATTCGACCGCATCTTGCACCCGGCGAAACCGATCGCCGCCCAGCTTGACGCCGCCATACCAGCGCGTCACGACAATGATATGATTTCTAATCTCGGCGCGTTCCAACATGCGGGTGATCACCAGCCCCGCACCGCTTTCCCCATCGTCGCCCTTTTGCGGACCATCCTCAAACAGGACGCCCCAAGTGTTATGGGTCGCTTTTGCGAATTTCTTGTCTCGGGTCAATTGCTTAAGAAAACTGCGTACCTCATCGCGCGAGGACACCACGCCCCCGGTGACCGCGTATTTTGACCCGCGATCGGTGAGAAATCCGGTAAACTGTGTCATCTTCATCTGCGCCATAAAACCCTTATAGGCGGCGCGGTCCTGCCCCGCTAGCCAAGCTGTTGAAAGAGCCCCCGGTTTTGGCAGATTTCTGGCGCAGCATTTGCCCCCTCGGGGTGGTCCCCCAGCCAATTCGCGCATCCCTCAGGATCTGGGCATCCCAAGCGCACCTTGAACGACACCAAGCCCCCATTGGCAGCAGGCCCCCACCCCGCTATGCTGAAGATATGTTTACCATCGAACACGACTTTGACGCCTCGGTCATCACACTCGTCGACGAAGGCGATACCCCACTTCGGGAAGATGTAACCATCACGGCTTTCGCCAGTTGTATCACCGTAGATCAATGGGATGCGCGCACGGATCAGGTGCATAAAATCACCCTGTCCATGACACAGCTTACTGATTTGATCGCAGCTTTGGATTTACCCGAGGGGATTTACCGCACCGTGCGCCCGGATGAGGTTCCGGACGTTACAGATGACAGCGCTGGGTGACACGAACAGCGCCCTTAGCCATTGGCTTGCAGGTTCCGCTCAATATACGCGCGCAGCTCTTCGGCCTCTTGGCGGGCATCACGCAAACCATCCATCGCCGCGCGCAATTCTGCTTCGGTTTGCTGCAGCTGATTTGACATCTCTGCTTCGCGGTTTTGCAGATAGGTGATCGCCTGATCCCGGGTCTCTTCCGCGTCATGCAAAGACTGGGCCATGCGGTCAATTTCACCCATTTCATCGCCCGCCACTTTTGCAAAACGGTGGATCATCCAATGGGCAAACCACCCAAGCGCAAAAGCCACGAAAAGGATGATCGCGGTGACGATAATAAATTCGGTGCGGTTCATCGGCTGTTTCCTTACTGCGAAGCGCTGTCGGTTGGGGCTGCGGGCTCGCCGCTTTGTTCTGGACGTGGGGCGGGGCGCACATCATTTGCACCGGGGGCCTGAGGCGTGATTTCCGATTCCGCGGCCCCATCAGACGCATCAGGGGACGTACCGGCATCGCCCAAGGCGGCCTCTGCACCGGATGGGTCAGATGGGTCAGAGCCAGCGCCAGACACACTCGCTTGGGGTGCCGCATCCGCGTCCGCAGCAGGCGCCTCGGTGGAGCGTGTCTCAGCTGCGGGGTCATCGGCAGGGTCGGCGGCAGGATCGGCAGATTCAGACGCCTCTGTGCTGTCGGAAGCGGCCTCAGGTTCAGAAGCGTTTTCTGCATCGGACGCGGCGGCATCAAGCAATCTAAACTCAATCCGGCGGTTCGCCTCGCGCCCCTCTTCCGACCCATTGTCCGCAATCGGGTCTTCTTCGCCATAGCCTTTGGCCACCAGATTTGAGGTCAGCACCCGGCGCGACAAAAGCGCGGTCAAAACGGCCTGCGCACGGCTTTGCGACAATGACCGGTTCATTTCTTCGCGGCCCTGACTGTCAGTATACCCTGCGATTTCCATGCGCACTTCGTCACATTTCATGATCAGTTCCGCAATCTTATCAACGGTTTCCCCGGCGCTTGCTTCGATATTGGCTGACCCCGGCGCAAAGGTGATTTTGCTGTTTCTCAGGATTTCATTGATCTGCGCCACACATTCCTGCGGTGTCGGCAGCCCCAAGACCGGGTCCAACGCCTTTTTATAGGTGACATTCACCTGAAAATTCTGCGAGGCGCCAAGTTTTTCAGACAGGATCCGCGAAATGATGTCACTGGCATCCGGGTCCCCGGTGTTTCCGCGCACATCCACAACATCTGGCTGAACCACCACGGCCCCGTTGTTCAAATGCCCCAACGCCTCAAGCGCGGTCAAAACACGTGTGGGCCAACCGGCGGGCAGATCTTCATCCAGACGGGTTGCCGCGTACACATTTGCCACCCCAAATTGCGCCCGCGCATAGCTTTCGGCCGCACCGCGCTGAAGCTCATTTGTCAGCCGTCCGCGCAATTGCATTTGGCCTTCGGGGCTTAGGGTTGCCACAAATTCCGGCGGGCCCGCCCCCTCGCCTGATCCATCAATTTCGACCACTTCTGGCAAAACCCCATGGACCGAATAAAGATCCGGAAGTGCTGCTTCCAATTCGCCAACACTGCGATCGAACACGGCCTGTGGGGTCCCCGCACGCGCAACAAACGTCACATCTGCATCGGAAAATGTCACCGAACCGCCCTTTAGTTCGCCGATTTTGCGAATGGCCGCCACCACAGCGTCTGCCCAATCCGGTGACGGTACGCCAAGGCCGATGGTGCAATCAGTGCGCCCCTCAAGCCCGGCCTCTGACGCCGCCGACATAATCCGCGCGCGCCCAACAGAATCATGGGCCGAACAGGCATCAAACCGCGCGCCGTCTTCGTCGATCAAAAACCGCAACGTAAAGGGTGTGATCACCGGACGTGGGGCCGAAATATTCATCGACAACAAAAGGCTGCGCGGTGCCGCGCGTTTCAGATCACGTTCCCATTTTGCTTTCTGCGTGGCGCTGTCAGAGATCGCCGTGATCGCCACCCGGTCCGCATCCATTGAGATTTTCGACCGTGGAAGTTTGTCCAGTGCGGTCACCGCAAATTTCAACGCGTCATCCCAGTTCTTCGGGACCGGGTAATCTGCAACGTCCATCAGGTCCGTAATATGGGTGGCCCCCGCGATATCTTTGATTTGTTTGGTCAACGCCTCGCGGTCGACATCTGCAGGGATCAACCCAATCAGTGAAATCCCATCATCGTTACGCAGTATTTCAATAGAAAAGCGCGGCGGTTGGATCGCTTCGGCCGCAGGCACGGTCATATTGTCGATCACACGGGCCGCATCCACCACGGTGCCCGCTGTCGACAGCGCACGAAAGCGATCTGTTTCGCTGGGCGCGGTGCCGGACAAAACGACCTGCAAGCCGTCCGCTTCGGTTTCCGCCCATTCATACCCTTGCAAAACAAGGGCATCTTGGACGTAATCCACAGAAACGCTTTCGATCACACTGACCGTGATCCGCGCGCCCAAAAGGGCCAGCAGCGCCGCAAAAGCAAAAAGCCCTGGGGCCAAAATCGAGGTCGAAATACGCATTTATCGGTTCCGCGGTCTGATCTAATAAACGATTTTATTTGTCTTAAGGCGTTGTGTGCGCAGGCGCAATCAAAGCAACAGAGATATGGCAAGAAACAGCACGGGGATCAGGCCCGTATTGCGGTTTGAGCGGAAAAGTCGCAGGCAGATGTCCGCATTGTCGATGTCAAGCACGCGCAATTGCCACGCCAGATGCCACCCCATGACCCAAGCGCCCCCCAAAGCGACCGTCATGGCAACCACATTGCGCGCACCCATCGCCTGAATGATCGCCACGGACAGCATCACCAAGGTGAGGATCATGAAAAACGACAACCACTGTCGGGTGCATGCCCCAAACAGGCGCGCAGTGGATTTCACCCCGATCATCGCGTCGTCTTCTTTGTCCTGATGGGCATAGATTGTATCGTAGAAAAGCGTCCAGCTGATGCCCGCAAGATAAAGCCCCACCGCGGGCCATTCCAGCCGCCCACTGTGCGCCACCCACGCCAAAAGCGCGCCCCAGTTAAAGGCAATGCCCAGAAACACCTGCGGCCACCACGTGAACCGTTTGGCAAAGGGATAGATCAGCACCGGGATAATGGCGATGAACCCCATCAGGATGGCAGCCGCGTTAAACGTCAGCAAAATCCCCAATGAAATCAAGGCCTGTAGCCCCATCCAGATCACCGCGCCACGCACAGAAACCTGACCTGACGGGATCGGGCGGCTTTTGGTGCGCTCCACCTGCCCGTCAAAGTCGCGATCCGTGATGTCGTTCCACGTACAGCCCGCCCCGCGCATCAACCACGCCCCCAGCGCACAGCCAATGGCAATCCACAAATCAAACGCCCCAAACCGCCCGCTTTGCCCTGATGCGAGCAAGAGCCCCCACCAACACGGCAACAGCAAAAGCCACGTCCCAATGGGCCGATCCGCGCGTGACAGGCGCAAATAGGGTCGCGTCCATTCCGGCGCATAATGATCCACCCAATTGCCCGAATAAGCATCGGAAACCTGTCCATTGGGGTCTGGTAGTTCGTCTGGTTGGGTCATAGGTTGCTCTTATTAGTCAGGTCACTTGGGACACAAAGGTGGATCGCGCATGAAACAGGCAAAAGTTCGGCTCTTTGTAGAGCAGCCCCTAGGCAATGGGCAAACCGTTTTGATCGATCGTGACCAGGCCCATTACCTTTTTGGCGTGATGCGCATGGCGGCAGGCGATTTTGTCGCACTTTTTAATGGGCGCGATGGCGAATACACCGCCGAAGTGGTGCAGGCGGGCAAACGCAAAGGCATTTTGCTGTGTCAGCGCCAATCCAAGCCGCTGCAATTGCCCCCCGATCTATGGCTGTGCTTTGCCCCGATCAAAAAGGCGCGCACCGATTTCATCGTTGAGAAGGCGGCGGAAATGGGCGCAAATGTGATCCAGCCGATGCACACGGGTTTTACCAATTCCGAACGCATCCGCCGCGACCGGCTTCAGGCCCACGCGGTGGAAGCAGCCGAACAATGTGGCGGAACCTACGTGCCTGAGGTGCGTGATTTGGTGCGTCTGGATAAGCTCCTTGCCACTTGGCCCGAAGATCGCAAGATCATGTTCTGTGACGAAGCCCTTGTGGGCGCGAAAGAGGTGCTGGGCGATGCAGGTGGCGACAAATGGGCCATTTTCATCGGGCCAGAGGGCGGATTTTCGGAAACCGAACGTGAAAAGCTGCGCAAAATGGGGCATGCCATCTCGCTTGGTCCACGCATTCTGCGCGCAGATACCGCCGCCGTCGCGGCCCTGACGCTGTGGCAGCAGCATTTGGGCGATTGGGGATGATCCGCGCAGCCCGCCCCGGTGATGAACCCCGCATCGCCGCGTTTCTGTCACGCCGCGCGGAAACCACCATGTTCATGCGTGCAGGTCTGGCGCGGTTTGGGCTGTCGGGGTCTGATCATCCGCACGCCAACACATTTTGGCTCGAAGAAAGTGCGGGGGACATCACCGGTATCTTTTCCCGTTCAAACGCTGGCTTTGTGAACGCCTGCGGCCAAGGGGCCGCGTTTTGGCAGGGGTTTCACGACACCCTGCAAGGCCAGTCTGTGTCGGGCATAAACGGCGCGGCGGATATCGCCGAGGCGATGCGCATAACGCTGGGTTTGGAAGAGGCCGAGTATGATTTGAACCGCGTTGAACCGCTGTACCGTTTGTCCTTGGACAGGCTGGTTGACCCCGACCCCACCGGATCAAACATGGTCAAAATTCGCCCTCCGACCAACGAAGACACCGCAACGCTGACCACTTGGTTTCGCGCCTATCACGTTGAGGCCCTTGGCGCGCAAGACGATGACGCGCTGAGCAAAATCATTACCGCGCGGGTTGATCAGACAATAGCCACGGGCAACGTGCGTCTGATGACCGAAAATGGCGTGCCTGTCGCGATGACCGCCTTTAACGCGCAACTGCCGGACATGGTGCAAATCGGTGGCGTCTACACACCACCCGAAAGCCGCGGCCAAGGCCTTGCGCGTCGCGTGGTCGCCGCCCATCTGAAAGAGGTGCGCGCACAAGGGGTGAAAACCGCCATTCTCTTTGCCAGCGGCAAGGCCGCCTGTCGCGCCTATGATGCCATCGGATTTGAACGCATTGGTAAGTATACGCTCGCCATTCTATCCACCCCCGTCACCATCGGAGCCGCCCCATGATCCGGCCAGAAGCCCGTGCCCGCATCTTGCGTTTTCGCGAAGCCATCCTTGGTGGGGTCATTGCGGGGCTTGGCCTGTGGTGGGCGCTGGGGTCGCTGGGATTGATCAAATGGATGGGCATTGCGCTGGCCCTTTTGGGCGCTGCCGTTGCTTGGCAAGGCTTAATGCGCGCGCGGATCCGGGTTGGCACCGGTGGCGTGGGGGTTGTGCAGATTGACGAACGACAGGTGATTTATCTGGCCCCTGTGGGGGGTGGGTTTTCCTCGCTCGATTTGGTTCAGGACATCACCATCGCCCGCGACTTTGCCGGGCTTCCGGTTTGGCGCTTTCGCACCGGGGCCGAGTGTTTGACCATCCCAACCTCTGCCGAAGGGTCCGAGGCGCTGTTTGACGCACTTACCGTTTTGCCCGGCATCGACATCGCCGCCGCCATTCGCGCGGTAAATGCCGCCACTGACAAGGCCGGTCCAGACAGAACTGTGATTTGGTCCCGTAAGGTCATCAACCTACATTGACACCACCCCACACTTCCCCCACCTAATGCCCTTCAAAGATCTCAGGAGAAGCCCATGTCCATCCCTCAATCCGGCGGCGGCCCGATCACCGACCACAAACAATTGGCCCAGTTTCTGGAAGACGGCTGCAAACCGCGTGAGGCGTGGAAAATCGGCACCGAACATGAGAAATTCGGCTATTGTCAGGACAGCTTTAAACCGCTGCCTTATGAGGGCGATCGGTCGATCCTGCATATGCTGGAAGGGCTGCGCGATAAATTCGGTTGGACCGAGGTGCGTGAGGCAGGCAACCTGATTGGGCTGGAACGCAATGGCGCCAATATCTCGCTTGAACCCGGCGGTCAGTTTGAACTGTCAGGTGCGCCTTTGGACAACATCCACCAGACCTGTGACGAGGTGAACGAACACCTGCGCGAAGTGCATGAAGTTGCTGACCTTATTGGCGCGCGCTTTATCGGCCTGGGTGCCGCACCCGAATGGACACATGACCAAATGCCCGTGATGCCCAAGGGGCGTTACAAGCTGATGACCGACTATATGGACCACGTTGGCACGCACGGAAAACAGATGATGTACCGGACGTGTACCGTGCAAGTGAACCTTGATTTCGGATCTGAAGCGGACATGGTGCAAAAGTTCCGCGTGGCGCTCGCGCTGCAACCAATTGCCACCGCGCTGTTTGCCAACTCACCGTTTTTTGAGGGCAAACCCAACGGCCATAAATCCTGGCGCTCGCGCATTTGGCGCGATCTTGATGCCTCCCGCACCGGGATGTTGCCATTTGTGTTTGAGGACGGCATGGGGTTTGAGCGCTATGTGCAATATGCGCTGGATGTGCCGATGTATTTTGTCTATCGCAACGGCGAATATATCAACGCGCTGGGCATGTCGTTTCGCGACTTTATGGCTGGCAAACTGCCCGCCCTTCCCGGTGAAACGCCAACCCTGTCCGACTGGGCCGATCACCTGACCACCGCGTTTCCCGAAGCGCGAATCAAGCAATATATGGAAATGCGCGGGGCGGATGGCGGCCCGTGGCGACGTCTTTGCGCCCTGCCCGCCTATTGGGTTGGGCTGATGTATTGCCAGGAAAGCCTGGATGCGGCGTGGGATCTGGCCAAGGGCTGGGATGCAGAAACCCGCGAAGCCCTGCGCATAGCGGCGTCGGTTGACGGGCTGCAAGGCGAAGCCAACGGCGTGAAAATCCTTGATGTGGCCCGCGAAACCATTGAAATCGCCAAACTTGGCCTGAAAAACCGCGCCCGCCCCGGCATCGGCGGCATGGTGCCGGATGAGCGCCACTTCCTCAATGCGCTGCAAGACAGTGTGGAAGAGGGCAAAACCCCGGCGGATGAGCTTTTGGAACGCTATCACGGCGACTGGAATGGCGATCTGAAACGGATCTATGCCGACTATAGCTATTAAACCGCCTGGGACCTAGAATAACAGAGGGGGGGATAAGGGGCGCTGCCCCTCGTCCCCTTTTCAAGGGGCCTCACCCCGAGATATTTAAGGCAAGGAAAAATAAAAGAGGCGCGCTTTTTTCTTGCGCCAAATATCCTCGCCGAAGGCAAGAAATCCTGATCACAGACGCCTGTGGCCCCCACCCTTCCCTCAGGGAATGAGCTTCCCCGGATTCATAATTCCTTTAGGATCCATTGCCGCCTTAAGCTGTCGCATCACCCGCAAGGCCACGGGGTTTTTACGGCGCCGCATGGACGAAAGCTTGGACAGGCCGATGCCGTGTTCAGCCGAAAAACTGCCCCCAAGGGACAGAACGGTTTCTTCGACCGCTTCCATCACCGCATCACAAAGGGCCGCATCGGACGGATAGACCACATAGTGAATATTCCCATCCCCAAGATGGGCCACTGACAGGGTTTCAGCCTGTGCGTCCAGCCCCTTAAGCACCACTGCAGTGCGGGTGAAAAACACGTCAATTTTGTCCAGCGGCAAGGCGATGTCGTTGTTGACCGCTGGGGTGCGCGACAGGGACACCTCGGCGGCGGCTTCGCGTCGGGCCCACATCTCAGACCGTTGTGCGTCATTCTGGGCAATCACGGCATCCAGCACCGCGTCTTGTTCCAGCATCTCGCCCAGCACCTCTTCGAGATAGCGCACAACCGGCAAGGTTCCATCATCGCCAAGGGTCACATCACGCGGGGCTGTGGCGCCGATTTCCAGCAGGATATTCACTGCATAGTCATCGTCAAAAACCCGCCGTGTGTCGGGAAATAGCCTGTGCAGACCAGCCATATATTCGGCAGGCATGTATTCAAAAGCTTCGACCGCGCCCCCGGTGGCCTCTTGCAGTTTGTTGAGCAGTGAAAGCGCGTCAGACAAGCTGGGAACCGCCACCATCGCGGTTGCAAAGGCGCCGGGTGTGGGAACCAATTTCAACACGGCCCCGGTGATGATCCCCAAGGTGCCCTCGGCCCCGATGAACAGATCACGCAGGTCGTATCCGGAGTTGTCTTTGTGAAGCTCGCTCATCAAATCAAGCACTTCTCCGTCTGGCAGAACCACCTCAAGCCCCAAGCAAAGATCCCGCGTATTGCCATATCGCAGCACGTTAGAGCCGCCCGCGTTGGTGGACAACATGCCCGCGATCATCGCCGATCCTTTGGCCCCAAACGTCATTGGAAAGCTCAGCCCCTGCGCGCCCACGGCATCATGCAACGCTTCTAGCACCACGCCGCCTTCGACAATCGCAAGGCGCGCATCCGGGCGGATGTCGCGGATCTTGTTCATGCGATCAAGCGAGAGCATTAGGCTGCCTTCGGTGGCATGTGCGCCCCCCGCCAATCCTGTGTTTCCCGATACGGGAACCACAGGCGTGCCGCTGTCATGGGCCAACCTTACACAAGCGGAAACCTCGGCTGTATTTGCAGGGCGCAGCACGGCCAAAGGCGTGTTTTCATACTTGCCGATCCAGTCATGACGCCAACGCGCCATGTCATCGCCTTGCAGCACATGTCGGGGCCCAATGGCGGCGCGCAATTCATTGATCAGCGGCATGGAACATCCTTTGGTTTGGGGTGTGGTGTTGCGCCGAACCCTAATTTGAAACGGCTAGCCAACAGCCTGTGACGTTGCCAACCCGGCAAGCGCAAGGGCGGCACCGGACATCGGTTCAACCATAACACCCTGCGCAGTTAACCCGTGCTGATAGGGGGCAATCGCATCAGCCTCGCCAATCACTGCCACACGTTGTCCAAGCCAATAAGAGCGCATCGAGGCAAGCTCGGCCCCGACCAAAAGACCAGACATTTGTGCCATTAGATCGTCTTCACCAAGACGCCCCAGATCAAGCGCCGCTTGCAGGCTGGCCAAGCGGGCCGACAGCGCCTGTGGGCGGCTCATCATATCAGACAGGGCAGCGTCAAATCCTTCGCCCACCTGCAAACACCCGCCGCACAGCGCGTGCATCATCTGGCCTGTTGAGGCCGATTGAAAGCTGACGATTTCTTCCGCGCTGATATGCGCCCAAACGGTGTTTGACCCAACCAGACAGGCGACCCCATCAAAGCTTGGGTCTTGGGCAATCAACCCTGCAATACGCGACACTTCGTGGTGCATCACGCCTGTGGGTTGGTCCTGCATCACCGGCGGCACAAGGGCCACGCGGGGATCAATTTGCATCGTTTTTGGTGTGAGGTGGCGGGCTTTTGGTGGGCGGCAAGGCACAGGTTTCACCGCGCCGCTGCACAGCTCGTGGCACATGCCGGAGGCAAAGATTTGTGTGTCCGCCGTGATCGACACCGTATGTTCAATTTCAGGAATTAAGGACGCAAGCGTCACGCCCGCCTCAAGCTCGCGCCGGATTTCATCGCCGCCTTCAGGCCATAGATGCAAGGTCTTGCCTTCCACCTCTACTGCGATCCATTTCATTGTCAGCCCCCAGGGTTTGTAAACAGGTCCGTGAATAGGTTGCGCAAAACTTATATCACAAATCCACCGGCTTCACCCCCTGATTGGTCCCCCCAACTTGTTCAACCCTTCGGTCAGGTGGTCAAGCGTGCCATTCCCCTGCATATGCTGGCGCAAACGCTGGTTATAGCCGCCCGGGGTATTTAGCGCATCCAAAAGCGGCGCACAGGGGCCCGCCATCAAATTGCTGCCAACCAGCGCGCGCAGAAAGGCCTCGCCTGCGGCGGGGTCTGTCACCCGATCGCCCAGCCACATGCTGGCAACCTCAACCATGGCGACAGCGGGGGACAACACCGCCTGTGCGGCCAAAGCGGCGTCCAGCTCTGCCTGATTTTCGACGGTATAGATCAGGTTGTCAGGCTCCAGCAAATCTCGCAACATTGCCATATCCCCCATCGCAATCACCGGTGCGCCGGGGGTGGCAACATTGGGAAATGGCAACAGAATAGCGGGGGCGGTGGCGGGGCAGACCCACGGGCGAAGGTCGGCGAGATTGGCGCCCGCCATAAGGCTGATCACCTTTTGATCCTCGCGAAAGGCAAGATCCGTCAAAATGACCTCAGCAGCCTCTGCCATCAACGCAACAAAGATCAAGTCCGCGCTGTCAATGACGCCTTGATTGTCCGCTATGGTCACATTTTCATGCGCCAAGGCCAGAGCTGTTGATCGTGTGTGACTGCGCTCAGACACCACAATCTCATGCCCATCACGGGCCAGACGCGGCACCAAAGCGCTGGCAATGGTGCCGCATCCAATCACGCCAATCCGCATCACAGATCCTTTACAAGGCGCAGCGCATCATAGATCGCCGCATGGGTGTTGCGCGCGGTGATGGCATCACCGATGCGAAACAGTTGAAACGCCCCATCTGGGTTGGTGTTCACCGCTTGCGGGCGCCCTTCGATGAACGCCGCCTGATCCAATTCACCCCGGTTCACCGACAGCTCTTTCAGTTCAAAATAAAGATCACAATTGGGCAGGGTGCCGTAGTTCACCACCACCTGATCGTAACGCGCCTCGCGGGTGAGGTCTGAATAATCGGTGCCCAATGTCGCCACCATCCGGTTGCCGTCCTTTGCGACATTTTTCAACCGCTCCGCCACTGTGAACCGCACGCCTTTGGGCTGCAGCGCACGCATATAGGGCACAAGGTTCATCGCCATAATGTCTGGTGCAAAGGTGCGATCCGGGGTCATCACTTCAACTTTCGCCCCGGCTTGTGCGGCAATTTCCGCCGCCATCAGACCGGGGTGATCGCCGCTTTCATCATAGATCAGAATGTCGGCCGCTGGCTTTACGTCACCTGAGATAATATCCCATGCGCTGACCACATTCTCCATCTCGCCTTTGGTTTCAAACAGCGTCAGATTGGGCAGGCCGCCGGTGGCAATGATCACGACATCCGGGTTCAGCGCAGTGATGTCATCGGCCTCGGCCCAGGTGTTGAATTTAAACGTCACATCGCGCGCCGCACATTGCGCCATGCGCCAATCAATAATGCCGATCATTTCGCGACGGCGAGGAAGTTGCGCGGACAGCAGAACTTGTCCGCCGGGATCGGGTTGTGCTTCAAACACCGTCACCTCATGGCCGCGTTCGGCGGCCACCCGCGCGGCCTCTAGCCCGCCGGGGCCCGCCCCCACAACAACCACTTTTTTGCGCAGGTCAGCGGGTGGAATATCATGGGGCATGGTGGTTTCGCGACCGGTTGCGGGGTTGTGAATACACAGCGCCTCGCCTGCCTGATAAATCCTGTCCAGACAATAGGTTGCACCAACACAAGGGCGGATATCATCTTCGCGCCCCTCGATGATTTTCTTGACCACATGCGGATCCGCCATATGCGCGCGGGTCATGCCAACCATATCCAGCTGGCCCGAGGCCACAGCGTGACGCGCGGTCGCCACATCAGGGATGCGCGAGGCGTGAAAGGTTGGCATTCCGATCTCGGCCCGCACCCGCCCGGCAAAGTCCAAATGCGGCGCGGATCGCATGCCCTGCACCGGGATCATGTCGGTCATTGCGGGGTCGGTGTGGATGCGGCCCCGGTTGATATTCAGGTAATCAATTTGGCCGCAATCGCGAAACATCCGGGCGATGTCCATGCCCATATCCGGGTCAATCCCGCCCTCTTCCGCCTCATCCGGGGCAAAGCGCACACCCAGCACAAAGTCCTCGCCGACACGCCCGCGAACGGCGTCGATAATGTCCATCGTCAGCTTCATCCGGCCTGCCAGATCACCGCCATATGGGCCGTCCAAATGGTTGGTCAGGGGCGAGATGAACTGATCCAAAAGATGCCCGTGGGTCATGATCTCGATCCCGTCCATCCCGCCGGCTTTCATCCGCTCAGCAGCATCCGCAAAGTCGGAAATCACCCGCGCAATGTCCCAGTCTTCGGCCAGTTTCGGAAACGCATGGTGCGCCGGTTCGCGGTGCGGAGTGGAGCAGACCGGCGGCAACCAATCGCCTTTGTTCCACCCCGTGCGCCGCCCCAAATGGGTCATCTGGATCATGCAGGCGGCGCCATGTTCATGCACCGCATCGGTCAACTCGCGGATCCACGGAACCACCTCGTCTTTATAGGCGAGGATGTTGTTAAACACGGGTGGGCTGTCTTTTGACACGGCAGCGGATCCTGCGGTCATGGTCATCGCCACCCCGGCCTTGGCGCGTTCAGCATGGTACAGACGATAGCGCGCTTTTGGCATGCCCTCTTCGGGATACGCCGGTTCATGGCTGGTGGTCATAATGCGGTTTTTCAGCGTCAGATGCTTTAGCTGATAAGGCTGCAAAAGGGGATCGTTTGACTGGCTCATTTTTGACTGGCTCATTTTTCGTGTCTCCTTAGTACCACATGTCTTCAATAGCGGATTTTTTCTCGTTGATATAATCGTTTAGCCCGTCCCGAATGCCGTCATCCAAGGCAGGCGCCTGATACTCAGCCAAGCTCTTTTTCCACGCCATATTGGCCCGCGTGGACATGTCGACACACCCCGCCTCGTCCCAAGTTTCCCACGGCTGATTGTCATCCAAAGCACTGTCGTAATAGGCGGTTTTATAGTGGCGCATGGTGTGCGCGCTTTCAAACAAGTGCTCACCCGGCCCCTTTTCGGCCAAGGCGTCAAACCCAAGCGTGTCGTCATTAACCGGAACGCCGTCCAAATAGGAATGCAGCGCACCGCAAACGTCGACATCCAGCATGAATTTCTCATAAGACATCGACAAAAGCCCATCAAGAAACCCCGCCGAGTGTAACAGGAAATTGGCCCCGCAATGCACCGCCGACATCATCGACATCATCGCCTGTGACATCGCTTGCGCATCCGGCAGCTTTGAGGTGGTGAAATTGCCCGCACACCGCAGCGGCAGGTTCAACCGCCGCGCAAGCTGCCCGTAGACAAGCGAGCCGAGCGCAGGTTCCGGCGTGCCAAACGTGGGCGACCCCGACCGCATCGCCATCGACGACTGAAATGACGCCAAGACCACCGGCGCGCCGGGCCGCACCAATTGCGCCAGCGCACAAGAGGTCATGCTTTCCGCCAGGCATTGCGCCACCGATCCCGCCATGGTCAGCGGCGACACCGCCCCACCCAACAAAAACGGCAAATGGATTGTGCCTTGGTTGGCGGCGGCATATTCGCGAATGCCCCCCGTGGTGATCCCATCCAAAACCAAAGGCGAAGTCGTGTTGAAATTGCCCATGATCACGCAGTTCTGGTCAACGAAGTCCTTGCCAAACAACATCCGGGTCATCTCGACACTATCAGCCGCCCGTTCGGGCGCGGTGACGGATCCCAAAAAGGGCCGGTCTGAGTATTGAATATGCGACATCACCATATCGAGGTGGCGCTTGTTCACCGCCACATCCGTTGGCTCACACACCGTCCCGCCGGAATGGTGCAACCACGGGGTCGATTGCGCCAGTTTCACGAAATTCTGGAAATCCTCCATCGTGCCATAGCGCCGCCCCCGGTCCAGATCCATCACAAAGGGCGATCCATAGCTGGGGGCAAACACCACGTTGTTGCCGCCGATTTGTACGTTATTGGCAGGGTTGCGCGCGTGTTGCGTGAACTCAGATGGGGCGGATTTCAAAATGCCTCGGATCATGCCGGGGGCAAATTTCAGGTTCCACCGATCGGGACCCAATTCGGTGACCTCTGCCCCCGCCTCACGAAACAGGCGCACAGCCTCTGGGTCTTCGCGAAACTCCATGCCAATTTCGGCCAGAATACGATCAGCAGTCACCTCAATCTCGATCAGGTTCTCTTCGCTGAGAATGTCATAGGTGGGGATGCCACGCTGAATATAGGGGCGTTCCAGATGGGGATTTTGCCCGGGTGTTGCGTCACGGGTTATCCCTTTGGACCGGCGTCGGCGTTGGCTCATCCTCATCTCCCTGAAGTGCGACTCGCTTTGGTTGACACCAGCGTCATTTCATTTGACACATGTGTCAAGTTCGCTAAAACACCCTTATGATGTCGCAAACAGAACAGTTAAAACCCGATGCCAAGCCGAAGGGATCCGTAGATCTTTGGCTGGATGCGGCGTTCGATTTGCTGATTGAAGGCGGGGTTGAAGCGGTAAAGGTCATGCCTCTGGCCAAGCGCCTTGGGCTGACACGCACCGGGTTTTACCATCATTTTGAGGGGCGCGAAGCCCTGTTAGAGGCGCTGATTGCCCGGTGGGAGGCCAAGAACACCGGCAACCTCGTTGCCCAAACCCAAGCCTACTCTGAGACCATCACCGAGGCGATGCTGAACCTTCAGGATTGCTGGCTGGACACGGGCCTTTTTGACGCCAAACTGGATCACGCCATCCGCAACTGGGCCCGTCATGATGTGCATTTGCAACCCCGCGTGGACGCCGCAGACACCACCCGCAAAGCGGCCATTCAGGCGATGTTTGAACGGTTTGGCTATCCCGCGGAAGACGCCCAAATCCGCACGATGGCGATCCTTTACACGCAGGTTGGTTACATCTCGATGGAGGTCACAGAGGACACAAAGCTTCGGGTCGCGCGCATCCCGGCCTATATTAAGCTGTTTACAGGCCATGCCCCATCCAGGCGCGAGCTGGCCCGCTTTGACGCCCGCCACGGGATGCAACCTTAACAATCGCGAAAATCCAGACAAAATTTTGCGCTTTATCAATAACCTCTAAGCCTTCTTAGAAAAAACTTCGGATTGGATCCAAAACCGCTTTTCGTGTGCCCCCCGCCATGCTTCACTTGTTTCACTTGAAACGAGGAAGCCCGCACATGCGCCGATCTGCCCCCAATATTCTGTTCATCATGTACGATCAGCTGCGGTTTGATTACCTCAGCTGTGCTGGGCACAAAACGCTTGAAACCCCGAACTTTGACCGAGTCGCAGCACGAGGCGTGCGGTTTGACCGCGCCTATTGCCAGTCGCCTGTCTGCGGATCCAGCCGGATGAGCACCTATACCGGGCGCTATGTGTCCTCTCATGGGGCGGCGTTTAACAACTTTCCCCTGAAGGTGGGCGAACACACGATGGGCGATCATTTGCGCGCCACTGGCATGGGCTGTTGGCTGATTGGCAAAACCCATATGAAGGCCGATGCTGCGGGAATGGAGCGCCTGGGGCTGGCCCCTGACAGTGTGATTGGCACGCGGATTGGCGAATGCGGGTTTGACGTGTGGATCCGCGATGATGGGCTGTGGGCAGAGGGGCCAAAGGGATTTTACGACCAAAAACGCTCTCCCTATAATGAATACTTAAAATCAAAAGGTTACACGGATCACAACCCTTGGCACGACCACGCCAATGCAGGAATTGATGAAGACGGTGACATCGCATCGGGCTTTTTGATGATGCACGCAGACAAGCCCGCAAACGTGCGCGAAGAGGACAGCGAAACCCCATGGCTGACGGACCGCACCATTGATTTCATCGACGCGCAAAACCCCGGTGAACCATGGTGCGCACATGTCAGTTATATCAAGCCACATTGGCCCTATATCGTGCCCGCGCCTTACCACAATATGTACGCAAAAGACGACATTCAGCCGGTGGTGCGCAGCCAGTCCGAGCGTGACACGGCCCACCCGGTTTATGACGCCTATCTGGCAGGAAAACTGTCCGGTGCCTTTTCCCGTGACGAGGTGCGCGAAACGGTGATCCCCGCCTATATGGGGCTGATCAAGCAATGTGACGACCATTTGGGACGGCTTTTGGACCACTTGGATGCCACCGGACAGACGGACAATACGGTCATTGTGCTGACCTCGGACCACGGCGATTACATGGGCGATCACTGGATGGGAGAGAAGGATTTCTTTCACGACCCCTCTGTGCGCGTGCCATTGATTATCGCGGATCCCCGCGCTGAAGCAGACACCACACGCGGCACGGTATCGCAAGCCTTGGTGGAACAAATCGACCTTGCCGCCACCTTTGTTGAGATGGCTGGCGGAGAGGTGGCGGACCACATTCTTGAAGGCCGATCGCTTATGCCGCTTTTGCGCGGTGACACCGTGGAATGGCGCGAATTTGCGATCAGCGAATATGACTTTTCGACGTCGGGTAAGGCCACGCACCTTGGATTGGCACCGCGCGACTGTCGGCTGTTTATGGTCGTCACAGATCGTTGGAAATTGATCCACGCCGAAGGTGGCTTTCGCCCAATGCTGTTTGATCTCGAAGGTGACCCACAAGAGTTGGTGGATTTGGGCAACAGCGCTGAACACTCTGACATCATTGATGAATTATACGACCACCTGCACCAATGGTCGCGCCGCATGTCACAACGCACCACCGTGTCTGATGCGCAAATTCTGGCGCGTCGCAAAGGCGGCTCGGAACAAGTGGGGGTGTTGATTGGGGTTTACGGCGACGAAGATATTCCAGACGAACATCTTGCGGCCTATCGCGGCAAAGCCACCCCGGTTAAGGGCAGCTAAATGAAAGTCTTTTCAGATAAAAAACGCCCAGTGCATCTAGGGCCTTACCCGCTTGAACGCCTTAAACGCGGGCCCTTGCCGGACCTGTCATTGGTGCCAGAAATGGACCCGATCAGCTTTCACAGGCCGGACCGCCCGGAAAGCATCGTCAATGCAATGGGTGATTTTCAGGCGATGATGGATGCCATCCGTGATGGGGACGTGAACGCCGCGCGGTCGACCATTCCTGATGGGGCGACCGAGCGGTCAAACCACCTAAAATCCTTTGGCTATTTTTCAGATGCATCGATGGTTGGCATCGGGGAAATCCCTTCCTCGGCGCGGCTAAAAACACCACGCTCCAACCCGGATATTGCCCGGCTTTCAATGGCGTTAAAAACCCGCGAGGTGAAAACCTTGGCCGCGGGCATCGACATGATCATGGCGGACCTTAAGGCCTCAATGGGGCCGGCCGCGCGCGCGGTGGACCATCACCACAGCGCGCTGGTGTTTCTCTATGAACATCACCGCGACCCTGAGCCGTCCGAGCGCGGGGCCGATTGGATCCTAGACGCCCAACCCCACCGCGCCTGTTTGCGCTCCACCGAAACCGCTGTGGTGATTGCTAATTACATCCGCCTTTTGGGGTTTGACGCGGTGGCCCACACCGCGACATCAACCGATTTGGACCTAAACCAGCTTGCCGTGACGGCCGGTCTGGCCACAGTTGAAAACGGGACACTTATGGCGCCGTGGCTGGGCGCGCGCTTTGGCGTGGCGGTGGTATCAACCGACATGGATCTGGCCACCGACTTTCCGTTGGCCCCAATGGGCGAGCAACCCTGGCATGCCACAAGCGGGCCAACGTGGTGGTTGGGCGGCACCGGGCCGGGCAAAGGGCACGCAAAATCCGCCCGCACCCGCGACCCATATGCCAAGCGTGCGTATCACATGGGGCCACATCCGTTTGAACGGCTTAAACGCGTGGACGACCCCACCACTTACATCGACGAGGCCAATGTTGCCCGCGTGCCAAAACGCGCCGACATGTTCGCCCGCAGCCAGTTTGGCGACATGGGGAAACCGCTGCAGGACAACGCCAAGGGCGGGTATTACGTGCGCAAATCCGCACCCAGCTTTGCCCAGCGCCGGATGTTGGGCGCCTTTGTCCCACTACAGGATGGCGCCCGCGCGCAAGGCCCCGCCCCCAAAGACCCTGCCCGCAACGCAGACAATCTGCGCGCGGCAAGTTACTTTCTGGGGGTTGATGCGGCGGGCACGTCACGATGCCCCGACTGGACATGGTACAGCCATGACGCCACGGGCGCTGAAATCCGCCCGCCCCACGACAATGCGATTTCAATGATCGTCGATCAGGGGTTTGAAACGATGGAGGGCGCCTCGGGTGATGATTGGATTGCCGTCAGCCAGTCCATGCGCGCCTATTTGCGGTTTTCCCTGATTGGCGGCGTGATTGCCCAGCAGATCCGCAATCTTGGTTATGGGGCCAAGGCGCATACGGTGATGGATGGGTCTGTGCTACAGCCCCCTTTGCTTTTACTGGCGGGCTTGGGCGAAGTGTCCCGCATTGGCGAAGTGATCCTGAACCCTTACCTCGGCCCGCGTCTGAAATCCGGCGTTGTGACCACCGATATGCCGGTAACACACGACAAGCCGATCGACTTTGGCCTGCAAAAGTTTTGCGAAAGTTGCAACAAATGCGCGCGCGAATGCCCCTCCGGCGCGATCACCGCCGGACCAAAGCTGATGTTCAATGGCTATGAGATCTGGAAATCCGACAGCCAGAAATGCACCACCTACCGCGTGACCCAACCGGGGGGTGCGATGTGTGGACGGTGCATGAAAACCTGCCCTTGGAACCTCGAGGGGCTGTTTGCCCAAGCCCCGTTTCGCTGGGCGGCAAGCACCCTTCCCGCCGCCGCGCCCATTTTGGCCAAGCTTGATGACATGGCGGGGCATGGCGAAATTAATCCCGTGAAAACATGGTGGTGGGATCTGAAGATTGGCGAGGATGGTGGCTATCATCCGCCCGAAGAACCAGTCAACAAGCGCAGCCTGCAAAAGGATCTGGACCTGAGGGCTGAGGATCAGACCTTGGCCGTCTACCCCGCCCCATTAGCGCCACATCCTTATCCATACCCCTTCCCGATGGACCGCGAGGCGGGCATTGGTGCGTATCAAGCGATGATCCCAGCGGCCGAGTACCGTGACCGGCTGGCGACGGGCGACACCTCGATGGTGCATCGCTATCAAATCGACGGGGACGCGCCGGTGATGCAGGTCACAATCAGCAAAGCCGAACAGATGACGGATGGTGTGACGAAATATGAGTTCGCCACGCTGGATGGATCGCCTTTGCCCGCATGGTCCGCTGGCGCGCATTTGGACGTGTTGGTCAGCCCGGAATACCTGCGCCAATACTCGATGTCTGGCAACCCAGACGACACCAGCCACTATCAAATTGGCGTGTTGCGCGAGGATGCGGGGCGTGGCGGTTCGGCCCTGATGCACCGGATTTTTGAAGAAGGTCGCAAGGTCTTTATCTCAAAGCCGATCAACCATTTTGAGCTGGTGGAAGATGCCAGAAAAACCATCCTGATGGGCGGCGGCATTGGCATCACGCCGATGATTGCCTTTGCGCACCGATTACACGCCTTGGGGCGTGACTTTGAACTGCATTACTCTGCCACTTGCCGCGCAGATGCCGGGTATCTGGATGATCTGGCGCAGATGCCTTGGGCGGATCACGTGCATTACCATTTCACCGACGAAGGCACGCGGGCTGATATGGATGCGGTGCTGGCCGGGTATCAGCCCGGTTGGCACGTCTATTGCTGTGGGGCCGAACGCTATATGGACGCGGTGATGGCGGCGGCTGAGGCACAGGGATTTCCCGAAGACGCACGTCATCTGGAGTATTTCTCGGTTCCCGAACAGCCCGCGTATGAAAACCACGCCTTCACCCTGAAATTGCTCGACGGGCGCGAATTGGACGTGCCCGAGGATCAGACGGCGGCAGATGTGCTGAACGCCAACGGGGTGCATGTGGACGTGAAATGCTCAGACGGGATTTGCGGCGTGTGCAAATGCGGCGTGCTGTCCGGCGACATTGAACACCGCGATTTTGTCCTGTCCAACGCCCAGCGCCAAGGGGCCATGATCCTGTGTCAAAGCCGGGCGCGCAAAGCGGGTGGCGTGGTGGAATTAGATATGTGACGCACGCCACGCGGTCACAAAACTGTTATCTGCAAATGTGAACCAAACCGCAAAACGCCCCGTATCCCTCATATCACAACCTTGGAGGATACCATGTTTCGTCGTCACTTTATTGCCCTAACCGCCGCCGCTGCTTTTGCCACCCCCGCCCTTGCGGATGGCCATTCCAAAGACATCGTCGACACCGCCGTTGCAGCTGGCAGCTTTAACACCCTTGTCGCCGCCGTGCAGGCCGCTGGTCTTGTTGACACACTGAAAAGCGAAGGGCCGTTTACTGTCTTTGCCCCAACCGATGACGCCTTTGCCGCATTGCCTGATGGCACCGTCGACATGCTGTTGATGCCCGAAAACAAAGACAAACTTGTGTCGATCCTGACCTATCACGTGGTCCCGGGCGCCGTAATGTCTGGCGATTTGTCTGACGGTATGATGGCCGCCACCGCGCAAGGCGCCGAGGTAAAAATCGGCACCATGAACGGGGTGACCGTTCAGGGGGCCAATGTGGTGACCGCTGACATCAAAACATCAAACGGTGTGATCCATGTGATCGACGCCGTGATCATGCCACCCGAAGGGTGATCCAAAGTTACCACGCGCTCACACGCGTTCGGGGCCGCCTTCGGGGGGCCCCATTTTTGTGATCAGACAAGATGTTTCACCAAACAGACGGCCCTAGGCGTGGCTTATGTCTTTGGGCAACGTGATCTTAAAGCTTGTGCCCGCCTTGCCGGTCTCAGTCAGCGTCAACTGGCCGCCATGCCCCCGGATCAATTCGGCCGCAATCGCCATACCCAGCCCAGAGCCACCTTTGCGGTTGGATCCTGCAAAAGGTTGGAACAGGTTCTCACGCGTCGACAGCGGCAAGCCCGGCCCGGTGTCGCGCACATCAATGATCCAACTGTCGTCGCCTTCGCTGGCGCAGATGGCAATTTCACCGGGCTTGCCGGTCGCCACAATCGCTTGGCGCGCATTGCGCACAAGGTTTGACAGCACGCGGTACAGCTGTTCGGGGTCTGCGCGCAGCATCAGCCCCGCAGGCACGTCTTCGGCAAAACTCAGATCATGATCCCCCGCCGACAGACGCTCGCTCTCGATAATATCGCCAACCAAACCCGCCAGTTTAAGACGTTCCAAACGCGGTGCAGGTTCTTCGGCTTTGCCAAACGCCAAGGTGTTTTCACACAGATTGATCGCGCGCGAGATAGAGTTCATCAGCTTGGGGCCGATGCGTTTTACCATCGGGTCCTGACTGTTTTCCATCCGGTCGCCAAACAGCTGCGCCGTGGTCAGGATATTGCGCAAATCATGGGAAATACGTGCAACCGCCCCGCCCAGCTGCGCCAAGCGTTCCTTTTGCTTCAACGCATGGGTCAGTTCGGTCTGTAGCGCATTTAACGCCACTTCTGCATCGCGCAATTCGGTCACGCCCGCATGGGGCACAATGATCCGGCGCGTGTCTTCGGGCGATTGCGCATAGGCAAGCATATTGCCGACAACCCCGCGAATAGGTCGCACCATCAACCACCGCACCGCAAAAAACAACAGCGCGGCCGTGATGACCGAAATCACCGCCGACAATTTGGCGATGTTCACACCGTAATCAATCATCGCCATCCGCAGATTTCCGGTGTCCAACGTCACCTCGATCAGCTCGCCACCCATGCGCACCGGCTGGCCGATCACGCGGATCACCTGTGCTTCGGGGGTGGCCAGCCGCACAATCGCGGCGCGCATCAATTCCCACGGGGTCGACATGCGCAGATCAAAGCTCAGATCAACCGGTTGCGGCATCGGCGAGGCCAGCACCAGTTCGCGCAGTTCATCCCGGCGCAGCACCACGTTAAACACCTCGGCGTTTTCCAACAGTTCCGCCTCAAGCGCGGGGTCGATCATATCGTCCGCCAACAGCACCAATGACGCCAGTTGCGCACGCTCAAGCCGCGCCAGTAAATAATCCTCGCGAAAGCGCGACACAGAGGGCACAAAGATCAACACCTCTGCCAACATGACAAACGCCATGGTCAGGATCAAAAATCGGCCAGAGAGGGAGTTTAGCACAGGTTGCTCCGCCTAAATCATTACGGCAGCCAGCGTTGCACGATGCCAACCACCTGTTTCACCTTAGGATTATCAAAAAGTCGCGGCGAGAAATAGGCCCCTGCTGCACGTTTCGACACCTCGGCCATTGTGGGGTATGGCGCGATCATCGCGGCAATCTGGCTCATCTTAAGGTTATTGGCCATTGCCAACGACCAGATGGTGATCATTTCGCCCGCTTGCGGTCCAACAATGGACACGCCCACGGGGCGGGATTTCACAACCATCACCTTGATCAACCCCTTAGCCTGTTGGGTGGCCAGCGCGCGGTCGTTGCCGGCAAAATCAAAGCGCGCCACCTCAAGCCGGTCACCGTGTGCGTCTTTGGCTTGTGCCTCGGTCAGGCCAACCTGCGCCATTTCCGGCGCGGTGTAGGTGGCCCAAGGAATGTGGCTGGTTTTCGCTTTTGACGGCAGTCCAAACAGCATGGAGCGGATGATCACCCCCGCATGATAGCCAGCCACATGGGTGAATTGCAGCCCGCCAGCCACGTCGCCAATCGCGTAAACCTTGCGGTTTGTGCTGCGCAATCCGTCGTCGACCCTGATGCCCGTACGGGTGGTTTCGACGTCGGCTTTGTCCAGATCCAGCTTGTCGATATTGGCTTTGCGCCCCACGGCGACCAGCAAATGTGTGCCTTTGAAAATGCGGCCATCTTTGACCTCAACCTCAATGGCGCCGACATCGCCGCGCACTTCAGCGGCAAGGGCTTCTTCTTCGATCTTGATCCCATCTGCGCGCAGGGCATCCAGCACCTGTTCCGCCATTTCCGGGTCATCCCGGCCCAGCGCCTTAGCCCCTTCGATCACGGTGACGTCGCAGCCCAAACGCCGGTGCGCCTGTGCCATTTCCAGCCCGATGGGCCCTGCGCCGATAATCAACAGATGCTTTGGCTGGTCGTCCAGATCAAAGATTTGTTCGTTGGTCAAATGCGGCACCTGATCCAATCCGGGGATCGGTGGCACAAAGGGGGACGACCCGGTTGCAATCACAAACCGGCGCGCCTGAATAATGGTATCACCCGCCTGCACTTCGCTTCGTGAAATAAAGCGGCCGTATTCGGTGATCACAGTCACGCCCAGCCCTTGGAACCGCTCGACCGAATCGTGGGGTTCGATGGTGGCGATGGTGGCGCGTACATGGTCATGCGCCGCTTTCCAATCCATGCCTTTATGGCCTGCGTGCAAAAGCGCCTTGGACGGCACGCAACCATAGTTCAGGCAATCGCCGCCCATTTTGTGCCCTTCTAGCAGCACAACGGACGCGCCCATTTGCACCGCCCCAGCCGCGACCGAAAGCCCACCGGATCCGCCACCAATGACGCAAATATCTGTCTTAATACGCTTCATCACGCGGTTCCTTTTTTCAGGGCTTTTAACACCATGGGAAGGGCGGCCAGCGCCACAAGGCCCAAAATGGGCAACAGGATATGAGGTTCAAAAATGATGCCCAAGTTTGGTGTCTCACCGCGCGCAAACACCTCGCCCAGACCCGCACCCACGGACGTATAGACCAGAGCGCCCGGAATGATGCCCACAAAGGTCGAGATCGCAAAGCGGTACAGCGGCACGCCCACAAGTGCGGGGATCAGGTTGGCGACAAAAAACGGCACCGCGGGCACAAGGCGGATCAGAAAAAGGACCGACCATTGGTTTTCATCGATACCATCTTTGATCTGCTTCACCGCCCCCTCTGAGCTTTCCATCTTTGCAGCAAGTTTTTCACCCAGCCCCCAGCGCGCGGCCAGAAAGATCACAATCGCCCCGATGGTGGCCCCGGTCATGTTGAACAAGACGCCGGGGAAGGTGCCAAAAAGAAAGCCCCCGGTCAGCGTCGCAATCGTCGCCCCGGGCAAGGAGAACCCAACAATCACCACATAAGCGGCGACAAACACCAGAACCGCCAACAGGTAATTGGCATCGCGAAATCCGATCAACGCCTCGCGGTTTTCGGCCAAGGTTTCAAAGCTTAGATAATCGCGCAGGGTGAACGCGCCGATGACCGCCACCGCCAGAATGGCAATCAGCGGCAGGCGTTTCAAAAGCGGGTTGGCCGAAAGTGGCTTAGGGTGGGGCCTAGGGTGGGGCATGTCATGTGTCCTTGGGACCGAGCCATCGGGTGACGTCATCGGGCATTCCTTTCACGTTGCACGCAACATGAGGGTTGGGGGCGGGCTTGCCTACCCACCGACATCAGTTCTCACAGTTGCTTGAACTGAGGTGAGAATATCGGGGCGAAAGGTTACAAATCATTTCAGTTGTGGCGCTAAGACGCGACAAAATCGGGAAAAATCCCTCGACCTCTGTCACATATTGCGCTTAGGTCACCCAGTATTTTCGCCCAAAGGACGCCCCTGATGGACCTTTTGACCTCTCTTATCACCTATGCGCTTGCACTTGGGATTGCTGCTGCCATCCCCGGCCCCGGAATTGCCGCCCTTGTGGGGCAGGCGATGGGGGGATCTGTGCGCAACGCTTTGGTCTTTATTTTGGGCATCGCTTGCGGTGATGTTGTGTATCTGACCATCGCGGTGGCCGGGCTTGCCGCTGTTGCCAAAAGCTTTGCCGGGGCGATGATTGTCTTGAAATTCTTGGGCGGGCTGTATCTGGCCTATTTGGCCTATCAATTCTGGACCAGTGACGCCAAGGCGCCCAAAATGGCAAAGTCACGCAGGTACAGCACGCCCAAAACGATGCTCTCGGCCTTTTCCATCACGATGAGCAATCCAAAGGCGATCATCTTTTACCTTGCCCTCGTGCCCAGTGTTCTGGACCTGAACGCCGTGGGCCTGACGGAATGGAGCTTGCTGGTGCTGGTCAGCGTCGCCGTGCTTTTCACCGTGCTCACCCCCTATGCCCTGCTGGCCAATAAAGCAGGCCGGGTCTTGGCACGTTCCAGCACGTTAAAAACCATGAACCGTTGGGCCGCCGCCTTTATCGGAACAGCCGGTCTTTTGATGATCACAGAGGCAGGCCGCGCCTTGCGCCGCGCGTCATAATCGGTCATTTTCGACCTTCGCGGCGGGTGGCCCAAACAATCCACCCCCTTGGACAATCATTTGGAGCGATCATTTGGCAAGAAATCTTGCTTGCCCCATTTGACTTGCCGCCAAATGCCCCCTATAGACCGGGCTTCGAATGACACTTGTCCCGAATCTTTCCGCGGGCTGTTGATCTGAGAGATCAGAGCGCAGGACCGCATCAGATGGAAACGGGCTTAAACGGAGACGGGCGATGAAACGCACCTACCAACCCTCGAACCTGGTTCGCAAACGCCGTCACGGCTTCCGCTCACGTATGGCCACCAAAGCTGGCCGTAGAATCCTGAATGCGCGTCGCGCAAAAGGCCGGAAGTTGCTGAGCGCATAAGCGTTGGCTGCAGGCATGCCTGCACCAAACAGCAATAAGACGCAAACCGCCGAGGTCCCCGGACCTGCGGCGGTTTTTGCGCGTGCGCGCCCAACATCGTGGTGCCCAAAGTGATACACCCAGTGATAATATGTCTGAAAAACTGATCACCCTGACCCAAAGGCGCGATTTTCTGGCCGCCGCGCGCGCGCGCCGGGCCCCGCAGCCGGCCTTTATGCTGCAAGCCCGCAAACGGCGGGACGGCGAAGAACCTGTCACGGGTATTCGCATTGGGTTTACCTGCTCAAAAAAAGTCGGCAACGCCGTAGCCCGCAACCGCGCCAAACGCCGCCTACGCGCCATTGCGCGTGAGGTTTTACCGGGACTTGGCCAACACGGCTGGGACTATGTGCTGATCGGCCGCAAAGACGCCACCGCAACGCGGGATTATAGTGATTTGACCACAGACCTTATCCGCGCCCTCACAGACATCCACGCCCCGCGCAAGCCCCGAAAAAACTAGAAAAGCCAAACGGCAGCCCCCAGATTATGTCAATGACCCCACTTGCCCATATTGCCGCCCTGCCCATCCGCGCCTACCGGATGATTTTCTCGCCGTGGGTTGGGTTTAATTGCCGCTATCAGCCGACCTGTTCCGCCTATGCGCTGGAAGCCTTGGAAAAACACGGCGCGATCAAGGGCAGCTGGCTTGCGGCAAAGCGCATTGGCCGCTGTCATCCGTGGGGCAATTGCGGGTATGACCCGGTGCCGGACCAGAACGCTTCTGACAAAAAGACCTGTACGCACGACACCCATTCCCACTGACATCCCCGCTGACGTGCCATTTGCGCCACAGGTCGGCTTTTCTGTAAACTGCCGGTTGATCGGCACTCTGTTTGCGCTAAAACACCCCCATCCGCAACGCATACAATAAGGAGGCTAAACATGAACTACATCAGCGCATTCTGCCTCCGTGCAGCGGGAACCCCGGCCTATATCGCTTCGTGATCATACGCATCACCGCCTGATTGGCCCGTCATCCCCGGTTGTTTTGAACATCTCACTCAGAGAATTTCTGCGTGCTTTTTTCTGATCGCCGGATCTTTCTGACACCTCCCGCAGACGTTCGCACAAGAACAGTGCCGCCGGCATATCGCCCGTGGTGTTGGGCTTGTTTTGCTGCGGGGCATCCAACCTTTCATTTCACCTGCACCTTACGTGCAACCCAAACAAGAGGGCCGGCATTCAAGCCGGTTACACAACAATGATGGACAGTAATTTTCACCCTGGGGCCGTGCGCCTTCAGGATTTGATCGACGAAATTGTCACCGAATATGGTGGCCTGCGTGTGGCCCGCGTGCTGCTTGCAAACCTGCTGGCACGTCTGCGGCAACGCCCGCTGAACAAGGGGATGAGCAATCATTTACGGCGCGATATTGGCCTTCCGCCGCGCGATCCACCCCCGCCCTTCCGAGATCTCATAATGTAATCCAAGGCGCGGCGGACCGGGCAATGCCCTGATCGGCCGCGCCGCATCCCACCACCACGAGATCCCTTTGCTCGATGCGCTCATGCGCCATCGGATGGCCCCGTACGTCCAATGCGCGGCGAATTTGGTGGCAAATTAAGGCTTGAGCTAAACCTAACTTGAGGTCGCAAAACGCATAAGAATCACGAAAGGAATGCCACATGAGCGATATCACGACATTGATTTACCCACCGCGCCCCAAGAACCCGATGGCACAGGTGATCGCGGCCCTTGTGGAACGTCACGGCCGCTGGCGCGTGTTGCGCGCGGCCCTTTTTTCGGGTCAGCCCACGTTGCCCCGCAAACGGCGGGCAGATGCGCCTGAAAACCTGCACAAAGACGTTGGGTTGACCGACGCACCGCAGAAATCACAAGCGGGGAAACTGCCCACACGGGACATTATTCTGTAAAGGGTGTTATAAGAGGTCACCAAATGGCGTCACGGTCTGACCATCAGGTTGTGACGCCGCCCTTCAAAGGCCCGCTTGATAGTCTTTCCAAATCCCGCGAAACGCATTTTTTTCCGCAGGGCGGGCGCGCAGGTTTGACAATGCGGGCTCAATGTCGGTGAACCCTCCGCCATCGCCAACAACCACAAGCATCACCATGCCGTATTGCCCATGCCTGCGACAGCGCAGCCCATACACACCGGGGGTCTGAAATGGCACGTCGACCCGTGGCGCATTTGCGATGGCCACTTCGGGCATATCCGCGCCCCACAAGGCCGGAATAGAATGCACCGTGTGTTCACCGGTTGAATTCAGAAACACGACCGCATCACCCGGTTCAAGGTGCACCAAAGACGGATCAAACCGAAACATCCCCGAGGCGGCTGTGGCCATTGGGTCGGTCACCTGATCAACCGTATGTTCGGCGTGCATTGCCCCATCTTCATGGGTCATCTGCGCCAAATCCACAGTGACATCATCCGCCGTGGCTCCCCCTGCAAAAAGCGCAAAAAAGGCCCCGCACATCCCAATCATCATCACATTCATTGTGCTCTCCAAACCTTCTGTTGCGTGCCGCGCGGCAATCCTGACAGATTCTCTCTGTAATTAGAGCAGATACCCACCACCTTGATCATGATCAATTCCCCGCCCTTACGCTTGTCAGACTGGGTAAAACCGCCTAAATGCGGGCCATGACTGACACGCTTGATGACATCCACCCGCTCTTCGCTGGCGCCCCTTCGACCACCGAGTTTAAGAAACTGCGCAAGCGGATCATCCGCAATGTGCGCGAAGCCATTGATCAATATGGCATGGTCGAGCGTGGGGCCAGGTGGCTTGTTTGCCTGTCGGGTGGCAAAGACAGCTACACCATGCTGGCCGCCCTTTATGAGCTGAAATGGCGCGGTGTGTTGCCGGTAGAATTGGTGGCCTGCAATCTGGATCAGGGACAGCCCGGTTTTCCCGCGACAGTCCTGCCTAAGTTCTTGGAAGATATGCAAGTTCCCCACCGAATTGAATATGAAGACACCTATTCCATCGTCATGGACAAGATCCCCCAAGGGCGCACATTCTGTTCACTTTGCTCCCGCCTACGGCGCGGAAATCTTTACCGAATCGCCCGCGAAGAGGGCTGTTCTGCGGTTGTGCTGGGCCATCACCGCGACGACATTCTGGAAACCTTTTTCATGAACCTTTTTCACGGTGGCCGCCTTGCCACCATGCCGCCAAAACTGGTGAATGAAGAGGGGGATCTGTTTGTTTATCGCCCGCTGGCACATGTGGCCGAAGTCGATTGCGAGAAATTTGCCACCCAAATGAACTATCCCATTATCCCTTGTGACCTCTGCGGATCACAGGATGGATTGCAGCGACAACAGGTTAAGGGAATCATCAATCAGTGGGAAAAAAACTTCCCCGGACGGCGTCAAATCATGTTCAAAGCGCTTATGAACACCCGACCCAGCCATCTTTTAGATCCGCAATTGTTCGATTTTGTTGGGCTTTCGAGACCGTCGCCTGCAGATAGTGAAAAATAAACTTAAAAAACCTGTGCGCATTAACTTTCGATTGACTCCGTGTTCCTAATTTGTCCTTAAACGAGGCACTCCTGCTTCGGGTTAAGAGGACGAAGAAGCATGGCTGCCACCGGCACTTCTCATTTTTCGCATCGTGTAAAAGAAACCATCCGCACAGCATTGGTTGGTCCACAGCTTGCGGCGTTTTTACCCGCGGCGGCTTTGGGGGCTTACTGGTTTGGCGGAGAAGGCGTATTAATGTTCTTTGCCATTGTTTTTCCAGGAATTTTGCTGTTGGCCGGAATTATGACCCAACCAACGCCGCAAACAAACACTGGTCCGCGCGATCCGGTGACAAAACTGCCAATTCGTGATCGCCTTATTAAGTCCATCGACCGCTCGATCCTACGGGATGATTCCCCTTCAAAGTCCTGCGTGGTGATTGAAGTGGATGATTTCGCCAATGCCCGCCGCAATCTTGGTGATGACATCGCGGATCGGATGCTATTTGCATGCGCTGAACGTATGAAAACGGTACTGCGAAGCACAGATTTGCTGACTTATCTCGGAGGCGCCCGCTTTGGGCTTTGCTTAGACAAGACACGGCGCACCGATCTCGAGGCGCTGATCCAGCTCACCTCACGTATTCAAGCCGCCTTTGACACGCCATTGGTGACCGATAATGTCCAAATTCACTGCACTTTGTCTGTTGGTTTTGCACTTCCCTCTCGCGTTCCTGAACAGACTGGGGAAGCTGTCCTAGCTGCCGCAGAAAGCGCTTTGCAAGAAGCAAGCCTTTCTGGCCCCGGATCAATCCGTGCCTATTCAAACGAAATGAAACCGCGCGCCTCAACGTCAGAACACTCCGTGAAAGAAATCCTAAATGCCCTGAATGGCGGTCAGATCGTACCGTGGTTTCAGCCACAATTGTCCACCGATACAGGCGCCTTGTCAGGGTTCGAGGCATTGGCGCGATGGAACCACCCTGAAAAAGGCCTTATTGCCCCCGGTGCATTTCTGCCTGCACTTGTACAGGCGGGGCTGTCAGAACGGTTAGGGGAAGTAATTCTCTACCACTCCCTTACCGCACTGAAAGATTGGGATAAATTGGGCCTGAAAGTGCCCGCCATCTCTGTAAACTTTTCCGCGGATGAGCTGCGCAACCCAAGGCTCTTCGAAAAAGTGAAGTGGGAGTTGGATCGGTTTGAACTGAACCCAGAGCGCTTAACAGTTGAGATCTTAGAAACAGTTGTCGCCCGATCCGACGATGATGTCACCTCACGTAACATCGCCTCTTTTTCCCAACTCGGTTGCGGCGTTGATCTGGATGATTTCGGAACAGGACATGCCTCCATTTCCAGCATTCGCAGATTTGACGTAAGTCGTATCAAAATTGATCGATCTTTTGTCACCCATGTAGATTCTGATCGGGATCAGCAAAGCATGATTGCAGCCATCTTGACCATGGCGGAACGGCTGGGCTTGGAAGCGATTGCAGAAGGCGTGGAAACCCACGGAGAACACGCCATGCTCGGTCAATTGGGGTGTACACATGTTCAAGGGTACTCCATCGCAAAGCCCATGCCCTTTGATGCCACCGTTGGCTGGCTTCAAACCCTCGAAGAGAAAGTAGCGGCATCCACCATTATTCCAAAGCGTGCTTAAGCAAAGAAGCATAAAAATCTGGGAAAACTGCTTGACCTTTTGCCTCTGGCCCGCTTGAACCACTCTGACCAATTCTTCAAGAGCGGTGGGCCAAATGGACGACCAGAATAAGAACCTGATCCTGGCAACAGTATTAAGTTTCCTCGTAATCACCGGATGGATGATCATGTTTCCTCCGGAAGAACCGGCACCCTCGCAAGACGGTCAACCCGTGATTGCTGAACAAAGTGTTGTACCCGCTGCAGGCCTAGATGCAAACGCAGAGGTCGCAACCATTGATGCAACCAGCCAAGATATCTCAGACGTTGCGGCCGATGTGGCGCGCATAGAAGTAGATACACCAGAGCTCTCAGGCTCTATCTCACTGCTCGGTGGTCGCTTTGATGATCTCAGTCTAAAAGCGTACCAAACAGATCTGTCCGATGAGAGCCCCATCGTAAAACTTCTCAAACCGACCGGGCAACCCAACGCATATTATGCCCTTTATGGCTGGACCCCCGGTGGCGACACCGCCGTCGAAGACGTGCCTGGGCCATCAACAATTTGGCAACTTGAAGAGGGCGCCAAACTGACCCCCTCCACCCCTGTCACGCTTCGTTGGGATAGCGCAAATGGCATGACTTTCCGTCGCACTTTGTCAGTAGATGAAAAATTCATGTTCACCATCCGCCAATCGGTTGAAAACACCGGTGCTGACGCGCAACGCGTTGCCCCATATGGCGTACTTGCGCGCCACGGCGAACCCAAAGACCTGAAAGGGTTCTTCATCCTGCACGAAGGCATCATTCGCCAGACAGACGAGCTGGAAGAATTGGATTATGACGATACAGTCGATTTTGAATTTGATCGCCGCGAAGGGGCCCGCGCAGACGTCGTAGAAGTCAAAGAAAACGGTTGGATTGGGTTCACCGATCACTATTGGATGACAACAATGATCCCTGCGGGCGATCAACCCTTCACATCCGCGGTACGTTACAGCGAACAATCCGACATCTATCAAACACAAATCCGGATGCCCGTTTTGGACGTTGCACCGGGCGACACAGCAGCAGTTGAAACACAGTTGTTTGCTGGCGCCAAAGAGTGGGAGGCCATCCGCAACTATCAAAACGAAGATGGCATTTACCACTTCCTCGACTCGATCGACTGGGGCTGGTTCTTCTTCCTCACCAAGCCAATTTTCGCCTTGCTACACTGGCTGAACGGCGTCATCGGCAATATGGGTTGGGCCATCATTGGCCTGACGCTGGTGATCAAAGCTGTGCTTTTGCCGCTGGCCTATAAATCCTATGTTTCCATGGCGAAGATGAAAGAGCTTCAGCCCGAAATGGAGAAAATCAAGGAAGCGGCAGGCGACGACCGGGCCAAAGTTCAAAAAGAAATGATGGAGCTTTATAAGCGGGAAAAAGTAAATCCAGCCTCTGGCTGTTTGCCCATCCTGATGCAAATCCCGATCTTCTTTTCGCTCTATAAAGTGATCTTCGTCACACTGGAACTGCGCCACGCACCATGGGTGGGTTGGATCCAAGATTTGTCCGCTCCGGACCCAAGTTCAATCTTGAACCTGTTTGGCCTTCTGCCCTTTGCGACACCGGGTCCGGAAAGCATTTTGGCCATTGTCTCGCTTGGGATTTTGCCAATCATTCTGGGTGTTTCCATGTGGCTGCAGCAAAAGCTGAACCCCGCACCCACCGATGCCACGCAAGCGATGATTTTTGCCTGGATGCCTTGGGTATTCATGTTCATGCTGGGCCAGTTTGCATCGGGTCTGGTCCTGTACTGGATCGCCAACAACACCATCACCTTTACGCAACAATACCTGATCATGCGCAGCCACGGGCACAAACCTGATGTCCTTGGCAACGTGTTGAAAAGCTTAAAACGTAAAGCCAAGGACGCCGGATAATGGGTCAAATCGCCCAGATTTGGCGCCATCCGATTAAGGCGCATGGGCGCGAAGCACTGGTTCAGGCAACGCTTGAACCCGGACGCGCCCTGCCCTTTGATCGGCGATGGGGGGTCACCCATGCGGCGGCAAAACTGGACGAAATAATTGACGGCGGTTGGCAGCATTGCCGCAATTTTTCGCGCGGTGCAGGGGTGCCTTTGCTGCAAGCGATGGATGCCCGGATGGACGGGGCGACGGGCACAATTACCCTGACCCACCCCAAGATGCCGGGGATCACATTCAACCCTGATCTTCCCGCAGACCAGGAGAAATTTATCAAGTGGGTACAACCCCTTACGCCAAAAAACCGCCCGCAACCCACCGGCATTTTCAAAACTGAAAACGCCCTGACGGACAGCGAAACCGTGTCTCTTTCGATTATGAATTTGGCCAGCCATGATGCCATTTGTGACCATGTCGGCCGCCCGCTTTCGCCGCTCAGATGGCGTGGGAATCTGCTGGTCCGCGGGTTCGATGCTTGGGAAGAACGCAGCTGGGTTGGCAAAAACATCCGCATTGGGCCGGCGGAATTTTTCATCCGCAAAGAGATCACCCGCTGCCGCATGACCGAAGCCAGCACCCGCAGCGGAGAACGAGATGCCGACACTTTGGGCGCCTTGCGCGCGGGTTGGGGCATTCAGGAAATGGGTGTACATGCGGTGGTCACCAAAGCCGGTGACATCGCGGTAGACGACAAGATTGAGGTGCTATCATGAGCCAATTGCCTTTCCCTATGGCCGAAGAGCCTGATGACATTTCACGCGAAAAAGGGCGCAAGCTTTTTGCCGGCGCCACCGACTTTTTAAAAGGTGTGGTTGCGATGAGCGGCCTGCCGGATGCAGACCGGATTGAGGTCTGCTTTGCCGGGCGCTCAAACGTTGGGAAATCAAGCCTTATCAATGCCTTGACCGGACGAAAAGGGCTGGCACGCGCGTCAAACACCCCTGGGCGCACGCAGGAAATCAACTATTTCACCACCACCGGCGGGCCCTTTTTGGTCGACCTTCCGGGCTATGGTTTTGCCAATGCGCCGGTCCCGATTGTGGAACGTTGGCAGCGTCTGTTGAAGGCCTATTTGTCCGGTCGCGCCAGCCTGCGCCGCGCCTTTGTGTTGGTGGACAGTCGCCACGGTGTAAAGCCTGTGGATGATGAGATTATGTCGCTGCTGGACCGATCCGCTGTGACCTTTCAGGTGGTTTTGACCAAGGTAGACAAGGTCAAAGACAAGGACATGGATAAGATGCTGGCGCAGGTGCGCGGCGCGTTGTCGAAACATCCGGCGGCGTACCCCGAGATGATCATGACCTCGTCTGAAAAGGGTGAGGGCATTGAAACCTTGCGGGCGATCATCGCGGGTTTGGACTGATCCAGACCCGTTTCGCCCCACTTTGCGCGGCATCCAAAACTGTAAACACTTTAAAGTTTCAAAACCGCAAACTGTAAACTGTTTAAAGGTCCAGAACCCAAAACTTTAAAGTTTTGCCCGCGCCAATTGGCAAAACTGTAAACTGTTTAAACCCCAAAATCAGACGTGCTGCGCGCCGTTCACCTCGATCTCAGCGCCCGAGATATACGTCGATTGATCCGAGCAGAGAAAGTAGATCGCCGAGGCGACTTCTTCGGGTTGGCCAAGCCGCTGCATCGGCAATTTCTCGACAATCTTATCGGTGCCTGGCGACAGAATTGCGGTTTCCACTTCGCCCGGCGCGATGGCATTGACCCGAACGCCCAAGGGCCCAAAGTCATGCGCCATTTCGCGGGTTAACGCTGCGAGCGCGGCTTTAGAGGTTGCGTATGCGGCGCCCGCGAACGGGTGCACCCGCGACCCGGCGATTGAGGTCACATTGACCACAGCCCCTTTGGCCGCCGCCAATTCATCCTTCAATCCGCGCGCCAAAACGACGGATGCAAAGAAGTTCACGTGAAAGACTTTGCCCCAATCCATCAGGCCGGTGTTCAGCGTATTTAACCGCTCGCCTTCTGGTCCTTTGGGGGAAATGCCGGCGTTGTTGACCAGCGCGTCCAGCCGCCCGTTCAGTTTTTCTTGAATTAATCCAACGGCATTGATGGTGTCAGCGGGGTCTGACAGATCCAGCACAACGTGGTTTTCCTGACCGCCGCCCCAGGGGCATTCCTGGGGGAAGGGTTGGCGCGAACAGGTGATCACCCGCCAACCTTCGGCGTTAAACTTGCGCACGGTGGCATGGCCAATGCCGCGGCTGGCCCCGGTCAAAAGAAGTGTTCTGCGGTCGTCTGCCATATGCGCCTCCTGCGGTTGCGCCCACCCTATCACCGCAAAGTTTGGGCGCAATGCCCCTTGGCAGACCCGCGTGCAGGCACTAACACAGGTGGGGAATGAGGATCAGCCATGAAGACGCAAAAAATGAACCGTGATTGGATCGCCACCGCCAGAACCCTGTCCCAAGCTTTGCCCTATTTACAGCGCTATGCAGGGGCAACCGTTGTCATCAAATTCGGCGGCAACGCCATGGGAAGCGACGAAGATATGGCAAGCTTTGCGCGCGATATTGTGCTGATGCGTCACGTGGGGGTGAACCCGGTTGTGGTGCATGGCGGCGGGCCGATGATCAACGCGATGCTGGATAAACTTCAGATCAAAAGCGAGTTTGTGAACGGCAAGCGGGTGACGGATCAGGCCACCGTCGAAGTGGTTGAAATGGTGCTGTCCGGCAGCGTGAACAAGCGCATTGTGCAGGCGATTAATGCCGAGGGCGGCAAGGCCGTGGGCCTGTCTGGCAAGGACGCAAATCTTGTGGTCTGTGATCAGACCAACCCCGATCTTGGCTTTGTGGGCACCCCTGCGGATGTGGATGTTTCGGTGCTACAATCGCTGGCCGAGGCGGAAACCATTCCGGTTATTGCCCCGCTTGGGGCAGGCCGAAATGGCGAGACCTATAACATCAACGGCGACACAATGGCGGGGGCAATTGCCGCCGCCCTCAAGGCTGATCGCCTTTTGTTGCTGACCGATATTGAGGGTGTGAAAGGCGCGGACGGCGAGGTGTTGACCGAGCTGACCACCGGACATATCCGCGAATTAACCGCCTCTGGCGTGATTGCCGGTGGGATGATTCCGAAAACCGAAACCGCCCTTGCCGCCATCGAAGGCGGCGTGCGCGCGGTGGTTATTCTGGACGGTCGCGCCCCAAATGCCTGTTTGCTAGAACTGTACACCGACCACGGCGCCGGTTCGATCATTCGCAGCTAAGGGTCGCAAAGCTGCTATTTAGTCGCGGATTTGTGCATTGCAAACGGGGGGATAGCGCCTAGGTTGACCCTATGGAAAACGAAGCGCTTATCCGGCTTGCGGCCTTTCTGGGTCTGTTTGCCCTGTTCACCTTGATTGAGACACTCGCCCCCCGGCGCGGGCGGGCGTTGTCGCGCACCCAGCGTTGGACCACCAATTTCGCGATCATTATCATCGATGGGTTGACCACCCGCGCCATGGCGGTGTTTCTGCCGCTGCTGGCGGTGGGGGCCGCGCTGGATGCCAGCGCGCAGGGGTGGGGTGTGTTGAACCTTTTCCCCCTGCCCACTTGGGTCGCTGTGATTTTGGCGATGATCATCCTCGATTTTGCGATCTGGTTTCAGCATATGGTGTTTCACAAGGTGCCTCTTTTATGGCGATTGCACCGGGTGCATCATGCGGATCGCGACATTGATGTGTCCACAGCGCTGCGCTTTCATCCCATTGAAATCGCGGCCTCAATGCTGATTAAAATCGGCGTTGTGTACCTGATTGGCGCGCCTGCGCTTGGGGTGATCCTATTTGAAATTGTGCTGAATGGGTCGGCGATGTTCAACCACGCCAATATGCGCCTGCCGCTGGGTGTTGACCGGGTGGTGCGGCAGATTTTGGTCACGCCCGACATGCACCGCGTGCATCATTCGGTGCACCGGGATGAAACCGACAGCAATTATGGGTTTTGCCTGTCGATCTGGGATCGGATCTTTCGCACCTATACCGATCAGCCGCGCGACGGCCATGACAAGATGGTGATTGGGCTTCAGTGGCAAGATGAAAAACCGGGTAAATTGGGGTGGAGCTTGATGCTCCCCTTTCAAAAGAAATGACCGCGCAGCCAACGATAGATCAGATCACAAAAGCCGCCCAAGCGGTGCATCTTGATGTGTTTGGGGCCCTGCATGAGGGCGCTGAAACCGTACTGTTGCTGGGGCCGCATGAGCCGGGGTTTTGGGCCACCTTTTCCGCGGCATCTGAGGCCCATGACGGCGCGCCTGATCCGATGGATCGCTGGTCAAAGCGCATGATCACGCCTTTGGCCGCGCAGTTTGGGGGGGGCGCCCTCTTCCCCTCGGATGGCCCACCCTATGCGCCGTTTTTCCAGTGGGCGATGCAGTCAGGCCGCGCATGGCAATCGCCCGTCACACTGCTGGTGCATGATCGCGCCGGGCTGTGGGTCAGCTTTCGCGGGGCCTTGCGGCTGCCCTATCTGTTGGATCTGCCGGCAACACCTGACCAACCCTGCGCCAGCTGCGCCGCCCCATGCCAAACCGCCTGCCCCGTGGACGCGCTGACCGCCGATGGCTATGACCTTGCGCGCTGTCACGCCTATCTCGATACAAAAGAGGGCAAGGACTGTCTGACGCAGGGCTGTTTGGTGCGATCTGTTTGCCCTGTGTCACAAACCTATGGCAGGCTGGCGGAACAATCCCATTTTCACATGAAAGCGTTTCATCCGACATGACCCTGACCCTCATCCTGACCCGCCACGCAAAATCCAGTTGGGGAGACGCCGATCTGGCCGACCACGACCGCCCGCTGAACAAGCGGGGCCGCGCGTCAGCCAAGGCCATTGGGCGCTGGATGGCGGATCATGGCTTGGTCCCGGATGAGGTGCTGTGCTCGGGCGCATTGCGCACGCGCCAGACATGGACACATATCGCAGAAACGATGGTGGGCGACCCAGAAGCGCAGTTCACAGATGCGCTCTATCTGGCCGATGCGGACGCGATGCGGAATGTGCTGGCACTGGCCGAGGGCAAAACCGTGATGATGGTCGCGCACAACCCCGGTTCTGCCTATATGGCGCGCAAATTGGTGGCAGAGGCGCCGGATCACGGGAAATTCAGCCACTATCCAACAGGTGCCACAGCGGTGATTGAATTTGACGTTGACGATTGGGCAGAGGTGCAATGGAAAAGCGGTCGGGTGGTTGAATTTGTGGTCCCGCGCGAGCTGATTTGAGCCATAGAGAAACACACATGGAACAGCATTCCGGCGGATGTCTTTGCGCAAGCGTGCGGTTCACCGCCACTGGCCGCCCGGACCGCGTGGGGATCTGCCATTGTCTTGAGTGCCGCAAACACCACGGCACGCTGTTTTATGCCGCCGCAATCTTTGCGCAAGACGCAGTAGAGATCATCGGGGCAACACAGGATTTTCAAGGGCGGCATTTCTGCCCCACCTGTGGTTCGTCAGTATTTGCACGCAGTGGAGAGGAGATCGAGCTGCACCTTGGCGCAATGGATGCCCCGGATCAGTTTCAGCCCAGTTATGAATGCTGGACCAAACGGCGTGAAAGTTGGCTGCCTGAATTTTCGGGCATGACGCAGTTTCAGCGAGACCGACATAAGGACCGCAGCAAATAGGGGCGCTACCTGTAGGCCTTGCAATGGGCTCCGCCCGTTCTTCGGGCAAACGGTCCCCGGACCGTTTTAAGACACCCTCGAACCCCCGAGGTATTTTGAGCAAGAAAAAGAGGGCGCGGTTCGCGACCCCCTTTTACCAAGAGATCCTGTCTCTTTTCCTTGCACGGCCATCGGCGCCTCCGCCTGTACCGGGCCTACATGTTGGCAGATCTTGGTTCATCGCACGTTGCTTTTTCTTGCCAAAAATATCCTCGCCGAAGGCAAGAAAATCAGCCGAGCGCAGCGAGGCCACCGAAGCGTTCGACCTGATGCAGACAGACAAAAGAAAACGCCCCGCAGCAGGCTACGGGGCGTTTTCATGTCGAGACCTACGAGATTACAGGATCTGGCTGAGGAACAATTTGGTGCGTTCCGATTGTGGGTTGTTGAAGAACTCTTCTGGTTCGTTCTGTTCCACAATCTGCCCTTGGTCCATAAAGATCACGCGGTTGGCGACCTCTTTGGCGAAGCCCATTTCGTGGGTCACGCAAAGCATGGTCATGCCCTCTTCCGCCAAGGACACCATGGTTTCCAGCACTTCTTTGATCATCTCGGGGTCAAGCGCCGAGGTGGGTTCATCGAACAGCATAATACGCGGCATCATGCACAGCGAACGGGCGATGGCCACACGTTGTTGCTGACCACCAGAAAGCATGCCCGGATATTTATGGGCCTGCTCTGGGATCTTCACTTTTTCTAAGAAATGCATCGCCACTTCTTCGGCCTCTTTACGGGGCGTCTTGCGCACCCAGATCGGGGCCAGCGTGCAGTTTTCCAGAATGGTCAGATGCGGGAAGAGGTTAAAGTGTTGAAACACCATACCCACTTCTGAACGCACTTTATCGACGTTTTTCAGGTCCGAGGTCAGCTCGGTTCCGTCAACGATGATCTGCCCTTCCTGGTGCTCTTCCAGCCGGTTGATACAGCGGATGAGCGTGGATTTACCGGACCCCGAAGGCCCCGCAATAACAATCCGTTCGCCTTCATAGACGGTCAGATCAATGTCGCGCAGCACGTGAAACGCACCGTACCATTTGTTCATCCCACGGATGTCGATGGCAACCTGATCTGACACTTTCATGGCCGAGCGGTCTGCGTGATGGTCGAGAGTAATTGAAGACATACCCTACTCCTTTATTTGTGACCCGTGCGTAGACGACGTTCGAGATACATCGAATAGCGGGACATAGAAAAACAGAACACGAAGAACATGAAGGCGATGAAGCCGTAAAGCTCCCACACCACACCGTTCCACGCCTGATCCGCACGGATGGCATTGGACAGACCCAGCGGGTCCAGAAGGCCGATGATCGACACCAGCACCGTGTCTTTAAAGACGCCGATGAAGGTTGAAACGATACCCGGGATTGAGATCTTGAGGGCTTGCGGCATGATGATCAGCCGTTGTGCCTTCCAGTAATCAAGTCCCAGCGCGTCCGCGGCCTCATATTGGCCTTTTGGAAGCGCTGCCAACCCGCCCCGAACCACCTCGGCCATATAGGCCGCTGCAAACAGGGTCACCATGATCAGCACCCGAAGGATGATGTCAAAGTTGGTGCCCGGCGGCAGGAAGATGTTCAGAAGCGTCGAGGCCACAAACAAGAGCGTGATCAGAGGCACACCGCGAATGAACTCGATAAAGCCAACTGACAGCGCCTTGACGATCAACAGATCTGACTGACGGCCCAAGGCAAGCACAATCCCGATCGGAAGCGAGACGCCAATGGCGACAACCCCGATGGTGATTGACAGCATAAAGCCACCAAATTTCCGGCTTTCGATTTGTTCCAAACCGATCGGCAGGATCGCGTCCATCGCCCCCGCAAACGGTCCGAGCATGAACAGCCACCAGACAATCGCCACCAGAACCGAGATGATCATCCCGGCCAAGCTGCCAATTGCCTTCGCCAGATAGCGATAGGACAAGCCCGCCAGCACAAACCCAAGGGCCGCGCCAACAAACACCCAAATGGACCCGCCCCACAGAAGGAACGGCACCAAAAATGGGAAGATTGCGGTAAAGATCAGCGGATTTGGCAGGCGTTTTGCCCCGGCTTCAATCTCAGCCGCGCGGGCCACCTTGTCAGATCTGAACGCTTTATAGCCAACAAACACAGCCGCCGCCAGTAAGACCACAACCGCGATCATGCCAAGCGTGCCGCCAATGGCATAGGCGCCATAGGCCAGCGACACCAGCAAAAGCACCCAGTTCATCCGACGCGTGATCATGTTGAACAGCACCGGAATAACCGCCACGAACAGCAACAAGAACGCCAGATTTGGACGCCAGCGCTGATCAACGGTGCCCGCTTCTGACCCGTTTGGATAGAACCCGTAAAGCAGCTGTTGCCAGCGTTCGTTGATCACGCCCCAACAGGCGCCTTCGTGCCCGTTCAGGATTTCACGACAGTCCTTTAGTGACGTCGCATTCCATGTGGGGGAAAAGATCCAAGGCAGAATGGCCAACAGAACAAAGGCGATCAGGATGATCGACAGGATGGTCAGGATCGAATTGACGACCCCGTTAAACAGGTTCGCTCGTGCCCAGCCGATGACGCCCACAGAGGATGCGGGTGGGTCGCGTTCGGGCAACATATCAGAGCGGACATAAGACATATCAGACATATCAGCGCTCCTTCAGTTTCACAGATTCGTTGTACCAGTTCATCACGCCCGAAATGGTCAGCGAGATGGCGAGGTAGATCAGCATCAATAAAAGAACCGTTTCAAGCTCGCGCCCGGTTTGGTTCATGGTGATGCCGCCCAACGTGCCGGTGATGTCCATATACCCAACCGCAATCGCCAGAGACGAGTTTTTGGTCAGGTTCAGATAGTTGGAAATCAGCGGTGGAATGATCACCCGCAAAGCTTGCGGCAGGATCACCAAAGACATGGTGCGGTTTGAGCGAAGACCCAATGCGCCAGCGGCCTCGGATTGTCCTTTGGAAATCGCCAGAATGCCCGCGCGGACAATCTCGGCAATAAAGGCCGCGGTATAGATCGACAGGGCCAGCCACAGGGCAATAAGCGAGTTGCGCATATGCGTCCCGCCTTTAAAGTTAAAGCCCTTCAGCTCGGGATAGCCCCAGTGCAGACCCAACAGGACCAGCACAATCGAGGTTGGGATCACCACAACACCAAGACGCCAGTACCATGTGGTCGGGCGATCGCCGGTGGCTTCTTGAAGGCGGTCGGCACGGCGTTTGATCAGACCAGAGGTCAGGATCCCGCCAATGAACACCGCCAAAATGGCAATTAAATCAAGGCTCACGTCAAACCGAAGGCTGCTGCCGCCAAAAAGATGCAGGTTGCCCAGCGTGTTTGTGAACAACGGCTCTGGGATATAAACGCCGCGGTTTGTCACCGCCACGCTGTCCCAAAGCGACATCGTCGCCTCGCCCTTCTTAAAGGCACGCGGGGCCGGCAACGTCTCGATCAAGATCGCCATGATGAACACAATCCACAACAACACCGGCACGTTGCGGAACATTTCCACATAAACGGCCGACAAGCGTGAAATGATCCAGTTGGGCGACAGGCGCAGCACGCCAATGATCACACCCAGAACGGTGGCCGTGATACAGCCCAAGGCCGCCACCAACAGCGTGTTCAAAAGCCCAATCAGGGCCGCACGCAGGTGGGTGTCTTGGTTGGAATATTCCAAAAGTCGCTGGTTGATATCATACCCCGCAGGTTCCCCCATGAACCGGAAACTGGGTTCTTTACCCAAATCGGTCAGGTTTTGTGCGGTGTTTGAAAAGATCCAGCCAAGAAGCAACAGAAAGCCGATGAGGGCGACAATCTGAATGGTCATCGAGCGGTAACGGCTGTCGTACAAAAGCATCGACAGACGGAACTGGCCCTGATGAGGGTCTGTAGTCGTTGTCATAAGGACATCCCCGTAGCCTCTGGCGATTTTTTTTGTCTGCGCCGTTTCGGCGCGCTCTGCCAGAGTGCGGTCACGTAAAGAAGAAAGGGGCGTGGAATATCCACGCCCCTTTCAGGTGTATTTAGCGGAAGGGCGGCGAGTAGATCAGGCCGCCGTCACGCCACTGTGCGTTCAGGCCACGGGCCAAAGCGATCGGGGTCGCCTCGCCGATGTTCTTGGCAAAAACTTCACCATAGTTGCCGCCTGTCATGATGGCACGTTTGGCCCATTCAGCGTCCAGCCCAAGCATTTCGCCCAAGTTGCCTTCGGTGCCCAAGATACGGTTGATCTCTGGGTTATCGCCAGCAGCCGCCGACAATTCACCGATGTTTGCCGATGTGATGCCCAGCTCTTCTGCTGAGATCAGTGCATTCAACGTCCAACGCGCGATATCGCCCCATTCGTTGTCGCCGTGGCGGACCAATGGGCCCAGCGGCTCTTTCGAGATGATTTCGGGCAGCAGCGTGTGATTTGCAGGATCTTCAAAGGTGGCGCGTGTTGCGGCCAGACCAGATGCATCCGTGGTGTACACGTCACATGCACCAGCAAGATACTGTTGCTGCGCTTCGGCGTTGGTTTCAATCGGAACCGGCTCATAGCTCATGTTGTTGGCACGGAAGAAATCCGCCAAGTTCAATTCGGTGGTGGTCCCGGTTTGGATACAAACAGTTGCACCATCCAGTTCTTTCGCCGAGCTGACGCCCATGTCTTTGGACACCATGAACCCTTGGCCGTCATAATAGTTCACACCAACAAATGTGAATTTCAGGTCAACGTCACGGGACAGGGTCCAGGTGGTGTTACGGGCCAACAGATCAATCTCGCCCGATGCCAGCGCGGTGAAACGTGTTTTACCGGTGGTCGGAACAAATTCTACGGCGTTTGCATCGCCAAGAACAGCGGCAGCAACCGCGCGACAAAAGTCGACGTCGAAACCTTCCCAGTTGCCGTTTGCGTCAGGTGCCGCAAAGCCAACAAGACCGGTGGTCACACCACAGTTCAATTTACCGCGGGCTTTGACATCATCAAGCGTCGCAGCCGCCGAAGCACCAGCGGCAAGTCCGGCGACAGTCAATGCGCCAAGAAATACGGTTTTTTTCATTTTTACCTCTTCCTGATTACACCCGATTTTCGGGCATTATTATCGGCCAGATGGCCGTGGGTCAGATTGCGAAAGGGCTCTCCCCCCTCTCAGCGTGCAGGGAGTTTGTGCGGATTCATCAGATTTCGTCAAGGGTTACATCGAAAATATAAATACATAACGCGGGGGAAAGCGATAAAAACTGTCCGACGCTAACGCAAGGGTTGCTGCAATTTCCGTCAGGGTGGCGGTTTCACCCGGCACAATGTCGGAAAAAACGATGGGCATGGATGAATGCGTCGCGTTTCACCGCCGCCTGTTCGGCCGCAAGATCATCCTTGCCCCATTGCTCTTCCTGCCATTTTTCATCAACCCGCGACAGATCCCACCCCTGTTCCGGCGACAAATGCCCTTGGGAAACAGCAAACCCAAGCACAAGCGACCCGGAAATGGACACGAGATCGTGAAAGGCCGCCAGCTGAAAATGCGAAAAATCATGCACGCGGGCGGTCATCCGGGCCAGATCCTTTGGATCTTGCGGGGCGTGGATCACACCTGCGACCGGGATCAGCCGGACATTTAGGACCGATTCGGCCCAATCCAGCACCGGATCCCACTGTTCCGACTGGCGGGCAATCAGCTCTTCTGGATTGGTGGCGCGGTAACACAACAGATCGCTGTCACCATAGGCGGCCAGCATGTCGGCCACCTCGGTAAATTGCGGGACAACTTTGTCGATGGCTGAATTGGCCATGCGGGTAAACGGCATGGTGTTTGGGTCCACTTTTTCCTCTTGCGCGTCCCATTCCACCGCCATTGCCTCGGCCAACACACGGGTCGGCACCACCAAGGGCGTTTTGGCCGGTGTTTTGATCAGACGGCCATCCAAGGCGACGGTAAATCCCCCCTCGGTTGGCTCAACTGTGGTTGTTTTCCAAAACCGTTTTGCTGCCCAAGCGCTCATATCTTGCCCCAAATCTGTTCCAGCGCCGGTAAAAGCGCGTCATAAGAATCGACCAGCTGGTCAGCCCCAGAGGAAATCAACGCATCTGATCCGTGATACCCCCATGTCACACCGATGGTGTGAAACCCGGCCGCGATGCCCATTTCGATATCAAAACTGGTGTCGCCAATCATCACCGCCTGATGCGCCTCGGCCCCGGTGTCACGCAAGGTGGCCTGCAGCATCGACGGGTGCGGTTTTGACGGGTGGTTGTCCGCCGTTTGGCTGGTCAGGAAAAAATGTCCGATATCGTGCGCGTGATAGGCGTGATCAAGGCCGCGTTTCGCTTTGCCGGTGGCCACGCCCAAAAGCACTTCGTCACGTTTATGCAGGGTTTCCAAAGCGTCGCGCGCGCCGGGATACATCGGGGCGGCGGCCTCGCCCCCTTTTTCGGCGCGCAGCTTAACGAACATGTCTTTGTATTGCTGGGCGGCATGGTCCACATCCCGCGCGGACATGTCCGGCACCAAACGGCTGATTGCCTCACTCAACGACAGGCCGACGATCGACAGAATTTCAGCGCGGGTGGGCAGGGTCACACCCATTTCGCCAAACGCCCGGTTCATCGCCTCGACGATAAAATCCTGACTGTCGATCAGCGTGCCATCGACATCAAACACCACCAAACGCAAATCGCTCATGCCCCTGATCACCTTGCCTTATTGGTCCTGATCTTCAAACGGATCTTCGGCCACATCATTGTCTTTCCAGCCCATATAGTCCCAGGTGCGCTGCATATGGTCGGGCAGCGGCGCGGTGATTGTGATCTCTTTTTTGGTCACGGGATGTTCAAATTTGATGGTGCGCGCGTGCAGGTGCAGTTTCTTTGATAACTCACCGCCCAGCATCGCACCCCAGCCGTCGCCAAGGTTTTCCTGACCTGATCCGCCATATTTGCCATCCCCCGCAATCGGGTGGCCCAGTTCGGCCATATGCGCGCGCAGCTGGTGGGTGCGGCCGGTGACCGGCACCATCGCGACCCAAGCCCCGCGCGTGGCAAGGGTCGACAGCACCGCATATTCGGTGGTGGCGCGTTTGGCATCAGGCGTGCTGTCCACACGGCGCGGATGCACACAGATCATTTTCTCGCCTTCGCCGCGACCACCACCGGGCGCTTTCACCAACCCCCAACGCAGCGTGCCCCATCGGGGGTGCGGCACGCCCGCGACCAACGCCCAATAAATCTTGCGCGTGGTACGGGCGCGAAAGGCGCGGGTCAGCTCATTCGCCATCTTTTGCGTACGCGCCAAAAGCAGCACACCCGAGGTGTCTTTGTCCAAGCGGTGCACAAGGCGGGGTTTGTCGTCACGGTCAAATTTCAACGCTTCGGCCAGACCATCCACATGGCGGGCCTGTTTCGACCCCCCTTGGCTGGGCAGACCCGGCGGTTTGTTGATCGCGATGATATGTTCGTCCCGGTACAAAACGCAGGATTGGATCATCTTAGCATCGGCATCCGTGACGCGCGGTTGCGGTTTTGGCTTTACGTCACCGGCTTCGGGCAGCGGAAAGGGCGGCACGCGAATTTGTGACCCCGGCCCCACGCGGGTTGAGGTTTTTACCTTGGCGCCGTCGACACGGATTTCACCCTTGCGGCACGCTTTTTCAATGCGCCCCTGCCCCACATGGGGAAACATCCGGCGCACCCAACGATCAATCCGTTGTTCCGCGTCATCCTCGCTCAGTGTCACCACTTGAACCTTGCTCATGCCAACACCATTCGGGTCGCAAATACGCCCGCCACAATCGCCGCCAAAGACAGCCCGACAGATGCCAGCACATAGCCCAAGGCCACGCCGTGCTGACCGCGTTCAAACAGGGTCAGCGCATCCAATGAAAACGACGAAAAGGTGGTGAACCCACCCAACACACCCACCATCAGAAACGGGGCAAATTGCTGCCCGCCTTTTCTGGCCAGCACCACCAAAAGCACGCCCATGGCAAAGGATCCCAGCACGTTCACGATCATCGTGCCCGCGGGAAATCCGTGGCCAAAAAGGCGGGTCGCGAAGACCCCAGTGAGATAGCGCGCAGACGCCCCGAGCGCTCCGCCCAGTGCAACTTGGATAAGATGTGTCGTCATGCGGACTGACTGGGCCGAAGTGCGGCTTTTGTCAAGCGCTGGGGGTGTTCTGGGGGGTATTTTGCGCAACAGTTTCAGGTTGTCCCCCAGCCATCCTGCGCACCGCTTTTTGCCCGGTGATCATCGGCGTGACCAAATCTTCGCGTTTCCAAAACCGGTAAAACAGCACCGCCGCCAGATGCCCCACCACCAAGAGCAACACAACCAGCGACAGCCGGTAATGCCAGCCATTTGCCCAGCGTGCGGTTTCAAACGACACATATTTCGCAAACGGCCCCACGTTCAGGAAATCATCAGGGTCTGAGATCAGCCCCGTGGCCGTTTGCGCGCCCAAGATGGCCAACAGGCCAAACACTGACAAAGCACCGATTGGGTTGTGGCCGGGCCAATAGCTGGGCCGGCGTTTGGGCAGCGTGACCGCATAGGTCAGCGTCTTTTTCGGGCCAAACAGGAAATGGGAAAACCGCGCAGGTTCGGGGCCAATAAAGCCCCAGATCAGGCGAAACGCCAACAGGCCAATCACCGCGTAACCAAGGTAAATATGCAGCGTCATGATCGTCGGGCCAAATTTCCCAAGCCCCCAAGTGACAATCACAACCGCAGCCAACGCCCAATGAAACACCCGCAACGCCGGATCCCAAATCCGCGTCCATGATACCCCATCCGGCAGCTTGTCATCTTGCTGTTTCATCACATATCTCCATCGTCTGACAAAAGACGCGCCCCCTTAACTGGGACGTTTTGCCCGCAGCTTGGCGAAATAATCGACACGTTTTTTCAGCTCGCGTTCAAAGCCGCGTTCCACCGGGACATAATAGACGCCGCGTTTCATCGTGTCTGGAAAGTAATTCTGGCCCGAAAACCCGTCTGGCGCATCGTGGTCATAGGCATAGCCCGCGCCGTACCCCTGATCTTCCATCAAGGCGGTGGGCGCGTTCAAGATATGTTTGGGCGGCGGTTCTGACCCGGTTTTCTGTGCGGCACGGCGCGCGGCCTTGATGCCCACATACACCGCGTTGGATTTCGGCGCGAGGGCGAGGTAAACGGCGGCGTTGGCCAAGGCAAGCTCGCCTTCTGGGCTGCCCAACCGTTCATAGGTTTGCCACGCATTCAGACAGACGGTGTTGGCCTGCGGGTCGGCCATGCCAATGTCTTCGGTCGACATCATCGTCAGGCGGCGCGCCAAAAAGCGCGGATCTTCGCCGCCTTCTAACATGCGCGCCAGCCAATAAAGCGCGGCGTCCGGATCTGAACCACGAATGGATTTGTGCAGGGCGGAAATGAGGTTGTAATGCTCATCCCCCGATTTGTCATAGACCGCCGCGCGTTTCATCAACCGGGTCGACAGGGCGTCTGTGTTTAGCTTGCCGCCGTTTTTGGGGTCAATTTTCCACGCCATCACCTGTTCAATCAGGTTCAAAAGCGCGCGCCCATCGCCGTCGGCCATTTCCAACAACGCTTCGCGCGCGGGGCCATCCAGCGGCAGCGCGCGGTTCAATTCCTGTTCGGCCCGTTGTGCAAGCCGTTCCAGATCACCCAGCGTCAGGCGCGTCAGCACCAAAACTTGGGACCGACTAAGCACAGCGGCGTTTAATTCAAACGAAGGATTTTCGGTGGTGGCGCCCACCAAAAGGATGGTGCCGTCTTCCATATAAGGCAGGAACCCATCTTGCTGGGCTTTATTGAAACGGTGGATTTCGTCCACAAACAGCAAGGTGCCCTGCCCGTTTTGGCGACGAATTTTGGCGGCCTCAAACACTTTTCGAAGGTCGGAAATGCCGGAAAAAATCGCGCTGATCTGCACAAAATGCAGGTCGGTTTCATGGGCCAAAAGCCGCGCGATGGTGGTTTTACCCACACCGGGCGGGCCCCAGAAAATCAACGACCCAAGCGCACCGGCGGCCAGCATCACCCCCAAGGGGGCCTCTGGTCCGATCACTTGCTCTTGCCCAATCACCTCGCCCAAGGTTTGCGGGCGCAGACGATCCGCCAGCGGGCGCGGGGCCTCGCGCCCGGCACGATCAGATGCCTCTTGGGCGGTGGTTTCAAACAGGTCAGCCATAGCGCCACAGTAGGCACCCGGCCCCGGCGTGAAAAGCGCAAAACGCACATGTGCCGGGGTTCGTACCGCTAGTGAAGCGCCGGGCGCAGGTACATATGGATCGCTTGGTTGACGGTGCCGCCAATTTCCAGCGGCGGGCCCACATGTTCGGTTTCATAACCCAACATGCGCATCCAACGTTTCCATGCCCGCGGACAAAGCGCCAGAATTTCGCTGGCGCCATTCACTTGGGCGGTCTGCACCATTTCGCCAATCAGGCTTTTCTGAATGCGGCCACGATCTGCGGCGGGCACATCATGCGCGACAAACACCCGCGAGCTTTCCCAGATGTGATCCGCCACCGGGGCCGCATCATAAAGAATGCCAACCGGGATGGATTGCAACAGGCCCAATTGGGCGTCGCGGATCATATAGCTGTACATCCCGCATTTGGCCGTGGTCGGGGTCAACCGGATCCCCGCCAGCACCTGCCCGCCTTCATGCACCGCAATCCAACGGCTTTGTGGCGTGTCATATTGGTCGAACTCCATCCCATCCGTTTCCGGCAGATCCCAGTTCTCTTGCACAATAAAGCATTCGCGACGGGCCTTGAGAATATTGCTCAGCAGCGCCCCATGCGTGTGCATGTTCTGAAAGGATATTGTCGTCGTTTGCATCAAAGCCTCCACGGTTTGTGAACCTCATGAGACCGTGCGACTGTCAGAGCAAATTATACTCCTGCGCCCGTTGAATCGCCTCGGCCGTGGTGCGCACGAAAAGACGTTCACGCGCGCTGCGCAAACGGGCTTTAAGTGCACTTTCCGATATCCCCAAAAGGGCGGCCGCCTCGGTGTGGCGGCTGCCTTTGGCGATAAGCCTCAGCGCCATACGTTGAGCTGATGTCAATTGTTCAGGGGGGGTCGATTTCACGTGCAAATCCTGCACGATATCCTGGATTTCAGCGATTTCAGCATCGTTGAATTCCCGATCCCCGCGGGCAAAGCCGCCGATGGTACGTGATGAAGTGGGGCCAAATGACACCGCAAGCCCGTAGGTCAACCCGAAACTGGCCGCCTGCCCCAAGATGTCGTGTGGATCAGGCAGGTCAAGCGCGCTCCAACGGATTGCGCCTTCTTTGCCAAATCCCCAAAACACCATGGGATCCGCGAGCATATACCCTTTTTCGGTATAAATTTCGGTCCAACGGGCATCATAGGTCTGGATCATAAGGTGGGCCGAGGCAAACCGGATGTGCAACCCCAAGGCATAGCCTTTTGGGGACAAATCAGCCAATTTGGCCAGCCCTTGATCAAGTCCTTTTACGTCACTCATCTTCTGAGATCATCCCTGACATGGTAGAGGCCTATCTTTTTAGACAGGCTCATTGTTGTCAAACAACCTATAATAGTAAAGCTTTGATACTACTTTCGTTAAAGTCGTAATTATTTCTTTTGTCCAGTCAAAGTTATGACCCAAACATCGAAACGGCGATTTTCTGCGCGACCGCATTGCCCAATCTGGCACAAAAAAAGCCCCGCCAAAAGGCGAGGCTTTTAAGTTACGTTCAGTAACCTTATTCGTCGTCGGCTGCTTCAAAAGCTTCCAGACGGGCACGGTCAGCGGCGCCTTTGGCATCCGCATCACGGTCCACAAATTCGATGATCGCCATCGGCGCCATGTCGCCATAACGGAAACCAGCTTTCAGCACACGAACATAGCCACCTTTACGGTCCGCAAAGCGTGGGCCCAGCACGTCGAACAATTTCGCAACGTGCATGTCTTGTTTCAGACGTGCGTTGGCTTGACGACGGGCGTGCAGATCGCCGCGTTTCGCCAGCGTGATCATTTTTTCAATGATCGGGCGCAGTTCTTTTGCTTTTGGCAAAGTGGTTTTGATTTGCTCGTGCTCGATCAACGAGCCGGCCATGTTTGCGAACATCGCTTTGCGGTGTTCGTGGGTCCGGTTCAGGCGACGGTAGCCTTTTGCGTGACGCATGTTTCTTATCCTTCATTTGGTGCTCTTGAATGAGCGGTGCTTTGTCTGAGAACCGATGCGTGTCGGTCCCTCTCCTTGGGGCAGGATTGCCCAAATGCGAAATCGTAAGATCTGCATCAGCCGCAGGTGATTTTCAGCGAAAATCAACAAGTGACCTATTTCCCCACCAGTGTGGGCATTTGGTGCGCGCATTCCCGAACCGGAAAACCGGTCCCCTTGTCGTGGGAATACGCACGGGGGCCGCTTTACGCCGCCCCCGGTCATCTGTCAATCTTAGAACTGGTCTTCGAACTTCTTGGCCAGCTCTTCGATGTTCTCAGGTGGCCATTCTTCGACATCCATGCCGAGGTGCAGACCCATGCCCGAAAGCACTTCTTTGATCTCGTTCAACGACTTGCGGCCAAAGTTTGGCGTGCGCAACATCTCTGCTTCGGTTTTCTGGATCAGATCCCCGATGTAGACGATGTTGTCGTTCTTGAGACAGTTTGCCGAACGCACAGACAGTTCCAGCTCGTCCACTTTCTTCAACAGAAGTGGGTTGAACTCAAGACCATCATCTTCGTCCTGACGACCAGCTGATTCTGGCTCATCAAAGTTCACGAAGATCGACAGTTGGTCTTGCAAAATACGGGCCGCAAAAGCCACCGCGTCATCCGGTGTGACCGAACCGTCGGTTTCCAGTTTCAGCGTCAGTTTGTCATAGTCCAGAACCTGACCTTCACGGGTCGGCTGAACGTCATAGCTGACTTTTTTCACGGGCGAATAAATCGCATCCACCGGGATCAGGCCAATGGGCGCATCTTCCGGTTTGTTTTTGTCAGAGGCCACATAGCCTTTGCCGGTGTTCACAGTCAGTTCCATGAACAAATCAGCGCCGTCATCCAAGTGACAGATCACGTGATCTTTGTTCAGGATCTCAATGCCAGCGCTTTCCGAGATGTCACCAGCGGTGACAACCAGTGGGCCTTTGGCAGAAATCGACAGGCGCTTGGGGCCTTCGACTTCCATGTCAATGGCAACGCCTTTGAGGTTCAGGATCACGTCGGTCACGTCTTCACGTACACCCGCGATCGAGCTGAACTCGTGCAGAACATTGTCGATCTGTACCGATGTGATGGCCGCACCTTGCAGCGAGCTCATCAAAACGCGGCGCAGCGCGTTGCCAAGCGTCAGGCCAAAGCCACGCTCCAACGGTTCGGCAATCACAGTTGCCTGGCGTGCTGGGTCGTTGCCCGGCTTCACTTCCAGCTGTGTTGGCTTGATCAGCTCAGCCCAATTTTTATGGATCATGTGTCCCTCCATTCCAGTCCCGTCCCCATGTCCGTAAGGGCAGGACGCCCGAGGTTAAAAATGACAAAAAGCCGGGCCACGGAAATCCCCGTGCCCCGGCAAATAGTGCAGTGCTTAAACGCGGCGGCGCTTAGGCGGACGGCAGCCGTTGTGCGCAATCGGGGTCACATCACGGATCGAGGTGATGTTGAAACCGATCGCAGCCAACGCGCGCAAAGCCGATTCACGACCCGAACCGGGGCCTTGAACTTCAACTTCAAGCGTTTTAACGCCGTGCTCTTGTGCTTTTTTACCAGCATCCTCAGCAGCCATCTGAGCGGCATAAGGTGTCGATTTACGCGACCCTTTAAAGCCCATGGTGCCCGCAGACGACCACGAAATGGCGTTGCCTTGCACATCAGAGATGAGGATTTTGGTGTTGTTGAACGACGAGTTAACGTGAGCAACACCAGAGGCAATATTCTTGCGCTCTTTTTTCTTCGTACGAGTTGTCTTATCGCGTGCCATTGATCAAACCCTCCCTTACTTCTTCTTACCAGCGATGGCCTTTGCGGGGCCTTTGCGGGTACGAGCGTTGGTGTGAGTACGCTGACCGCGCACAGGAAGGTTGCGACGGTGGCGCAGGCCACGGTACGCGCCCAGATCCATCAAACGTTTGATGTTCATCTGGGTTTCACGACGAAGGTCGCCTTCTACGGTGTAGGTCGCGTCGATATGCTCGCGGATGGCGAGGATTTCAGCGTCCGACAGTTCGTTAACACGACGGGTAACGTCGATCTTAACGGCTTCGCAGATAGCAGCGGCCGATGTGTGGCCAATACCAGTGATATATGTCAGGGCGATCGGGACCCGTTTATGGGTCGGGATGTTAACGCCGGCGATACGTGCCAAGTGTTATGTTCCTTTTGGTTGCGGTTCCGTAGTTCCGGAACCTTTTTTCACAACACAAGCCCGCGGATCAGATCTGCGGGCCTTTGCTGAATTCGATGATCCGATGTCTTTGGGGTGCGACCCCGGCAAACACCGATTCCCGTAAGGGATGTGGTGAATTAGAAGGGATTGGGGAAAAGGTCAAGGATGGATTTTAGATGGCACCCATTCGGTCCAACCTCTCGCCCCCACGTCACGCGCCCCCCTTCCTCTTTCCAAAAATATCCTGGGGTGAATTGCCCATCGGGCAAGAGGGGCAAAGCCCCTTCTAGAACCGCGTTGCTGACACCCCACCACGACAAAAAAAACGCCGCGACAGATGCGCGGCGTTTTCCGAAATTCAAGACTGAAAATTAGCGGTCCAACACACCTGCAATCGACGCTTTCACTTCGGCAATTTCACCCAGACCATCAATTGAGGTCAGGTTGTCTTTGGCCCAGTAATAGCCAATCAGCGGTGCGGTCTTTTTATAGTATTCCATCAGGCGAAAGCGCACGCTTTCCTCATTGTCATCCGCGCGGGCTTCTTTGCCCGCGGCGACAGCTTCGGCGGCGCGGTTCACAATCCGCTTCACCAGCGTCTCATCATCCACTTGCATCTCGATCACAGCGTCCAAGCTCTCGCCCTGCTCAGCCAGCAGATCCGCCAGCGCGTCGGCCTGCGGCAGGGTGCGGGGGAAGCCATCAAAGATGAACCCACCCTTTTTGTCGCCCTGCAGCTTTTCTTTGATCAAACCAATGACGATCTCATCGGTCACAAGGCCGCCAGCATCCATAATGGCAGCAACCTTAAGACCCATCTCGGTCCCCGAGCTTCTGGCTTCACGCAGCATGTCACCGGTGGACAGCTGGATCATGTCCCGCTCTTCCACAAGAAATTGCGCTTGTGTGCCTTTACCTGCACCGGGGGGTCCGAGAAGAATAAGATTCATCGTCTAGCTGGTCCTTTTTTCTTACGCTTCTTACCGCGCAATTGGGATTTCTCGATCAGGCCTTCGTACTGGTGTGCCAGCATGTGGGACTGAACCTGTTGGATTGTGTCCATCGTTACTGAGACAACGATAAGCACAGAGGTCCCGCCAAAATAGAACGGAATGGCCAGTTGGCTACGCAGAATCTCTGGCAAGAGACAAACTGCCGCAAGGTAACTTGCCCCCAGCACCAAAATACGCGTGACGATATAGTCCAAAGCCGCCGCGGTTTTCTTGCCGGGCTGAATGCCGGGGATCGAGCCGCCTTGGTTTTTCAGGTTGTCCGCCACTTCGTCGGGCTTAAACGCAACCTCTTTGGTGTAGAAGAAGGTGAAGAACACGATCATCGCAGTGAAGAACAACAGGTACAGCGGCTGGCCGGGGCCAAAATACGCCAGAACCGTCGACATGATCGGACCGGTTTGACCCGACGAGAAGGTCGAAATGGTGGTTGGCAGCAACAGAAGGGCTGATGCGAAAATCGCCGGGATCACGCCCGCTGGGTTCACTTTGATCGGCAGGTGGGATGAGTTGCTTTCATAGACCTTCATGCCCACGTTGCGGCGCGGGTACATGATATGCACCTTACGCAGCGCGCGTTCCATAAAGACCACAAAGGCAATCACAAGCGCGATCATCACCAGCACGCCGATGATCACACCGGGGCTGACGGCGCCCGAACGACCGGATGCGAGGAACTGGCCCAAAGCGGCGGGGATTTCAGCGACGATGCCGACAAAGATGATCAGCGAGATGCCGTTGCCGATGCCGCGTGCGGTGATCTGCTCACCCAGCCACATCAGGAACATGGTGCCGCCCACAAGGGTGATCACGCAGGATGCCAGAAAGAACCCACCGGGCGAGGTCACAAGTTCACCTGCTTGAAGCGAATTGGCCAGCGCAAAGGCCTGACCGGTGGCCAAAAGAACCGTCCCGTAACGGGTGTATTGGTTGATCTTCTTGCGGCCCGCGTCGCCTTCTTTTTTCAGCTGTTTCAGCGGCTCCCACATCGACGACAGAAGCTGTACGATGATCGAGGCCGAGATATACGGCATGATCCCCAGCGCAAACACACCCATCCGCGACAAGGCGCCGCCGGTGAACATGCCCAAAACGCCGGCAATGCCCGATTGCGCCTGCTCCATAAAGTCGCGAAGCGCACCGGCATCAATGCCGGGAACAGGAATATAGGTGCCGATGCGGTAAATGATCAGCAAGCCGATGGTGAATAAGATGCGCTGGCGCAATTCCGAGGCTTTGCCAAAGGCGCCCCAGCTCATGTTTGCGGCCATTTGTTCTGCTGCAGATGCCATCAAGGCCCCCTAATATAGAAAAACGCCGCCGGTCCGTTCCCGGGCTCGGCGGCGTTTGAAAACGTAAAAGACATGTAAGGGGCAATCGCGCCCCGAACAAGGTCTTATTCAGCCGCAGCCGGGGCAGCGACGGTAAGTTTACCGCCAGCTTTCTCAACAGCTTCCACAGCCGATTTCGACGCGCCGGTCACGGTGATGTTGGCTTTGGCAGTCAGTTCGCCTTTGGCCAGCACACGGATGCCGTCAAGCTTGCGACGCACCAGACCCGAAGCAACCAAGGTGTCTTCGGTGATGTCTTTGCCGTCGAGCTTTTTCTCGTCGATGAATTTCTGGATCAAACCAAGGTTGATAACAGCGAACTTTTTGCGGTTCGGTTTGTTAAAGCCACGCTTGGGAAGACGTTGGTACAAAGGCATTTGGCCGCCTTCGTAACCATTGATGGCCACACCCGAACGGGATTTTTGACCTTTGATACCACGGCCACCCATTTTACCAGTGCCGGAACCCGGACCACGGCCAACGCGTTTGCGGGGTTTTGTTGCGCCGGGATTGTCGCGCAGTTCATGAAGTTTCATGTCGCTTCTCCTATTGCCGGAACTGACCCCAGAAGCGTAACGGGGCCAAACACGGCGTGTGATTTTGATTCTATGGATCGCACCGAAGTGCGCGCCACCGGGGGCGTATAGAACATGGGCGAAAGCGTTGCAAGGGTTGCGCGCAGCGATCAGCGCAAAAGAACGCGGCGCGCCGTCACAAAGATCACGCCCCACATGAGCGTGCGAAATGTCATCGCCAAAACGGTGCGCGGCTCAAACGCGCCGCCTTGCAGCACATGCAGGGCCAAATAGCCAAGAATTACAAGGGAACCGACCGCAATCACCGCTGAAACCCAGACCGCCCATGGCCGCGCGAGCAACAGCCCAAATCCCGCAAGGACATAGGCAAACCCCGCCGCAAAGTTGAACTTCAACACCAACGGCACCGCGTCCCCCACCGCCTCTTGCACCCCTGCCCCACCAAAGATCGCCGTGCCCCCGGCAAAGATGGTCATCGCGCCGAAAATGACTGCGATCAGGCCAATGGCTTTGAGGAGTTTGGAGGGTGTGTGGGTCATGGTGGGCTCCGAATAAGACACCACCAGCCTAAGCGCGCGCAGGTCGCCCCGCAATGAGGGGAGTTGCCGCACATCCTTGCGATAAGTCGCAGGCCGTTTAAGGCTTGAAAAGCTTAGTGACGCCGCTGGGGTTTTGGGAAGGGCAGCGCCCGACCCTGGGTGGGCGCTAAGACCAATGTGTATGGTGAAGCGGTGCAGGATTTGGGACGTATCTATCGGATGGGACGTTGCCAAAGCGCCCTGCCGTGGGGAGGGTCGGGCGCTGCCCGGCGGTGCCGGATTCGTTTCAGCCCGCTGCACCCGCCCCTTTCGGTGATCCACCTGCTCCGGCAAATTGGTCAATCTTCAATCAGAGTTTGAGCGAGAGCGCCAAGCTTTCAAAACCTCAGCCAGGCGCTCAAGTATATTGGTTGGTCGAAACAAGAAGACAATCACCACAAGGGCAAGGAGCAACGCGCCTACCCCTCTCCCCGTAGCGACACCGAAAGACAGTTCAGCATTCGCTATGAGTTGAAACAATAGGTCTTGGATTGGAACAGATGATTTTGGTGGCACGACACACTCCCAGCTATAGTGTGTCACCCTTTGATTGGTAGAATCTAATGTCCGCCCAGTCGCGTGTAAAAAGTAATCTTATGAAACCATGCCAGATCAATACGATCGTATACTTTTACCCATAAGAAGCTGATTTTCAGCGATGAATTCTGCATAAAAAACGCCCAGGCCATTTCTGACCGGGGCGTTTCAATTTCTAAAGCGAAAGGCGCTTAGCCTTTCTCTTCGATGATCTCAACCATGTGAGAGATCGAGCGCACCATGCCGCGGACGGCGGGGGTGTCTTCGAGTTCACGGGTTTTGTGCATCTTGTTCAGGCCCAAGCCGATCAGCGTTTGACGCTGTTTGGCGGGGCGACGGATCGGCGAGCCGACCTGTTTCACAACGATGGTTTTAGCCATTGGTCAGATCTCCTTACGCGTCAGTGGTTTCAGCCGGGGCAGCGTCTTTGTTGCCCAGGATGTCAGCCACTTTTTTACCACGACGCTGTGCGATTTGGCGCGGGCTCGACTCGCGAGTCAGGCCGTTGATGGTCGCACGGATCATGTTGTACGGGTTTGCGGACCCCAAAGACTTGGAAACCACGTCTTTCACGCCCAGCATTTCGAACACGGCACGCATTGGGCCACCAGCAATAATACCGGTCCCTTCTGGGGCTGTGCGCATAACCACTTTACCAGCGCCGTGACGGCCCTCGATGTCGTGGTGCAGGGTACGACCTTCGCGCAGAGGCACGCGGATCATTTGACGCTTGGCTTGTTCGGTGGCTTTACGAATGGCCTCGGGGACCTCTTTCGCTTTACCTTTACCAAAGCCAACGCGGCCTTTTTGGTCACCAACAACCACAAGAGCGGCGAAGCCAAAGCGCTTACCACCTTTTACGGTTTTGGATACGCGGTTGATTGCGACCAAGCGATCTGCAAATTCCGGTGTCTCATCACGGTCGCGGCGGTTGCCCCGACGGTTATCACGTTCTGCCATTTGGCAATCCTTTCAAGTGGCGTTCTTGACGCCATTAAATCTCAATCCTAGTGGACGACAGACATTCATCTATCGCCCCCGGATCATCGGGAGGGCGCCGAAATCATCCGACGCCCGCCACAGGTTCTTAGAACTTCAAGCCACCTTCACGGGCTGCGTCGGCCAAAGCCTTCACTTTGCCGTGGAACAGGAAGCCACCACGGTCGAAGTAACATACTTCGACACCGGCTTTTTTCGCGCGCTCGGCAATCGCAGCGCCCACTTTGGAAGCGGCCTCTACGTTGTTTTTGCCAACAACACCCAATGCGCTTTCCAGCGACGAGGCCGAAGCCAGGGTGGTGCCTTGAACGTCGTCGATCAGCTGAACGCTGATGTTCTTGTTCGAGCGGTGAACAGACAGGCGAGCTTTGCCCACATTGTTCTTGCGAAGTTTGTTCCGGACGCGCAGGCGGCGCTTGAGGAACAGGGTCCGTTTGCTGTTTGCCATCTGTCTGGTCCTTACTTCTTCTTACCTTCCTTGCGGAAGATATACTCGTCTTTGTATTTGATACCTTTGCCTTTATAGGGCTCTGGTTTCCGCCATGCGCGAATATTGGCTGCGACTTGGCCGACGAGTTGTTGATCAATGCCTTCAACGATGATGATGGTTTGCTTAGGGGCCGTCACTGTGACGCCCTCTGGTGCAACATAATCAACGTCATGCGACAGGCCGAGGTTCAATTTCAGGGTGTTGCCCTGCATTGTGGCACGATAACCAACACCGTTGATTTCGAGCTCTTTTTTGTACCCTTCGGTCACGCCAGTTACCAGATTGGCAACCATTGTGCGGCTCATGCCCCACTGTTGGCGTGCGCGTTTTGATTTGCCACGTGGCTCAACCAAAACATCGCTGTCCCCGACGGTGATGGTGACATCGTCGGTGGCGGTGAATGTGAGGGTCCCTTTGGGGCCCTTTACTTCAACAGTCTGGCCTGAAACCGAAGCGCTAACGCCTGCGGGCAGTCCGACTGGTTTTTTACCAATACGAGACATTCAGACCTCCTTAGAAGACGGTGCAAAGAACTTCGCCGCCAACATTCTGGCTGCGAGCATTTGCGTCCGACATGACACCCTTAGGGGTGGACACGATCGACACACCCAGACCCTGACGGACCTGTGGGATGTCTTTCACGCCCATGTAAACGCGACGACCAGGTTTTGAAACCCGTTTCACTTCGCGAATGACAGGGGTGCCATCATAATATTTAAGGCCGATTTCGAGGGTCGGGTGACCGTCTGCATCTGTACCTGTTTCGTAGCCGCGGATGTAACCTTCGTCTTGAAGCACATCCAGAACCCAGCCGCGCAATTTCGACGCGGGGGTCGAAACATTGGTTTTACCACGCAGTTGAGCGTTACGGATACGGGTGAGCATATCGCCGATAGGATCGTTCATATCTGTCTCTCCCTTACCAGCTCGATTTCACCATGCCGGGGATCTGGCCGTTTGAGCCCAGTTCCCGCAGCGCGATCCGCGAAACTTTGAGTTTACGATAGTAAGCATGCGGACGACCGGTCAGCTGGCAACGATTGTGCAAGCGTGTGGCCGAGCTGTTACGCGGCAGTTTTGCAAGTTTCAGGCGGGCGGTAAAACGCTCTTCCATCGACTTGCTTTCATCGTTTGCGATCTCTTTCAAAGCAGCACGCTTGGCGGCGTATTTTTCCACCAAAGCCTGACGCTTTTTCTCGCGTTCGATCATTGCTTTTTTAGCCATGTCTATTCCTTCCCGCGGATCAGCTGTTAAAGGGCATGTTGAAATGCTTCAGCATGCTCTTTGCTTCCGCGTCGGTTTTCGCGGTGGTGGCAATCACGATGTCCATACCCCAGTTTTCGTCAACTTTATCAAAGTCGATTTCTGGGAATACGATGTGCTCTTTCAAGCCCATGGCATAGTTGCCACGGCCATCAAACGAAGTGCCGGATACGCCGCGGAAATCGCGGATACGTGGCATAGCAACGGTGATCAGACGATCCAGGAATTCATACATACGGTCGCCGCGAAGGGTCACTTTCGCACCCATCGGCATGTCCTCACGGACGCGGAAACCAGCGATTGATTTCTTGGCTTTGGTTGTCAACGCCTGTTGGCCAGCGATGGAAGACAGGTCAGCAACAGCCGACTTGGCTTTCTTCGAGTCCTTCACAGCCGCGGCACCGCAACCAATGTTCAGAACGATTTTTTCCAAGCGCGGGATCTGCATGTCGTTTTTATAGCCGAACTCTTCTTTCAGAGCGGCACGAACGCTGTCTTTATACGCGGACTTCAGACGGGGGGTATAATCAGACATTAGAGTGTCTCCCCTGTTGATTTTGCAAAACGTACTTTCTTGCCGTCTTCCTCACGGAAGCCAACGCGGGTCGCTTTGCCATTCTTGTCCAAAAGAGCCAGGTTCGACAGTTGGATTGGCATCGCTTTCGGGATGCGGCCACCTTGTGACGTTTGGCTCTGACGAGTGTGGCGTACGGCCATGTTCACACCGTCAACAATGGCTTTTCCGGCTTTTGGATCAACAGATGTGATCGCGCCTTCTTTGCCTTTGTCTTTACCGGTCAGAACGATAACTTTATCGCCTTTTTGCAGTTTAGCAGCCATCTTACAGAACCTCCGGAGCCAGCGAGATGATCTTCATGAAGTTCTTCGCGCGGAGTTCGCGAACAACCGGTCCAAAGATCCGGGTGCCGACGGGCTCGTTGTTGTTGTTCAAGATAACGGCCGCATTGCGGTCGAAGCGAATGGCGGTGCCGTCTTCACGACGGACCTCTTTAGCGGTACGTACGACGACGGCCTTACGGACGTCCCCTTTTTTAACGCGACCGCGTGGGATGGCTTCCTTAACCGAGACAACAATGATGTCGCCTACGGATGCGTATTTACGCTTGGAACCACCCAGAACCTTAATGCACTGAACACGGCGCGCGCCGCTGTTGTCAGCTACATCCAGGTTAGTTTGCATCTGGATCATGTGGTTTCTCCCGACCTTTGGGGCAGCGATGCATGCTGCGATCCCCAGGGTTTCGACTTGTTAAGTCGTTCGGGAAGGTAAGTTAAACTTAACCTTCCAGAACTTCCCAACGCTTGGTTTTGGATTTCGGCGCGCATTCGATGATGCGAACTTTGTCCCCTGCCTTATAGGCATTCTGTTCGTCGTGAGCGCGATATTTCTTCGACTTACGAACGGTCTTTTGCAGCAAAGGGTGCTTAAAGCGACGCTCTACTGAAACGGTAACAGTTTGCGCGTTGGCAGCGGATGTAACGGTGCCGGTCAAAATACGTTTGGGCATATCTCAGGCTCCTTTATTCGGTTGCCGCAGCAGCTGCTGCTTTTTCGTTCAGAATGGTTTTCACACGTGCGGCGTTGCGACGTGCTTTTTTCATCTGAGCGGTATTTTCGATGGCGCCGGTGGCCTGCTGAAAGCGCAGGTTAAAGGCTTCTTTCTTCATGTCGGCGAGAGCTGTCTTCAGCTCTTCGGGCGACTTCTCACGAAGATCCTTGGCGTTCATTTCGCCTTTTCCTTTCCTTACACCAGAGAGCTCTGCCCGTATGCGACAGGTGACCCTTAACCTGGTGGGTGAATGTCAAAAACACACGAATCCCGTGACCGGAATCTGTGCGATACGCGTCTATCGGGGGAATGGGGTGTGGGGGCAAGGGATAGTTTGGGGATTTGGGTGAAGTGGCCGAGCCCCCCGCCCTAGCCTGATTGGACCATAAAAGGGCCACGCCCGACCCTGGGTGGGCGTGGAGCATCGTTACCTATTAGCATCCACATCACAACGCTCGGAACCTAACTGCATTTTGTGACGACGCAAAACGCCCTCCCGTGGGGAGGGTCGGGCGTGGCCCGGCGTGGCCGTGCCAGAGATCACTAACACAATTGCCTCCTCTATAGATTGAACTACCTTAAATGAATGACACTATTATAGGTGAAAAATGTGGATATTTCGAAAGGCTTATTCTTATGTGAACCGCAATGGGAAAGTGGTTCACGTCCCGGAATGCTGGTATTTCCGAGATGTCCAGAAAGTGAAGAAACCTAAAAGAAGATCACATTCTTGCCCAATATGCGGAGATCCCATTGAAACCATTCCAGGCAAGAATGGCAAAGGATGGGGGCATTACGATGCAGGAATGCCTCATCTAGGCGTGAAACACAGCTGCTTCACCTTAGGCCAAGGAATGTCCCAAGATGAAAATGCCGTCATAAGGGACCTCTGGGGCAAGGATGAGACAGAGCAATAGAAAACCCCCGCCGATTGCTCGACGGGGGTTTTTGTTTTTCAAACCGAGTGCGGCCCGCAGATTTTCTTTGAAAATCCGCTATACCGCTTTGGTCAGAAATCGCTATGCGATTTCGACCTTACCAGTCTTCACGTACCACAGTACGGGTTTTGACCGGGAGCTTCATTGCGGCAAGGCGCAGGGCCTCACGGGCAACGTCGTCCGATACACCGTCGATTTCAAACATCACACGGCCGGGTTTCACTTTGGCAGCCCAAAAGTCTACCGAACCCTTACCTTTACCCATCCGAACTTCGGTCGGCTTTGAGGACACGGGGGTATCCGGGAAGATCCGGATCCATACGCGGCCTTGGCGTTTCATGTGACGCGTCATTGCACGACGAGCAGCTTCGATTTGACGGGCGGTTACGCGCTCAGGCTCAAGAGCCTTCAGACCGTATGTGCCAAAGTTCAGATCGGAACCACCTTTTGCAAGACCTTTGATCCGGCCTTTGTGCATCTTGCGGAATTTAGTACGCTTTGGTTGCAGCATCTATCTTCTCCTTAACGACGGCCGCCGGCGCCACGGGGCGCGGGACCTTCTTGGAGCTCAGCCTGACGACGGTCACGCGCAGCAGGATCATGTTCCATGATCTCGCCTTTGAAGATCCAGGTTTTGATCCCGATGATGCCATAAGGCGTCATCGCTTCTGCATGTGCATAGTCGATGTCTGCGCGCAGGGTGTGCAACGGCACACGACCTTCACGGTACCATTCGGTACGGGCGATCTCAGCACCACCCAGACGGCCAGCAACGTTCACACGAATGCCCTGTGCGCCCATACGCATGGCGCTTTGAACACCACGTTTCATGGCACGACGGAACGACACACGACGCTCAAGCTGTTGAGCGATGTTTTCTGCAACCAGGGCAGCGTCCAGCTCAGGCTTGCGCACTTCGATGATGTTCAGGTGCAGCTCAGAATCGGTGATATTGGCAATTTTCTTGCGCAGAGTTTCAATGTCTGCACCTTTTTTACCAATGATCACACCGGGGCGTGCAGTGTGGATTGTGACGCGGCACTTTTTGTGCGGACGCTCAATGATCACACGGCTGATGCCGGCTTGCTTACACTCGGTTTTGATGAAGTCGCGGATTTTGATGTCTTCCAGAAGAAGATCGCCAAAATCTTTGCTTTCAGCGTACCAGCGGCTGTCCCAAGTACGGTTGACCTGCAGACGCATGCCAATTGGATTAACCTTCTGACCCATTACGCTTGCTCCTCAACTTGACGCACCAGGATGGTGAGTTCCGAGAACGGCTTGATGATCTTGCCGAAACGACCACGGGCACGAGGGCGACCGCGTTTCATGGTCAGGTTTTTGCCCACATAGGCCTCGGCCACGACCAATTCGTCGACGTCAAGGTTGTGGTTGTTCTCGGCGTTGGCGATAGCAGACTGAAGGCATTTCTTCACGTCTTGTGCGATACGCTTGTTCGAGAAGGTCAGATCGGTCAGTGCACGATCAACTTTCTTGCCGCGGATCATACCAGCAACCAAGTTCAGTTTCTGCGGGGACGTACGGAGCATACGGGTCTTAGCCATTGCTTCGTTATCGGCCACGCGGCGGGGATTTTTATCCTTACCCATGGCTTACTTCCTCTTCGCTTTTTTATCAGCCGCGTGACCGTAATAGGTACGTGTCGGCGAATATTCACCAAACTTTTGGCCGATCATTTCTTCGGTCACATTCACTGGGATGTGCTTGTGGCCGTTGTAAACGCCAAAGGTCAGACCCACAAACTGGGGCAGAATGGTGGAACGACGCGACCAGATCTTGATGACCTCGTTGCGACCGCTTTCGCGGGTTTTCTCGGCTTTCTTGAGGACGTAAGCGTCAACAAAAGGGCCTTTCCAGACAGAACGTGCCATATCTTAACG
>CBDUJY010000006.1:0-182657 GCA_965367685.1 uncultured Planktotalea sp. | reverse complement strand
AGTTTTCTAGTTTTCTAGTTTTCTAGTTTTCTAGTTTTCTAGTTTTCTAGTTTTCACAGAAACCCGTCAATCAAATCAGCTCGTCAACCCGCTGGCCGCCAAAACTGTCACCGCCCGACGGTTGCGCGAATAACAGGTCTCGTCCGAGCAAATCTCAAGCGGGCGTTCTTTGCCGTAGCTGACGGTTTTCAAACGGTTCGGTGCCACACCACGTTCGATCAGGAAATTCTGCACAGCCGAGGCGCGACGCGCGCCAAGCGCGAGGTTATATTCCCGCGTGCCCTGTTCATCCGCGTGACCTTCGATCACGGCGGTAAAGGCGGGATTTTCCATCAGCCACGCCGATTGTTTGGTCAGCAAATCAATGCCTTCCGGGCTTAACGACGATTGGTCCACCGCAAAGAGCACGCGATCACCAATGGTTTGTTGGAAATAGGCGGGGGATGTGGGGTCAGACGCGCTGCCCGGCACAATGGCGCCCGCACCGGTGTCTGCGCCAAATCCGTTGCCGGCGTTCATTGGGCTTTTGGAACAGCCCGCAACCGCAAGCACGCCCACAAGAACCGCTGTAAGTGCATATGATTTCATGGTTTTCGTCCTGTATCCTGTCAGACGCAACCGCGCCTTTGTTAAACTCATTCAAGCTCGTTTTTGCAAGCTTAGCAGATCAGGCAAGGCTTGGGAAATGCTCGCGCAGATCCCCGCCCCGTCCCGGCCCAATGCCGCCCACGCCCGCGCTCTTTACTTCAGCAACGGCGACCACGCAGGGTCTGAGGCAGGCCCATCGGTGACCACCCGGCGCAGATTTCGCCCTGAAATATCAACAGAGTAAAGCGCAGGGGCGCCGTCTGTGCCTTGGCTTTCGCGGGTGAACATAATGACACGACCGTTGGGCGACCAGCTTGGGCCTTCGTCCAGAAAGGACGCGGTCAGCAAACGCTCTTCTGATCCATCGGTGCGCATCACGCCAATGTGAAACCGGCCCGCGTTTTGTTTGGTGAACGCAATCAAATCGCCACGCGGCGACCAGACGGGGGTGCCGTAACGCCCCGGCCCAAAGGAAATCCGCCGCGCCTCGCCGCCATTTGCGGACATGATATACAGCTGTTGCGTGCCGGATCGGTCGCTTTCAAAGACAATGTATTGCCCATCGGGGGAATAGCTTGGCGCGGTTTCAATCGACGGGGCCGAGGTCAGCCGCTGCTCGCCGCCGCCAGTCACATTCATCGTGTAAATGTCGGTGTTGCCGCCCGCCGACAGTGAATAAACAACCCGCGTGCCATCGGGGGAAAAGCGCGGCGCAAAGGACATTTCGCCCTCTTTTGAGGTCAACGCCCGGCGGCCCACGCTGGCCACATCCAAGACATAGACCTGCGGGAAACCGGTCTCGTAACTGGTGTAAAGCACCTTGTCGCCGGTGGGGGAAAAGCGCGGCGCCAGCACCAGCGACGAGCTGTCGGTCAGATATTGCACATTCGCGCCGTCAAAATCCATGATGCCAAGACGTTTGCGGCGGGCGTTTTTCGGCCCACTTTCAGAGACAAACACCACGCGGCTGTCGAAATATCCGGTCTCGCCGGTGATGCGCGAATAGACGATATCGGCCACTTTATGCGCCATGCGCCGCCAGGACGACACCGATCCGCCAAATTGCAGGCCATCGCCCAATTGCTGCCCGGAAAAGACATCAAACACCCGGAATTTGACGGTCAGATTGCCACCCGACTGGCTGACCGCCCCGGTGATCAGCGCCTGCGCATTGATCGCGCGCCAATCTTCATAAGCCACCGGGCTTGCGAAACTGGTGATATTTGAGATGTAGGCAGAGCTGGGCACCTCGCGGAACAGCCCCGTGCCCGCCAAATCTGTCGCCACAAGACGCGCGATATTGCTGGCATAATCGCCCGCACCGCCGCCATCATTCTGAAACGCCGGGACCGCGAAGGGCAAAGGTTCAATCACCCCATCGGTGATCTCAATCCGCAGCGGGCCTTCGGCCATCGCTGTGGGGGCAAACATCGGGGACAGGGCCGTCAGCCCCGCAAAAAGCGCATAACCCAAAAGCTGTTTCAGTCTCATTTGATCCTCATCTTATCCGGGTTGAAGGTCATCTCGATTTGGCGCCATTGGCCGTATTTCTCGGCTGGCAGATCATAGCCTGAACGCCCGCAAATCAAAACCGCACGGCGCGCGGCCTGAAAGGCGGTGTTGGCGGCCCCTTGGCTGGGGCCATCCCAGCTTTGCAGTGCCACATTGGTTGGTTTGCCGTTTCGGTCCATATCCACCAGAACCACAACCGTGGTGCGCAGCGCATCTGACGACGTGCTGCCAAGGTTCCAACATTGCTTGACCGCAAGGCGCAGCCCCTCTTTTTCGCCGCGCGACATGGGCGGGCCTTCGGGGATATCTTGGTCTGGCACGTCCTGCGTGCCGCCCGCCACCGCGTCATTCACCGCGTTTGCCACCGCATTGGCGGCGGCATTGGCGGGCGGCGTGGGGGCGACAGGGGCATCCGGCGTGTCAGGTTCCGCCACAACAGGCGGCGTTGGGCGATTGGGGCGCGTGGCGGGACGCACCGATTTCGTGGGCGCTGCCGTCTCGGTCGCCTCGGTCACAATCTCGGTGGTGGCGGCCTCTGGCGCGGTTGGGATCACCTCATCAGGCGCAGGTGTGGTGGCCTCTGGCGAGGGGGTTGGGGTTTCCACCACCTCGGGCGCCACCTCAACCTGTGGCTCAGGCTCGGGCGCGGGTTCCGGGGCCACGCGCGGCACATCCTGCGGGGCAGGTTCGGGTGCGGGTGGTTCGGGGGTGGGGTCTGGTGTCGGCTCAGGTTCCGGTGCGGGCTCTGGCGCGGGTGTAGGTTCTGGGACCGGCTCTGGCTCTGGTCGCGCCGGGGGGACGGGTGTCGCCTCAGGCGCTGCTGGCACGGGGTCCGGGGCGGGCGCTTCATCCGGCGCATCTGCTTGCGGTTTCGGGGCCGTCAGCGCCGCAAATTCATCTTCGGAAATCATCGACACTTCTGACACGCGCAACGGCACATCATCGCGCGACCAACTGATGAGCCCGCCGATAACAAGCCACAGAAACAACAGCCCGTGACCGATGCCAGAAATGTATAACCCGGTGCGCATAAGGGCTTAGCCCCCATCCAGCGCGGGCCCGCCACCGTCAGTGACCATGCCAATATTGTTGAACCCAGCCGCATTCAGCGCGCCCATCACGGTGGCAATCGCTTCCCATGCCACAGCACCGTCCGCGCGCAGGTAAACCTTGTCGTCTGAGCGTTCAGCCGCAATGGCGCGCAGCTTTCCAATCAGCTCATCCCGCGCAATTTCGGTGGTTTGCAACATCACCACACCGTCCGCATCAATCGTCACGGTCAGCGGTTCTTCTTCTGACGCGGGCAAAGCCGAGGCCGCGGTTTTGGGCAATTCAACAGGCACACCGACCACCATCAACGGGGCGGCAACCATGAAAATGATAAGCAGCACCAGCATCACATCCACGAAGGGCGTGATGTTGATCTCGGCCATAACCTTGCGGTGCTTGCCCCGGCGTCTGCCCCGGCGGGCGCGGCGATCAGCGCCGCCTTGTTGTTGAGCGGCCCCCATATCAGCTGTCCAACTGTCGGCTGAGGATGGTGGCAAATTCGTCGGCAAAGGCCTCGTACCCTGCTAAAATATTGTCGCTGTCCACGGAAAGCTTGTTATAGAAGACCGCCGCCGGGATCGCCGCCAAAAGGCCAAGGCCCGTGGCCATCAGCGCCTCGGCAATGCCCGGCGCCACCACGGCCAGATTGGTGTTCTGGCTCGCGGCAATCTCAATAAACGCGTTCATAATGCCCACAACGGTCCCGAACAGGCCCACAAAAGGCGCGGTTGAGGCGACCGTGGCCAGAAACGACAGGCCCTTATTCAGCGCCTCGCCCTCTTTGGCGATCGCCACATCCATCGAGCGATCAATGCGCGAACTGGCGTTGGCAATCAGGCCACCATCAGCACGGTGACTGCGCCGCCATTCGATCATGCCCGCCGCAAACACCTTTTCGGCCGCCGCCTCGGGCGTTGGACCCACTTGGTCAAACAGCTCATCCAGCGGTTCGCCGGACCAGAACTTGCGATCAAACACCGCCGCCACCGCCCGCGTCTTGCGATACGCAATCAGCTTGGTGACAATAATCGCCCACGACCAGAAGGATGCGACAATCAACAAGATCATCACCAGCTTCACTGTCAGGGTTGCGCGAAGGAAAAGGGCCAAAAAAGAGAAATCAATCTCTGCAGCCGCTGCGAGCGTTTCAGTTTCCATATCTCTGCCTCTGTACCGCCACCTCTTTGGGTCGCTGTTTTGAGGCCAAATTACCCGAATGACACGGGGAAAGCTATAAAAACCGCATCATTTCCCGGATTTCGCCGCTTTAGTTCATCAAGCGGCGGAAATTTGCCGGTAGCCGCGCAGGCGCCCCGCCCTCGCCAATGCAAACAATGGTGACTTCGGCCTTAAAAAGAAGCTCGCTGTCGCGTGTCACCACCTGATCCAGCACCAAACGCGCGCCGGTCACGTGCTTGATAGAGGTTGTAACAGTCAGGTCATCGTCAAACTGCGCAGGCGCCAGATAATCGGCCTCAACCCGGCGCACGGCAAATACCTGACCATCGTCGCGCATCGCGTTTTGATCAATGCCAATGTCGCGCACCCAATCTGATCGCGCGCGTTCAATATAGCGCAGGTAATTGGCGTAATAGACAATGCCCGCCATATCGGTGTCTTCGTAATAAACGCGGATGGGGAATTGGTGCATGGTGATTTGGGTCCTGAGGCCTCAATTATACTGCTTCCCCGGCATCTTACCCCGCAAACCCATACTCCGCCAAGACTTCATATCGTGGGCCATCCGGGAAAAGATCTGACTTATACAAGGCCAGTGTATCCACGCTCACCGGCGGCAGATCCACAGTGCCAAATCCCAAAAGTGCCTTGCCCAAGGCCGCCTGATCGGCAGGTCCCGGTCGGCGGTTTAGACGCGCCAAGGTGACATGTCCGCGAAACTTGCGATGGGGCAGCTGGATGCCCGCACGGCGCACGGCGCGCATCACTTGGGCCTGCAACGCCTCAGCCCCCTCTGCGCGCAACGCCAATACCGATGGGGTCTTGCCGCCCATTGGCTCAAGCCCCAAGAAATTCAGCGTCACTTCGGGCGCACGGATCAACTCCAATTCACCATGCAAGTCCTCAAGCACCTCCATCGGCTGATCCTCCAGAAACGCCAAGGTAAGATGCAGGTTTTCCTCATCCACCGCGCGCCCAACCCGCAAGCGCGTGCCCAAATCTGCAAGCGGCCCGGTCACAGGATCCGGCAAAGGAAGGGCAATAAAACTGCGCATTTAGTGAACGGTGTCGTCGCCCGTTGCGGGCTGCACCTGCATCCGCGCAAACACGCGCAGCGCATGGCTTGGGTCTTTCGCATTCACCGGCAACACCGGGTCATAAGCGGCCGCAATCAACCCCGCCACGTCAGGGCGTAAGATCACTGTCCCCTCGCCCTCCTCTGACGGCATCACCGCCAGCGGGCTTTTGTCCGAAAACGCGCCCTGCCCCCACAACAGCACCGCCTGTACCGCTTGGGTCAGCGCCAGTGTGTCAGCAGGCAAGGCACACATCTCATCCGTCATGCAGATGAAACTGAAACAGGCCTGAATGCCCCCCGCCTCGTCAAAACGAAACGCGCGGTATTGGCTGGCATCTGCCGCTTTCAACCGGGCTACCAGAGGTTCCAAATCCGGGATCATTTCACCCAATTTGGGCACATCCAAAAGCTCATCCCACGCGCGGAAAAAGAAAAACATCAGGTTCGCACCCAGCTCGGGGTCCGTCTCGGCCATCTTGTGACCCGCCAGCGTGACCACCGCCTCAACCGCGCCCTTCACCACCTCAAGCGTGGCGTCATCCACGCCAAACACAATCGGCACAATCGGCCGCCCCCAACGCGCAAAAGCATAGCTGCCATCATCGCGGGTGAAATACCCCTCCACCTCCTCCGGTGTCATCACAGGTGCCCCATCCGCCATCACGCTTTTCCTCTTTCCATAAATATCCCCGCCGGAGGCATAAAATCTCACACCCCGCCCCGCAATAGATTTTGTCAAACAAATCCGCGCGTATTTCCACCTGCCTCAAGGCTGGTGCCAAACGGGCCTATTTGCCAAAAAGGTCGCCCGCCCCTTTATCCGGGGTGGTCTGTGCAGGCTTCGGCGCCTCAAGCCCCAGATGCCGCCACGCCTTTTGCCCCAACATCCGCCCGCGCGGGGTGCGTTGGATAAGACCTTGTTGCAACAAAAACGGCTCAATCACCTCTTCCAGCGCATCGCGGCTTTCCGACAAAGCCGCCGCCAGCGTTTCAATCCCCACCGGGCCACCGCCGTAATGTTCGGCCATCAGACCAAGGTATCGCCGATCCGCGCCGTCCAGCCCAAGGTGATCCACCCCAAGCCGGGTCAGCGCGTTGTCCGCAATCGCTTGCGTGATCGTCCCGTCACCCTCAACAACTGCGAAATCCACCACACGTCTAAGCAGACGCCCAGCGATGCGCGGCGTGCCCCGTGCACGTTTGGCAATCTCGCGCGCGCCTTCGGTGTCAGCGGGCGCGCCCAGTTTAATGGCGTTCCTTGTGACAATCTCGTGCAGCTCATCAACGGTATAAAACTGCAACCGGGTGGGAATGCCAAAGCGGTCGCGCAGCGGCGTGGTCAAAAGGCCAAGCCGCGTGGTCGCGCCCACAAGCGTAAACGGCTGCAATTCAATGCGCACCGTGCGCGCGGCGGGGCCTTCGCCGATCACCAAATCCAGCTCAAAATCTTCCAGCGCGGGGTAAAGCACCTCTTCCACCACCGGGTTCAGGCGGTGGATTTCGTCAATGAACAAGACGTCATTGGCTTCAAGATTGGTCAGGATTGCGGCCAAATCGCCCGCTTTGGCCAACACCGGCCCAGAGGTCATGCGGAAATTCACCCCCAGCTCGCGCGCCATGATCTGCGCCAGCGTGGTTTTGCCCAAGCCGGGCGGGCCGTGAAACAGCACGTGATCCATCGCCTCATTCCGGCGCCGCGCGCTTTCAATGAAAATACGCAGGTTGGCGCGCGCCTCGGCCTGACCGATGAAATCAGTTAGCCGTTCGGGACGCAGCGCGCGGTCTTGCTCCATCGGCTTGTCTTCGGGCCGCGGGTCGGGTCGCAATGTGGGATCAGGGTCGGTCATAAATCTGTCCTAACCGATCAGCTTTTCGGCGCAAGAAGTTTCAGCGCGGATCGGATCAAAGCGGGCGTATCCGCCCCTGGATCGTCGTTCAACGCGGTGGCCACAGCGGACGCCGCATCGCCGGGACCATAGCCCAGATTGCCCAGCGCAGACAGTGCTTCGCTTTGCGCGGCCGCATTGCCGGGGGGGGCTTTCGCAGGGGTCGTGGGTTCAATCACCATATCGGCATCAGCCTCATTTGTGGTTGCGCCTGCCTGCGACGCCGCCTGCGCAGATCCCTGACCGGCCATCGCCATCACAGACGCCGCCTTATCCTTAAGCTCCAGCACAATGCGCTGCGCCGTTTTCGGCCCAACCCCTTTGGCCACTTTCACAGCGTTCCAATCGCCCAGCGCAATCGCCCGGCTGACCCCATCGGGGCCAAGCGCGCCCAAGACCGCCATCGACGCCTTTGCGCCAATGCCCTGCACAGACATCAGCAACCGGTGCCATTCTTTTTCCACCAAAGAGGTAAACCCAAACAGTTGCAGATTGTCCTCGCGCACCAAAAGTTCGGTATACAGCGCCACCGCCTCGCCGGGGCCGGGCAGCGCCTGCAGGGTGCGATCCGAGACATAGACCAGATAGCCCACCCCGCGCACGTCAATCAGCACGTGATCTTCCGCCCGGTAATCCAACCGCCCTGCAATTTTACCAATCATGCGCGTACCTTCCTGACATCTGCTTGTCTAAGAGCCTCTTCCAACCGGCCAGAGCTTTGCGCATAAAACGCATGGCAAATGCCGATCGCCAAAGCGTCTGCCGCATCCGCGCCTGCCAGTTTCACACCGGGCAGCTGCATCTTGACCATATGTTCCACTTGTTTCTTATCCGCGTGCCCCACACCCACCACGGCCTTTTTCACCGCATTGGGGGCGTATTCGCCGATCTGCACGCCAAATTTTGCCGGCACCAGCATCGCAATGCCCCGCGCCTGACCCAGTTTCAGGGTGCCCACGCCGTCTTTGTTCACAAAGGTATGCTCCACCGCGGCGGTGTCGGGCTGATACGTTTCAAACACGTCAGACAATTGTTCAAACAGCGACAAAAGCCGCGGCCCCAGATCTTTGCCTGTTGAATGACAGATCCCGTTGGCCACATGGGACATCCGCGTCCCATTGGTGTCGATCACCCCCCAGCCAAGATTTCTCAGCCCCGGGTCAATTCCGATGACGCGCATCTGTCGTCCCTGTTTATCTGTGTTTGTTGTTCTGCTCTGCATCCGAACTAGCACGAAACGGGAACATGCACCAGATCTTTTGCGCGCTGCCTCGATTGGCGCAAAAGCGACAGGTTGTGGGGATCAAGGCGTGCCCCACGCGCAACACCCAGATTATTGCAAAAATAATTTTAGCTTATTTCGGGGGTTTTATGCCCAAAAACGACCAATTTCGACAGGTCAAAATTCGAAAACGACCCCTTGCAGAAATCGCATATGAGCCATGCAATTTGGATGCTTGTCAGATGACAACTTCGGGCCTAGATGCCCGCCAGTGCAATACTGCACAGCCCTGTTTTCTTATTGTAAAGGACCTGAAAATGGCTGCTCTCGAAAACACATTTATGCCGGTGAATGGCCGCACCTTCGGTAGCGAGCTTTCGACCTTTACACAGCGCATTGTGGCCGCTGTGATTTCCTGGAACGACACCCGCGCCTCGCGCAAGGCGCTGTCGCAACTGTCCGATCGCCAGCTGGCCGATATTGGCCTGAGCCGGTTTGATATCTAAGCAACAGGGGCCGCCCGATTTCTGGGGGCCTTTGGCAACAAGACCACCGCATATGTAAAAAGCCCGCGCCAATGCGCGGGCTTTTTCATTTTGTCCAATCGAACTTGGTTAAATCGAACCTGTTGAAAGGGACACACGCCTTACACGCGCGCCCTTTTCAGGTTTTGATCACTTTAAACCCAGCGCCAAAAAGCGTGGCTCGCCGCCACGGCGCACCAGCAAGAGCATGGATTTACGACCGCCCTCGCGGGCCTCTTCGATCATCTTTTCAAACCCGGCGATATCCTCAACCGCAAGCTGGCCCGCTTCGGTGATCACATCACCTTGGCGCATGCCTTTTTCAAAGGCTTCGCTGTCTTCATCCACCGCCAGAACCGCAAGCCCCTTGTCGCCGGGGTTCAGGCCCAGTTCATTACGGATCGCATCATCCAGCGCGCCCAAGGTCATGCCCAACACGGATTTCTGCACCGGCGCATCGTTTTCCATCGGTTTGTCGCCCCCGTTTGAGGCCACAGCCTCTTCGCGGCGACCAAGGGTGACCTTCAGCGTCTGGGTCTGGCCGTCGCGCATGACAACCACACGCACCGCTTTGCCCACCGGCGCATTGCCGACGACTTTTACCAGTTCGCGCGTATTGGACACATCTGATCCGTCAAACGACATGATCACGTCACCCGCCTGAATACCGGCCTCTTTTGAGGGGCCTTCGGGCACATCATTCACCAACACACCGTTGGTTGAACTAAGGTTCAGCCCCTCAAGCATATCTTCGGTGATGTCTTGGATGCGCACACCCAACCAACCGCGACGGGTTTCGCCAAATTCCTTCAGCTGGCCCACCACTTTGGTCACCACATTGGACGACATCGAAAAGCCGATCCCGATGGATCCCCCATTGGGGCTAAGGATCGCAGTGTTCACACCAATCACGTCCCCATCCATGCTAAAAAGCGGCCCGCCCGAGTTGCCCCGGTTGATCGCCGCATCGGTCTGAATGTAATCGTCATAAACGCCGCCAAGGCCCCGGTTGCGCGCGGAAATAATCCCGGCAGACACCGAAAAGCCCTGACCCAGCGGGTTGCCCACAGCCATCACCCAATCGCCCACACGCATCACATCGCTGTCGCCAAATTTGACGTAATCCAGCGGCGCATCGCTTTCGACTTTCAAAAGCGCGATATCGGTGTTGGGGTCGGTGCCGATGACCTTGGCGGGCAATTCTTTCTCGCCGCCAAAAAATTCGATCATAATCTCATCCGCGCCTTCAATGACGTGGTTGTTGGTGACAATGAACCCATCTTCGGAAATCACAAACCCCGATCCCAACGCCTGACTGCGGCGCGGTTTTCCACCGCGACCACCTTGGTTGCCCTGCCCGTCACGATCTAGAAAATCACGAAAGAACTCTTCAAAGGGGCTGCCTTCGGGCACCATCGGCTGCGGCCCATTTGCGCGCGCTTCAACGATGGTGGTTGTTGTGATGTTGACCACTGCGGGGCTGACCTGTTCGGCCAGATCTGCAAAGCTGTCGGGGGCGCCGCGCGCCTCTGACTTCAATCCGGTTGCCAAGACCGTGGCCGCCCCCATGATCAGAGCGATGAACAGGTTCATGCCCCATTGCTTAGCCTGACGACCAGTGGGCTGTTGCGTAATTGCCTGCGCTCTCACTTTTGTCTCCTCTCAATGAAATACCGTGGGGCATATGCGCCCTTTGGTGACAGTTTCTAGATAGGGAACAAAATGTGCAACGCAAACTTGTACAAGTTGCCTCACCGGGTTGTGAAGATTGCACAGGGATCAGCGCGGGCCGCCGCCGAATGCCCCCCATGCGCCCGTCTTTAACGATTGTTAGGACTGTCCCCCTAACCTGATCCCATCGCAATCGTTGACTGGTGCGGTTGGTTGGAACGGGTGATGGATCCGATGTCATGATCAAAAGGCGACCGCATTTCAAACACGCTGTTAAAGGGCGCGCCCTGTTCGTTCTGCTGTCTGCCATCCTTTTGATCAGCACCACCACAAACGCCTTTGCCGAAGAACGCTGTGGCATCCCGCCCGAAGTTGACCAATTGATCGACACGATGCGCATGATCGCCAGCGCGGATGAACCGATTTCGGTCAACACCCAAGCAACCCTGAATTTCCAACTGAACCGCGCCGCAAAACTGATGGCCGAAGATCGCAGCAACGACCTTGGCTTGGGCGGTTGGAAAACCGCGTTTGATTGGGTGTTTGCACACGGGAAAGAGGCCTTGGCCACCGGGCGAATGCTGGACCCAGACAAGACACATCAACAAATTGGCACCCTCACCGCGGGGCTTAGGTTCGTTTGTGATGCCCGTGTCACCCGCGGCACCACTCTGGCCACAAACAGCAGCACCTCCTCTGATGGGGAAAGAAACAACATCAAAGGGAACGGGCTCATATCGCCAAGTCATGAGGGATCTACACGCCTTCTGGTTACCATTTTCCTAGCGGCAATCACCTTGGTTGCGGCGATTTGGGCGGGCAATATCGCCTATAAATCAATCTACGCCCTTTTGAACAACCGGCGCAGCTGTCACATCTATGGATCGCTTGAAATTGGGCTGGACGTGATCGACGGGGCCATTGTCATCTTGGGGGCCAAAGGCGCGCGGTTTCGCCCCTCAAACGAAGGGGCCTATGCGCGGATCGTCAAACTGGTTGATACCGAAGAACCGATGGTGTTCCCCCCGGTCCTTCAGATTGGCCAGGATCGCTTTGCTGTTGAGATCACCGCCCTTGTCGACGGTCACGCCTCGTGTTTTTTCTACGAGCCGGTTGATATTAAACATCTTAATGAGCTTCTGGAACATTCGACCGTCAAACCCCGATTTGCGCCGCAGAAAATCCCAAAACGCAATATTGGTCTCCCAAAAGACGCGATTGAAGAAGCTGCCATTGTGGAAGAAGAGACCGAGTTTTCGACAAACCTTGGAGAAGGCAACATATTTGGCTTTGACGTTGAGGATGAGAACCCAAAACACGTGATCTCAGCAGATGAGAGTTCGGACGATGAAAACACCGGGGATGAACCAATAGGGGACGCCACAACAGATGAAAGCGCCAAGGGAACAGGCCACTAAGCCCAGCCCGCGCCACACATTCCCTGTAGCACAGTCACCGGGCTAAATCTGCGACAGCCACACCAACATTGCGCCAAGCGCCAGCGCCGCCAACCCGATCATCCGACGCTGATCCCGGTTCAGCCCGGCCAGCGCCTTGACCAGATCATCCAAACGCGAAGGGGCCAGTGCGAACACCAGCCCCTCGATCACGAGCACAAGGCCCAAGCCTAGTAAAACAAGGCTCATGGGCGCCCTTTGTCCGATTTCAGATAGTCAAAAAATTCGCTATCCGGGGACAGAACAAGCGAGGTGTTGCCACCAAGCAAGGACTTTTCATAGGCTTCAAGCGAGCGCAGGAAGGAAAAGAACTCTGGGTCACGCCCCAAGGCATCGGCCAAAATCGCGTTGCGACGCGCATCGGCTTCACCCCGGATGATATTGGCGTTTTTGCTGGCTTCAGATGTGGTTTCCACCACGGTCCGATCGGCAAAGGCGCGAAGACGCTGGGCGGCCTCGTTACCACGGGCAATTTCATCCGCCGCCAAACGCTGACGTTCCGCGCGCATCCGTTCAAAGGTGGCTTCCAGGTTTTGCTGTGGCAGATCGGCGCTTTTGATGCGCACATCCACAATCTCAATCCCCAGACCGGACGATTGCGTCCGCGCCTGAACAAGGATCTGGTTCATCAAGCCAACACGGTCAGCGGACAGAACAACGCCACTGTCCACCCGGCCCAACACGCCCCGCAATTCTGCGTTCAGGATGCGTTCAAGACGCGGTGCGGCACCGGCGATTGAGCTGACCCCAACCGACCGGCGGAACTGTTTGGCATCGGAAATCCGCCAGCGCGCAAACGCGTCAACACGCAAACGGCGCCCATCTTTTGGCGTCACTTCCAGAACCCGTGTGTTCAGCGGCAAGATCCGGTCATCATATTTGACGATCTCGTGCAAAAGCGGCACTTTGAAGTAGAGACCCGGATCAGAGATCTCGGCCTGAACTTCACCAAACCAAAGCTTCAGCGCTTTTTCACGTTCGTCCACGATATACACAGATTGCATCGCCACAACGACGACAGCGACCAGTGCAGCAATGGTCATTTGCGACTTATTCATCACTGTGACCCTCCGCTTTGTTTGGTCAATTCATTCAGCGGAAGATAGGGCACAACGCCGCCTTCGCCACCAATGGAATCGTCCATAATCACCTTATCAACCGAGCCCATGACCTTTTCAATGGTCTCAAGATACAGGCGTTTTCGGGTGATTTCTTCGGCTTTCGCGTATTCTTCGTAGACCGAGATAAAGCGCGCGGCTTCCCCTTCGGCCTCATTGACGACGCGGGCCCGATACCCTTCGGCCTCTTCCAGCAATTGCGCCGCTTCACCACGGGCCGCAGCAACCACTTTGTTGGCGTAAGCGTCCGCTTGTTTTTGCAACGTATCGCGGGTTTGCTCGGCCGCTTGCACTTCGCGGAAGCTGTCGATCACTTCCACGGGGGGATCCGCTTTGTCAAAGTTGACACGCACGATGTTCACACCCGCTTCATAGCCATCCAACGTCGCCTGAATAAGCCCGGACAATTCTTGCTGAATGTCCTCACGGCCAGAGGTCAGGATCGGGGTCAGTTTTGAACGCGCGATAATCTCGCGCATCGCCGATTCAGACACCGCTTTGATCGTGTCTTCCGGGGCGGCAAGGTTATAAACGAACTCTTCAATGTTCGAAATGTTCCAAACCACCTGGAAATCGATGTCCACGATGTTTTCATCCCCGGTCAGCATCAGGCCAGAGGTGCCTTCGCCGATGTTGATGATGTTTTCGCGGGTCACCGGGTAAATCTCTTTGGTCACAATCGGCCAAGGGGCAAAGTTCAGACCCTCTTGCCCAACGCCGTAGCGCGCACCAAACAGCTGTTCCACAGATTGTTCCGATGTATCAACGCGGTAAAAGCTTGAGAACACCCAAACCCCAGCCGCCGCAAGCGCGCCCAAAAGCAAAACGCCGCGCCCCATGCCGCCGCCGCCGCCAGACCGCTGCCCGCCATTTGGCCGACGCCCATCCGAGCGCCCGCCCATCAGAACACGCAGCTGTTCCTGGCCTTTTTTCATCAGCTCTTCGATTTCCGGGATCGGGGGCTGTTCACCCGGTCGGTTCGGGGGACGCTTGTCGCCCCCTTTGTTCCCTTTGTCGCCGCCTGAACCGCCGGAGTTTCCGCCGCCGCCCCAGGGGCCGCCATTATCGCTGGCCATGTGGTTCTTATCCTTGTTTGATAAAAGGTTCGGCACAATAACTGGCCTCTCATGCGATGTTTTTCAAGTCAAAGCCACGCGCTGACGTGGTTTTTCATCGGAAATCTGTCTTTACGCGATCTGCAAGCCAGAAAACTAGTTTTCCCGTATCCCGCACCGTCAAGCCCTGCACCTTACAAAAAACGCGCAGCCTTTCAGATGCGCGTCAAAATCTTGCGACGAAAAATCAATCCTTACGAACCGGCGTCTTCATCAACACAATCTCTTCCGACATGGTCGGATGCACCGCTACAGTGCGGTCAAAATCGGCTTTGGTCGCGCCCATTTTCACCGCAACCGCCGCCAATTGGATCATCTCGCCCGCGCCGGGGCCAACGATGTGAACCCCCAGCACTTTTTGCGTGGCCTGAGAGACAATCAGCTTGAACAACACCCGCTCGTCTGACCCAATGAAACTTGACTGCATTGGGCGGAAGGCGGCGGCATAAACGTCGATCTTCTCAGCCTCCCGCGCTTCCTCTTCGCTCATGCCCACGGTGCCATATTCCGGCTGGGTGAACACGGCAGACGCCACATTTTCGTGGTCGGGCGAGGTCGGATTGCCGTTAAACACCGTTTCCACAAAGGCCATCGCCTCGCGGATCGCAACAGGCGTCAGGGTGATCCGGTTGGTCACATCGCCCACCGCGTAAATCGACGGGACCGAGGTTTGCGAATAGTCATCCACCTCAACCGCGCCCCCGCGCCCCAGCGTAACACCCGCCTCTTCCAGCCCCAGCCCATCGGTGTTGGGCACGCGACCGGTGGCAAACATCACCTGATCAAACATCTCTTCGCGACCATCGGTGCCTTTGACCAAGATCCCGCCGTCCCGGCGCTCCATGCGCTCGACTTCCAGACCAACATGCAGATCGACACCGCTGGCCGAAATATGTTCCGCCAAGAAACCGCGCACCTCATCATCAAAGCCACGCAGGATCTGCGCCCCGCGATACCACTGCGCCACATGCGCCCCAAGACCGTTGAAAATACAGGCAAATTCAGTGGCGATATAGCCACCACCCACAATCAGGATGCGTTTTGGGAATGTCTCAAGATTAAAAATCTCGTTTGACGTGATGCCCAACTCATGTGCGCCCGGCGTGTCGGGCAAAAAGGGCCGCCCGCCTGTGGCGACCAGAATATGCTTGGCCGTAAATGTCTCACCAGACGACAGCGCCACCGTATGCGCGTCCTTCACCACGGCACGCGCGTTGAAAATATCGGCGCCGGAATTGCCCAGATTGCGCTGATAAATCGCCTCAAGCCGGTCAAGTTCAGCATGCAGCATCGGTTGGAACTGACCCCAGTCAAATTCGCCCGCCGCATTGCCGCGCCAGCCGTATTTTGCCGCTTCCTCAGCCGCCGGTCCGTAATGCGATGCAAACACCATCAGCTTTTTCGGAACGCAACCTCGGATCACACAGGTCCCGCCCATGCGGAACTCTTCCGCCAGCGCCACTTTTGCCCCGCCCTCGGCCGCCACCCGGCCCGCGCGCACGCCGCCCGATCCGCCACCAATGACAAAGAGGTCATAGTCAAATCCGCTTTCATTTCCGCTCATGGCGCATCCCTTCCAAATCTTGTTGATCGCAACCTAAGGACAAGCCCGCCTGCTTTCCAGTGCCACAGGATTGAAATCTGCAAAATGCCCCGCGCGCCTCAGTCACAAATTAGAGAGAGATCTCCCCCCTTCATCCGCGCGCCCCTTTTCCTCTTTCCAAAAATATCCCCGCCGGTGGCACAAAGATTTTGAAAACCGCGCGGCTTTCCGCACGGTTTCAGGACATTAAACAGTTTAAAGTTTCGCGTTTTCACTCTGCCAAAACTTTAAAGTTTGGCGTTTGAAATCTTTAAAGAGTTTACAGTTTCGGATTTCAAAACTTACAAGTCTTTAAAGATATTGTCCGTGTCCACAAACTCAACCCGGTCCTCTTCATGGGTGCCTTCGTTGATGTCCGTGACCTCAACCCGACCATCCCCATGGCCCACGACAACGATGTCACAGATGTCGATAAACAACCCGTTTTCCACCACACCGGGGATCTGGTTCAGCACCATCGACAGCTTGCGCGCATCGCCAATACGTTTGAGATGCAGATCCAGAATAAGGTTGCCTTCATCCGAGGTGAACGGCGTGTTTCCATTCATGCGAAGCGTGGTGGTCTGCCCCAATACATCCATCGAGGTCAGCATTTCCTCGACCAGCGCCTTAGAGGTTTGCCAGCCAAATGGGATCACCTCAAGCGGCAGCGGAAAGGCCCCCAATTGATCCACCGACTTTGACGGATCGGCAATCACGATCATCCGGTCAGACGCGGTTGCGACAATCTTTTCAAGAAGATGCGCGCCGCCCCCGCCTTTGATCAAGCACAGGTCAGCGTCAAATTCATCGGTGCCATCAATGGTGATGTCCAACCATTTCGCCTCATCCAGCGATACCACATTGAGGCCCGTTTGGCGGGCCAAATCAGCGGTGCGCGCACTGGTCGGAACCCCAGTGATCCGCAGCCCTTCTTCGCGTACACGTTCCCCCAAACAGCGTACCATCCAAGCGGCGGTGGATCCTGTGCCAAGCCCCACACGCATGCCATCCTCGACGTAATCCACAGCCCGTTTGGCGGCAACAAACTTGGCGGTATCGATGGGTGAAAGTTCCCCGGACATGGCAGCGATTCCCTTAAAGCACTCCTCAGCCGCTTATAGAAAAGAAGTGACCGGGTGGCGAGTGTGAAGTGAAAGAGAGGTTTACAACCAAAGGCTTAGCCCACCCCCACCATTGCTTTTCGCAATGATCATAAGAGGTTACAACGCCCGCCCCGCCCACTGGACAATCCCTTCGTCTTACACCAGCATGCGCCGGAACGGTCGTCACCAAAGCACGACAAGGTACGTCATGAGCAGGTTTTTCTTTTTTGCACTGGGCTGGGGGGCCGTGGGTCTGGGCATTTTGGGCGTGGTTTTGCCCGTACTGCCCACCACACCGTTTTTGTTGGTCGCGGCCTTTGCCTTTGGAAAATCCAGCCCCCGCGCACGGGCCTGGCTGATAGATCACGCCCATTTCGGCCCCACCATTCGCGATTGGGAAGAACGGGGCGCCATTTCGCGCCGCGCCAAAATCCTTGCCACAACCATGATGGGCGCGGTGGTTATCTTTTCAATTTGGAAAGGCCTGCCGCTTTGGGTTTTGCTGGCGCAGGGGGCATTGATCCTTGCGGGCGCCGCTTTTGTGCTGACGCGTCCTGACTAAGCACGAATATGTCGCTTTCGAGCGGACACGCCCCCGCGTTTTTTCGCAAGTTAAGGAAATAAGTCGCGCGAGGTTCTCATGTTTCTATCTGTCTTCGATATGTTCAAAGTTGGGGTTGGCCCCAGTTCGTCCCACACGATGGGGCCCATGGTTGCGGGGGGGCGGTTTTTGGACCTTCTGCGCAAACAACCCTTTAAAGTCGCGGGCTTACGCGCGTCCTTACATGGGTCACTGGCCTTTACAGGTGTGGGGCATGCCACGGATCGCGCGACGGTTTTGGGCCTCGCCGGGGTCTTGCCCGACAGCTATGTTCATGCCGTGGCCGAAGCGATCTTGGCTGATATTGACGCCACAAAAACCGTGACCCCCGAGGGGCTGGGCACGTTAAATTTTGACCCGAAAAAAGACCTCATTTTTGATTATGAAACCGACCTGCCCGGCCACGCCAATGGCATGGTGTTGATGGCCACCGACGCACAGGGTGACGTTGTTGTGCGCGAGACATATTATTCGATCGGTGGCGGTTTTGTCGTCACCGAAGCAGAGCAAAACGAAGAACCCAAGCGGGACCGCGAAGACGCAAAAACGCATCCATTTCCCTTTGAAACCGCCGTGGAAATGCTTGATATGGCCGCGAAATCCGGGAAATCCATTGCGGAAATGAAACGCGCAAATGAGCTGGAACACCTTGGCCCCGCCAGCATTGATGCCGGTATCGCCCGCCTGTGGGAAGTGATGGAAGACTGTATCAAACGGGGTCTGGACCGCGACGGGATTTTGCCCGGTGGGCTGTTGGTCAAACGCCGTGCCCGCGCAATTCATGAAAGCCTAAAGGCCGAAGCGGGCCTGAACCTAAGCGCGCCCCACACCATCAACGATTGGATGGGCGTTTACGCAATGGCCGTGAATGAGGAAAACGCCGCCGGTGGGCAGGTTGTCACCGCCCCCACCAATGGCGCCGCGGGCGTCTTGCCTGCTGTCATGATGTATTGGCTGAACCACGTGCCCGGTGCCAGCCGCGAACGCATTGGCGAGTTCCTTTTGACCGCCTCTGCCGTGGGCGGCATCGTCAAGCACAACGCCTCTATTTCCGGCGCCGAAGCGGGCTGTCAGGCCGAGGTTGGATCGGCCAGCGCCATGGCCGCCGCGGGCCTGTGTGCCGTGATGGGCGGCACCCCGATGCAGATTGAAAACGCTGCCGAAATTGCGCTAGAGCATCACTTGGGCCTGACCTGTGATCCCGTGCGCGGGCTGGTGCAGGTGCCCTGTATTGAACGCAATGGATTGGGCGCAATCAAAGCCGTGTCAGCGGCGTCCCTGGCGCTGCGCGGGGATGGGACACATTTGGTGCCGCTGGATGCCTGCATCAAAACCATGTTTGAGACCGGCCAAGACATGATGGCGAAATATAAAGAAACGTCACTGGGCGGGCTTGCGGTGAATGTGCCCAATTGCTGAGACACCGTTGGTCATGTGCAATTGACACGAAAGATGGGCGCACTAGGGTCGCCCAATGACCACCCCAAACGCCCCCCTTGATCGTCCCCTGTTTGGCATCCTTTTGATGCTGGGCTTTTGCATGGTTGTTCCGCTGTCGGATGCCATGGCGAAACTGTTGGGGGGGACGGTGTCGTTGCTGGCGCTTGTTGCGATCCGCTTTGTGTTTCCATTGCTGATCATCACCCCGCTCATTTGGCACCGGCGCGAGGTTCTGCGCCTGCCCCCCGCCCTTTTCGGGTGGATGGGCCTGCGCGCCGGGCTTCATTTGCTGGGGATGATCTTGATGTTCACCGCGTTGCGGTTCCTGCCCCTTGCCGACGCGGTTGCCATCGCGTTTGTGGCCCCCTTCCTCATGCTGTTGATGGGGTGGTTCTTTTTGAACGAACAAGTCGGCCCGCACCGGATCGCCGCCGCAACCGTTGGCTTTCTTGGCGTTTTACTGGTGATCCAACCGAATTTCGCCAAGGTTGGCACCGCGGCCCTGTTGCCCTTGGGGGTTGCTGTCGCCTTTTCCGCCTATGCGTTGGTCACGCGCCGGGTCGCCAAAGAGGTTGATCCAATGGGTGCGCAGGTCATCAATGGGGCGATTGGCTGCACGGTTTTGTTACCGCTGTGGTTTGTGCTCGAAGGCCCCTCGACCCTCGCGTTTCCGCCGCATATCCTCTGGTATGTGGTCATCTTTGGGGTGACCGGCACGGTGACCAAATTGTTGATGACCTGGAGTTTGCGCTTTGCCCCATCCGCCACGCTGGCCCCAATGCAATATCTGGAAATCCCCTTTGCCACCTTGATGGGCTGGCTGTTCTTTCGCGAGCTTCCCAATGGGCTGGCGGCGGTTGGTATTGCGATCACAGTGGCCGCCGGGCTTTACGTAATTGCGCGTGAACACCGGCAGGCGCGGAAGGATCAGGCGCGCAAAAATCAGGCGCAACAGGTGGCTTAAGCGGACAGCGCCGTTACCACCTTGGCCAGATGCGCGCGCGGCAGGATCACCAACATGCCGGGGCGATCACAGGTCAGCTCCACCCGGCCGCCTGTCGCCTCATTCGAGGTGCCGATTTGCGCCCAAGGGGCCATCTCCAGATCCTCAACCGGCCACAACACACCACTGCAATTGGCGGTTAGTTTCGCCATTGGAAACAGAGAAAACCGGGTGCCGGGTGGCAGGGAAATCTCAAACCGGCTGGGGACATGAAAGCAAAGATCCTCTTCCCCCACCAAGATACAGGTCCGATTGGGCATACGCACAAGGGCATTATAACAGGCCAGTTCGTGATCCAACCGCCCGCCCATAAAGCCGACGCCCAGCACCAAGCGGGCGGACATAACATCCAACGCCTTGTCAAAATCCGTGCGCATCTGATCCGGGGTTTCAATGATCCGGTCCGGCCCAAGGATCTTGCGCGCGCTGTCACTGACGCTGTCCAGATCGCCAATGACGGCCAGCGGGGTATGCCCCATCGCCAAAGCCGTATCCGCGGCCCCGTCTGCGGCCACCAAATTCGGTGCAATCGTCAAGCATTCAGAAAGAATCGTATGGTTAACTGCCCCCCCACCAAGGAGGGTTGCCTTGCCTAATTCTTGCAAAATCTGCGGTTTCATGCCGTTATTGTATCCCATATGGAAACTAAACATATTCCTGCCACGAAAAAATACCGTGTTTTTCCCGGTTTTGTTGAATTTCACGAACTATGGCATGGTAAACAGTCTCTTGCTGGATCGGGGGAGAAAGCGAGTTATTTATGGTGAGTAATAGCAAAATTCTCACTGTATCTTACGGCACATTTTCGTGCACGTTGGAGGGTTTTGACGAACCTTTCAATACGATGACGTCAATTGCGGAATATTTCCGCGATTTGGCCGCAGACGATCGCTACTTTGGCGCGGAACCTCCCACGCCGGATGCCGATATGCTGCACCGTATCGCAGAACGTGAGATACAGAAACGGGTAGAAGCCCGCGTGGAAGACGATGGCGTTGTTTTGCGCCAGGCGGATTCTGATCAGTCGACGCAGACAGCTGTTGGCGCAACGCTTGTTGCCGCGGATCATCTGTTGGCAAACGATCAGGACAGCCCAGTGCGCTCCACACCGGACGCTGAACCAGACGCCGTGGATGACGCCCCAGCGTCTCATCCTGTGTCTCATCCTGTGTCTCATCCTGCGGCAGACGTTGCGCCCGTAGATATCGAAGATGATCTTGCTGAGGACATCGCCGCAGAAGTCGTTGCAGAGATTACGACCGAAACTGTGGATACGGATGCGGCCCTAAATGACGCGCTGGACATCTCGCCCGAGCGCGACAGCATCGCCGACAAACTTCAGCGCATTCGTGCTGTGGTCGATGAAAAACGCGCCGAAGGCGAAGCCGCTTTTGTGGCAACCGACCAATATGCAGAGGATCAAAATACATCTGATCTGACCGCCGATCTTTATGATGACGGTGAGGATGATGGTAAGGATCTGGACGCGGTTGATGCCGAAGCTGAGGCGACACCAGTTGTCGCTGAAGCAGAAGATTCTGCCGAAGGCGATCTGGCGGAAGATGATCAAAACGCGGCTGAGGCGGAACCTGTCGAAGACACAATTGCGGACCAACCCGAAGCAAAAGAGACCGTAGAAGAAGACGTCACAGGGGAACTCGCCCCCGAAGATATCGCTTCACACGACCCGCTTTTGGATCAGGCCCCACAAGACGCCGCTGATCAAGATACAGCTGATACGGACAATCTGGAAGATGGCGCAGGCGAAGATACGATTTCTGGTATCTTGTCCCGTTTGCAATCTTCTGATGCCACCGGTAATGCTGCGGACGACAGTATAGAAGACACCACCGAAAACGCATTTGATGCGGATTTGGCGGCAGAGACTGCAAATGACGTCCAAGAGGATGCGCTGCTGGATGATGCCCCAGACGACCTGACTGCCGACCTGACTGCCGATCTGACAGCGGACCCAAGCGCCCTTGCCGCTTTGGTCAGCACCACCATTGGGCACGATCACCCAACGGACACGTCCGCGGACAACATCTTTACCGATGAAGCCAAAGATGTCGTTGAGGATGCGGTTGAGACCCCAGTGGAAGACCCCTCGGATGAGGCAGACAGCGATGTGGCCAAAGACGCTGCCCCTGCGGCACCTGTTCGCAAACCCCGGATGATCCGCGTGCGCCACATCAAAGGGGCCCGCCCCGATGCGGCGGCTGAGGCCACACCGCTAGAACCATCCGAGCCTGCGTCCCAAGACAATGAAAACTCAATGCTGACGCCCGAGGAAGAAGCAGAGTTGATGGCCGAGCTTGCGGAAGCAGAAGCAGACGCCCGCAGTGATGCCAAAAATGCTGGTGACGCTGATGCCGGCGACACTGTGGAAAGCACCGACATTGTAGAAAAGGATGCATCAAAAGACGCAAACCTTGACGACAAAACGGATGCGCTGAACGCCGAGCTGGCCAAAATCGAAGCCCCCACAGACGCCCCCCGTCTGACGGCCTTTGATGACAGTGGCGTTGGCAAAAGTGATGCCGCATTGGACCGGATCCTTGCGGAAACCAACACCCAGATGGAAAGCACCGAAGTCACGCGTCGCCGGACCTCAATCGCCCATCTTAAGGCCGCGGTCATGGCAACACGTGCCGATGAAGACGCGCAGGATGATTTGGACGGCGGCAAAGACGCCGACAGTTCAAACGCCTACCGCGATGATCTGGCCCGCGTGGTCCGTCCGCGCCGCCCCGGAAAACCAGACACACCAGCACGGCGCATGCCCCCGTTGGTTCTGGTCTCTGAACAGCGTATTGACGGCACATCCGAAGGGGCTGAAACGACCCCAACCACGGGTGAAACGGTTCGCCCGCGGCGCGTTGTACGCACCCCACAGGTTGCCAACGAGCAAGGCGAGGGCGAGCAGGGCAAACACACCCCTGCTGATCCCATTTTCGCAGCCTACGTTGAAGAAACAGGGGCCAATGAGATCGGTGAGCTTTTGCAAGCCGCCGCTTGTCACACGGTTTTGGTCGAAGGCGAAGAAACCTTTACCCGCCCCCGCGTGATGGGAATGGTGCGCCTGTATCAAGGTTTTGATACATTTTCGCGCGAAGAAGGGTTGCGTGCCTTTGGCAAGCTTTTGCGTGAAGGTCGGATCAAGCGCCTGAAACGGGGTCAGTTTGAACTGACAGACAGCACCCGGTTTCGCCCCGGTGACAAATCGGGCGATCGCCCCGATGACCGCCGAATGGCGTAAGTCCAGAACCTAACGAGAAAGGCCCCCAAATCGGGGGCCTTTTTTATTTGATCCGTTTTTTGATCCGCTCAGCAGGCCTATTTCTCATCCTCTTTCAGCGCGTATTTTCCCGCTGGGTCATGGGGATAATTGGCAGGGTCCTCATCCGGATCCGCCTGCCCGACACCGATGAAAACCTTTTTCAACGGCATCATCCAGAGAAACCCGAGAAAGACATAAATCAGCAGCTCTAACCAGAACGGCGGGCGATCAAACAGCGACACCGTAAAGATGGCCAGGATGATATAGACCGGCAGGCCCACCAAAAGGATAAGCAAAGACAGGCGCTTGCGGGCTTTATAGGACAGGGCCATCAGGCTTCACTCCGGTTGGAAAACGTGGGAAACGCCCCCCAAATCTGGGGGGGCGTCCCGCATATGTCAAACGCTGTGGATCAATCCGCGAAGGGATCGGTGACAAGAATCGTGTCTTCGCGTTCGGGGCTGGTGGACAACAGGGCCACCGGGCAATCGATCAACTCTTCCACACGTTTCACGTATTTGATCGCATTTGCCGGCAGGTCATTCCAGCTGCGCGCGCCCTCGGTGGTTTCTGACCAACCGGGCATCTCTTCATAGATCGGTTTGCACCGCGCCTGTTGATCCGCCGCGGTGGGCAGATAATCGAGCGTTTTGCCGTCCAACTCATAGCCAACACAGATTTTCAGTGTCTCAAACCCGTCAAGCACATCCAGTTTGGTCAGGGAAATACCGGTCACACCCGAAGTTGCACAGGTCTGGCGCACAAGTGCTGCGTCAAACCAACCACAACGGCGTTGCCGCCCGGTGGTGGTGCCAAATTCATGGCCGCGTGTTCCAAGACGTTCGCCATCCACATCTGGGGTGCCGTCGGCGTTCAAAAGCTCGGTCGGGAACGGGCCTTCGCCCACGCGGGTGGTATAAGCTTTCACAATACCAAGCACATAGTCGATGGATCCTGGCCCAATGCCAACGCCTGTGGCGGCCTGACCGGCGATCACATTGGACGAGGTCACAAAGGGATAGGTGCCGAAATCAATGTCCAAAAGCGCGCCTTGCGCCCCTTCAAACAGGATCCGTTTGCCCGCTTTGCGCTTTTCGTTCAGCACTTTCCAGACGGGTGCAGCAAATCGGAGAATCTTTGGCGCCACGTCCAAGAGCAATTCAACCAGCGCGTCGCGGTCAATCGCCTCAATGCCCAGACCTTTGCGCAATGGGTCGTGATGCTGAAGGGCGCGATCGACGCGGGCCTCAAGCGTTGCGGGGTCAGCCAAATCAGCGACACGAATGGCGCGACGACCGACTTTGTCTTCGTAACAAGGACCAATGCCACGGCCTGTGGTGCCGATTTTGGTGCCTTTGCTGGCGGCCTCTTCACGGGCGCGATCAAGCTCTCCGTGGAACGGCAGGATCAGCGGTGTGTTTTCCGCAATCATCAGGGTTTCCGGCGAAATATCAACACCTTGCCCGGTGATGGTTTCGATTTCCTTGAGCAAGTTCCAAGGGTCCAGAACCACCCCATTGCCGATCACCGACAGCTTGCCGCCACGCACAACACCCGAAGGCAGCGCATGCAATTTATAAACCGCGCCGTCGATCACAAGAGTGTGGCCCGCATTGTGCCCCCCTTGGAAGCGCGCGATCACATCGGCCCGTTCGCTGAGCCAGTCAACGATCTTACCTTTTCCTTCGTCACCCCATTGGGCGCCTACAACGACGACATTTGCCATGGTCTGTTCCTATCTCAAAGAAAACCCGGCCCGTCATAGCGGGCCTTGGGCCACGGGGAAACACCTAATTCGCCGCAGGTGCAAAATGAGGGCAGTTTTCTGAATACGGGAAAACTAGTTTTCTAGTTTTCTAGTTTTCTAGTTTTCTAGTTTTCTAGTTTTCTAGTTTTCTAGTGAAGTCCATCCACGACCATCACAATCACGCCAGCAAACATCGCAAATTTCGCCAAAAGCCATTCTTTCCTGCACCTCCCCCCCAGATCAGCACGAAAGGCGACTTGCACCGGGCCAACCTTTCCCCTACATACCCGCTAGATCAAACCAAGCTAACCATAGGCCTGCCGCATGGAAAATGTTGTCCTCGTAATTCACCTGATTTTAGCGCTGTCGCTGATTGGTGTTGTGCTTCTTCAGCGCTCTGAGGGCGGCGGATTGGGCATCGGTGGCGGCGGCGGAGGTGGCGTTATGTCGTCCCGCGGTGCCGCAACGGCCCTGTCTAAAATGACATGGGGCTTGGCCATCGCCTTTTTGGTGACCTCAATTTCTTTGACAATTATCGCCGCGAAAAACGCAGCGGACAGCTCGGTTGTCGATGCCCTTGGGTTGCCCGCCGCCAGCGAAGAGACAACGGCCCCAGTGGTGCCCGACGTCACCGACATGTTGCCGCCGGTTTCAACCGACGACGCACTGGCCCCGCCACGCGCGGAATAATCCCCACATCTGATGAATGGGCAATTTTATTGCCCTTCCTCTTGCGGTTTGGTTGCGCGGGCAGCTGGAATCATGTAAGCCTTAAATCCCGTGGAATGTGGTTATGTGCGGGCCCGTTGGGGACGGGCTATTGCCGAAATCACAGCAAGCAAGAATCAGATCTTTTGATCTCATCTCACGGGGGCAGCCAACCATATGGCACGTTATATTTTCATCACTGGCGGCGTTGTGTCTTCGCTTGGCAAAGGGTTGACCTCAGCCGCATTGGGCGCGCTTTTGCAGGCACGCGGCTACACGGTGCGCTTGCGCAAACTTGATCCCTATCTGAACGTCGATCCGGGCACGATGAGCCCGTTTGAGCACGGCGAAGTGTTTGTCACCGATGACGGTGCTGAGACCGATTTGGATCTGGGGCATTACGAACGCTTTACCGGTGTGGCCGCGCGCAACACCGATTCCATTTCATCAGGCCGCGTGTACACCAACGTGCTTGAGAAAGAGCGGCGTGGTGATTATCTGGGCAAAACCATTCAGGTGATCCCGCATGTGACCAATGAAATCAAAGACTTCATTGCCATTGGCGATGATGAGGTGGATTTCCAACTGTGCGAAATCGGCGGCACCGTTGGCGACATCGAGGCGCTGCCCTTCTTTGAAGCCATTCGTCAGTTCAGCCAGGATCGTCCCCGTGGCGAGTGCATTTTTGTGCATTTGACCTTGCTGCCTTATCTGGCCGCGTCGGGTGAGTTGAAAACCAAACCGACCCAACACTCGGTCAAAGAACTGCGCTCCATCGGCATCGCCCCAGACGTGTTGGTGTGCCGGTCCGAACATCCAATCCCCGATAAAGAGCGCGCCAAAATTGGGCTTTTCTGTAACGTGCGACAGGATTCGGTCATCCCCGCCTATGACCTTAAGTCGATCTATGAGGCCCCGATGGCCTATCACAAGGTGGGTTTGGATCAGGCGGTTCTGGATGCGTTCCGCATCGCACCCGCCCCGAAACCCGATCTGCGCCGTTGGCAGGATGTTGAGGACCGCATTCACAACGCCGAGGGCGAAGTGAAGGTGGCTGTTGTGGGCAAATACACCCAGCTGGAAGACGCTTATAAGTCGATCAAAGAGGCGCTCACCCACGGTGGCATGGCCAATCGCACCAAGGTGAAATTGCAGTGGGTCGACGCCGAATTGTTCGATAAAGACGACCCCGCCCCCTATCTTGAAGGGTTCCACGCGATCTTGGTTCCCGGCGGCTTTGGCGAACGCGGCACCGAAGGCAAGATCAAGGCGGCGCAATATGCCCGCGAACACAAGATCCCCTATTTTGGCATCTGCCTGGGCATGCAAATGGCTGTGGTAGAAGCGGCCCGTAATGTGGCCGGAATCAAGGATGCCGGGTCCGAAGAGTTTGACCATGAAAGTGGGGAAAACCGTTTTACCCCAGTAATTTACCACCTCAAGGAATGGGTGCAGGGCAACTATACGGTCAAGCGCAAATTAGGTGACGACAAGGGCGGCACCATGCGTTTGGGGGCTTATGATGCGGCGCTGAGCGACGGGTCGAATGTTGCGCGCATTTACGGCGGCAGCACGCTGGAAGAACGCCACCGTCACCGGTATGAGGTCGACATCAAATACCGCGATCAGCTGGAAGCGGTTGGCTTGAAATTCTCAGGCATGTCCCCCGATGGGCGTCTTCCTGAAATCGTGGAATGGGAAGATCACCCGTGGTTTATCGGCGTTCAGTTCCACCCCGAGCTGAAATCCAAACCGTTTGAACCGGCGCCGCTGTTTGCCGATTTCATTCGCGCCGCAAAAGAGATTGAGCGCCTGGTGTAACCTTGCGCCTCACATGATGAATACCAAAAGGGCGGGGGCAACCCGCCTTTTTTATTGGGCACACAACGCCCCTGCGCGGCGTTCTTCTTGGCACATATCCGCGCTGTTATAGGCCACAATTTGGGAACCAAAGCCAAACCATGTATGGTTGCCAGACTTCGCCATCCGATAAGATGGGAAACTGGGGGACGAAACATATGACAGAAACATTGGTCTGGCGCAGGCTCGACAGCAAAGAGGCGTTTATTGCGGCATTTGCCGACCGCCCGCTGGTGGGGGATGGGCTGTTGTTCACGATCCATTCAGATGGGCAAATATCGGGCATGGCCGGGCCAGACCGGCTTTTGGGCAACTGGTATTGGCAAGATGGGATGTTTTGCCGAACCGCCACCTTAAATGACGAAGATCTTGGGCTGGATTGCGAAATCATTGAGCAATGCGGCGATCAGATGCGGTATACCCGCGACCAAGGCCGCGGCGATGCCTCGATCGTCACGATCAAACCCATCTGATATCCAAAAGGCCCCCTTGCCCGACCGCTGCCCGCTGGGTAACGTCACGAAACAGGATTGGGGGGAACCATGCTGTCAGAGTTTTTTCAGAAATTCAAGAAACTGCCAAAAGAAGCGCAGCTGCCAGAGCTGGATGCGGAATATGCGATGGGTGTGCTTTTGGTGCGCCTTGCCAAAGCAGATCAGCATTACGCCTTTGAGGAAATTGCGCGCATTGACCGGTTGTTTGTGAAATACCGCGCGATGAATGTGGTTGAGGCCGCAAAAACGCGCGCCATGTGTGAAAAGCTTGAGGCAGAAGCCCCCGACACAGAAACGCTCACGGAGTTGGTCACCCATCACCTGCCCCAAGCCGACCGGATGGCGATGCTATCCGCCCTTTGGGAAGTGTCGGTGGCTGATGGTGTTGTGCGCGAGGAAGAGGCCTGTTTTGTCACCCATGTCGCCAAGGCCATCGGACTGTCCGCAGATGACGTGAAAAGCGCGCGCATCGTAAACGCCACCAGCTGAGATCAACATGCGCCTGACTGTGACGGTCTTATTGGCACAGGCGGGGATGCTATTCTTGGCCAGCGGGACGCCTGGAAACCCCGGCGGAATTGCAATTGACGACACCCTCTATCCACTTGAAAACTAAGGCAGTTGAACATCACACCGTCACGGAGAGTGCAAATGTCAAATGAGAGCGCAAAAGGCTATTGGATTGGCCGGATCGACGTGAGCGATCTTGAAGACTATCAGAAATATATCGCGGCCAACGGCCCAGCCTTTGCGGCCTATAACGCCAGGTTTCTGGTCCGTGGCGGGGCGTTTGACGCGGTTGAGGGCAAGGCCCGTTCGCGCAATGTTGTGATTGAATTTCCCAGTTTTGCAGATGCCCAAGCCTGTTATCACAGCGCGGAATACCAACACGCCAAAGCGTTTCGGGATCCGGTCAGCACCGGAGAATTGATCATTATCGAAGGATATCTGGGCTGAACGCCCCCCTAGATCTGCATGACTTTCCCCCAAAAACCAGCCTGACCCTCACAACAAAATGACGTGAGATAGCCACGCAAATCCCATGCCGCCCTTTCCCTTCCCCCCCTCAAGGCCTTATATCGTCGCCATGCTCAACACACTTTTTGACCGCCTTTTCGCCCCGACCCCCGCCCCGCTCAATGCAGATGACGCGCGCCTTGCGCTTTCGGCCCTTTTGGTGCGGCTCGCCCGTTCAGATGGGGATTACGCCGCCGTGGAAATCGCCGCCATTGATACGGCCCTTGCGGCTCGCTATGGGCTGGATGACGCCACCTCCAAAGCGCTTCGCCAAAAGGCGGAACAGTTTGAAACCCAAGCCCCCGACACGGTCCGCTTTACGCGCGCAATCAAGGACGCCGTCCCGCATGAAGACCGCATTACAGTCATTGAGGCCGCGTGGTCCGTTGTCCTTGCGGACGGGTCACGCGCCGAAGAGGAAGATGCCCTGATGCGCTTGGTTGCGAATCTTTTGGGGGTCAATGACCGCGATTCGAATATGGCCAGATTGCGCAGCACATCGGGGTGATCCCCCATCCCCCACGGCACGTTTGACGCGTCTGCGACAGGGTGATGGCGCATCCCCCTGACAAATCGTCGGTTTTTTCGCCAGTCTGCCGAAGCTTACCCAAGGACCCCGCCTTTTCGCCGTTGCATTTACGGAAAAATTACGCCCTACTCCTTGGCCAAAGAGAACCTATCCCGGACCCATTCTGTGACCCCAGACACGACACTTGCTGCCGACATCCAAGCCGACACTCCTGTGATCGAGATCCGCGACCTGCATAAAAGCTATGGTGCGCTTGAGGTCCTGAAAGGGGTCGATATGACCGCCCCGCGCGGGCATGTTGTGTCGCTGATCGGATCGTCGGGATCCGGAAAATCCACATTGCTGCGATGCGCGAACCTGTTGGAAGACAGCCAACAAGGCGACATTTTCTTTGAAGGCGAGCCAATCACCTGGCGCGGACACGGGCTGGATCGTCACCCGTCAGACCGCCACCAAGTCACCCGCATCCGCACAAATCTTTCGATGGTGTTTCAGCAGTTTAATCTGTGGTCCCATATGACGATTTTGCAAAATGTGATGGAGGCGCCGGTGACGGTGCTTGGCCGTGACAAAGCCGAGGTCGAGGAAAAAGCGCGGCAGTATCTGGACAAAGTGGGCATCGGCGACAAATGCGATATGTGGCCATCGCAACTGTCTGGTGGTCAACAGCAACGTGCCGCGATTGCGCGCGCGTTGTGCATGGAGCCGCGCGCGCTTTTGTTTGATGAACCCACATCGGCGCTGGATCCAGAGCTGGAACAAGAGGTGGTGAAAGTCATCAAGGATCTCGCCTCTGAGGGGCGGACCATGATGATTGTGACCCATGACATGCGCATGGCAGCGGATGTTTCCGACCACGTTGTGTTCCTGCATCAGGGCCTGATCGAAGAAGAAGGTGCCCCGGATCAGCTTTTTGGCAATCCGAAAAGCGAGCGGCTGAAACAATTCCTGTCGCATTCGCAACCAAACTAACCAACACGAATTAAAAAGCATTCTTAAGGGAGAAACGAGAATGAAAAAACTGATCCTGACCACAACGGCACTGGCCATGACCGCCAGCTTTGCCATGGCAGACACCGTACGTATGGGCACCGAAGGCGCCTATGCACCGTGGAACTTTGTAAATGATGCCGGCGAGATCGACGGTTTTGAGCGTGAGCTAGGCGATGAGCTGTGCAAACGTGCCGAACTGGAATGCACATGGGTGAAAAACGAATGGGACAGCATTATCCCGAACCTCGTGTCGTCCAACTATGACACCATCATCGCGGGCATGTCGATCACAGCCGAGCGTGACGAAGTCATTGATTTCACACAAGCTTACACCCCCGCTGACCCGTCATCATACCTCGCCATGTCGGCTGACGTGGACCTGGCCAGCGGTGTGATTGCCGCCCAAGCCACCACCATTCAGGCGGCTTTTGTGGCTGATCAAGGCTGGACCCTGGTTGAATTTGCAACCCCGGAAGAAACGGTTGCCGCTGTGAAAAACGGCGAAGCTGACGCGGTTCTGGCCGACAAAAGCTTTCTCGACACGATGGTTGGCCAAGACGGTCTGGTGATGCTTGAGCGTATGGAAGCCATCGGCGGCGGCGTTGGCATGGGCCTGCGCGAAAGCGACCCTGAGCTGCGCGCCAAGTTTGACGCAGCCATCCAGTCGATGAAAGACGATGGCACATTGAACACCTTGATCGCCAAATGGGAAGTGTCCACCCAGTGGTAATCTGACCCTTTGTAAACACCAGGGCCTGCCCATTTGGGCGGGCCCTATTTTGCACCCGGCCCACGTGTGACGTTTCGCGACCGAAACAGAAGACCAAGCCCCTTTCCGTCCGGTTCTTGCGATGTTTTCCTACTGCACCGATCCCTCGACATTAGATGGCCTGAAATGGCTGTCGTGCTACCTGACCACAGGCAAGCATATGTCTTTCTATGCCTCTTTCGGCACAGTCTTGGCGCTGTTGGCAATCACCGCTCCGGTGGCCTTATTGTTTGGGTTTGCGGGGGCATCTGCCGCCCGCGCCCGATTTGCGCCCCTGCGCTGGTTGGGCAAAACCTATACCGCAATTGTGCGCGGCGTGCCGGACATTGCCTTTTTCCTGTTCTTCGTGATCGCACTGGATCAAGCATTTGAATGGATGCGGCACAAGGTGAAATGCCCGGATTGGGATCAACCGATCCGCCAAGGCAGCGATTTTATCGTGTGTGACGCGGCCAAACTGCCGCTGTCCAGTTCGGCACAATGGATCCACGAAGCTTACGGGTTTTCGCTGGCCGTGCTGACCTTTGCGATCGTGTTTGGGGCCTTTGCCGCAAACGTGCTGTATGGCGCGATGCGTGCGGTGCCCCGTGCGCAACTTGAAACAGCCGAAGCCTACGGCATGTCACATCGCCAGACATTCTGGCGCATTCTGGTGCCGCAAATGTGGACCTATGCCCTGCCCGGCCTGTCAAATCTGTGGATGATCCTGATCAAGGCCACGCCGCTGTTGTTCCTGCTGGGGGTGGAAGACGTGGTCTATTGGGCGCGTGAATTGGGGGCGACCAAAACCGCCAAATTCTCTGACTATCCACACGGCAATTGGCATATGCAGTATTTCTTTGGGCTTTTGGTGTTTTACCTTGCCTTTACCAGCCTGTCAGAACGCGTGTTCAAACGCATCTCTGCCCGCCTGTCCCACGGCCAAGCCACGGCCGCAGGCGAAGCCCAACGGAAGGCTGCACAATGAGCTATGCCTTCCGGTCCATTGGCTACGGCGAACGCCTGTTGCCCAAGACCGATTTCACCCTGTGTGAACATTTCACCCTGATCGGGTCGGGAATGATCTGGAACATCTATTACGGGCTGGTTGCGATCCTCTTTGGTTTTTTCGCAGCGACAGGTCTGGCGATGGCCAAAAACAGCGATAATAAATGGCTGCGCAAACCGGCAGAGTTTTTCATCTATGTGTTTCGCGGCTCCCCCCTGTTCATTCAGTTCTTCTTTGCCTACGCGGTGTTTTTATCGCTGAAACAAAGCGTGCCTGCGCTCCAACCGCTGACGGCATCTTGGTTGGGGGCGACGCTTGTTCTCTTTTGCAACACGTCTGCTTATTCGGCTGAAATCTTTTATGGCGCTTTGCGGTCCATCCCCAAAGGCGACCTTGAGGCGGCGGATGCGTATGGCATCATGGGCTGGACCCGATTTAAGCGGATCACATGGCCGACAATGCTGCGTCTTGCCTGGCCGTCATATACCAACGAAGCGATCTTTTTGTTCCACGCCACGGCACTTGTATCCTTCTCAAGCTTTCCGGTGTGGCAGCAACGTGGCGATGCGCTGTATTACGCAAGTTACTTTGCGGATAAGACGTTTAACCCCTTTGTGCCCTACCCCATTCTTGCGGGCTATTTCATCCTGCTGACCTTGGTGGTGATCACGATCTTTGGCGCGGCAAACAAGCATTTGAACCGCCATTTGCCCCAAGAGCGGCGTAAAAAAGTCCGGTTGCAGTTCAACATATTTCGGTAGTTTACCGAAGGGTGTTTTGCCAAGAACAAGACGGAGGAGGAGGCTGTTTCCAGCACGCCTGCCTCTTGTCGTTTCAGCCATGCACAGCGAAAGCCGCACCTTAAAATTATATTTTCAGCATAAATTACAGCGACTTACCACTATTTCGCATTTCTCGCGGAATGCCCCTTGCCCCACCACGGGGGCTCCTCTAGGCTGGCGATGTAAAATTTGATCAAATTTGGTGACTCATGAGGATTGGCATCCTACAAGCTGGCCATTCGCCCGATGAACTGCGCGAAACGGTTGGAGACTACGGCGAAATGTTTACGCGTCTTTTGGGCGGACATGGCTTTGACTTTGAAATCTTCTCGGTGGTGGATGGCATCTTCCCCCCCGACCTTGACGCCGCAGATGGTTGGCTGATCACAGGGTCAAAACATGGCGCCTATGAGGACCATGACTGGATCCCCCCACTGGAACAATTGGTGCGCGACATCCGGGACAAAGGGCAACCTTTGGTCGGTGTTTGCTTTGGACATCAGATCATCGCCCAAGCCCTTGGTGGCAAAGTTGAGAAATTCGACGGCGGCTGGTCTGTTGGCCGTCAGGAATACGACTTTGGCGATGAAAAAATGGCCCTGAACGCTTGGCATCAGGATCAGGTCACGGTGCTTCCCGAAGGGGCCGAAGTGATTGCCTCTACCGATTTTTGCGCCAATGCGGCGCTGATCTATGGCGATCAGATCCTCACCATTCAGCCGCATCCTGAATTTACATCAGAACTGGTGGCCGGATTGATTGAGCATCGCGGTCGCGGCAATGTGCCCGACGCCCTGCTGACCGACGCCTCCGAGAATTTACACACCGCCACGGACAATGCTCGTTTTGCAAACCGCATGGCCGAGACGTTGAAAAAAGGAGCCAAGTGATGGGCGCCCAAGACAAAACAAACTCCGCATGGATGGCAAACCTGCCAGAAGCCGCACAAGAGTATCTCGAGGGGCATCGCCTTGATGAGGTAGAATGTATCATTTCAGATCTGCCCGGCATTGCCCGCGGCAAGGCGGTGCCGGCGGCCAAATTTGGACGTCAGGATTTCTTTCACCTGCCCGACAGCATCTTTTACCAAACCATCACCGGGGGCTGGGGCGAAGCCGCGGGCGACGAAGGGTTTCTTGAACGCGACATGACTTTGCGCCCGGACATGAGCACCGCAAAAGCCGCCCCCTGGACCGGGGATTGGACGCTTCAGGTGATCCATGACGCCTATGATCGCAACGATGAACCGATCCCGTTTTCGCCCCGAAATGTGTTGCGCCGCGTTGTGGATTTGTACCGCGCCAAAGGCTGGGAGCCGGTTGTTGCACCGGAAATGGAGTTTTATCTGGTGGCCCGCAATCTGGACCCGGCTGAAAAGATCAAACCCATGATGGGCCGGTCTGGCCGACCCGCTGCGGCCCGTCAGGCCTATTCCATGACGGCCGTCGACGAATTTGGCCCCGTGATCGACGACATTTACGACTTTGCCGAAGCACAGGGCTTTGAAATCGACGGCATCACGCAAGAAGGTGGCGCGGGCCAGCTTGAGATCAATCTGGTGCACGGTGACCCAATTAAACTGGCGGATGAGGTGTTTTTCTTCAAACGTCTGATCCGCGAAGCCGCCTTGCGCCACGATTGCTATGCCACCTTCATGGCCAAACCGATTGCGGAAGAGCCGGGTTCGGCCATGCACATCCACCATTCGGTACTGGATGCCAAAACCGGGAAAAACATCTTTTCCGATGCGGATGGCGGCGAAACCGATGCGTTTTTCCACTTTATTGCTGGCATGCAAAACCACTTGCCCGCAGCGGTGGCCATGCTGGCCCCCTATGTGAATTCCTATCGCCGTTATGTGAAAGACAACGCCGCCCCGATCAATCTGGAATGGGGCCGCGACAACCGCACAACTGGCATCCGCGTACCGCTGTCGCCCCCCAACGCGCGCCGTGTTGAAAACCGGATCGCGGGCATGGATTGCAACCCTTACCTTGGCATCGCGGCCTCTTTGGCGGCTGGCTATCTGGGACTGTTGGAAAAAGAGCAACCCACCGCGCTTTACAAAGGCGATGCCTATGAAGGCGAAGAGGATATTTCGCGCGACCTGAACACCGCGCTCGATATTTTTGACGCGTCTGAAAAGATGCACGACGTGTTGGGGCCAGAGTTTGCCCGCGTCTATTCCATCGTGAAACGCACGGAATACGAAGAATTCCTGCAAGTGATCAGCCCGTGGGAACGGGAACATCTGCTGTTGAACGTCTAACAAGGGCACCAATATGACAAACGCCCAATATTTTTGGGCACTTCCCCGCCAAACTGCCCGTTTGGTGGGGCTTTTTTTGTGGCATGATACGCTGCACTCATTTAGAATTTCCGAAGTGTCTCTTTGGAAAACCTAAAATCACCCAAGCCAGTCACCACGTTACGGACCATGTTAAAAGGATCAGCCCATGTCGCTTGCCCCAAACGTCTATGATGCCGAACCCATTCCAGAGGCAGCACGCGCCGAAATTGACCGGTTGCTGCAATCCGGTGATCTTTTTCGGTACACTGCGCCAGAAGATGCCCCAGTTGCGTTGCTTGAAGCTGAATTTGCCGCGGAAATGGGCGCAAAATATGCTTTGGCCGTGGCCAGTTGCTCTGCTGCGTTGTTCCTGTCGCTCAAAGCTTTGGACCTGCCACGCGACACAAAAGTTCTGATCCCGGCCTTCACATTCGCCGCCGTGCCGTCATCAATTGTGCATGCGGAATGCGTGCCTGTTTTGGTTGATGTCGCAGAGAATTACCGCATCAATATGGCGGATTTTGAACGCAAACTGACAGATGACGTGGGGGCGGTCATCATCAGCCACATGCGCGGGCATACATCCGACATGGATGCGATCATGGCCTTGTGCGATGCGCGCAATGTGCCTGTGATCGAAGACGCGGCCCACTCGCTTGGCACCCTCTGGCACGGGGAAAAGATTGGAACCCTTGGGAAAATTGGCTGTTTCTCGTTCCAATCCTACAAAATGCTGAACGCAGGCGAAGGCGGGATCATGATCACCAATGACCCTGAAATTGCGGCCCGCGCGGTGATCATGTCCGGCGCGTATGAGCACAATTGGAAGAAACATAAAACGCCGCGCGGGGAAAACTCGTCCGAATTGGCTGATGCGTTTGCCCGCTGGCAAAACAAGCTGCCCCTTTATAACACCCGCCTGTCCAACCTGTCCGCCGCCGTGATCCGGCCGCAAATACCCGAGCTGGCCCGGCGGGTCACAGATGGTTTGCGCAACCATGATTATGTGGCTGCAAAGCTGAACCAAAGCCCGTGGCTTGATGTTCCACCGCCGCTTGCCCCAGAAACCCGCGCACCAGATTCGATCCAGTTTAATCTGGTTGGGTTTTCGGACGATGAAACCCTTGCGTTTCAGGTGGCGGCCAAGAAACGGGGCGTGTCTGTGCAGGTGTTTGGCCTAAGTGAAGACAATGCGCGCGCGTTTTGGAATTGGCAGTTCATCCCTGACCAAGGCCCGCTTCCCATGACGCGCGACATGTTGATGCGCGCTTGTGACACACGCCTTCCGGTCCGGCTTAAGCAAGAACAGCTTGATTTTATTTCGGGCGCGCTTGTTGAGGCTGCCTTGGATGTGAAAGACGCGGCGAAAATCTCGGCCGCCTGATCGTTTGGAAAGACCAAGGGGTACGGTTACAAAATCCGCAATTGATTTTGCAGCCAAGGGGTCGCATTGACCGCCGGGTCCACTACAAGATCGGTCAAGATTCCCTGCAATTGCTGGGCGATGTCTTTGGGAAGATCACCAAAAACACCCCCGCGCGTGGCCAAGGAAATGCGCCGCGTCAGGGGGCCAAACGGCAGGGGGACAAGCTCGGTTTCCGCGCGAAAACGCTGTGCATGGAAATAACCAAGCGGCGTCAGGATCGTCCAACCGGTACCTTTTGCGACCATCGACATGATCGCGTGATAGCTGTCGAGTTCAAACCGTTTGTCCAGTCGCAGGTTCTGTCGGGCCAGATGGTCCGAAATCACCCGGCCCATGTGGTGCCGCGCTGTGTATTGCACCAAGGGCAGCTCGGCCAACGTTGCCATCGGGTTGACGGGATCCACCACGCCCTTTGGCACCGCCGCCACAAAGGGTTCCTCCAACAGCGGATACACCTCCATCCAATCGGCCCCGACCCCGGTGTCCGCCGCGACAATCACGTCCAGCGCGCGGGCATCTAATTGGTCGTACAGCCGGTGGGACGCGCCGGTTTCCAAGGTAAAATAGGTGCCTTCAAGTTGATCCGCCAATTGGGTCAAAAGGCGCGGAGTGACATCGGCATCGAAATCCTCAATCACCCCCAATCGCAGCCGCGAAAGGGACGCCAGCGCCCCGCGCGCAAGTTCGGCACGCGCCTGTTCCGCCTCGTTCAATATCGCTTGGGCCCGCTTTAAAAACAGCTCGCCCGCGGGGGTTAACGACAGCGGGCGGGCAGAGCGATCCACCAAAGAGGTCCCCAGCGAGCTTTCCAAATTGCTGAGCTGTTGGCTGACCGACGACGGGCTGGCCCCCAACCGGCGGGCCGCCACCGAAATGGAGCGCTCATCCGCCGTGGCGACAAACACTTCCACGCCCCAAAGCGTTATTCGACCTGCGGTTTCGACCATTGCACGCTCCTATTTCCAACACACGCTAGGGTGTTTGAAAGGGGCGATCAATGGGGGCCTTGCGGGGCGTTCAGAATGACCACCCTGTCCAAAGGCGATTCCCCTGGTTTTGGCGCGCGGTATTTATGGTCACACCCTCTGGTCCCGGCCAAAAAGCCACTGCCCCCGTCCTGCGCAAACGGCCCAGATCAAAGATTTGGCACCCTTTTGGTGCGTCCTCAGTGACGGATGTGTTGAGCACCACGTAGTCTGCCGTGGCACAGGTGGTCACAAGCTCTTTCGCGCCGGTTTTTCCGGTCAGATGCGCAATTATGATGTCGGTCCCTTCAAGGGTTGAAATCACCGCGCGATAGACGCCTTTTGTGCCTGAAAAGACCCCGATTTGATGGGCGTCGAACTGCTCCATCGGGGCGCCGTCATTTTCCAACCAGACCTTTGCCGCGAACCCATCGCCTTTGGGTTTGGACAAGGCGCGCCCGTCTGGCGTGAACACGCCCACCAGCCCCCCGGTTTGGCTGATCAACACAAGCGGGCGGTCGGCCTCTGTCCACATCAAGGTGGCGGCGCACAGGGGGATCAAGCCCAATGTCCGCTCCCATTTTCTGAGCAGAATGACCAACAGCCCGCCGATTGCAACCAGCGGCAGGACAAACGCGGGCGGTTGCGAAACATGCCCAATGGCACCGTCCAATGACGACACCCAATGGGCCACAAAGATGATCCATTCGACCGGAGGCCCCATCACCGTGATCGCAACCCATCCCAAGCCAAAAGGGGCCAAAATGGCGGCGACAACAGCGGCGGGCATTACCACCGCCCCCATCAGCGGCACGGACACAAGGTTTGCGATCAAGCCAAAATGGCTGACCTGATTAAAATGCGCGGCCCCAAAAGGCGCGGTTGCCGCCGCCGCCACCGCCGAGGAAATTACAACCGCCAGAATGGGTTGCGCCCATTTTGGCGCGCGCCAGCCTTGGCGTTGCCTGAGCCAGCCAAACACCGCGACCAACGCGGTTGTTGCGGCAAAGGACATCTGAAACCCCGGTTCAGTCAGCGCCTCTGGATGTAAGATCAGCACCAGGATCGCCGCCATCGCCACTGCCCTTAAGCTCAGCGCATGACGGTCAAACAAGATCGCGACAAGCATGGTTGCCACCATGATAAAGGCGCGCTCGGTTGCGATGCTGCCGCCAGACAGCAGAAGGTAAATCGCACCCGCACCAATGGCTGCCACGGCCGCGAATTTCTTGGTTGGATACCGCAGCGCCACCCACGGGAAAAGCGCAAAAATATACCGCAGCGCCTGATAAACAAACCCGGTCAAAAGCCCCATGTGCAACCCGGAAATCGCCAGAAGATGCGCAAGGTTGGCCCCGCGCAACGCGGCCAATGTGCCCTGCCCCATCGCGGATCTGTCGCCGGTGGTGACCGCAGCGGCAAAAGCACCTGCTTCGCCGGGTAAAATCCCCCGCACCCAATCAGCAATCGCCATGCGCGCGCGGGTCACTTGCACCTTTGCGCCGGACCGGTTGGGCGGTGCCAAAAGCATCACCGGCGTTCGCGTATAGCCAACCGCACCGATGCCGCGAAACCAGGCCATGCGTTGAAAATCAAATCCGCCGGGTTCCACCGGGCCATTGGGGCCAGACAAATGCCCGGTCAGGGCGACCCGTGCGCCCACTTGCGGGGTGGAATCGCCCAACGTCCCCCCGAATGCGCCATGTAGCGACACGCGGACTTTGCGCGGAATACGGTCAGGGGCCATGTCGGCCAGGCGCACTTGATCCAATGTCAGGCGCACCGCATCTGATTGCGATCGGTCCATCGCGACAATGCGCCCTTCAATAGCGCCGTAATACCGATATCCAAGCACCGGCCCCGCCACATAATGCGCCCGCGCGCCCGCCAGACAGACCCCAAGCGCCACAAGGGCAAACATCGCCGCCACCGGGCCATAGCCCCAAGGCAGGCGCCACCGGACCACCAGCATCAGCAGGATAAATCCGGCCAGCATTATGTAAAGCGTTTCGGTCGGTTCATTGGGCCACAGGAAATACCCCCCGATCCCTGTTGCCAGAAAGATCGGAACCCAATGCAAAAATCGACCCCGTTCGGTTTCGACCCTCAGAAGGATCTGGCCCAGCACCTTGTTCTTGGCCTCCGTTTTGCTTTAACACGCCATTAACGCCCTTCAGGCATACGTCTCACATGGTTTCCAAAAGGTTAACATCTCATGAACTCTGATCAGGTTGTCACCCGCTTCGCCCCCTCGCCCACCGGGTATTTGCACATCGGGGGGGCGCGCACCGCGCTGTTCAACTGGCTTTTTGCGCGAGGTCGCGGTGGCAAATTTTTGCTGCGTATCGAAGACACCGACCGGGCACGTTCAACGCCTGAGGCCACCGCGGCCATCCTGAAGGGGATGGATTGGCTGGGGCTGGATCATGATGGCGAGGTAATCTCACAGTTTGATCGCGCAGACCGCCACGCAGAGGTCGCCCATGAAATGCTGGCAACGGGGCACGCGTATAAGTGTTTCGCCACCCAAGATGAGATCCAAGCCTTCCGCGATACGGCGAAAGCCGAAGGAAAATCAACGCTCTATCACTCGCCTTGGCGTGATGCGGACGCGGGCAGCCACCCAGACGCCCCCTATGTGGTGCGCCTAAAGGCCCCGCGCGAAGGGGCCACGGTGATCAAAGATGCGGTGCAAGGCGATGTGACCATTCGCAATGATCAACTGGATGACATGATTTGTTTACGTTCTGACGGTACGCCCACCTATATGCTGGCTGTTGTTGTGGATGATCATGATATGGGCGTGACCCATGCGATCCGGGGGGATGACCACCTGAACAATGCCGCACGCCAAATGCTTGTCTATCAGGCAATGGGTTGGGACGTTCCGGTCTGGGCGCATATTCCGCTGATCCACGGCCCCGATGGCAAGAAACTGTCCAAACGCCACGGTGCGTTGGGGGTCGAAGAATACCAAGCGCTTGGATATCCCGCGCAGGCGATGCGCAACTATTTGGCCCGTTTGGGGTGGAGCCACGGCGATGATGAATTTTTCTCAGACTCCCAAGCGCTTGAATGGTTTGATTTGAAGGGAATCGGCAAATCCCCTGCGCGTTTTGACTTTAAAAAGCTTGATAATCTGTCTGGTCAGCACATGGCCGCGATGGAAGATGCGGATGTTTTGGCGGGATATGAGGCGTTCCGTAACGTCAGGGGCGAAGATATGCTGCACCCGCAGAAACGTGACCTTTTATCCAATGCGATGTACGTATTGAAGGCCAGCGCCAAAACATTCCCGCAACTCACTGAAAAAGCACGATTTATATTGTCTGACCGGCCGCTGAAATGTGACGAGAAAGCGCAAAAAAGCTTGGATGAGGTATCCCGTGGTATACTGAAAGAATTGACGCCGCAGCTGCAAAATGTTAGCTGGGATCGCAATACGCTGGAGGCGATTTTAAACGGCCTGGCCGAAGCCCACGGGCTGAAATTCGGCAAGCTGGCCGCGCCGCTGCGCGCAGCCCTTGCTGGGCGCGCCGTAACCCCCAGTGTTTTTGACATGATGCTGGTTCTTGGCCCGGACGAAACCATCGCCCGCCTTAAGGACGCAAGCACGTAAACACTGTCCGCCCATCCGGGACGGACCATGCATGAAGGGAATAAATATGGCTGAACAAACCGGAACCGCGAAACTCACCTTTGGGGATAAGGAACTGGAATTGCCGATGTATTCCCCGACGGCAGGTCCGGACGTGATCGACATCCGCAAGCTTTATGCCCAAGGAGATGTGTTCACCTATGACCCCGGGTTCACGTCAACGGCAAGCTGCGATTCGACCATCACCTTTATTGATGGCGACAAAGGCGAGCTGTTGTATCGCGGCTATCCAATTGATCAGCTGGCGGAAAAATCGCATTACCTCGAAGTATGCTATTTGCTGCTGTATGGTGAGCTGCCGTCGGCCACAGAATTGGAAGATTTTGAAAACCGCGTGACCAACCACACGATGGTCCACGAACAGATGTCCAAGTTCTTCTCGGGCTTCCGCCGTGACGCGCACCCAATGGCGATCATCACCGGTGTCATGGGCGCAATGTCTGCGTTCTATCACGACAGTACTGACGTGAATGATGAATGGCAGCGCGAAGTGGCCGCGATCCGCATGATTGCCAAAATCCCGACCATCTCAGCCATGGCGTATAAGTATTCCATCGGCCAGCCGTTTGTGTATCCAAAAAACGATCTGGATTACTCGTCCAACTTCCTGCGCATGTGTTTTGCGGTGCCGGCCGAAGAATATGTTGTGAACCCGATTCTGAGCCGCGCGATGGACCGGATTTTTACATTGCACGCCGATCACGAACAAAACGCCTCAACCTCAACCGTGCGTTTGGCTGGCTCATCAGGTGCCAACCCGTTTGCTTGTATCGCCGCAGGCATCGCCTGTCTTTGGGGTCCCGCACATGGTGGCGCCAACCAAGCGTGCTTGGAAATGCTGCGCGAAATCGGTTCGGTCGACAACATCCCGGAATATGTGGCCCGCGCCAAAGACAAAGAAGACCCCTTCCGTCTGATGGGCTTTGGTCACCGCGTTTACAAAAACTTTGACCCCCGCGCCAAAGTGATGAAAGAAAGCGCTGATGAAGTGCTTGGCCTTCTGGGGATTGACGACAATGAGACCCTGAAAGTGGCCAAGGAGCTTGAGCGTATCGCGCTGGAAGATCCCTATTTCGTTGAGAAAAAACTGTATCCAAACGTCGATTTCTATTCCGGCATCATTCTGGAAGCGATGGGCTTCCCAACCTCGATGTTCACACCGATCTTTGCGCTGTCGCGCACTGTGGGTTGGATTTCGCAGTGGAAAGAAATGCTGGGCGATCCGGGTCAGAAAATTGGCCGTCCACGTCAGCTGTATCTTGGCGATACAGCACGTGATTACACGGATGTTGAAAACCGCTAAACTCGGTGCACAAATTCAAAAAGGGGCTGCCACTGGCGGCCCCTTTTCTTTTGCGCTACCCCTAAAGCCATGACCACACTTGTCACCAAACGCTTGATCTTGCGCGGCCCCACACCCACCGATCTTGACGATCTTTTTGCGATCTTCAGCAATCCCGACGCCATGGCCTATTGGTCCACGGCGCCGCATGAACACCGGGACGTGACGCAAGAAAGGTTGGATAAGATGGTTGCGGATTTCGCAGCGAACCCGACCTATTTTATCTTTGAACGTGCAGGGCGGGCGATCGGCATGGGGGGCATGTTCAGCGAAGGCGACCTTGGCTATATTTTGCACCCCGATCACTGGCGTCAGGGGCTTGCCACCGAAGCAATCCGCGCGGTGATTGACCATGTGTGGGCCACAACGGATTACCCCCATTTACAAGCGGGGTTAGATCCAAGGAACGCCGGCTCCAAAGCGCTGTTGTCGCGCCTTGGATTTGTACAAACCGGATTTGAAGCCAACACCCATTGCATCAAGGGTGTCTGGAGCGACAGCATCTATATGACACTGCCGCGTCCTAAATGCCCAGGTACTTAACGCCCCTCAAAATCTGGCGCGCGCTTTTCAAGGAACGACATCACACCTTCTTTGAAATCACGCGATTGACCGCATTCACCTTGCAATTTTGCCTCTAGCGCCAGCTGCTGATCCAAATCATTGGTCAGGGATGCACGCATCGCTTGTTTGATGCTGGCAAAGCTTTTGGTGGGGCCTTTGGCAAGATACGCGGCACGCGCTTTCCAGGCCGCATCAAATTCATCATCCGCGACACACTCCCAAATCAACCCAAGGTTTGCAGCCTCTTTGGCCGGTAGCTTTTCAGCAAAAAGGGCGGCGCCCATCGCTTTCGCAAAGCCCATCATGCGAGGCATCCAATAGGTGCCGCCCGCGTCAGGGATCAGGCCAATGCGCGAAAACGCCTGCATGAAATACGCGCTTTCTTTGGCGATCACCACGTCAGCGGCCAATGCGATATTGGCGCCAGCCCCGGCCGCGGCCCCGTTTACGGCGGCAATGACCGGAATGGGCGCATCATAGATCGCACGCAGCAGCGGTTCATATTCGTCCTTCAGCGTGCGCTCCAGATCCACTTCATTCGCGTTGGCACGGTCCCCCAGATCCTGACCCGAGCAAAACGCCCGCCCAGACCCGACAAGAACCAAAGCCCGCGCCGTGGTGCCAGCGTCCCGCACAGCGTGGGCAATTTCTGCCCGCATCTGCGTGTTCAGCGCATTCATCTTGTCTGGCCGGTTTAAGGTCAAAACAGCCAAGCCATCGGTAAGATCATATGTGATTGTGTCGTAATTCATGGGGGCCTCCCTACAGTTCCCGCCCTTATAACCGACCGCTTGGACGGGAAAAAGGGGAGCGTGCCGTGAAAAAACGGCGCGTGTCATTTCGTTGTAGAACGGGTGACATGAGGACGCCGGACGCGCAAGTGTTTCGCCACGGCAGGGCCTTTCTGCGCAGGCAAAAGGGCGGATGCCTGAACACCCGCCCTTTCACTTAGTCTTTCATCAGCTCGTCCAAGCGGGCCTGTTCCGTGTCAGACAGCCCTTGCCCCTGTTCAGACGATTGTGACCGCCGTCGCAGGTAAAGCCCGCCCGTGATCGCCGCCAGTAAGAACAAGATTGGGCCTGCCAACCACAGCACGATATTCGCCCCTAAAAGGGTCGGCTTCATCAACACATATTCGCCGTAACGCTCTACAACAAAGTCGACAACATCTTCGTTGCTGTCGCCTTTGACCAGGCGTTCGCGCACCAACAGGCGCAAATCACGCGCAATCTCGGCGTTGCTTTCGTCGATGTTTTCGCCGCGACACACCACACAGCGCAGGTCGGCAGAAATCTCGCGGGCGCGCTCTTCCAAAACCGGGTTGTCCAGCACCTCGTCGGGGTTCACGGCCAAAGCGGGGCTGGCGGCCAATGTGACCGCCAACGCCAGGGATGTGAACAGGGGTTTGATGCGCAAAATCATTCCGCAGGCACCCCTTGTTTTGGGGCTTTGGCCGCACCAGCAGCCACCCGGAAGCGCCGGTCAGACAAGCTGATCAACCCACCCAGTGACATGATAATGCACCCAGCCCAGATCCAGTTGGCAAACGGTTTGATAAAGGTGCGAACCGCCCAACCGCCATTGTCCTGTGGATCGCCGATCACAACATAGATATCGCGCCAGAACCCATTGGCAATCGCGGCCTCGGTTGTGGGCATGGCTTGCACGGGATAGACGCGTTTTTCGGGATGCAGAAGCGCAACCGTTTCGCCGCCCCGTTCCACCCGCATATCCGCCATTGTGGTGGTATAGTTGGGGCCCTGTTCGCGGTACACATTTTCCAAGGTCACCGTATATCCGGCCACTTCAAACGGGTCGTTCAGCTGGGTCACACGAATATCTTCGTGCTGCCAAGCCTCAAGCCCGGCGATGCCCATAATGGTGATCCCAAGCCCCACATGCGCGGTGAACTTACCCCAATCTGCACGAGGCAGGCGGGTCAGCCGTGACAAACGGTTCGAAATCGCGCCCCGCCCGGTCCGGCCCGCAAGATCGGTCAGTGAACCTGCCACCAGCCATGTGCCAAGGAACATCCCAATCGGCCCCAAAGCAGAGCGCCCGGTTTGCATCGCCCAAACCAAAGCCAACACCGCAATCGCCAAGGCAAACGCCGGGATCAATTGCTTGGCGGCCCGTTTCACTTTCGCCCGTTTCCACGGCAACATTGCCCCGACGGGCAACACCAGCGCCAAAACCACCATAAAGGGGATAAACGCCGCGTTAAAAAACGGCGCACCAACCGAGACTTTGCGTTCAAAAATCTCGCCAATCAGCGGCCAGATGGTGCCGATAAAGACCACAATGGACCCAACCGCCAAAAGGATATTGTTGACCACCAGCGCACTTTCGCGACTGACAAGGCCAAAGACACCACGTGCCTCCATCGCGCTTGCGCGCGCGGCAAAAAGCGTCAGCGCCCCGCCGGTGAAGACCGCAAGAATGGCCAAGATAAACACGCCGCGTTCGGGATCAGAGGCAAACGCATGCACCGAGGTGATCACGCCTGAACGCACCAAGAAGGTCCCGATGAGCGAGAAGCCAAACGCAAGGATCGCAAGCAGGATTGTCCAGCTTTTCAGCGATTCCCGTTTCTCAACCACAATGGCCGAATGCAACAAAGCGGCGGCAAAAAGCCAAGGCATAAAGGACGCGTTTTCAACCGGGTCCCAGAACCAGAACCCGCCCCAGCCCAGCTCGTAATACGCCCACCAAGATCCAAGGCCGATGCCGATGGTCAAAAAGACCCAGGCGGCCAAGGTCCAGGGGCGCACCCAACGGCCCCAAGCGGCATCAATGCGCCCTTCGATCAGCGCCGCAACGGCAAAACTGAAGGTCATCGAAAGGCCAACATAGCCGAGGTAAAGAAAGGGGGGGTGGAAGGCGAGGCCCACGTCTTGCAACAGCGGGTTCAAATCCCGGCCATCAAACGGTGGCTGCGCAAGGCGCAAAAACGGGTTTGATGTAAAGATCACAAAGGCCAAGAACGCCGCCCCAATGGCGCTTTGCACCGCCAGCACGCGGGCCTTAAGGCGCAGCGGCAGATTGCCACCAAACCACGCGGCCATCGCGCCAAACAGCGCCACAATCAGCACCCACAACAGCATAGAGCCTTCGTGGTTGCCCCAAACGCCCGACACTTTGTAAAGCATCGGCTTGTCGCTGTGAGAGTTGAAATACACCAATTTCAACGAGAAGTCAGAAGTTACAAACGCATAAGTCAGCGCCGCGAATGCCGCGGCAATCAGCGCAAATTGAAGAGAGGCGGCAGGAACCGCCATCTCCATCCAGCCACGCCAGCCTTTATGCGCCCCAATCAGTGGCACGATCATCTGGATCAGTGCCACGCCCAGCGCTAAGATCAGCGCAAAATGTCCAAGCTCGGTAATCATGACGCGAAGTCTAGTCCTTATCGCCGGGGCCGACCAGCCCCCCGCGTCATTGATGCGGCAACCAGTCACGGCCTTTTCATTCCGTTTGCGCCCTTATTTACCAAGTCACACCGTCAAGTCATGATGTAAATCAAGCTAGAAAGAACAAGCGCCCCTAGCACGGGCCATAAAAACATGGCCCCATGCCAGCCGAACGACCGATTGATCACAGAAAAGTGTAGCAAAGCACCAACCAAATAAAGCGCCACAAACACAAAATGCGCCGGGCTTTCCGCCGCCCAAGCGGGTTCCCCCAACAGCGAATAGATCCACCACCACCCCACAACAAGGCTGGCCCCCGACCAGCTGTAGGCCATTCCAAGTGCCAGGGGCGTTGCGCGCACCACGTAAAGCCACAGGAATGTCAGCGAGATCATCAGCCCCATCAGCGTGATCGCCCCATAGCCAATTTGATAGACCACATCATAGCCAGCCCATTGATACCCCGCCTGCAACAGCAGCGCGATCAACATCATCAACACAAATGCCTGTTTCATTCCTGCAAGACCTCTCGCACGACCGCATCCAACTCTGCCGCGGCCTTTTGGTTTCGTTCCACTGATCGGCGCAGCTGTGCGTTCGAAATCAGCTCTTTCACCATTTCAAAAAACCAAATCATCGGCCCCGCCCTCCGCCGGCTGGCAAGCGTTCGCGAATGATTGTGGTGATCTCAATCAGGATGGATGAGTTTTTATCCAGCACTGCCCGCGTTGCCTGATCTTTCTGAAAATCGCGGTACAGAAGGTAAAACACCAACAAAACCCAAGGCCCGTGTTCGGACACCAGTTTCAAAATCAAATCACTGCCCACCTGTGCGCCCCCGCGACTTAACCCACGCCACAAGTGCTGCATTGCCTGTGGTATCGACGGGTTGGGCCTGAGGGGCGGGGGCTGCACGTAAAGAAAGCGGCGCATAAACCGGTTGGCTTTGATCTGTGGTCTCCTGCCCGGTCAGCCCCTCGATATTGCGCCGCACCTCATCCGTGCGCGACAAGGTTGTGGCGATAGAGCGTTGAAAATCCTGCCCTTTGGCCTGATGTCGCGCGCCAAAATAAAAACTGACAATGGCGCCAAGCAGCCACCACAAGGGGTCCGGTACAAGCGATATCCCCTGCATCCGGGCCGAGAACCAAATGGGGTCCACCATCGCCGCCGTGAACAACCCCAATGTGCCCAAGGCCAACGCCGGACGCGGCAGCCGATTAAGGCCATCCATAAACCGATCAAACATCCCTTTCTGGGGGTGCATAAATTCAGCGGCGTAAGCCTCTAACGTGGCGCGGTGCAGATCCACATCGCGCAGGGCGCCCGCCTCGCGGTTTTCCACAAACACCTCTGCGGTGTCACGGATCACATTGCGCCCGCCCCCAAAGAGAATGTTGAAAAGTGATCCTATTATCCCCATTTCGCGACCCTCTCACGGTGTTCTTTGTTGGAAAAATGATATTTGGGCGCAATGAATTCCTCGGCCCGGCGGATCCATCCCCCCTTGCCGCCATCCTTGCGCCGCGCATATTTGCGCGAGGCGGTGCGTTGATCGGCCAACCGGTAATAGTAATTGCGCCGCTCGATCCCGTAAGCATCCGCCAGATGGTCCGGTGCCGCCGCATGGGCCAATCTTGCAGCCGCCAGGCTTTGCGGCCCCAAAGCACCATCCACAGTCGCGCGAAAGCCCATCTTGCCCAAAAGCCGTTGCAAAATTCGCACCGCATTGCCGCCAGAATTGACATACATATCAAACACCGTCGCCTGAAGCGGCAGGGGCAGTTCGGCGATACGCGGACGTTTGAAATAGTGACGCACAAAAATATCGCGCGCCTGATCGCGGCTTAGCGCCTTGACGTCCTGCGTCGTGACCTTTCCGTCCCCGGTCAGATCAAGCCCAAGCCCGCGCATTGTGTGGATTGTGACACCGTATTTGGTCGCCCCCCCCGGGTCACTGGGGTCGTTCACATAGCCGCCTTCGCGGGCAATGATCTCATCTGCGATCTCTTCAACGCTTTTCATCCGGGCCTCTCCCCGCGGTTCAACACGGGGATAAGGCTGGTTAAATTACGTTAAGATTGTGGAAATCAGGAGGTCGGTTCCACATACACGCCAGTTTCTTTCAGGCTATCAAGCACCTCTTTTGGCATGTAATTTTCGTCATGTTTGGCCAGAATTTCCGAGGCCACAAACACGCCGTCCACATATGATCCGGTACCAATCATCCCTTGGTTTTCGCCAAAAAGATCAGGCAACACACCCTTATAGCTGACCGGAATCACCTCGCCGCCATCGGTCACCGAAAAGGTCACCGTTTCGCTTTGGCCGCGCACAATGGACCCATCGGACACCAGCCCCCCCATACGAAACACTTCGTTTTCTTCGGGCGGTTCCGCAATCACTTCGGTCGGGGAACGGTAATAGTTGATTCCATCCTGAAGCGCATATCCAATCAAACCAGTTGAGATCGCCAAAGCCACAAAAGCCAAGACAATCACCTGAATGCGGCGCGTTTTCTTAAGGTTTTTCATCCCAGCCATCCGGGACACTCCTTTCACATCCCTTGTCAAAAGGGTCTTTTCAGTTATCCCAACCCCCAAAGGGGCTTAAGGGAAAATCGGCGCCAACATCAGCCCCGTGGTTTCATCTTCGCCCAGCATCAGGTTCGCGTTTTGCATCGCTTGCCCAGAGGAGCCTTTGCACAAGTTATCCAGCGCCGAGACCACCATCGCGCGCCCCGAAATCCGATCCGCAACCACGCCAATATGGCATTGATTCGATCCCGCCACCTGCCCCATGCCGGGCATTTGCCCCATGGGTAGCACGGTCACAAATGGCTCGTCTTGATACGCGTCAACAAGTCCCGCGTGTATTTCAGCCGCATCGCCGCGCACATAGCAATCCGCCAAAATGCCGCGATTGACCGGCACCAGATGCGGGGTGAAGATGATGCGCACATCACGGCCCGCAAGCTTTGAGAACTCTTGATCAAATTCGCCCAAATGCCGGTGTTTACCGCCCTGCGCATAGCCCATCACATCGGTCGAGCGTTCGGCAAACAGCATGTTCTCCTTCAATGACCGCCCGGCCCCGGACAGCCCGTTTTTCAGGTCGCAAATGATCGTATCAAGATCAATCAAGCCCTTGGCAATCAAGGGGTTCAGCGCAAACTGCACCGTGGCCGCGTTGCACCCTGTGCCCGCCACCAAACGTGCGTTTCTGATGTCTTCACGGTAAAACTCGGTCAGGCCGTAAACAGCGGTTTTTTGCAGTTCCGTGGCCACATGGGGCGCGCCGTACCATTTCTCATATTCCGCAGGATCGCGCAGCCGGAAATCGGCGCCAAGGTCGACCACTTTCACATGCTCCGGCAGATCACGCACCAAGGCCTGCGACAACCCATGGGGCAAGGCCGCAAAGGCCAGATCCACGTTCGAGAAATCAATCTGCTCCATTTTGACCAAAGTCGGCAGCTCCAGATGACGCAAATGCGGATACACCTCGGCCATCTCCATCCCGGCCTTACGGTCAGCGGACATTGCAACAATTTCCATCGACGGATGGGTGGCGATCAGCCGAACAAGTTCCGCGCCAGTGTAACCAGACGCGCCAAGAATAGCGATTTTGTGGGTCATCATGACCTCCTCACGAGTTTTAAAAGATCTAAGGGTTTTACGCGCGGTCTTCAATCAGGCCGCTTCAAACGTGATCTTTCGTCGCAAGAACTGGGTGGCGCGGTTGGACACTTTTTCCGGGTTTCCGGTGGTCAGGAACTTGCTGCCCTCGCCTGTGCCGCGCATTTGTGGATGGCGATCCAGATAGTCGGCCAAACTGTCAGCAACAAGATTGGCCTGGCTAAAGACTTTCACATCGTCCCCCAGTGCAGCTTGGAATTCCTTTTCCATCAGCGGGTAGTGGGTGCAACCCAAAATGGCCGCCTGCGGGTTTGGCATTTTCCGTTTCAAAGCATCCACATGGCTGTTCACCAAGGCTTCCGCCAAGATCATGTCACCGTCTTCAATGGCGTCAACAACACCGCCGCAGGCCTGCGCTTCGACATCCACACCAATGGCGCGGAAAGCGAGTTCACGCTGAAAAGCCCGGCTGGACACGGTGGCGGGGGTGGCAAACAGGGCCACATGCTTCACCTCAACCTCGCGCGGCGGGGAATTGTCGCCCCAATCGCGTTCGGTCATCGCTTCAATGAGGGGGACAAACACGCCAAGCACACGCTTGTCTGACGGGATCCAGCTTTCCTGCATCCGGCGAAGCGCGGCCGCAGAGGCCGTGTTACAGGCCAGAATCACCAGATCACAGCCCTGATCCCAAAGCGCCGACACCGCCTGAGTGGTCAGATCATAGATATTATCCGCATCCCGCACCCCGTAAGGCGCGTGGGCACTGTCGGCATAATAGACGAAATCCACATCCGGCAGACGCTTGGCCACCGCATCCAGAACCGTCAATCCGCCCAATCCTGAATCGAAAATCCCTACCGCCATGAGCCTTATCCTTCTGCTTTTGCCTGCGCATTCCGCCCCCGAAACTGGGTTTGGGCTGTCCCATAAGGCATAGGTCGAATTTCGGCGGAAATCTATGGTGGATTTAAGATAGGCGGCAGATTGCATCAGCCAGCCAGCATTGTGGTTTCAATACAAAAATGGCCGCGCCCCAATAGGCACGGCCACATTCGATAAGCGTCTTGTCGGGCGCACTATTCAGCGGCGTATTTTGCACCAGATCCTTCGCGCAAACTTGCTAACAGAGCCTCACGGGTTTTTGCCGCTTTTGCCGCGTTTTCGGCCTTTACCGGGCCAAAGCCACGGATCTCAAGCGGCAATTCCGCCAAAGCCTGCGCAGTGGACCGGTTGTCCGCCGTCAACAGCGTCATCACCTCTGCGATATCCGCCTCATATTGCGCAATCAAAGCCCGTTCCATCTTGCGTTCTTCGGTGCGACCAAACAGATCAAACGACGTGCCGCGCAGCGATTTCATCCGCGCCAGCATCGGCGCCAGCTTGGCAAACCACGCGCCAAATTCGCGTTTCTTCGGACGACCATTGGCATCCAACCCACCAAGGATCGGAGGCGCCATGTGATAGCTCAGGGTTAGATCGCCATCAAACTCCGCCTCAGCCTTGGCGCGGGTGTCACAGATCAGGCGCGCCACCTCGTATTCATCTTTATAGGCCAATAGCTTATGATACCCCATCGCCACCGCCTCGCGCAGCTCTTCGGGCATCTTCGCCACCAAAGATGTGTAGCGATCGGCATAGGCCGCATCTTGATATTTGGTCAGATGATCCACCCGGAACGCGATCTTTTCCTCAAGCGTTTTAGGCAGTTCAACAACGTCTGCATCCACATAGCCATCGGCCTCAGCAGGATGCAAATAGGCCCAGCGCCCAATGTCAAAGGCGCGCTTGTTGCGGTCGGGCGCTTGGCCATTCAGATCAATCGCGTGCATCAACGCCTCAAACGTCAGCGGCACAAGGCCCGCCTGCCAGCTGGCCCCCAGCACCATCATGTTGGAAAAGATGCTGTCGCCCATCAAAATGCGGGCAAGTTCGGTTGCGTCAAACAGGCTGACCCGGTCGCGCAAGCGCGCCTCAAGCGACAATTGCAAACGATCGCCGGGGATGGTGAAATCTTTGTCGCGGGTGAATTCCCCGGTCACAGTTTCATGGCTGTCGACAATCGCACCTGTACGATCTGTCTTGGTCAGGCCAAGCGTGGTCGAGGCCGCCGAGACCACCAAATCACACCCAATCAGCGCGTCACATTCACCTGTCGCCACGCGGATGGCCGAAATGTCGTCAGGTTTTTCCGCAAGGCGTAAATGCACGGTGACGGCCCCGCCTTTTTGCGCCAGCCCCGCCATTTCCATCATGCCAGCGCCCTTGCCATCAATATGCGCCGCTTGCGCCAAAATAGCACCAATCGTCACAACACCGGTGCCGCCAACCCCGGTGATCACCGTGTTGAAGGTGCCGTTGATGGCGGGCAGCGCGGGCATGGGCATGTCGGGCAAATCAAGTTCAGCCGTCGCCGCCTTTTTCACCTTGGCCCCCGAGACAGACACAAAGCTGGGGCAAAAGCCGTTTACGCAGCTGAAGTCTTTGTTACAGCTTGATTGGTCAATCGCACGTTTGCGGCCCAGTTCGGTTTCCAACGGCACAATCGACACACAATTGGATTGCACGCCGCAATCGCCGCAACCTTCGCAAATGTCTGGGTTGATGAAAATACGTTTGTCCGGATCAGGGAAAAGCCCCCGCTTGCGCCGGCGCCGTTTTTCCGCCGCACAGGTCTGGATATAAAGGATCACAGACACGCCTTTGATTTTGCTAAACTTTTGCTCAACCGCCAACAGCTCATCGCGGGTGTGATGGGTCAGGCCCTTGGGGAAGGCCGAAAGATCCACATCTTCCTTGTCGTCATAAACCAGCGCGATGTGATCCACGCCCGCCGCCTGCACTTCGCGCGCAATGCGCACGGCGTCCAAACCACCTTCGTTTTCCTGACCGCCGGTCATGGCAACCGCATCATTATAAAGGATTTTATAGGTGATATTGGCGTCTGAGGCCAAAGCGGCCCGAAGCGCCAGAATACCCGAGTGGTTATAGGTCCCGTCGCCTAGGTTCTGGAACACATGCTCGGTGGTGGAAAACGGTGCCTCGCCGATCCAATTGGCCCCTTCACCACCCATCTGGGTGAACCCAGTGGTCGAACGGTCCATCCATTGCACCATGTAATGACAGCCAATACCGGCGTAAGCACGCGTGCCCTCAGGCACTTTCGTCGAGGTGTTATGCGGGCAGCCTGAGCAGAAAAACGGCAGGCGCGCGGCAATATCCGGCGCGTTATCCGCCTGTTTCGCTTGCATAATTTGATCAATACCGGCTTTGACCGCATCGGTGCCGCGCCCCTCTTCGATCAAGATATCACCCAGTTTTTCGGCAATCATCATCGGATCAAGCGCGTAGCGGGTCGGGAACAGCTCTACCCGTTTGCCGTCTTCCCACAGATCGCCCTTGTGCCAGCCGAAAACGCGGCGGCCCTGACGATTGTCAAACAGCGCTTCTTTGATCTGCACTTCGATCAGCTTGCGCTTTTCTTCAACCACCACAACCAGATCAAGACCCTCGGCCCATTCCTCAAAGCTTTGCATATCCAACGGGAAGGTTTGGCCGACCTTATAAGTGGTGATGCCAAGGCGTTCAGCCTCATTGTCATCAATGCCCAACAGGTTCAGCGCATGCACCAGATCAAGCCAGTTTTTACCCGCCGCGACAAAACCGATTTTGGCACCGGGCTTGCCCCAAACGCGCCGGTCAATGCGGTTGGCGCGGGCATACGCCTCGGCTGCGAAGCGCTTGTAATCAATCATGCGCGCTTCTTGCGGGATACGGTCATCCATCAGGCGAATGTTCAAGCCGCCCTCGGGCATGTCAAAATCTGGGGTGACAAGCTGCATTCGGTCCGGGCGACCATCCACCACGGATGTTGCCTCAACCGTGTCTTTCATCACTTTCAGACCGGCCCAGACGCCGGCAAAACGGCTAAGCCCATAGCCATAAACGCCAAAATCAAGGATTTCCTGCACACCTGCTGGGGACAATACCGGAATATAGGCATCAACCATCGCCCAGTCAGATTGGTGCAACACGGTGGAGCTTTCGCCAGTATGGTCATCGCCCATCGCCATCAGCACGCCGCCATGCGGGGAAGATCCGGCCATATTGGCGTGCCGCATCACGTCGCCGGTGCGATCCACGCCGGGACCCTTGCCATACCACAGACCAAAGACCCCATCATGGGCGCCTTCGCCGCGCAATTCTGCCTGTTGGCTGCCCCAAAGGGCTGTGGCTGCCAAGTCTTCGTTCAGACCCGGATGAAAAAGAACATCGTTTTCTTTCAGCACCTTATTGGATCGCCCCATCCACAAATCCACCGCCCCAAGCGGGGATCCGCGATATCCGGTGACATAGCCCGCGGTGTTCAGCCCTGCGGCCTCATCTCGGGCCTTTTGCATCAGCATCAGGCGCACCAAGGCCTGGGTTCCGTTCAACAAAACCTGAGTTTTGGTAAGATCAAAACGATCATTCAGTGTGATTTCTGGCTTGCCCATGGCGCCCTCCCTGACGAAATGGATATCTGGCTTGGGGGTATAATAGGTCAAAAACTCTGACCTAACAAATCATTTCTACGTGTATTCCCCATTGGCAAATGTGATGAATTTGAGGATAACAGAACGGAAATGATTTCGCGCTAACAGCTTATTGGTTCTTGCTTCATGGATTGGGATAAACTCAGAATATTTCACGCGGTTGCGGATGCGGGGTCCCTGACCCACGCGGGTGACGCGTTGCATTTGTCGCAATCTGCGGTGTCACGCCAGATCCGGGCGCTTGAAGAAAGCCTGAATGCCACCCTGTTTCACCGCCATGCGCGCGGGCTGATTCTTACCGAACAGGGCGAATTGCTGTTTGATGCCACCAACGCCATGACCCACCGGCTTGAGGCCGCCGTGGCGCGCATTCGTGACAGCAAAGAAGAGGTGTTTGGCGAGTTGCGCGTAACCACAACCACCGCCTTTGGCTCGCTCTGGCTCGCCCCGCGCCTGCCCAAGCTTTATGAACAATACCCCGATCTGTCGATTGATCTGATGTTGGAAGAACGGGTTCTGGACCTGCCGATGCGCGAAGCCGACGTGGCGATCCGCATGAAAGAACCCAGCCAAGCGGACCTGATCCGCAAGCGGCTGATGGATGTGCATATGCGCCTTTACGCCGCCCCAAGCTATCTGGAAAGCCACGGAGAACCGGAAACGCTTGAGGATCTGACCAAACATAAAATCATTTGCCAAAGCGCATCTGCCGCACAAGTCAGCGCGGGGGCCGCTTTGGTCCAGGAACTGTTGGCATACGGCGTGAAATCCAGCCTGACGGTGAACAATTATTTCGGGGTGCTTCAGGCGACATTAAACGGTCTGGGCATCGGCGTTCTGCCCGACTACATCATCCAAGATTTTCCAGACCTGAAACGTGTGCTGCCCGAAGCCGAAAGCAAAGACATCCCCGTGTATCTCGCCTATCCTGAGGAATTGCGATCCGCCAAGCGCATTGCCGCCTTCCGCGATTTTGTCACGGAAGAGATCATTGCACAGCGAAAACGGCAAAAAACAAGATAGAAAAACGGGTTGAACAGAAATCCCCCTGACGACCGGCACATCCCGCACAAGCCATGCGCGCGGCGCATAGCCGCAATGCAGCATTTACCCTTGAACGGGTGCGCAACGCCGCCTAAATCTAATCCAAAGCCGAACACGGGGCTTAGGCCTCTCGGTTTTTACCTCCCTGTTGGACTTTGGCCGGGCGCTGCCCGGCCTCTTTTTTTTCCAACAACAATATCCCCCCATAAACGCCGCCCTTCGCATGACATTCGCGCATTGAATCTATGCGGATTGCATGGGCAGGCTTCCCTAGCCGCCCCTTTTCCCATAAGAGAGGCCGCAACTGCCAATGCGCACGCGGGCCGGACCACGTTAGGGGGGCATGCGCGGCGCACCAAAAGGGGATCCGCACCAGATGCAAGAACCAGCCATCACCACCGACCTGATCGAAGCCCATGGGCTGAAGCCCGACGAATATGACCTGCTTCTTGAAATCATCGGACGTGAGCCAAGCTTTACCGAACTGGGCATCTTCTCGGCGATGTGGAACGAACATTGCTCGTATAAATCGTCAAAGAAATGGCTGCGCACCCTGCCTACCGAAGGCCCCCAAGTGATCTGTGGCCCGGGCGAAAACGCGGGCATCGTTGATATTGGCGACGGTCAGGCCGTGGTGTTCAAAATGGAAAGCCACAACCACCCGTCGTATATCGAACCCTATCAAGGTGCGGCCACCGGTGTGGGCGGCATTCTGCGCGATGTCTTTACCATGGGCGCGCGCCCCATTGCGGCGATGAACTCGCTGTCGTTTGGCGAAATTGACCACCCCAAAACCAAAACACTGGTGAATGGTGTGGTTGAAGGTGTTGGTGGATACGGCAACTGTTTCGGCGTCCCCAATGTGGGCGGCGAAGTGCGCTTTCACCCAGCCTATAACGGCAACTGCCTTGTGAACGCCTTTGCGGCGGGTCTTGCAGACACCGACAAGATTTTCTACTCGGCCGCCAGCGGTGTGGGCATGCCGGTTGTGTATCTGGGTGCCAAAACCGGCCGCGACGGTGTGGGTGGCGCCACCATGGCGTCGGCTGAATTTGACGACACAATTGAAGACAAACGTCCCACCGTTCAGGTCGGGGATCCCTTCACCGAAAAGCGCCTGATGGAAGCCACGCTAGAGCTGATGCAAACCGGCGCGGTGATTTCAATTCAGGATATGGGGGCCGCGGGCCTGACCTGTTCTGCCGTTGAAATGGGCGACAAAGGCGGGCTTGGCGTCAAGCTGAAACTCGAAGATGTGCCCCAACGCGAAGAAAATATGACCGCCTATGAGATGATGTTGTCAGAATCTCAGGAACGCATGTTGATGGTGCTGAACCCCAATCTGGAAGACGCCGCCCGCGCGGTGTTTGAAAAATGGGATCTGGACTTTGCCATCGTTGGCGAGACCCTGCCAGATGATCGCTTTTTGATCCTGCACAACGGCGAAGTGAAGGCCGACCTGCCCCTATCACCCCTGTCTGGCCGCGCGCCGGAATACGACCGCCCATGGGTGGAAACCCCTGCCGTGGACCCGCTTGCGGATGTGCCAGAAATTGACGGCATCGACGGGCTGAAGGCGCTGTTGGGGTCGCCCAACTATGCCGCCAAAAACTGGGTGTATGAGCAATACGACCATATGGTCATGGGCGACACCGTGCGCGCACCGGGTCTGGGCGCAGGCATTGTGCGCGTGCATGGCACCAACAAGGCGCTGGCATTCACCTCGGACGTGACCCCGCGCTATGTGAAAGCCAACCCGTTTGAAGGCGGCAAACAGGCGGTGGCAGAAGCGTACCGTAACCTGACCGCCGTGGGCGCCAAGCCCTTGGCAACAACCGACAACCTGAACTTCGGCAACCCCGAAAAGCCCGAGATTATGGGCCAGTTTGTGGGCGCGATCAAAGGCATTGGCGAAGCGGTGGCGGCCCTTGATGTGCCGATCGTGTCGGGCAACGTTTCGCTTTACAATGAAACCGACGGGCAAGGCATTCTGCCAACCCCAACCATCGGTGCCGTTGGCCTGCTTGATAGTCTTGAAGACCTTATCGGTGGCGATGCACGTGACGGCCATGTTGCGATGATGATCGGCGATATGGAAGGGCATTTGGGCCAATCTGCCCTGCTGGCCGAAGTCTTTAACCGCGAAGACGGCGACGCGCCGCATGTGGATCTGGACCTTGAGAAAAAGAACGGCGAGTTCATCCGGGGCAACCGTGACCTGATCAAAGCCTGCACCGACATCTCAGACGGTGGTCTGGCGATGGCGGCGTTTGAAATGGCTGAGGCGGGGGGCGTTGGCGTACAATTGGACGCCTCTGACACCCCAACGCTCTTTGGCGAAGATCAAGGCCGTTATCTTGTGGCGCTGAACTTTGATCAGGCCGAAGGCTTGATGCTGGCTGCGGGTCAAGCGGGCGTGACACTGACCTCTGTCGGGCGCTTTACTGGCAACACTGTGAAACTGGGCAGCTCAGAAGCAACATTGGAAGAACTGGCCGAGATTTACCGCACCGGTTTTGACAAGGCGCACCGTTAATGGCTGAGGGGGGCCCCACGCAAATTCCCGCGCTGACCGCCGATTGCTCGGCCTGCATGGGCATCTGTTGTGTGGCCCCCAGCTTTGAAAAAGGGGCGGAATTTGCGCTGAGCAAACCCGCCCTGACCCCCTGCCCGCATCTGAATGACAAAGACCGCTGTAAGATTTACCGCAATCTTGACTGGCACGGGTTTGCCGCCTGTGGGGCCTTTGATTGCAAGGGCGCGGGGCAGTATCTGACACAAGTGGTTTACCCCGGAAAACACTGGCGCGACAGCCCGGCGTTAAAGGCCGAGATGGCGGAAACCTATCGACGCCTGCGCCGTGTGCATGACCTGATCGAAGTGTTCACCCTTGCCAATTCCTTGCCGCTTGACGAAGGTCAAGAAACCGCACGCCAGACCGCGCTAGCAACGCTGGCACCTAAGAATGGATGGACGGCTGAGGGGTTGATTGAGGCAGAAGCCGCCGGGATGTTTGGGAACATGCAAAAGACCCTGCGCTCGTTCCAAAGTGCCTATGCGCGCAAGTAAGGAAAGGCGACAAATACCGGAAAACTAGTTTTCTAGTTTTCTAGTTTTCTAGTTTTCTAGTTTTCTAGTTTTCTAGTTTTGAAATTCCAACAGACCACCCCCGGTCAATCGTAAAACATCGCTTCTTACCTTGAAGCCACCGCCCCGCCGACCTAGATTTACCCCAAACGCGACTTGATAAAGGATCACGCCACATGGCCATGGAAGCGCAACAGATCGAAGACCTGATCCGCGCGGGATTTCCCGACGCCCAGATCACCATCACCGACCTTGCGGGTGACGGAAACCACTGGGCCGCAGAAGTCATCGACGAAAGCTTTCGCGGCATGAACCGCGTGCAACAACAACGCGCGGTCAATGCCACGGTGAAGGCACAGATCAACAGCGGAGAGCTGCACGCGCTGGCCCTGACGACAAAGGCGCCGGAGTAATAGGCCGCTTAGGAGCATTCGCATTCATCGGTGCGGGCTTCGCAATCTTATTGATCATTGGCCTCTCTGGCCTTGTGATCCACCACCTCAACAAAGCCCGCGCACGCAGGCAAGTGCAAAAAAACTGGACGAAAAATGACTGACGCAAAAACCCGTATCGAAGAAACCGTAAAAGGCAACGACGTTGTGCTTTACATGAAAGGCACAAAAGATGCGCCGCAGTGCGGGTTCTCCTCGCGCGTGGCGGGTGTTTTGAACTTCATGAGCGTGGATTACGCTGATGTGAATGTGCTGGCAGACGAAGACATCCGTTCGGGCATCAAAGAGTATTCTGACTGGCCAACCATCCCACAGCTTTACGTCAAAGGCGAATTTGTCGGCGGCTGTGACATCATCACTGAAATGATGCTGTCGGGCGAGTTGGACACGTTGTTTGACGACAATGGCGTGACGTTTTCAAAAGACGCCGCAGACAAAATTCGCGAAGCCAACGCGTAAGCTGTTCAGAAGCCATCAAAAAAGGGCGATCCAAATGGGTCGCCCTTTTTCATTTCCACTTTATTTCAGCGAGTCTCAGACAGTTAACCCGCAGCTTTTTCCTCAACCGATGCGGCCATCGCCTCGGCGCGCGCAGCAATTTCTGCCAGACTGTCGGTCACAGACGCGGGGATCACCGGCACTTCAACCTTCACAGGTTCAGCCGATTTCAACGCCGACATTTCAGCCTGCAAATCCGCAATTTGCTTTTCAGCGATCTTCAATTTGTCGTCCAACCCGGCGGTTTTATCGGCCAGCATCAGGCCGGACATCAACAACAGACGGCTTTCGGTCAGATGCGCAATCTGCCCCACCAGAACTGACGCTTCGATGTCGAGCATCGCCGCCGCAGATTTCAGGAAATGCTCTTCGCCTTCTTGGCAAGCCACATCAAATTCGCGTCCGCCGATTTTGATAATCACGTCAGGCATCAGCACTCTCCTTGGCGTTGGTGTCTGCAATCAATCCGGTCAATTCGCCCAGCACCGCATCCAGTTCCACGCGGTCGGCGTTTTGTGCCGCGCGCAGGCCTTCCAGCTCGGCCATCATGGATTTGTTGATCAGATGGGGTTCCGCCACGCCTTGACTTACCGCTTGGCGCAGCGCGTCGTTGTTGGACCGAAGATCCTGATTGACCTGCCGCAGCTTGGCCAAGGTTTTTTCCTCAGTGTCCAACAGCACCCGCAGACGCTCAGCCTCAGCGGCCAAGGTTTGAACGGTGCTGTCTTGCTTTTCTTTAATCGCCCTCACGCGCTCTTCGAGTTGCGCATTCACGGTGCGCTCTTCCTCTAGCGCCGCGGTCAATGCCGCCACTTCGCCCGGCTCACTGGCCCCTGCTGGTGCAAGCGCGCCCAATCCGGCGCTGATGCGTTCCAGCGCGGTGGTGATGCGTGTCTCCAGTTCGGAAATATCGCTCATTCTCTGCCCTGTTTACTATCACGTTGCCCCCGACCTTTGGCTGTCATCGGCGCAAAGGCAAGGCGAATCGCCATTTGCGGGGAATTGAGCCCATATTAGCCAAAGCGTTTGGGAAATGCGCCCCTTGGTTTGTGCCCTCTTTTCCAAAGACTTGGCCCAAGTGGCTTACCTTGGCTTGACCCACGCAAAATCACTGTTAAACCCCATGGAAACCTTCCCTAGCCAAAGGATCTGGGCCTTGGATATCGCTACACTTCGCTCGAACCACCCTGACCACTGGAACAAAGCTGCTGCTATCCGCGCCTTGACGCTGGATGCGGTTGCTGCGGCCAATTCCGGTCACTCTGGCATGCCGATGGGCATGGCGGATGTTGCCACGGTACTTTTTGAGAACCACCTGAAGTTTGACGCATCAGCGCCGCGTTGGGCGGACCGTGATCGGTTCATCCTGTCGGCGGGCCACGGCTCGATGCTGATCTATTCACTGCTGCACCTGACCGGCTATGAAGACGTGACGCTTGAGCAGCTTAAAAACTTCCGCCAGTGGGGCGCGATCACAGCAGGCCACCCAGAATTTGGCCATGTATCCGGCGTTGAAACCACCACCGGCCCGCTGGGTCAGGGCATTTCAAACGCTGTGGGTTTCGCCATGGCTGAGGAAATTCAGCGCGCCCGTTACGGCAAAAAGATCGTCGATCACTATACTTACGTGATTGCGGGCGACGGTTGCCTGATGGAAGGCATCAGCCAAGAAGCGATCGGCCTTGCGGGCCGTCATGAGCTGGGCAAACTGATTGTGTTCTGGGACAACAACGACATCACCATTGATGGCAAAGTGTCGCTGTCCGACCGCACCAACCAAGTCCAGCGCTTTAAGGCCTCTGGCTGGCATGTGATTGAAATCGACGGGCACAACCCCGAAGAAATCGACGCCGCCATCACCAAAGCCAAGACCACCAAAAAGCCGTCGATGATCGCGTGTAAAACGCATATCGCGCTGGGTCACGCCGCACAGGACACCTCAAAAGGCCACGGCGCGCTGACTGATCCTGAGCAGATGAAAGCCGCAAAAGAAGCCTACGGTTGCCCGCTTGAACCCTTCACCATTCCGGCCGATGTGAAAGCCGCTTGGGAAGCCATCGGCACACGCGGCACCAACGAGCGCGCCGCTTGGGAAACCCGTTTTGCCAGCATTTCAGAACGCAAACAGGCCGAGTTCAATCGCGCCTATGCCCTTGATGCGCCTAAGAAATTATCCGGCGTTGTGCGCCAACTGAAAAAGCAAGTGGCCGAAGAACAGCCCAAAGTTGCCACCCGGAAATCCTCCGAAATGGCGCTGGAAGTGATCAACCCGGTGATGGGGGAAACCGTTGGCGGGTCCGCTGATTTGACCGGTTCAAACAACACCAAAACCGGCGACCTTGGCGTGTTTGACACCGACAACCGCAAAGGGCGTTACGTCTATTGGGGCATCCGCGAACACGGTATGGCGGCGGCGATGAACGGCATGGCGCTGCACGGCGGAATGCGCCCTTATGGCGGCACCTTCTTCTGCTTCACCGATTACGCGCGACCTGCGATGCGTCTGGCGGCCCTGATGGGCATCCCAACCGTGTTTGTCATGACCCATGACAGCATCGGCGTGGGCGAAGATGGCCCAACCCACCAACCGGTTGAACACCTGTCAATCTGTCGCGCGACCCCCAACAGCTTTACCTTCCGTCCCGCCGATACGGCCGAGACGGCAGAGGCTTGGGAAATTGCGTTGACCGAGAAAACCGTGCCCTCAACCATGGTTCTGACCCGTCAAAACCTGCCGACCCTGCGCACCGAGTACAAGCAGAAAAACCTTGTTGCACAAGGGGCTTACGTGCTGGCGGATGCAGAATGCGGCAAGCGTCAGGTGATCTTGATCGCCACCGGATCCGAAGTATCCATGGCGATGGACGCCCGTGCGAAACTGGAGGCTGAAGGCATCGGAACCCGCGTAGTCTCCATGCCCTGCATGGAGCTTTTCGCCCAGCAAGATGAGGCGTATCGCCGTAAAGTTCTGCCCGCTGGCCCCGTCCGTGTGGGCGTGGAAGCGGCTGTGCGCGATGGCGGCTGGGATCGTTGGCTTTTGGGCGAACGTGGCCGCGAAAACAAAGCAGATTTCGTCGGCATGACCGGGTTTGGCGCCTCTGCACCGGCCGACGTTTTGTACGAGAAATTCGGCATCACGTCTGACAATGTGGCGGCAAAGGCCAAAGCGTTGCTTGCCTAAGCGCAATCAGATTTCGGGGGAGTTCTGACCCGTCCGAAATTGGAAACCCATCGAAACGCCCCGTCTTTTTGGCGGGGCGTTTTCTTTAAAGGTCGATTTCGCAAAACTTTAAACTGTTTAACGTTTTCAGACCCGAAACTTTAAACTCTTTAAAGGGAACATTCCGCGAAACTTTAAACTGTTTACAGTTTTGATGTTTTGGCGTTTTGTCCCCTTTGGGCCGGTCGTTCGGTCAGAACCGAAGGATCAGAACCCCAATGTCCGACAATATGCGCGGCGCGCTTTTCATGATGTTCGCAATGGGATTATTTGCGCTGGAGGATATGGCCCTAAAGGCCGCCGCCCGTGACATTCCGATTGGTCAGGCGGTGGCGCTGTTTGGCGCCCTGGGATTGGTGGTTTTTGCCTTAACGGCGCGCGCGCAGGGGGAACGGATTTTACATCCGGATCTGCTGTCGAAAGTGTTGATTATTCGTTCAACTTTTGAAATTGGCGGGCGGTTGTTCTTTGCATTGGCGATTGCGCTGACGCCGATTTCAAGCGCCTCGGCGATCTTGCAAGCCACGCCTTTGGTGGTGGCTTTGGGCGCGGTTTTTGTGTTTGGCGAACGGGTCGGTTGGCGGCGGTGGATGGCAATCTCTGCCGGGTTTATCGGCGTGTTGATGATCCTGCGCCCCGGATTGGATGCGTTTGATCCTTTGTCGATTTTTGCGGTCTTGGGTCTGTTGGGCTTTGCCGGGCGCGATTTGGCCACCCGCGCAAGCCCGGTGTCGATGTCAGCGGCGCAATTGGGGGTGGCGGGGTTTGCGGTTTTGACCGCCGCTGGATTGGTGCTGATCGGCTTTGGCGGGGTTAAACCGATGACTTTGGCAAGCTGGGGTTATGTTGGGTTGGCGACCGTTGTGGGGGTTGTCGCCTATACCGCGCTGACCCGCGCGATGCGGGTGGGGGACGTGTCGGTGGTCACGCCGTTTCGCTATTCCCGGTTGCTCTTTGCGCTGGTCATTGGGGTCACATTTTTTGGCGAGCGCCCGGATATGATGACGTTATTGGGCAGCGCGGTGATTGTGGGCAGCGGGTTGTTTTTGTTGCAAAGATCGAAAAAGTAAGGGGCGCTGCCCCTCGCGCTGTGCGCTCACCCCGAGGTCTTTTCAGCAAGAAAAAGGGGTCAGGCTTTGCCTTTGAACACGGCGGCCCAAATGGGGGCGATGACGCGGGTGGCGAGGGGGATGATCATCACCCCGAGGATCAAGCCAAACACGCCATCAAGGGCGGCGGTCACGGCCCATGTGACGAAGCCTGCAAAGCGTGGAACCAGATGGGCCGCGTTTTCGGCGATGTGGTGGATCGGTTCATACGGCCAGTGCAGTCCCAGTTCGTGCAGCCCGTGGATGATGATGGATCCGCCGACCCAGATCATGGCGGCGGTGCCGATGATCATCAACAGCTTCATCAGTGTGGGCATAAACCGCACGAGGCCCGTGCCAAAGCGCCGGGTGAGTGTCATGCGGCCTTTGCGCGCGAGCAGCAGGCCAAAGTCATCCATTTTCACGATCAGCGCGACCGCGCCGTACACCAGCACGGTGATGCCGATGCCTGCGATGGCCAGCCCGCCCGCTTTGGCGTAAATTGATCCGTCCGGCAGGGCGGAGAGGATGATGGTCATGATTTCTGCCGACAGGATAAAGTCGGTTTTGATGGCACCGGCGATTTTGCTTTCTTCAAGATGTGCGGGGTCGCCTTCTGTATGCTCGGCGTGGTCCCATGTGTGATCGGACGGAAAGAGCACATGCCAAACCTTTTCTGCGCCCTCAAAGCACAGATACGCCCCGCCCAGCATCAACAGCGGCGCGATCAGCCACGGCGCGAAGGTTGAGAGCAAAAGCGCGGTGGGCAAGAGGATCAGCATTTTATTTTTGATCGAGCCCCAGGCGATACGGCCAATAATGGGCAGCTCGCGCGCGGGGGCAAAGCCTTGCACGTATTTCGGGGTCACGGCGGCGTCATCAATCACCGCGCCCGCCGCTTTGGCGCCTGCTTTTACGGCTTGGGTGGCCACATCATCCACCGAGGCGGCGGCGACTTTGGCGATTCCGGCCACGTCATCCAGTAGGGCAATTAAACCGCTCATGTCATTTCTTCCTGCTCTTGTGCTGATCCGCAACTGTGATGGCGCGAATCCTAACGATTGTGTGCGCACCCGCAAGCATTTGATCCCAAATCACCCGGTTGCGGGCGCAACTTCGTGAATGTTTGCGCCCCAATATATTTAACGAATGCACTTTCGCGTTCTGGGGGTGTCTGCGGGTTTGCGCTAACACATCATGTTTTCGCTAACAAGCTGGCAGCAATCGCGTTTTCCGAGTTGGACCGCCCCGCCTGCCCGTCTATACCCGGCGCAACGTCTCTATAGGGCCGCGGGGAGCGGTCCGGAACTCAAGGGGTAATTCGATGACCGTTAAAGTCGGTATCAATGGTTTTGGTCGCATCGGCCGCTGCACATTGTCACAAATCGCAGCGTCTGGACGCACAGACATTCAAGTTGTCAAAGTGAACGCCACCGGGCCGCTGGACACAGCAAAACACCTGCTGAAATATGACTCGGTGCATGGGCGTTTTCCGAACGAAATCACCCTGGGTGACGGCACGATGGATGTGGGCCAAGGCCCGATGCAGATGATGTCGACCTATAATATGGAAGAGCTGGATTGGTCTGGCGTTGATGTGGTTCTGGAATGCACCGGCAATTTCAACGACGGCGACAAGGCGCAGCAGCACATTGTGCAGGGTGCCAAAAAGGTGCTGATTTCTGCGCCCGCCAAAAACGTGCAGAAAACCATCGTTTACGGTGTGAATGATGACGGCCTGACCGCCGATGACGTGATGATTTCCAACGGGTCTTGCACCACCAACTGTTTGGCGCCGATGGCCAAGGTTCTGCACAATGCCTTTGGCATCGACAGCGGCATTATGACCACAATCCACGCCTACACCGGTGATCAGCCAACTTTGGACCGTCGTCACAAAGACCTTTACCGCGCGCGGGCGGCCGCGATGTCGATGATCCCGACCTCAACCGGGGCGGCCGCCGCTTTGGGCGAGGTGCTTCCGGCCCTTAAGGGCAAGCTGGATGGATCCGCCGTGCGTGTTCCCACACCAAATGTTTCCGCCGTGGATCTGACCTTTGTGGCGGAACGCGATGTGACGCTGGACGAGGTGAACGCGGTCATGAAAGAGGCTAGCGAAGGCGCCATGAAAGGCGTGCTTGGCTATAACGACGAAGAGCTGGTGTCGGTTGACTTCAACCATTCAGAAGAAAGCGCCATCTTTGCCGCGGATCAGACCAAAGTCACCGGCAAACGTCTGGTGCGGGTGCTTGGTTGGTACGACAACGAATGGGGCTTCTCGACCCGCATGGCCGATCTGGCCGTGAAAATGGGCAGCCTTTAAGCCCCTCACATATTGCAAAAAGCCCCGGCGCAGCGATGCACCGGGGCTTTTTTATGCGCCCAGTTTGTGCCCCAGAAAGGCCCCGGTGCGCCAACATCAACGCCCCCCTTGCCCCCGCAGGGCAACACTGCGAAACTATGCGCATCTAAGAGGCCCGTGACCGGAGAATATTTGTGACCAACCCCATCGCCATCGTCCTTGCCCTAATTATCCTCGGCATGTTTGGGCTGGATTTTATGTTGAATGCAGGTGTTGGGTCGCTGTTTTTGGCCAAGAAATTCATGGCGTTCACCGAATGGCTGGCCTTTTGGCGCTAGATCCACCGCGTCAAAAAGGGGGCGTGGCGAGGAGTGTGTCCCGAACGGGTCACAGGTCGCGCAATTGCCCCGCTATTTCCCACCCTCTTGTCGGTTTCGCTTGACCTTTTTCCCAAAATGCACATGTTAGCGCTAGCATTTATAGCACTTCCCAGATGACAAAGGATCAGACATATGACGGTTAAAGTGGCAATCAATGGGTTTGGCCGGATCGGCCGTCTGGTGTTGCGCGCCGTGTTTGAACAGGGCCGCGATGACATCGAAGTGGTCGCGATCAACGATCTGGGACCGGTCGAGATGAACGCGCATCTGCTGCAATTTGACAGCGTGCATGGCCGTTTCCCAAACCACGTCACCCATGGCGAGGATTGGATTGACGCAGGCGCTGGCAAAATCAAAGTGACCGCCATTCGCAATCCCGATGATTTGCCCTGGGGCAATGTGGATATCGTGCTGGAATGCACCGGTATTTTCAAAGGCGACAAGGCCAAGGTCCATTTGGGCAATGGCTCAAAACGCGTGTTGGTTTCGGCGCCATCCGCTGGTGCGGATAAAACCATCGTGTACGGGGTGAACCACGACACGCTGACGGCAAAGGACATCCATGTGTCCAACGCGTCCTGCACCACCAATTGTCTGGCCCCGGTTGTGAAGGTGTTGAATGATGCGGTTGGCATCAACAAGGGCTTTATGACCACCATCCATTCTTACACCGGAGATCAGCCGACGCTGGACACGCTGCACAGCGACTTTTACCGCGCACGGGCGGCCGCCATGTCGATGATCCCCACCACCACGGGGGCGGCGCGCGCTGTGGGTTTGGTATTGCCAGAACTGGCAGGCAAGCTGGACGGTGTTGCGATCCGCGTGCCCACACCGAATGTGTCTTGTGTTGACCTGACCTTTGAAGCGGCGCGTGACACCACGGCGGAAGAGATCAACGCCGCCGCCATCGCCGCCGCCAATGGCCCGCTGAAAGGTGTGCTGGATATTGTTGACCGCCCGCTGGTGTCCACCGATTTCAACCACGATCCGCATTCATCGAACTTTGCCATTGATCAGACCAAGGTTCTGGATGGCAATATGGTGCGGATCCTGACGTGGTATGACAATGAATGGGGCTTTAGCTGTCGGATGCTGGACACGGCCGCCTTGATGGGGAAGTTCCTGTAATACCTAAGGCCTTATTAAAGCTAAAGAAAAGGCCCTGATTGCGGGGCCTTTTTTTGTGGGTCTCAGGCCCCGATTGGCCCTATGATGGGGGAATGACACATGCCCCCTTGTCCCGCATTTGCACACATCCTGCCGAGATTTCGCTGGTCTTGCAGGTGCCCGATCACGCGCCGGGGCTGTTTGCCGCCTTGTCCGATCCGCGCATTTACACGCATCTGGATGAGGCGCCACCAATATCTGTCAAAGCGGTTGAGGATCACATCCGCCGCGTGTCTGCTGGCCCCGCTGACGGGCGGGAAATCTGGTTGAACTGGTCTGTGTTTCTGGGTGGGTCGGCGAGTGGAAACATCGTTGGCTATACGCAAGCAACGGTGACAATGGATGCCGCATCAGGCATCACCACCGCAAGCATCGCATATGTGCTTTCACCCGAGGTTTGGGGGAAAGGCGTGGCGCAGATTGCGGTGGAAAAGACGATGCACGTGTTGGGTCAAGCGCACAACGTCACCCGCTTTGTCGCGGACACAGAGGTGGGAAATCTTGCGTCGCAAGGCCTGTTGAAACGTCTGGGGTTTCATGAGGTTAGGCGTGAAGAGGGGGAAGTGTTTTATGTTTGGAACCCGCCCCAGGCACACCCATGATGTCTGTCCGTTGCTGGTCATTTGGGGGGAAATGGCGCGCAATCAAACACTCTGAACACGCCTGACACGCTCAGGTCCCCGCGCTGGCTCCGCTCACCCAATCTTGGCGAGCAACCGATCTTTGACCTCTGGGGTGACAAATTTCGACACGTCCCCATCAAGCTTGGCAATCTCTTTCACCAGTTTGGACGCAATCGCCTGATATTTCGCCTCGGCCATCAGGAACACGGTTTCAACCGAGCTGTCCATTGCGCGGTTCATGCCAACCATCTGATATTCATACTCAAAATCCGTCACAGCCCGCAGGCCACGGATGATGATCTGGGCGCCCACGTCTTTGGCGCAATGGATCAAGAGGTTTTCAAACGGATGGGCGATGATCTCGGTTCCGGTTTCAGCTGACAGTTTGGCGCATTCCGCCTCGACCATCGCAACCCGTTCCTCAAGCGAAAACATCGGCCCCTTGCCGGTGTTGATCGCCACGCCAATCACCAAACGATCCACCAGCGCACAGCCACGGCGGATGATGTCGGTGTGCCCAAGGGTGATCGGATCAAATGTTCCGGGGTAAAGACCAACGCGCATATCTGTGTCTCCTGTTTACCCGGCGCACGCAACAATATTGCGCGTGGTTTTACAAGTGTTTTGGCGCCGATACGTGTTTCTACGTAGCGGCACCAAATGCGTTTGAACGCGGTCTTCGCGGGGGATCAGTAGCCCATGATCATGTTTTTCAGCGCATCCGCCTGTTGGCTCAGCTCATCCAGGCGCGCCTTGACCACGTCGCCAATGGACACCAACCCAACCATTTCGTCGCCCTCCATCACCGGCATGTGGCGAAAGCGCTTTTCGGTCATGGTTTGCAGCACCTGAATGGCACGGTCGCCCGGCTTACAGCTGATCAGCTTTGCGGTCATAATGCTGTCGACGGGATCATTCAGACAGCCGGTGCCTTGGGCCCCCAACGCGCCCACCACGTCACGTTCCGACAGGATGCCGGCCGGATGCACACCGTCTTTCGACACAATCACCGCGCCGATTTTCTTGTCCGACAACATCTTGACCGCATCGCCCACGGTGGATCCGGGCTGAACAAAGGCCACTCCTTCGATGGATTTGTCTTGAAGAATTTGGCTGACGAGCATGGTGGCCCTCCTGGATGTGAATTTATTTTATGTCCCCAGCGTCACCCCTAAAGCAACAATATGTCAAGCGGCATCCGTCAGTTAACGCATTCCGCCACAAACATGAGAGGTTCCGCCGCGCCTTTTCCCGGCCTCAGGTTAAAGGCGGGACACTTTAGCGGGCACCAATCCCTCTAATCGGGCCACTTCGTCGCGGATGCCCTGTGCCAGCTCTTCCGCGACACGGTGAAAGCGTTCCACCCGCGCATCCCCTTCGTGGCGCACAAGGTAAAAGGACCGGGTAATCGACAGCGCATCTGTCAGAACGCGCCTCAGCTCTGGTGCGAACGGCAGGATGAAATCATGGGTGATCCCCACCCCGCCCCCTTCCCGCACCATGCCCAGTTGGACCGCCACAAGGTTTGAAGCAAGCTGCACCCGGTCAATGCCCAGTTTGGTCAGGAAATCCAGTTCAGGATAGAAAATCATGTCTTGGATATAGCCCACAATCGGGTGGTCGCGCAGATCCTCTAACCGCTCCAGCGGCGGCGCATCACGCAAATAATCCGCACTGGCCGCCAGATGCAGATGGTAATCCGTCACCCGCTGCACCGTCAGTCGCCCAGCTTGCGGCGGGCTGACGGTGATCGCCATATCCGCCTCACGCTTTGACAGGTTGATCACCCGCGGCAGCGCGACAATTTGCAACTCCAGCTCTGGATGATCGCGCTGAATGCGCGCGCAAACCTGCGGCAGGATATAACTGGCACAGCCATCCGTGGCCCCAATACGCACCTGCCCAGACAGCTGCCCCGATTGCCCCTTAAGCTCATCCGCGCCAGATAAAACCGCCTGCTCGGCCCGTTCCGCATGGGCCAACAACCGCGATCCCGCTTCGGTCAACGCATACCCTTGGGGCGATTTCATAAACAGCCGCGCGTTCAAATCCGCCTCAAGCTTTGACACCCGCCGCCCCACCGTGGCCGCATCCCGCCGCAGCGTTTTGCCCGCCCGCGACAGGCTTTCGCCGCGCGCCACCGCCAAAAACACCTTTAGATCATCCCAGTCCATATCGCGCGCGCCCCCTCCTGCCCTTTTCCTCTTTCTTCAAATATCCTGGGGTGAGGCTGTAAGCCGAGGGGCAACGCCCCTCCCTTTTTCCACCCACCCCTCATTTTGCAAATTTGCAAAACCCTTTTGGGAAACTGCCCCTTTTCACTGCACGAATGCAAGGCTATTTTGCCCCCAGATTTATTGGGAGAACACTCATGGAAAAACTTGGTCACTGGATCAATGGTCAATTGGTTGACGGCTCATCAGACCGCACCGCTGACGTTTACAACCCCGCCACCGGCGAAGTGCAGGCACAGGTTGCCCTGGCCACCAAAGCCGAATTGGACGCCGCTGTCGTGGACGCCGCCAAAGCGCAAAAAGCCTGGGGTGCCACCAACCCGCAAAAACGCGGTCGTGTGATGATGGCCCTGGTTGGCCTGATCAACCGCGACATGGACAAGCTGGCCGAAGCGCTGTCGCGCGAGCACGGCAAAACCTTTCCTGACGCCAAAGGTGACGTTCAGCGTGGCCTTGAGGTCATAGAATATTGCATCGGTGCCGCCCAAATGCTGAAGGGCGAGTTCACGGATTCCGCGGGCCCCGGCATCGACATGTATTCCATGAAACAGCCGTTGGGTGTTGTGGCCTCGATCACGCCGTTCAACTTCCCTGCGATGATCCCACTGTGGGGCATGGGCCCTGCGCTGGCGTCCGGCAACGCGATGATCCTGAAACCGTCCGAGCGTGACCCTTCGGTGCCTTTGATGCTGGCCGCCCTCTGTAAAGAAGCTGGTCTGCCTGATGGTGTGTTGCAGGTTGTGAACGGTGACAAAGACGCTGTGGATGCGATCCTTGACAATGAAACTGTGCAAGCGGTGGCCTTTGTCGGCTCAACCCCAATTGCGCATTACATCTATTCACGCGCCACAGCCAACGGCAAACGCGCACAGTGTTTTGGTGGCGCGAAAAACCACATGATCATCATGCCCGACGCGGACATGGACCAAGCGGCCGATGCGCTGATTGGGGCCGGTTTTGGCGCGGCTGGCGAACGCTGCATGGCGATCTCGGTTGCGGTTCCTGTGGGCGAAGAGGCGGCAAATGCGCTGCGCGAACGCCTGATCCCACGTATCGAGAAGCTGAAAGTGGCGCCTTATACCGCTGGCGACGACGTGGATTACGGCCCCGTTGTGACCAAAGCGGCCAAAGAAAACATCCTGCGTCTGATCCAGACCGGTGTGGACCAAGGGGCGGAACTGGTTGTGGACAACCGCGACTTTAACCTGCAGGGCTATGAAGACGGGTTCTTTGTGGGGCCACATCTTTTCGACAATGTGACCACCGACATGGACATCTATAAGCAAGAGATCTTTGGACCGGTTCTGTCGATGGTGCGCGCGGAAACATACGAAGAAGCGATCACCATGGCGATGGATCACGAATACGGCAACGGCACCGCGATCTATACCCGTGACGGCGACACCGCGCGGGACTTTGCCAACCGGATCAACATCGGCATGGTCGGCATCAACGTGCCCATCCCTGTGCCTTTGGCGTATCACACCTTTGGCGGCTGGAAAAAGTCGGGCTTTGGCGATCTGAACCAACACGGCCCGGATGCGTTTAAATTCTATACCCGCACCAAAACCGTGACCTCGCGCTGGCCGTCGGGCATTAAAGAAGGTGGCGAGTTCAACTTCAAAGCGATGGACTAACCCCTTTTCGCATACCAAAAATTCAACGCCCCGCAGGTCACTGTGGGGCGTTTTGCGTTTGGGGCCGTGGCTGACATCACGGCACAGGTGCAACACGGATCAAAAACAACCTAAAAGTGTTCCATTTTTGACCCAAACACACTGGTTTGCTTTCATAAAGCCGCTTTTCAATTGCAATTTACAATTTAAAATGATAAACTTTCTATATAAATCAAGAATATAGTCGACATGCGTTAAAACTAACCTTTAGGATGATAAAGCAACCTAAAGTAGTACTTTGTAACGAGACCCCTCCCATGCCTCACGGTGTATTCTATCCTGCAAGTAAATTGATCTATCTGCGCCTTGACGGGGCGCAGAATGTCATGCGTTTGAAAAAGATCCTGCCAACGCTGCGCGACACGCTGCAGATCAGTGGCGAATTTGACACGTTTATCGACCTGTCTGAGATCACGGACATCGACAGCTCTTATGCCTCTATCTCGGCATTGGTCAGCACAAAAGAAGCGCTGTATCGCGCGCAACCTGTGCCCCGCCCCATGCCACGTAAATATGCGTTCTGGGCCCCCGGCGACTTGGCGTTTGGCACCTGCCGGATGTTTGAACAAATTGCGCAAGATCGCCTGCCGTCTGAGTTTTTGGTCAGCCGGGACGCCGCCGAGGCGATGTCGTTTCTGGGCCGCCGTGAAACCACGGTTCCGATGTTGATCACCGCGCTGAACACAGAACGTGATGACGCCCAAAGGGGCGCGGCGGCGCCGCAGTCCGCCGGGTCGACACGTGCCCCGTTCAGGTCGCTGTCCGCCCCACTGGAAGAGATGCTAAATAGTCGTCGACGCTGTTTGCCGTAACACCAATAAAGCCAAGAGCTTCGCGTTCAGACCGAAACACCTGAACCTTTTGCGCAAGCACATCCTGGGCGTTTTGTTCAAAAAGGCGCCCAAGGACAAAGCCCACCGGGCTGGCCGCAAAAATGGCACTGCGCTGGGGTGGTGGGAGGTCTTGATAGACCCGCGCCTGCATATTCACCAGCTCTTTGACGCCGTCCGCCGGGCGATCCACCGCCTCAAGCCCACGGGTGTCGGTCAAACAGCTGTACCCGGTTGGAACCGAAAATTCATACATCCATTCCGCCATACGCGCCGCCAAAAACGTCACTGAAATTGTGCCCCATATCTGAACGTAAATAAACTGTTGGTCCGGATAATAGGTCACGCGCTGCGGCATTGGCGGCTCCGACTAGGGATGGCAAAAAAGAGTGACGTTGGGTCAACAAAATCCTGTGATAAGGCATTCCGCGGCGGTCGTATAGGTGAAACCCCACAAATCCACCGCCCCGCCCCCATCGCACGCCATCGCTTGCCCCTTTTACGAATTCCTGCAAAGCTGAAACCGTTAAGGTTCGTGGCGCGTGTTCCGGGGTAACGCAGCAAAAAAGGGGGCAGACATGGCACAACAGGAACCACCGTTCACCATTGGTGTGGAAGAAGAGTATCTATTGGTGGATCGCGACAGCCTTGAGCTGGCCCGCGCACCGGATCAGATGATGCAAGACTGTTTGGCCGAACTTGGGGATCAAGTCAGCCCAGAGTTTTTGCAGTGCCAAATTGAGATCGGCACCAAGGTCTGTAAAGGCGTTGGTGAGGCGCGCGAAGACCTGAGGCGCCTGCGCGCGGGCGTGTCGAAACATGCGGCGAAATATAACCTCGCGCCCATCGCCGCCTCGTGTCATCCGTTTGCGGATTGGAAAGATCAGCACCACGTGGACAAAGACCGTTACAATGATCTGCGCCGGGATTTGGCGGGGGTTGTGCGGCGGATGTTGATTTGCGGAATGCATGTGCATGTGGGCCTGCCCAACCCGGACTCGCGCATTGATGTGATGAACCAACTGCGTTATTTTCTGCCGCATTTGCTGGCGCTTTCCAGCAGCTCGCCGTTTTGGCAGGGCGAAGACACCGGGCTTGCCAGTTACCGTCTGACCGTGTTTGACAATCTGCCCCGCACCGGCTTGCCGCCGCATCTAAGCGGGTGGTCGGAATATGAACGCTCGGTTCAGGCGCTGGTGGACATTGGCGTGATTGAGGACAGTTCCAAGATCTGGTGGGATTTGCGCCCCTCGGCCCGGTTTCCCACGCTTGAGGCGCGGATTTGTGATGTGCAGCCGCGGCTGGAACACACCCTGTCGCTGGCTGCGCTCATTCAGGCGCTGACCCGGATGTTGTGGCGGTTAAAGGCGCAAAACCAACGCTGGCGCACCTATGACAATTTCCTGATTTCTGAAAACCGCTGGCGCGCGCAACGCTATGGCACCACGGCGGGGTTGATTGACTTTGGATTGGGGGAAATCATCCCCTTTGATCAGCTCTTGGACGAGATGTTTGCCCTGATCGCAGAAGACGCTGACGCCTTGGGATCCACCGCTGAGATTGCGACCGCGCGGGACATATTAACCCAAGGCACCTCATCTGAGCGGCAGCGTGCGGTCTATGTGGACAGTCTTGCGGCCGAAAAGCCGGTGAATGAGGCGTTAAAAGACGTGGTGCGCCACCTGATTGCGGAATATCACGCGGATTTATAAGCCATTCCCCCCGTGACTTAGATAAGTGACGTAGGGGAAATGCGCATCCTCGCCCCGCGCCTTTGTCCCCCTTGAAAAACTCCTGTAAGAATTGCGCCGTATCAAGGTCACAGACCTATTTTGCGACAGACCAAAAATGTATGGGAGAAGACAGCATGGATTTCGCGCTTTCCGAGGAACAAACCCTCATTTTTGATATGGCCAAAGGCTTTGGCGAAGAGAATATCGCCCCTTACGCTGAGAAATGGGAGGCCGAAGGCACAATCCCGAAAGAGCTGTGGAAAGGTCTGGCCGAACTGGGCTTTGGCGGGCTGTATGTGTCTGAAGAATATGGCGGATCTGGGCTGACGCGTCTGGATGCGACACTGGTGTTTGAAGCGCTGGCGATGTCCTGCCCCGCCGTTGGATCGTTTCTGTCGATCCACAATATGTGCGGCGGGATGATTGATAAATTCGGCAAAGAAGAAGACAAACAGAAATGGCTGCCGGATCTGTGCTCGATGGAGAAAATCTTCTCCTATTGCCTGACTGAACCCGGATCAGGATCGGACGCTGCCGCCCTTAAGACCCGCGCGGAAAAGACCGAAGGTGGCTATGTGATGAACGGCAACAAAGCGTTCATTTCGGGCGGCGGATATTCCGATGTGTACGTCACCATGTGCCGCACCGGCGACGACGGCCCCAAGGGGATTTCGACCTTGGTTGTGGAAGATGGCACGCCCGGTCTGAGCTTTGGCGCCAATGAACGCAAGATGGGCTGGAAAGCCCAACCCACATCACAGGTTCAATTCGACGATTGCGCGGTGCCCGCCGAGAACCTTTTGGGCGAGGAAGGCAAAGGCTTTTCTTACGCAATGGCCGGTCTTGATGGCGGACGTTTGAACATTTCCGCAGGGGCATTAGGGGGCGCACAAAAGGCGCTGGACCTGACCCTGCAATACATGGGCGAACGCAAAGCCTTTGGCAAAACCATCGACCAATTCCAAGCGCTGCAATTCCGTCTGGCGGAATATGAAACCCGCCTGCAAGCGGCACGGACCTTCCTGCGTCAAGCCGCGTGGAAGCTTGACAATAAAACCCATGACGCGTCAAAGTTTTGCGCCATGTCCAAGCTGATGGTCACCGATGCGGCCTTTGATGTAGCCAATGGATGTCTGCAATTGCACGGCGGATACGGCTATCTGTCAGATTACGGCATCGAGAAGATTGTACGCGATTTGCGGGTGCACCAAATTCTGGAAGGCACCAATGAAATCATGCGCTTGATCGTTGCCCGCCAACTGTTGACTGAACGCGATCGCGGCTAATGGCGGACATTTCTATTCGAAAAACCGGCAAGGCGGGGCGGATCACTCTGACCCGCCCTGAGGCGTTAAATGCGCTGAGCTATGAGATGTGTTTGGCAATTGATGCGGCCCTGATCGCATGGGTCGATGACCCCGACGTTCACCTGATCATCATTGATGCCGAAGGGGATCGGGCGTTTTGTGCGGGCGGTGATATTCGCGAGATTTACGACATCGGAAAATCCGGCGATCACAGCCGCGCGCAAGCGTTTTGGCGCGATGAATACCGCATGAACGCGCGGCTTTATGAATTCCCCAAGCCGATTGTCAGCTTTATGCAGGGCTTCACCATGGGCGGCGGTGTGGGCGTTGGCTGTCACGGATCGCACCGCGTCATGGCGCGCTCGTCCCGCATGGCGATGCCGGAATGTGGTATTGGCTTGGTGCCGGATGTGGGCGGGTCGCTGATCCTGGCCCAAGCACCCGGGCATCTGGGCGAATACATCGGCATCACCGGGGCGCGACTGGCGCCGGGCGATGCCATTCACGCGGGCTTTGCCGACCATGTGATCCCGCAAGCCCAGTGGCCCGCGTTGATTGCCGATCTGGAGCGTACCGGGGATCCGAGCCATATACATGAGGCGGAAATCCCGCCCATTCCCGGCAATCTCTCGGCCATGCAGCCGATGATTGATGCGCATTTTGGTGGCAGGAGCCTGCCCGCCATCATCGCCTCATTGCGCGCAGAAGACAGCCAGTTTGCGACCAACACGCTGGAGCTGCTGGCGCGGAACTCGCCGCTGTCGATGGCCTGCACCGTCGATATTATCCACCGCTTGCAAGACGACAATCACGTCCGCCCCGCATTGGCGCTGGAATACCGGTTTGTCTATCGCGCGCTGGCGCAATCGGACCTGATCGAAGGCATTCGGGCGGCGGTGATCGACAAAGACCGCAGCCCAAACTGGAAACACACGCTGGACAATTTGCCGCCTGATGCGGTGGACAACATGCTTGCCCCCTTGGGCGACAACGAACTGAGCTTTTAAGGAGAGAACCCCATGAAAATCGGATTTATTGGACTTGGGAATATGGGTGGCCCGATGGCCGCAAACCTTGCCAAAGCGGGGCATGAGGTCACGGGGTTCGACATGGCAGATGTGGCCATTGACGGCGTGAGCATGGCCGACACAGGGGCCGCGGCCGCCAAGGGGGCGGATGTGGTTGTGACCATGTTGCCCAACGGCAATATCCTGCGCGCAGTGGCAAATGAGATTGTGCCGGTGATGGACAAGGGTGCTGCTTTTGTGGATTGCTCCACCGTCGATGTGGAAAGCGCGCGTGTGGTGGCGGATCAGGCTGTGGCAGCGGGGCTTTTGGCGGTCGATGCGCCGGTGTCTGGCGGCGTCGGCGGGGCCGCTGGTGGCACACTGACCTTTATGGCGGGCGGCTCAGTTGAGGCGTTCGCCAAGGCCGATCCCCTTTTTGACATCATGGGTCAAAAGGCGGTGCATTGCGGGGACAGCGGTGCGGGCCAAGCGGCAAAGATCTGCAACAATATGATCCTTGGCATCACCATGGCGGGCACCTGCGAAGCCTTTGCTTTGGCGGATAAATTGGGTCTGGACCGGCAGAAAATGTTTGACGTTGTATCGACCTCATCTGGCTACAGCTGGACCATGAACGCTTATTGTCCGGCGCCGGGTGTGGGCCCTGCCTCGCCGGCTGACAACGATTACAAACCCGGTTTTGCGGCAGAGTTGATGCTGAAGGATTTACGCCTGAGCCAACAAGCGGCAGAGGCTGCGGACGCGGACACGCCGATGGGGCAACGCGCCACCGAGCTGTACACCGATTTTGTTGAGGATGAAGACGGGTTGGGCATGGATTTCTCAGCCATGTTGCCCCGGTTTGAAAAACGCAGCCGCGGCTAAACCGCGCCAAGCACAAGCAAGGGGGCGCTGCCCCCTTGTACCCCCGAGATATTTTCAGCAAGAAAAAAGGAAACGCTGCGTGCCTGCTTTTTTCTTGCCCTAAATATCCCCGCCGGAGGCATCCCCTGATGAGCTGGACCCAAGACACAATCGAGATTGCCAAACTGGAAGCGCCAGCGCGGGCGCTGCTTGACACGTTGTCGCCCATGTCCGTGCCCAAAGGGGCGGTTCTTTTTTGCCCCGGTGACGCGGTGAAGGGCTATGTGTTTGTATTGTCAGGACAGGTGGATGTGAACCTTGTGGGGCCAAATGGGCGCGACATCCTGCTTTACCGCGTCGCGCCGGGACAAAGCTGTATTCAGTCCACATTGGGGTTGTTGGGTGGTGAGGATTACACTGGCGAAGCCACGGCAGAGACGCCCACGAAGATGGTGTTGATCCCGCGTGACGTGTTTTTTGCGCTGATCGACAGCTCGCCCAAGTTTCGCCGTTTGGTGTTTGGGGCTTTTGCCGACCGAATGCAGGCGATGATGCAATTGATTGAGAACGTGAGCTTTATGTCGGTTGAGGCGCGATTGGCCGCCCTTATTCTGGACCGCGCGGGGCCGGACAATTGCCTGAAGATGACCCAGGCCGAGATTGCCACCGCCATTGGCACCGCGCGCGAAGTTGTGTCGCGGCGGTTGGAAAAGATGGCGCAGGCGGGATTGGTTGGGCATGAACGCGGCGTTGTGATCATCCTAGATGCCAAAAAGCTTGAGGATTTGCGGCGCGGTCCCGAGCTTAAGACATAAAGAATTCCGATCCTGTGTGACAGGGTCACATGCCTTTCTGCGCGCGCCCCTTTACAAAGGGGGCAACAGACAGAAAGGACAATCTCATGTTTAAGAAAAACGCTGGTTCCATCGACCGTATCCTTCGCATTGTTGCAGGTTTGGCCCTAATCGGTTGGTACGCCTTTGCAGGCGGGCCGATTTGGGCGCTGATTGGTATTTTGCCTTTGGCCACGGGTCTGATGGGCAGCTGCCCGGCCTATTCGCTTTTGGGCATCAAGACCTGCAAATTGAAACAGTGACATTTTCGATTTCTCAACCTTTGCCCGGTAGAACGGATTTAGGTTGTAACAAGTGATTGGGGGCCGGGACATCCCAGCCCTGACCCCCATTAAGGTTTGCGTCTTTTGAAGTAGAGAGTGCGGCGGGGAGAGGATCCCCGCCTTTTCTACTTCGTGATGATCTCTGGTCCCATCAAGGTGGTTGGCAACCAAGTTGAGAGGAACGGAATATAGGTCACCATGATCAAGAAAACGAAGAGCACGGCGAGGAACGGCAGCGCCGCTTTCACCACTTTCATCATCGGCATCCCGGCCACCCCTGAGGTCACAAAGAGGTTGAGGCCAACGGGGGGGGTGATCATGCCAATCTCCATATTCACCACCATGATGATGCCAAGGTGGATCGGATCCACGCCCAGCTCAATCGCGATGGGGAACACCAGCGGGGCAACGATCACGATCAGGCCCGAAGGCTCCATGAACTGACCGCCAATCAGAAGGATGATGTTCACGATGATCAGGAACATGATCTTGCCAAAGCCCGCCGACAGCATCGCGCCTGCGATTTGTTGCGGGATCTGCTCATCCGTCAAAACATGCTTTAGGATCAGTGCGTTGGCGATGATGAACATCAGCGTGATGGTCAGTTTCCCCGCATCAAACAGCGTCTTACGGGTGTCTTCGTGGAAAAATGCGGTGATCAGCGCCTGTGGCTTTTGCAACAGCGTCTTTTTACCGTCGCCTTTGTCCGCCAAGGGTCCCATATCGCGGTAGATAAAGGTGGCGACAAGGAAGGCGTAAACAGACGCCACAGCGGCGGCCTCGGTTGGGGTGAACAGCGCGCCGGTGATGCCGGGGATGCCGTAGATGCCAACCATGATGATCACGATCAGCAAAAGCCCCCAGACCGCATCTGAGAAACTGGCAAGAACCTCTTTCCAGCCGCCGAACTCGCCTTTTGGCATGTTGCGGATGGTGGCGATCACATAGATGGCGATCATCAGCATGATGCCGGCCAAAAGCCCCGGAATAACGCCCGCAAGGAACATCCGGCCCACGGACACTTCGACCGCCGAGGCGTAAACCACCATCACGATGGACGGCGGGATAAGGATGCCCAAAGTGCCTGCGTTACAGATCACGCCCGCGGCGAAATCTTTCGTGTATCCAACCTGTTGCATGGCGGCGATCACAATGGTCCCGATCGCCACAACGGTCGCCGGGCTTGATCCGGACAGCGCGGCAAACAGCATACAGGCAAAGACGCCCGCAATCGCCAGACCGCCGCGCATATGCCCAACGCAAGCGATGGAAAAGCGGATGATCCGCTGGGCCACGCCGCCGGTTGACATAAAGCTTGAGGCAAGGATGAAAAACGGGATCGCCAGCAGGGTATAGTGACCCGCCTGAGCCTGATAGAAACTTTGCGCAACCGAGGCCAGCGAGGTTTCAGAAAAGAGCAAAAGAAAAAGGATCGAGCTCATCCCCAGCGACACCGCAATCGGCACGCCGAGCATCAAAAACCCAATCACCATCAGGAAAAGAAAGAGTACATCCATGGGTCAGGTCCCTGATTTTGTATGTTCGGTGTCGGTGTGGTCGGCTTGCAGCTGTTCGATCTCATCTTCCACTTCGTGGCTGACGATCAGGCTGTCTTGCGCGCCGGTCCAGATGCGGATCGTGGCCTGCACAAAGCGGAACAGCAAAAGCGCGATGCCCACGGGCAGGATGGTATAAGGCACCACACGCGGCAGCTTGTCATAGGTCTCACCGTAGTTGATCCAGTCTTCCAAAAAGCGCAGGACCCCCGGCATCGGCACCTGATCGGTGATGTAAAAGCTTTGCCCGCGGGTCTGTTCAAACCCGGTGGGGAACCAGCGACCAGAGGTGCGGCTCAGTTCTGCATAAGGCGCCCAGTAATCCCACGCACCTTTCAAAAGCAGGAAGGAATAGATGATGCAAACCGCACCCGCCGTCAGGGCCACCCCCCTGCGCAGGCCCGGTGACATGATGTTGGTCAGCGCGTCCACCCCAAGATGGGCGGTGATTTTCACGCCGTAGCTCACGCCCAGCAGGACCAGCCAGGCAAACAGGATCAACGTGACCTCTAGCCCCCAGATGATCGAGCTGTTGAACACATACCGCAGCACAACATTTGCAAAGGTGATCATGGTCATCAGGCCCAATAACAGCGCAATCGCCGTCTCTTCGAACCCGTGTTTTTGTGTGGATGATTGGTTCATCTGTCCCCTCCCCTTACGGCGCCTGATGCGGCGGGGTGCAATTTCATTGCAGGAATTTTGTCGGAAATTCAGGTGTGTCCGGGGCCCGCATGTGGCAGGCCCCAGACGGGATGCTTAGTGCATCTCGTTGATTTTTTGCGCCGTTTCGATGTTTTCAGCACCCACGTCGCCTTCAAATTTTGACCAAACCGGTTTCATCGCGGCCACCCATGCGGCGCGCTGTTCGGCGGTCAGCTGGCGCACGGTGCTGCCTGCATCCATGACCGATTGCTTAGAGGCCTCGTTCACAGCGAAGGCTTCGCCGTTGCGGAACGATGTGACTTCATTCATGATGCTGGCCAGCTGGTCACGCACATCTGCGGGCAGGCCTTCCCACCAGTCCACATTGGTCACAACCAGATAATCCAGCAGCCCGTGGTTGGTCTCGGTCACGCCGTCCTGAACCTCAAAGAACTTCTTGCCATAGATGTTTGACCAGGTGTTTTCCTGACCATCCACAACGCCGGTTTGCAGCGCACCGTAGACTTCGGAAAACGCCATTGGCTGTGGGCTTGCCCCAATTGCTTCCATCTGTGCCACCAGCACGTCCGAGGTTTGCACCCGGAATTTCAGGCCAGCCGCATCCGTGGGCAGCTCAAGCGGTTTGTTGGCGGAAAACTGTTTCAGACCATTGTGCCAGAACGCCAGCCCCAACAGACCGCGACGGGTCATGCTTTCTTTCATCGCCTGACCAGTTTCCGACTGTTGGAACGCATCCACAGCATCCATGTTTTTGAACATGAACGGCAGATCAAAAATGCGGAATTTCTTGGTGAAGGCTTCGAATTTCGACAGGCTTGGCGCGGCCATCTGAACGTCGCCCTGCAGCATCGCCTCGAGCACTTGGTTGTCATTATAAAGCGTCGAGTTTGGGTACACTTCCATACACGCCTTGCCGTTCATCTCGGCGTTCACACGCTCGGACAGCAGGCTGGCGGCAATCCCTTTGGGGTGCTTGTCGGCGTTGGTCACGTGGCTGAACTTGATCACAATCTCGCCGTCATCACAGGCGGCGGTTGCGGCGTTCATGGAAACGGTCAGGGCCAGCGCAGATGCGGCCATCGTAAGGAATTTCATGTGGTGTCCTCCCAGACAGAATATCTTCCCACATCCCGAAACGGATGTTGGTGCTATTGGGCCATGGGGCGGCGGGCTGACCAAGGGGCAAGTTTTTGTTAGCGATATCTGGGAGATTTAAGATTTTCTTTCAAAGACTTGACCTGCCCATTTTTGCGGCACCGGTGATCAAAAAACAGCAGGTGAGTGGATTTCCGCACAGGGAATAGACGAGTTGTGCGGATTTCCGCACAGGTGAGGGATTTGGTGATAAGACGAATCAGTTAGGATGATTCGGCACTTCAGGGAAAATCACCGGAAGAACCCGACAGAAAACGCACCTGCATTGCGAGGGAAATATCGGTGGCCCCACTCACCCCCGATAATCCTCCGCCTTAATCCCATGCCGCGCGAGTTTGTCGTAAAACGTCTTGCGTGGGAGTTTTAGCTCTTTGGCTGTGGCCGTCGCCCCACCCGCATGGCGGCGCAGCGCTTCGATCAAAAGCGAGCGTTCAACCTGGGCAAGCTGTTGGGCAAGGCCCGGGCGCGCCTCGTCCCCTTCTTCAATATCGCCAAGCCCCAGCCCCCCAATATCCAGCCCCATCGCAAAGCGCATCGCGGTGTTCATCAGCGCGCGCGCATTGCCGGGCCAGTCTTGCGCCATCAGCTGTCCGATCACCTCTTGGCTGATCTCGGGCGGGGTCAGGGCCGCCTGTTCGCTGGCGATCGACACGTAATGGCGAAACAGCACCGGGATGTCATCTTTGCGCTCGCGAATGGCCGGGATGCGCACGCGCAGAACGTCGAGTTTGTAAAAGAGGTCGGGGTTAAACCGCCCCACCTCCACTTCGCCCGCAAGGTCGCGGTAGGTGCCGACAACCACCCGCGCGCTTCCGTATTTCTCTAGCAAATCCAACAAGGTATACTGGGTTGAGGCGTCAAGGGCGGCGATTTCATCCAAGAACAATGTGCCGCCTTCGGCACGGTCAAACGCGGCACTCAGCGCCTCGGACGTTAGACCAGCAGCAGGCAGTTTCACAAACGGGCGCATCGCCACACCCGACAAAAGATGCACCACTTCGGCCACTTTTGCGGTGCCGGACCCCGGCTCGCCACAGATCAGAACTTCGGCTTGGGTCGCAGCCACAGAGCGCACCCGCGCGCGCAGATCCTCGGCCTGTGTGCTTTCACCAAACAGCAACCGAGAGGCCGCATCGCCCTTTTGCGCATCGCGTTTGAGCGCACGATTTTCCAACACCAACCGCCGCGTTTCCATCGCGCGGTCAATCACCGCCAAAAACGCCGTGGTGTCACAGGGTTTTTCCAGAAAATCAAAGGCCCCCGCATTCATGCCGCGCACGGCCATGGGGATGTCACCCTCGCCTGTCAGCAAGATCACCGGAAGCTCAGCGTCCAGTTTTTGCGCGTGTTCCAACAGTTGAAACCCATCTTTTCCGGGCATGCGAATGTCGCTGACCACGACGCCCGCGAACGCCTCAGACAGGTGGTCTTTGGCCTCGATATAACTGCCCGCCAACGTGGGGTGATAACCCGCAAGATCCAGCGTCTGGCCCAACGCCTCGCGCACCATCGCGTCGTCATCCACCAACAGCACCTGTGTGGGTTTGCCGTCACTCATTGGGCACCATCCTTTTTCCAATATTCCAGCTCAACCGTGAACATCGCACCACTTGGCGCATCAGGGGGCGCATTCACCCCCCGGATGTTGCCGCCAAAGCTTTGCACCAAACCGTATGAGATCGACAGGCCAAGGCCCATCCCCTCATCGCCCACCTGTTTGGTGGTATAGAAAGGGTCGAAAATCTTATCGGTGTTGGCGATACCGGGGCCAGTGTCGCGCAGGGTCACGGTGAGCTTTTCAGCTTGTATCAGATTGATATCAATGCGTTTCTCATCCTGTCCGGCCATGGCGTCCGCCGCATTGTTGATCAGATTGACAAAGACCTGACCCAAGCGCACTTCGCCGCCAATGGCGTAAATCGCACCACTTGGGGGCTGCCATTCTAGCATCACGCCATCTGCCCGCAGACGCGCGCCGGTCAGCTCAACCGCGGCATCAATCACCTGCACCAGATCGACTTTTCCGTGGGGTTCGCTTTCGTTGCGGGCAAAGGCGCGCAGGTTTTTGATGATCCGGTCCATCCGACCGGCGAGTTCGGAAATCCGCCTCAGATTGGCCCCGGCTTTATCGGGCGCACCGCGGCTGAGAAACTCGGTTCCATTGTCGGCAAAGCTGCGGATCGCCATCAGGGGTTGGTTCAACTCGTGACTGATGCCTGCCGACATTTGCCCCAGCGCCGACAGCTTGCCCGCCTGCACCAAATCCGCCTGCGCCTTTTGCAAATCCGCATTGGCCAGCGACAGCGCCTCGGTGCGTTTGACCACCCGTGCTTCGAGCTTGGCGTTGGCGGCGGCCTCAATTTCCAACAGATCGGCCAGAACCCGGCGGCGTTGGCCGACCACAAAGATGGCCCCCCCCAAAAGCGTGAAAATCGCCGCGGTGGCGATGGCGATTTGCACCCCTGATCTGAGCGCGGGGGAACTGTCCAAAAGCAGCTCTCCCTTCAGGCCAACCGTCAGCAAATCCCGTTCTAAATGTAGCGCCTGCGTCGGCACATAGGGGCCGCCATCCACCGCCCACAGCTGATGCCCGCGCCATGTGCGTTGCTGGATGCCCATGAAATCATCGGCATTGCGATCCGCCAACACCAGCTCGGACCGGTTCGACACAAGGATCTGTCCGGCCTTGTCGGAAAAGAACACCGTGGCGTCCGAGCTGGGCCAATCGTCTTCGAATTTGCGAATGTCAATTTCGGCCACCACCGCGCCAATCACCCGGCCATCAGGCGCGCGCAGGGGGGCGGCAAAACTGAACAGGCGCACGGTTTCCCCGCGGGCGTTTTTGCCAAGGCTGCCGACCTGTCCCAAGGCGCCGTTCAGCGCGCGCGCCAACGGTAATGTGCCCGTGGTCCACGGGGCTTCAAAGATGACGTTTTGTTCTGATCGCGCCAGAACCTGGCCTTCGGTATCCACCAATGCAAATTGCCGCGCACCAGTCATATCGGTCAGCCGGGACAGGAAACTCACCGCGTCACTGCGTTCGCCAAGCCGGTCATTCACGGTATAAAGCGCCGCGCGCAACACGGGGTGTTGGGCCGCCACCACCACCAGTTCGCGGTACCGAAAGAGATGCCGTTGCAACCGATCAGAGGCCAGCGCCAGATCGGTTTCGGCGCGTTCTGCCAAGGGATCCAGCGCATCACGCCACGCAAGCATGCCCACCCCGCCGCTGATCGGCACCGCGATCAACAGGTAAAGCAAAAACCAACGAAACCGAAAAAGTCGCAACATGGGCAAGACCTTAAGACGCCGCCCTTGCAAAGACCAGCGGGTTTGGCGACTGTGCGGGCATGAAAACTCTGATCCAATCCCCCACCGCCCCCGATTTTGTGCAAGACCCTTATGCCTTTTATGACCGTGCGCGGGCGGGTGGGGATTTGTTTTTCTGGGAAGATTACAAGATGCCGATGGCGGTCAGCCACGGCGCCGTCAGCACGCTGTTGCGCGATCGCCGCTTTGGCCGCGAACCTGTCGAGCCGCGCAAGTTTCCCGCGCATTTGGCACCGTTTTATGCGGTAGAAGCACATTCGATGCTAGAGCTTGAAGCCCCGCGCCATACCCGCCTGCGCTCGCTTGTCTTGCGCGCCTTCACATCCCGTCGGATTGCTGGCCTGGCCCCCGAGGTCGAGGTCCTCGCGCATGAATTGATTGATGGGTTTCCAGCAGCGGGTTCCGGGGTTGAGTTTGACCTTTTGCCCGCCTTCGCCACCCGCATTCCGGTCATTATCATCTGCCGCCTTCTGGGCGTGCCAGAGGCGATGGCGGATGATCTTTTGGCATGGTCCAACGCGATGGTGTCAATGTATCAGGCCCGCCGCACCCGTGAGATCGAAGACGAGGCCGTGGCCGCCACCGAAGCCTTTGTCGCCTTCATGCGCGGCTATGTCGAAGACCGCCGGGCGGATCCGCGCGATGATCTGATCACCCAGTTGATCCAAGCCGAAGAAGGCGGGGAAAAACTGTCAACGGATGAGCTGATCACCACCTGCATTCTGCTTTTAAACGCGGGGCACGAGGCCACCGTGCATGCGATGGCGATCGCGGTGAAAACTCTGCTGGAACAAGACACACCCAAGGCGGCGCTGGCCCCGGATGCCATTGATCAAACCGTTGAGGAAACCCTGCGGTTTGACCCGCCCCTGCATATGTTTACCCGCCATGCCTACGAAGATCTGGAGCTGTTTGGGCATTCCTTCAAGCGCGGCGATGAGGTCGGGCTGTTGCTGGGCGCCGCCAATCGGGACCCCGCCAATTGGGACGATCCCAACCGCTTTGCCCCCACCCGAAAGATCAAACAAAACAGTGCCTTCGGGTCTGGAGTGCATTTCTGCGTTGGTGCCCCACTGGCCCGGTTAGAGCTGGCAAATGCGCTGCCGATCCTGTTTGACCGCTGCCCCAACTTGCGCCTGAGCCAGCCGCCGGAATATGGCAATGTCTATCATTTCCACGGGCTGACCAAAGTGATGGTGACGCGCTGACTTTTTGCCTTCGGCGAGGATATTTATGGCAAGAAAAAGAGCGCCCGCCCGCGCCATCCTCTTTTCCTCTTTCTCTAAATATCCCGGGGTGAGCGAGCTTGCCTCGCGAGGGGCAGCGCCCCTGGCCCCGTTTCAAATCGGCAATTCAGATCGGCAATTCGGTGGAAAACTTCAGCTCTTCCATCGACAAAAGCGCGGTGACGTTGAAGATCTTCACCTCTGAAATCAGCGCCTGATAAAACACATCATAGGCGCGGGCGTTCTCAACGCGGACCTTCAGGATATAGTCGATTTCACCGGCAAGCCTGTGGGCCTCCATCACTTCGGGACGTTCTTGCAGGGCCTTTAGGAACTTGCCTTGCCAATCGGCCTCATGCTCGGATGTGCGAATGAGCACAAAGAAACAGGCTTCAAATCCAAGGCTTTCGGCATCCAAAATCATGGTGTTTTGCCCGACCACACCCGCTTCGCGCATTTTGCGAATACGATTCCACACGGGCGTCTTGGACGAGCCGACTTTGCGGGCAATCACGTCCAAAGACTGGCCTGCGTCCACCTGAAGCTCGCGCAGAATTTTCTTGTCGATCTCATCGAGCCGAACAGACATTTCGATTTTCCTTACATTTCGAACCGGGCGTTCGCTTTGGGCAAATAATTAGAACAAACGTCCTTATTGACCGCAGCCAATCGCAATTTACTAGGAAAATGTCCTATATACACACGGAACGCAACTAGAAAGGACCGGCCCATGGCGCGCCCCTTTACACCCAAAGTCGTAACCGCAAATGACCTGATCTCTGGCGATGTAATTTACCTCGCTGTTGATGGCAGCTGGGTGCGCGAGTTGTGTATGGCATTGGTGCTGAGCACCCCGGACGACGCAGATGCGCGCCTTTTTGAGGCCGAAACCCAGCCGCATATCGCGGTTGGCGCCTATTTGGCGGATGTTAAGGCGGGCGATCGCGGCCCGGTTCCCACCCATTTCCGCGAAGCGTTCCGGGCGAAGGGCCCGTCGAACCGCCCGCATGGAAAGCAAGAACGCCAGCAAAAGGTGCCAGCTCATGTATGATTATGCCGATTTCGACGACCATTTTGTGCGCACCCGCACCGCGCAGTTCCGCAAGCAAGTAGAGCGCCGCGTTTCTGGTGCGCTGACGGAAGATGAGTTCAAACCGCTGCGCCTTATGAACGGCGTGTATCTGCAATTGCATGCTTATATGCTGCGCGTGGCGATCCCTTATGGGTCGGTGAACCCGGATCAGATGCGCCAGTTGGCGTATCTGGCGGATAAGTTCGACAAGGGGTATGGCCATTTCACCACCCGTCAGAACATCCAATACAACTGGCCGGCCCTGTCGGATATTCCGGATATGTTGGATGCGTTGGCGGATGTGCAAATGCACGCGATCCAAACCTCGGGCAACACCATTCGCAACGTGACGGCGGATCATTTCGCCGGGGCCGCCGCGGATGAGATTGAAGACCCGCGCCCCACGGCTGAACTGATCCGCCAGTGGTCCACCGACCATCCGGAATTTCAGTTCCTGCCACGCAAGTTCAAGCTGGCCGTGACCGGATCGCCAGAAGATCGCGCCGTGACCAAAGCGCATGATGTGGGCATCCGCATTGTGACGCGGGGCGGCGAAGTGGGCTATCAGATCATCGTGGGTGGTGGTCTGGGGCGCACCCCTGTTGTGGGTCAGGTGCTGAATGACTTTTTGCCACGGGCGGATTTGCTGCCCTATCTCGAAGCGATTGTGGCCGTTTACAACGTGCTGGGGCGCCGCGACAACAAATACAAAGCGCGCATTAAGATCACCACGATGGAAAACGGGATTGAGAAAATCCGCGCGCTGGTGGATGCGAAATTCGCCCAGACCCGCCCGCTGTTTTCCGGTGTGGATCAGGACCATTTCGCGCGCATTCAGGCAAGTTTCCCGCAGCCAGCGTTCAAATCCGCTGACACTGGCGCGTATGACGCCGCTTATGCCACCGATCCGGGCTTTCGCAGCTTTGCCGACACCAATTTGGACACACACCGCGACGATCAGCACGCGATTGTGACGATCTCAATCAAGGCCCATGGCGAGACGCCGGGTGACGCCACATCTGAGCAAATGCGGGTGATGGCGGATCTGGCTGAGACGGTTGGTTACAGCGATCTGCGCATCAGCCACGAGCAAAACGTGATCCTGCCGCATGTGCATAAATCGGACCTGCCAAAGCTGTATGCGACCCTCAGGGCGTATGGGTTGGCGACGGCAAATGCCGGTCTGATTTCGGACATTATCGCCTGCCCCGGCATGGATTACTGCGCGCTGGCCACTGCCCGTGCGATCCCCGTGGCACAAGACATTGCCACACGTTTTGACGAACTGAAGCTCGAGCATGACATTGGCCCGATCAAGCTGAAAATCTCTGGCTGCATCAATGCTTGCGGACATCATCACCTGGGTCATATCGGTATTCTGGGCTTGGACCGCGCCGGTGTTGAAAACTATCAGATCACCCTTGGTGGTGACGGTGGAGCGGACACTGTGATCGGCAAACGCACCGGTCCGGGCTTTGCCTATGATCAGATTGTGCCGGCAATTGAACGCATTCTTTTGGCCTATCTCGACCTGCGTGAAACAGCCGAGGAAACCTTTTTGGACGCGTACCGCCGCCTTGGCGATGCGCCGTTTAAAGCCGCGCTCTATCCCGAGGGCGCTGCTGGGGGGAAATCCCATGCCGCTTGAAGCCCCCCTTCCCTCGCTTGAGGACCGTGTGGCCGACTTAAATGTCCGGTTCAAACACCGCTCGGCCACCCAAGTGATGAGCCACGCGCTGACCGATCCGGAAATCGGCCCGCTGGCGCTGGTCTCAAGCTTTGGTGCGGAAAGCGTTGTGCTGTTGCACATGGTATCGCGGGTGGATCGTTCGACCCCGGTGATCTTTTTGGACACGCAAATGCTGTTTCAGGAAACGCTGGAATATCAAGTGGATGTGTCGCAAAAGCTGGGCCTGACCGATGTGCGAACCATCCACCCCGACGCGGGCGAAGTGTTCAATCGTGACCCGGATAATATCCTGCATCTGGCCGACACCGATGCCTGTTGCGCGCTGCGCAAGGTTGAACCTTTGGCCAAGGCCATTGCGCCGTTTGACGGCTGGATCACCGGGCGCAAACGCTTTCAGGGCGGCAAGCGCGTGGATCTTGAGTTTTTTGAGATTGAGAACGGGCGCATCAAGGTCAACCCACTGGCCCATTGGGCAGCGAATGATGTGAAAGATTACATGATCAACAACCGCCTGCCCCGGCATCCGCTGGTGGGACGTGGCTTCCCGTCGATCGGCTGTGCGCCGTGTACCTCTGCGGTGAAACCGGGCGAAGATCCCCGTGCTGGACGTTGGCGCGGGGCGGATAAATCTGAATGTGGCATTCATTTTGTCGATGGCAAAATACAACGTATCGCCTTGTCACCCGAGCAGGGGGACTAGGCGATGCGGCACAACATAAAGATGAAGCGAATGTTTCACCACACCGCCGCGACGCGGCAGTACGGCAAAACATTTTTGGTGCGTGTAGGAGCAGAGCAATGACTGTGATTGTGGTTGATACCGGCTTTGGTCCGGACACTTGGGACCATGGATTTGCGGCGCGCGAGGAACGCGCCGCAAATGACACCCGTGGGCTGGATTTGACATCCGACACCGACCCCGCCGATCTGGCAAACCTGATGCTGGGGGTGGATGCAATCCGCATTGATTTCCCGTCCTTTGCCGATGGGCGCGGGTTCACGCTTGCGCGGCATTTGCGCAACCTTGGATATCAAGGGCGCCTTCGTGCCGCGGGGCATGTGATTTCGGATCAATACGCCATGGCGCGGCGATCTGGTTTTGACGAGGTTGAGATTTCGGACGAATTGGCCGCCCGCCAACCGGAAGAGGATTGGGTGTACCGCGCCGATTGGCGTGCCTATGACTATCGGTCGCGGCTGGCGGGCGGGCTGCACGCCTAGACCCCCGCGCCAACACCACCTATATAACAACATGAAAGGCCGGGGTTTTCGCCCCGGTGTAGCTCATGAATGAAGTGACATCTGTTATGGACGCCCAAACCAAAGTAAAAGCCGTACCCACCCTGCCGGACGCACAAACTGTGACCGAGGTGAAGCATTACACCGACCGCCTGTTCAGCTTTCGCTGCACGCGCCCCGCATCCTTGCGGTTCCGGTCTGGTGAATTTGTAATGATCGGGTTGATGGGCGACCCTGACCCCAAAACCGGCAAGCAAAAACCACTGCTTCGCGCCTATTCCATTGCCTCGCCCAGCTGGGATGAAGAGATGGAGTTTTACTCGATCAAGGTGCAAGACGGCCCGCTGACCTCAAAGCTGCAGCACATCAAAGTGGGCGACGAAGTGATCCTGCGCCCCAAACCCGTGGGCACCTTGGTGCATGACGCGCTGATCCCCGGCAAACGCATCTGGTTCTTTGCCACCGGCACCGGGTTTGCGCCTTTTGCGTCCTTGCTCCGCGAACCGCAGACCTATGAGGATTATGACGAGGTGATCATCACCCACACCTGCCGCGAAGTGGGCGAGCTGACCTATGGTCGCGATCTGATCGAAAGCCTGAAACACGATGAACTTCTCAACGAAGTGATCGGCGAAGGGTTTTGGAAAAAGATCAAATACTACCCAACCACAACCCGCGAAGAGAGCCCCAAGATGGGCCGGATCACCGATTTGATGCGGTCTGGCGAGGCGTTCAAAGATCTGGACGTGGCCCCGCTGAACCCCGACACGGATCGCGCGATGATTTGCGGCAATCTGGCTTTTAACCTTGAGCTGAAAGAGATGTTTGAGGAGTACGGGCTGGAAGAAGGTGCCAATTCCAAGCCTGCGCAATATGTGGTTGAAAAGGCGTTTCTCGATTAAGGTTGAAAACAAGGTTTTCAACCAACAGGCGCAGGTGATTTGCAAAATCACCGAAAGCCGCCAAGGTTGAAAATCCCATTTTCAACCTATCAAGATTAAAAAACGCCGCGCAGGTTGCCCCGCGCGGCGTTCGCATTTTCACCGTTTTGTGGGCTTACATGCCCAGCGCGGCTTTCACTTGGTCCAACACGGCGTTCAGCATGTCAGGGTTGTTGGCGGCTTGCTCAACACCGGTTTTCAGTGCCAGTTTTTGCACGTCACCCAAGTTTGACCCGTCGATCAATTCGCCGACTTTGCCCGCGTCAAACCCTTCTGGGGTCAGCAAGGTTTTGGCCATGTCCATTGCGGTCATTGGGGCGGCTTCGGTGGCTTCGGTTGCGGTTTCAGTTGCGGCCTCTGCGGTATCGGCAGCGGCTTCGGTGGCCTCAGCGGCGGTGCCCGTGACAGCGTCCGTTGCGGCACCAGCGGCCTCTTCTACGGCACCCGCAACAGCGTCTGTTGCCGCCTCAGTTGCAGCCCCCAACGCTTCGGTCACAGCCGCAGATTCGCCCACAATGTCGGTCACAACATCACCAACAGCTTCCATCGCGCCTTCAACGGCGGTGGTGGCCGCTTCGGTCGCGGCCTCGGTCGCAGCGGCGGCGGCTGTGGCGGCTTCAGCAGCGGCGGCTTCAGCAGCGGCGGCAGCCTCTTTTGCGGCTTTGGCAGCAGCGTCTTCGGCAGCTTTCATTTCAGCTTCGGCGGCAGCAGCGGCTTCGGCGGCGGCGGCTTCGGCTTTTGCAGCTTCTTCAGCAGCCATGGTTTCGGCGGCGGCTTTTTCTTCCGCAACCATAGCCTGTTGGTTCGAATACCATGTGTACCCACCAAGACCCGCAACTAGGGCCACAACAACTGCGATCAACGTCTTGTTCATGTCGACTTCCTTAAAATTCTGGTTCGCGCCCGGGCGTTCCCCCCGGCTTGGGGGCAAATGGCGTCAATTTGGCGCGATCAGCAAGGGGAGTTTCACCAAAGACACGTCAAAACGCGGAATGTCGCACGCTTTCGGCTTGAAAGCGCGCATCAGCCCCTTTACGTTTCGCACCAAGTACTGATGAAACCAAAGAAGGAATGGCACCATAGCCCGCAGACCTCATAATGCGCCCCCACAGCGCGACACCGGCCCCCGGATCAACGACCGCATCCGTTCAGACGAAATCCGCCTGATTGGCGCGGATGGCGAAAACGTGGGTGTTGTCACCCCAGCGCGTGGCATGGTCCTGGCGGATGAAGCCGGTTTGGATCTGGTGGAAATTTCGCCCAATGCAAACCCGCCTGTGTGTAAGATTATGGACTTTGGTAAGTTCAAATATGAAACACAAAAGCGCGAAGCGGAAGCCCGCAAAAAGCAAAAGACCATCGAAGTCAAAGAGGTGAAGTTCCGTCCCAATACGGACACCCACGACTACGAAGTGAAAATGCGCAATGTGGTGAAGTTTCTGGGCGGCGGCGACAAGGTGAAAATCACCCTGCGGTTCCGTGGTCGTGAAATGGCACACCAGAACCTTGGGCGTGAACTGCTGCTGCGTGTGGCGGAAGACACCAAGGACATCGGCAAGGTTGAAAACATGCCGAAGATGGAAGGTCGCCAGATGGTGATGATGATCGGACCGCTGCCGAAGTAAGCGCGGTCGTATCATTCTATAATTTCAAAAACGCCTCGCCTTCGCGGGGCGTTTTTTGTTGGGGGCCAGGATTGCCCCCCTCGCGCGTGATCTGGGCGGTTTGTGCGGTTTATCGCAATGATTGTCTTTTTCTAAGCAAACGGCTTGCAGCGATACCTGAAACGGGTCACATCAAAGCGTGTGGTGAAAGCCGCTGCCAAACTTACCCCTGAAAAGGATCCCACAATGACCATCACCCGCCTGCACACCGGTGCGCGTTCCTCCAAAATCGTCAAACATAACGGTGTTGTTTACCTGACCGGCCAAGTGGCCGAAGGCGACACCGTGGAAGAGCAAACCACCAAATGTCTTGCCAATATCGACGCGCTTTTGGCCGAGGCCGGATCATCCAACAAAGACATGCTGCAAGTGACCATTTGGCTCGCGGATATGGCCGATTTCGCCGGGCTGAATTCGGTCTGGAACGCTTGGGTACCAGAAGGGTACGCCCCTGCGCGCGCTTGCGGCGAAGCCAAACTGGCGCGCCCAGAGCTGAAGGTCGAGTTCATCGTGACCGCGGCCTATGACGCGGGCTGATCCCCGCGCATAAGACACAAGACAGATAAGGAATGCCCCGCCATACCGGTGGGGCGTTTTATGTGACGGGGTACAAGTTACCCTGGCTGCCCCTGCCCCCACAACCCATCTTCCCCTTTCCCGCAACACCGCCTAAAACACCGCTATGGAAACCCTGTCTTTTCTCTTTGTCCCGCTGTCTTTGCTTGCCACCGCTGTGATGGCGGCCTCGGCGGCCATTCAGGCGCACCGGGCCGAGATGGACCCGTTTGGCGCCACCGTTTTGGCGATTGCCACCGCGATGGGCGGCGGCACGTTGCGGGACCTTTTCCTTGGGCTCACCCCGGTCTTTTGGATCCGGGATGAAAGGTTTTTGGCCGTGGCGGTGCCCATTGCCTTGATCAGCTTTGCGGTGGCCACACGCATGTCGGCGGGCAATGGGCGGCGATTAAAGGCGTTGATGCATCTTGATGCCATTGGCCTTGCGCTGTTCACGCTGACCGGCGTGCAAGTGGCGTTGGATGCGGGGATTTCACCGATTTTGGCCGTGGTGCTTGGCTGTATCACCGGCACGGCGGGCGGGATGATCCGCGATCTTTTGTGCAACATGACGCCAAGCCTGTTGAAAGAGGATCTGTACGCCACGCTGTCGCTGATTGGCGGTACGCTTTATGTCGTTTTGCTTGGCCATGTGGATGGCACGTTGGCCGCCGGGATCAGCTTTGCCGCCATTTTGCTGGCGCGCATTGTGGTGTTGAACCGGGCGCCTGCGGGCGATCAGGCCTAAGCCTAGCGATCACACAGCCGCTGGGCCATTTTGGGGCGCGCACGTCCTGCGCGCTGCACCGCAACCAGTTCTGCCATAATCGACACCGCAATTTCCGCAGGGCCAATGGCGCCAATATCCAGCCCCACGGGGCCGTGGATTTGCGCGAGTTGATCGGGCGAATATCCCCGCGCCGCAAGGCGGTCACGCCGCTCGGCTTGGGTGCGGGCGGACCCCAGACAACCGATATAGGCGACATCGCCGTCCAGCCCCGCCTCAATCGCGGGGTCGTCAATTTTGGGATCATGGGCAAGGGTGACAATGGCGGTGCGCGCGTCCAGACCAAGGGGGGGCAGCGCTTCGTCCGGGTAATCCTGATGGATCGTCACGCCGGGAAAGCGACCTGCCGTGGCAAAAGCGCCGCGCGGGTCGATCAGCACCACATCATAGCCAACGATCTGCGCCATCGGGATCAGGGCTTGCGCCACATGCACGGCCCCCACAACAATCAGGCGCAGGGGCGGAGTGTGGAGGTGCAGAAAGTGGTCGGCGTGCAGGCCGGTGCCTTCGCTGTTTGGTGCGCGCAGTTCGCGGCTCCAGCTTTGGGTGTTCAGCGCGTAGATCACCGGTTGCCGCGCCGCGCGGTGGGAGATGAGATCGGTGAGCATCTCAAGTGGCACGCCCTGCCCGGCCCCTAAATCCGCGCCCACAGGTTCCACCAACACGCGGATTTCACCGCCACAGGCAAGACCTGCTAAAAACGCATCCTCGCCCGAGACACCAAAGGTCAAAAGCTGGCATCGTCCATCGATAAGCGCGTCCTGAGCCGCGATCACCACAGCGCCTTCGACGCAGCCACCCGACACGGATCCTTCGATTTCGCCTTGGTCTGACACCACCATCTGGCTGCCCACCGGGCGGGGCGCGCTGCCCCACGTGGACACAACGGTTGCAATGGCCACGCGGCGGCCAGATTGGTGCCAGGCAAGCGCCAATTCGGGGATTTTATCGAAGCCGTTAGGGGGGGGGGTCACTGGAACTGTCACGGAGGATCCTGAAGGTAAAACAATTGTTTTTCGATGATCGCACATCGATGAACGCTACATCTGGGGTATCAAACAGGGTTTCGCAAGTCGCGGCAATCCCCGCGCGTTGACGGAACTGGCGCGCTCTGACACTTATAAAGACACAAAGGCCGGGGCAGATGCCCCCAAAGGCCGCAACCGGGTCAAAGACCGGAGTTTGAGGATCAAGCAATGCGTATCACAGCTGTGACCTGTGTGAAAAACGAAGGGGCGTTCCTGTTGGAATGGTTGGCCCATCACAAGGGCATTGGGTTTACCGATTTTCTGGTGCTGTCCAATGATTGCGACGATGGCACCGATCAGATGCTGGACCGGTTGGACGCGATGGGCGAGCTTACGCATGTCCGCAATGATGGCCCTTACGATCAGGCCGGTGTGCAATGGACCGGGTTTAAGACCGCCGACAAACACCCGCTGGTGCGCGGTGCCGATTGGCTGATGACGCTGGATGTGGATGAGTTTGTGAATGTGCAGGTGGGCGACCACACATTGGGGGCGCTGATGGATGCGGTTCCTGATGCCGATGCGATCACGATGACCTGGCGGCTGTTTGGCAATGGCGGCGTGGTTGGGTTCCAAGACCGCCCAGTGACCGAGGTCTTTACCCAAGCCGCGCCCCGCGTGATGTATTGGCCGTGGCGCGCGTTTATGTTCAAAACACTTTATCGCAACAACGGTGCCTATAAAAAGCTGGGCGTGCACCGCCCCCGATCGCCTGTGGATGGCAAGGTGGAGCAGACCCAATGGTTTGACGGCCACGGTCGCACGCTTGAGGCGCGGTTTCGCAAAGGGCAGATTTTTTCCCCCTTTGGGCGCGAGAATTACGGGTTGGTGCAGCTGAACCACTATGCCCTTGGCGCGATGGAAAGCTACCTTCTGAAACGCGCGCGGGGTCGGGTCAATCGGACCTCAGAACCGATGGGCATGGATTATTGGACTGAACGCAATTGGGCGGATGTAAAAGACACCAGCATCCGCGCCTGTGACACCCTGCGGGATGCGCATTTGGACCGATTGCGCGGGGACACGCAGCTGGCAAAGCTGCATGAAAATGCGGTGGCGTGGCGTCATGCCCAATTTGAGACGTTGATGGAAAAAGAACCTTACCGTGCCCTCATGGGTCGCCTTATGATGGCCCCCCCGGCGCGTGTTTTGCCGATCGACGCCGCCAAGGTGTTGCTTAAACACGCACAAAAACAGACACAACCTAGGGATTAGTTCACCTAGGTCAACAATCGCCACTTTCCCCTCAGGAAGATCACGCTTTTGCCCCATTGCACACCCAATCGCGCCCGCATTACTCTTTAACCATGACCTTAGGGAATGGCCGAACAAACGAGTATGATGATGCAAGATGACACGCTGACCAAAGAGCACCACTTTGATCTGACCGAAGCCAAGCGATACGACTGGCTGCATGCGATTGATGATATGGGCGAAGAGCGTGGCTATTTTGAAAACCTCGGCGAGGATCATTCGGCGATTTTGACCGACGCAGGCCCCACGCTGATTGTCACCTTTGAAACCATCGACACCATCCGTAAGGGCGAAAGCCACAAGCCGATGGGCTGGTCTATGGTGGACGGATCGGGGGTGGACGGATCGGGGGCGGACGGATCGGGGGCGGACGGATCGGGGGCGGACGGATCGGGGGCGGACGGATCGGGCGGCGATGGATCCGAGGGTGAAGACACAGGTTGGTCCAATCTGTGCATCATGGCCCATAAAGACACGTGGTTCCGCGATAAAGCTGTCTATGCCTATTTCGACCGTTTGGTGGATGACGGGTTCTTTGACGAATTTGATCACGTGGTGTTTTACGGCGCTGGCATGTGCGGATACGCCGCCGCCGCCTTTTCGGTCGCAGCCCCCGGTGCCACAGTGATTGCGGTGGGCGCACAGGCCACGCTGAATCCCGCACGCGCGGGCTGGGATCACCGCTATCCGAAACTGCGCCGCACCAATTTCACCGACCGCTATGGCTATGGCCCGGATATGGTTGAGGGGGCGGATGCCGTGTATCTCTTGTTTGATCCCGCCGTGTCCGAGGATCACATGCACGCAAGCCTGTTTACCGGTGACAATATCCACCACATCCCCTGTCGCCGCATGGGCAAATGGGTGTCCGCTGAATTGTGGTCGATGGGGGTGTTGCCCGGTTTGATCACCAAAGCCGCCAATGGGGAATTGACCCCAACGGGGGCGTTCCAAGCGCTGCGGGCGCGGCGCAAGCACCTTCCGTATTTGCGCGGCATTCTGGACCGGACCGAAGTGACCGGCCATCCGCAACGTGTCGCGGCGCTGTCGCGCTATGTGACCCGCCACTGGTCCGCCCCCAGGTTCCGCCGCGCGCTTGAGCAAGCCAATAAAGTGTTGGAAGACGCCTAAGCCTGCCCCACAGACCATTCACCCCGCGTTAACCGATATGGCCGCATTGTGGCCCTATGGAACAGATTCGACATAAATTAAGTGGAACGCCGATTGCCCAAACCGGGCCGGCGGCCCCCTTGCTGCCCCTTCACCCCGCCGATGAACTGGCGGATATCCGCGCCCAAATCGCCCGCCTGCGCAAACGCGAGGCGGAATTGCGCGGCGCGCTGCTGTTGTGTGACGACCCTGACATGCGGGTTGGGGATACGCATAAAGTGGTGGTGAAAACCCTGCGATCACGCGTGTTTGAAAAATCCCGCCTGCCGCAGGTTATTCAGTCAGACCCCAGATTCTTTCGCACCCGCGAAGTCACCCACGTCTGCCTTTTGCCCACCAAGCGGCTGGCGCGGCGGCAAGGGCTGTTTTCCGGGTTGGGCCTGACACCCCGCCCAAATGAGGCAGAGTTTGATGTGCTTGAGCCGTTTGCGGCCATCCTTCGCGAGACTTAAGGCAACAAAGCTCTTTTCTAAAAACCGGGCTTGGTCTAATCACTGTCCCGATGACCCAAACTTTGACACTCCGCCGCCCTGATGACTGGCACCTGCACCTGCGCGATGGCGAGATGCTGAAAGCCGTCCTGCCTGAGACTGCGCGCCATTTTGGCCGCGGGATCATTATGCCCAACCTTATTCCCCCTGTGGTAACCTCTGAGGATGCGCGCGCTTATCACAGCCGGATCATGGATGCCCTGCCCGACGGCATGACATTTGATCCCTTGATGGTGCTGTATCTGACCGAAGGCACCGATCCAGAAGACGTGGCGCGCGCCCATGCATCGGGGCTGGTCAAAGCGGTGAAGCTTTACCCCGCAGGCGCCACCACCAACTCCAACTCTGGCGTGCGCGACTTTGATAAAGTCGCCCCGGTGTTTGAGAAAATGGCCGAAATTGGCCTGCCACTTTGTGTGCACGGCGAAGTTACTGACGCCGACATCGACATCTTTGACCGCGAAGCGGTGTTCATCGACCGCGTGCTGGACCCCATTCGACGTGCGCACCCGAATTTGCGTGTGGTGATGGAGCATATCACCACCAAAAACGGCGTAGATTACGCGCGCTCTGGCGGCGACACGCTGGGGGCGACAATCACCACGCATCACCTGATCATCAACCGCAACCACATCCTGGTTGGCGGCATCAAACCGCATTATTACTGCCTGCCCGTCGCCAAGCGGGAAGAGCATCGCCTTGCGCTGGTGGATGCTGCAACCTCTGGCGAGGCCACGTTTTTTCTTGGCACGGACAGCGCGCCGCACACCGATCCAAACAAGGAAAGCGCCTGTGGCTGTGCGGGATGTTTCACCGCAACCAACACCATGTCGTGCTTGGCGGAAGTGTTTGAGACAGCCCGGGCGCTCGACAAGCTTGAGGCATTCGCCTCGCTCAATGGCCCTGCCTTTTACGGGTTGCCGGTGAATGGCGCGACCATCACCCTGACCAAAGGCGACCCTGTGGCCTACCCCACCCACATCGACAGTGCAGAGGGCCCCGTCACCGTGTTTGATCCCGGCTTCCCGCTGCATTGGTCTGTGACTGCGTAAATCAATTTGCTCAGAATGCTGGGCGCGAACCTCTATATTGCCGGGCGCTACGTGCCCGGCCCCGCATCAAAGGAGCTGCCCCATGATCCCATCCACCTTCCCCGCCAAAGAAGAAATTGCCCGCCTCACCGCCCGGATGCTTCTGGAAATTGGCGCTGTGAATTTCAACACGGATGAGCCGTTTACGCTGGCCTCTGGCCTACCGTCGCCCAGCTATATTGATTGTCGCAAGCTGATTTCCTATCCGCGCATTCGGTCGACCCTGATGGATTTCATGGCCGCAACCATTATGCGCGAAGCTGGGTTTGAGGCGTTTGACAATATTGCGGGTGGCGAAACCGCTGGCATCCCGTTTTCGGCCTGGGTCGCGGAGCGTCTGGCGCTGCCGATGACTTACGTGCGCAAAAAACCCAAAGGCTACGGCAAAAACGCCCGGATTGAGGGCGCAATGTCGGAAGGTGAACGGGTGCTGTTGGTTGAGGATCTGACCACCGATGGGGGATCCAAACTGTCGTTTGTGGATGCGATTCGCGACACCGGGGCAACCTGTGGGGCCACCGCCGTTGTGTTTTATTACGACATCTTCCCCGAGACAGAAAAAACGCTGTCAGATCATGGCGTTCAGCTTATTCACCTGTGTACGTGGTGGGATGTTCTGGCGGAAGCCAAGGCGCAAGGCGCGTTCTCAACTGACACGTTGGACGAGGTGGAGCGGTTCTTGAAAGACCCGCGTGCGTGGCAAAAAGCCCGTATGGGCAGCTGATCCAGCCCACCACTGATAGGCACCATTTTGCGGGATCCTACTAAATCTGGTAGGATCCCGTGTGATGCCTGACTTATCCACAAGATAACCACAGAAACATACATTTTGCTTTGAGCCCCGGTTCAAAGGTAAAACGCCCACTTAAAGGGACACAGGTCATGAACGACATCAGCACCATTCCGGGCAATCTTCCAGCACCAACTGAAGCCGGTGAGTTGGGCGATGCGATGCAGGGCATCCTGCCGCATCACATCGAAGCTGAGCAGCAGCTTTTGGGTGCGATCCTGACCAACAATGACGTTTACGATCGGGTGGCGTCGATCATCACCGCCACGCATTTTTATGAGCCGGTGCATCAGCGCATTTACGAAATTGCAGCCGCCCGCATTGCCAAGAACGCGCTGGCCAGCCCCGTGACGTTGAAGGCGTTTATGGAAGATGACGAAGGCCTGAAAGAGCTGGGCGGGGCCGCCTATTTGGCACGTCTTGCGGGGGCGGCGATCTCATCCTTTGCGGCGCGCGATTATGCGCAGATGATTTACGATCTGGCGATCCGGCGCGAGCTGATCCGGCTGGGCGAAGACATTTCCGCCAAAGCAGCCAAGGTTGATATTTCATCCGAGCCAAAAGAACAGATCATTGAAGCCGAACAGTCGCTTTATAAACTTGGTGAAGCCGGGCAAGCGGACACGGGGTTTCAGTCGTTTCTAAAGGCGGTCACCGGGGCGGTGCAAAACGCCAATGCCGCCTATGAGCGGGGCGGCGGCATGGCGGGTGTGTCCACTGGGCTTGTGGATCTTGATAAGAAAATGGGCGGCTTGCACCCGTCGGATTTGATCATTCTGGCGGGGCGCCCGTCGATGGGGAAAACCTCGCTTGCGACCAACATCGCGTTCAACGTGGCCAAGGCGTATAAGCGCGGGCTAAAGCCGGACGGGTCTGAGGGAGCGGTGGATGGCGGCGTGGTCGGGTTCTTCTCGCTTGAGATGTCGGCGGAGCAGTTGGCGAGCCGGATTTTGGCGGAAGCGGCTGAGATTTCATCCCATAAAATCCGCCAAGGGGATATGGATGAAAGCGAGTTTCGGCGGCTGGTTCAGGCGGCGAAAGACCTAGAGGCTTGCCCGCTTTACATCGACGACACGCCCGCCCTGCCCATTTCACAATTGGCGGCCCGTGCGCGGCGGTTGAAACGGACCCATGGGTTAGATGTTTTGATCATCGACTATCTGCAGCTGTGTCGTGGGACTGCGGAAAACCGCGTGAACGAGATTGGCGAGATTTCGATGGGCATGAAGGCGATTGCGAAAGAGCTGAACATCCCGGTGATCGCCCTGTCACAGCTGTCGCGTCAGGTGGAAAACCGCGACGACAAACGCCCGCAGCTGTCGGACCTTCGGGAATCGGGGTCGATTGAGCAGGATGCCGACGTGGTGATGTTTGTGTACCGCGAAGAATATTACAAAGAGCGTGAAAAGCCGGGCGATCACGAGCTGGATAAGATTGCGCTGTGGCAAGAGGAAATGGCGCCGCTGTATGGCAAAGCCGAGGTCATCTTGGGCAAGCAGCGTCACGGCCCGATCGGCATTGTCGATCTGTCGTTTGAAGCGAAATACACCCGTTTTGGCAATCTGGTGAAAGACTATCAACAGGGTCACGAGCAGGCGTTCTAAGAGGGCGCTGCAGGCTGAGGCAGAGGCGAAAGCCGAGCAGACATAAGACAGGGATGGCGGGCGGATGGCGGTCACAGGATTGAACCACATCACGCTTGCCGTATCTGATCTTGACCGGTCGCAGGCGTTTTATGTGGATCTGTTGGGGGCGGTCTTGCGCGCCACGTCTGACAAAAGTGCCTATCTTGAACTTGGCAGCATTTGGCTGTGTTTAGAGAGGGCGGAAAAGGTCACGCCACGTGCCGATGACAGCCACATTGCGCTTTCGTGTGATGCTGTTGATTTTGAACGGCTTTCACGGGGAATTTCGGCGCAGGCGCACTTGTGGAAAGAGAATAGGTCCGAGGGCACATCGGTCTATTTTCTGGACCCAGACGGGCACCGATTAGAGCTTCATCAAGGGGATCTAGACAGTCGATTGGCCCATTACCGCGCGCATCCGGGCAAGGGTGTGGTGGTGGTTGATCGTTAGGTTGGTGCAGGTTGCAATATGCGCCTCCGGCGGGGATATTTCAGGCAAGAAAAAGGCGCGTTTGACTGGTACGCGGGGGCGATTCCCTTGGGCCTTTAGGGGAAGTCACCGGGGAAAACCTGCCATTTGCCTGTGAAAAGGTGGGAAACTGACCATCATTGGCGCTAACAGTGCTGCAAACGGACCCATCTGGGTGCCCCTTCCCTTGTTTGCAGCATCACCGCAGTTTATGAGATGCGCAACGGACCTCTAACGCAAAAGGCTGTGACATGATCCCACGCTATTCCCGCCCCGAAATGGTTGCCATTTGGTCGCCTGAGACCAAGTTTAAAATCTGGTATGAAATCGAAGCCCATGCCTGTGACGCAATGGCCGATCTGGGGGTGATCCCGCGCGAAAATGCGGATGCGGTCTGGAAAGCCAAAGATGTTGAGTTTGATGTGGCGCGCATTGATGAAATCGAAGCCGTGACCAAACATGACGTGATCGCGTTTTTGACCCATCTGGCGGAACATGTTGGGTCAGACGAGGCACGTTTTGTGCATCAGGGCATGACCTCTTCGGACGTTTTGGACACGTGTTTGAACGTACAAATGGTGCGGGCGGCTGACATTTTGTTGGGTGGCATGGACCGTGTTCTGGCGGCGTTGAAAACCCGCGCGATGGAACACAAAGACACGGTACGCGTGGGCCGCAGCCACGGCATTCACGCAGAACCCACCACCATGGGTCTGACTTTTGCGCGGTTTTATGCAGAAATGGATCGCAACAAAAACCGTCTGGAAAAAGCGCGTTTTGAAATTGCCACCGGTGCGATTTCCGGTGCGGTTGGCACCTTTGCCAATATCGACCCGGCGGTGGAAGAGCATGTGTGTGAAAAATTAGGTCTGCGCCCGGAACCGATCAGCACGCAGGTCATTCCGCGCGACCGTCACGCGATGTTTTTTGCCACGCTGGGCGTGATAGCCAGCTCGATCGAAAACATCGCTGTTGAAATCCGCCACATGCAACGGACCGAAGTGTTGGAAGGGGCCGAATTTTTCTCAATGGGTCAAAAAGGCTCGTCCGCGATGCCGCATAAAAAGAACCCTGTGCTGACCGAAAACCTGACCGGTTTGGCCCGTTTGGTGCGTATGGCTGTGGTGCCTGCGATGGAAAACGTTGCCCTGTGGCACGAGCGCGATATTTCGCATTCTTCCGTGGAACGCGCGATTGGCCCAGATGCGACCATCACGCTTGATTTTGCATTGCACCGCTTGGCGGGGGTTGTCGAAAAGATGCTGATCTTCCCTGACAACATGTTGGATAACATGAATAAATTTCCAGGTCTGGTGATGTCTCAGCGCGTGCTTTTGGCCCTGACCCAAGCGGGTGTATCACGTGAAGACGCCTATTCCATGGTGCAGCGTAATGCGCTGAAGGTCTGGGAAGAACGTCTTGATTTCCGTGAATTGCTATTGGCGGATGACGCCGTGGTGGCGGCGCTTGGCGCTGAGGCGATCAACGAGAAATTTGACATGGCGTATCACACCAAACATGTGGACACGATTTTCAAGCGGGTGTTTGGCGACAGCTAAACCACACTTGTAAGCTCGTGAAAAAATTCATCAAAAAGGCGGGGAAAACCTCGCCTTTTTTGCGTTTCCGCCGGTCTTGGTCACGATGTTTTAACCCCGCGCATGGCATTTTCTTAGATGTGCTGTGAACGGAGTGTTGTGTGTCCTCATATTTGATGCCTGCGGAAAGTGATGTGATGTTGCCCGGTGAAGTGGGCGACTTTGCGGGGTTGGGCATGCCTACGCCGGACCGCTTTTCCGCACCGCAACGCATTCTGTCCAAAAAGCAAAAGGCCGCGATCATTATCAAGCTTTTGCTGTCCGAGGGCGCAGAATTGCCATTGGCAAACCTGCCCGAGGGGATGCAGACCGACCTGATCGAAATGATGTCGGACATGCGGTTGATTCACAAAGCCACTGTCGCCTCTGTGATTGACGAATTTATTGCAGAAATCGAGGATGTTGGGCTCGCGTTTCCCGGCGGTCTGGAAGGGGCGTTGAACATTTTGGATGGGGTGATTGACCCGGCCACAATTGCACGCGTGCGCAAAAATTCTGGTGTGCGTGTGTCAGGCAACCCGTGGGAAACCATTTCCGGCCTTGATCCCATGCGCTTGTTGCCGGTTTTAGAAAGCGAAAGCACCGAGGTTGCGGCTGTTTTATTGTCCAAGCTAAAGGTGTCTGTGGCCGCAGAATTGCTGGGGCGCTTGCCCGGCCCGCGCGCCCGAAAGGTGGCTTACGCGGTGTCGCTTACGGGCAATATCGACCCGTTGGTGGTGGATAAAATCGGGCGCTCCTTGGCCGAACAATTGGATGCCCAGCCGGTCAGCGCCTTTGAAGAAGGCCCTGTTGAACGGGTCGGCGCAATTTTGAACTTCTCACCTGCTGCCACGCGGGACGAAGTGTTGAACGGCCTGCAAGAGGATGACAAAGTCTTTGCCGATGAAGTGCGCAAGGCCATCTTTACATTCGCAAATATCCCAAGCCGGATCGATCCTCGTGACATCCCAAAAGTCACCAAAGACATCGATCAGGCTGTGCTGATCACCGCCTTGGCCGCAGCCACAGGCGATTTGGCAGACGTGGCCGAGTTTATCCTCAGCGCGATGTCGAAACGCATGGCCGAACAAATTCACGAGGAAATCCAAACCCTTGGCAAAGTCAAAGAGGCCGATGGCGAAGCGGCGATGAATTCGATCATTTCGCAAATACGCGAAATGGAAAGCGCCGGAGAGATCTTGTTGCTGGCCGAGGACGAAGAATAACCCTTGTTCATATAGCCCGACCACATCGGGACCTCTTGCGGCCCTGCCGCGCTGGGGCTATGTCTGATGTCCAGCCATCAGCCGGTAGCGACAGGAGATCAGGACATGGTGCAGGAGAAACGGGGGCTGGTCCCCTATCTGCAATATCTTGGTGTGACCGGCATCCTTAATCTGCCACGCATCCTGCCCTATTCCCTACGCATCCCATTTGTGGGCTGGTTGGCAGCCCGCGTTGTGGCCCCAATTGCGGGCTATGACAAACGGATCCGAAAAAACCTGGCGCTGGCGCGTCCTGATCTAAATGACGAAGAGCGTGAAAAACTGGTTTTCGCCGTCTCAAATAACGCCGGGCGCTTTTTGGCTGAGATGTGGTCAGAAAAGGATTTTTTTGCGCGCGTCAGGGACACCCCGTTAACCGGCCCTGGCCTGCCCGATTTGCTGCAAGCGCAAGCGGACGGTCGGCCGATCATTGCTGTGTCCGCCCATTACGGAAGCTATGATGCGGCGCGCGCGGCTGTGATCAAAAAGGGTTTTAAGCCCGGCGCGCTGTATCGCCCGATGGCAAACGCCTATTTCAACGAAAGCTATAAGCGGCGAATGGAGGGGTTTCACGGCGTTGCCTTTGAACAAACCCGTCGCGGCATGGCAAAAATGGTCAAGCATCTGCGCCAAGGTGGCCTGTTGGCGATTTTACTGGATCAACGCGAGGAACAAGGGCGCGAGCTTCGATTTTTCGACCAACCCGCCATGACCACATTGGCTCTGGCGGAAATGGCGCTGAAATACGACACTTTGTTCATCCCCGTTTTCGCAACGCGTCAAGACAACGGTTTGGATTTTTTGATTGAGTTTGAAACGCCCATTGCGCATTCCACGCCGGAAAAAATGATGCAGGAATATAATGACCGGCTTGAGGCGCGGGTGCGGGCCAATATGGACCAGTATTTGTGGATCCATAATCGCTGGCAGATGCCGGAAATGACGCCGGACACCGCAAAGGATTGACCGATTATTGCAAACGAAGGGCGGCCTGAACCGGGCCGGGATACCCCTCGGCGGTCATGGATTGCAACATAATTGCCGCCGCGTCAGACCCGAGATCTGGCAAGGTGACAGAGAACTCTCCGGTCCCATCCCAACTGCCGATTGCGGTCAGCTTGGTGACAATATTGGAATAGGTGATCGCGTGGCCGGCATTTTCACCACGGGTGATTTTCACCACTTCCATCGGTTTGAACTTTACCAATAGGGCCACCATGGGCGCAGGCGCGGATTTATGGGTGACCGATTGGGCGCGTACTTCCGTGCCATTCACCACCGTCAACATCACCTGCCCCGCCAAAGTACGATGTTTATCGAGCGCATCAAACACGTCCATCGGGCGATTGCCCGCTGCATGGGTTACGCCGCCGACAACCACTTGGGGCGTATATTTGTAACGCGCCCGCGCCGCCCGGCGATACCCTTCTTGGCGTTCGGTAAACGCGGGCCGTGCAAAGGTGTCTTTCCAGCCAATGTAATCCCAATAATCCACGTGATAGGCCAGCGGCAACAGCGTGTCATGCTTGGCCATTTCGGTCAGCAATTCATCCGCAGGTGGGCAGGATGAGCACCCTTGAGAGGTGAACAGTTCGACCACAACCACAGTTTGATCTTTGGCCACGGCTGCGCCCGCTGTCATATTCAGCGTGATTGCGAATGCCATCGCAGCCCCAAGAATTGCCCGCATAATTCACCTCATTCTTCTCTTGATCCTGTGATAGCGCAGCCAAGGGGCGCAGGCCAATCAACGTTTTGCGAGGGAAGTGTTACATTTCGCGGGCGGGCACCCTATCTGTTAACACATACGCCCTGCCCGCTCCTTGTTCTGCTTAAGGATCTGGGTCAAAATCATAATTAGCCACCCCCGCCACCGTTTCAAAAAGGGAGCCATTCCATGACCATTATCGTAGGTTCAGACACCGCCAAGACACGTAAAACACTGTCGGCGGGTGGATCTTCCATCGCTTATTATTCAATCCCCGCGGCCCAAGACGCCGGGTTGGGTGATTTTTCACGCCTTCCCGCCGCGCTTAAGGTGGTGTTGGAAAACATGCTGCGGTTTGAAGATGGCGGGCGCACGGTCAGTGTGGATGACATCAAAGCCTTCGCCGATTGGGGCAAAAACGGCGGGAAAAACCCGCGCGAAATCGCGTATCGTCCGGCCCGTGTTTTGATGCAGGATTTCACCGGGGTTCCGGCCGTGGTCGACCTTGCCGCGATGCGGGACGGCATCAAGGCGCTTGGGGGGGACGCGCAATTGATCAACCCGCTCAATCCGGTGGATCTGGTCATTGACCATTCGGTCATGATTGATGAGTTTGGCAACCCGCGCGCGTTCCAGATGAATGTGGACCGCGAATATGAACGCAATATGGAGCGGTACCAGTTCCTGAAATGGGGCCAATCCGCCTTTGATAATTTCCGCGTTGTGCCCCCCGGCACCGGGATTTGCCACCAAGTGAATTTGGAATATCTCGCCCAGACGGTTTGGACCGACAAAGACCAAAACGGGGAAGAGGTCGCCTATCCGGACACCCTTGTCGGCACCGACAGCCACACCACAATGGTCAACGGGTTGGCCGTTTTGGGCTGGGGTGTTGGCGGGATCGAGGCAGAGGCCGCGATGCTTGGCCAGCCGATTTCCATGCTGATCCCAGAGGTGGTTGGGTTTGAACTGACCGGCGAAATGATGGAAGGGACCACCGGCACCGACCTCGTGCTGAAAGTTGTGGAACTTCTGCGCGCCAAGGGTGTGGTCGGCAAATTCGTTGAGTTTTACGGCGAAGGTCTGGACCGTCTTCCCCTGGCTGATCGCGCGACCATTGCCAATATGGCGCCGGAATATGGCGCGACCTGTGGCTTTTTTCCGATCGACAATGAAACCCTGCGTTACCTGCGCACCACGGGCCGGGATGAGGGTCGCATTGCGCTGGTTGAAGCCTATGCCAAGGAAAACGGGTTCTGGCGGGATGCGGGTTATGCACCGGTCTACACCGACACGCTTTCGCTGGATATGGGCAGCATTGTGCCCGCCATCTCGGGCCCGAAACGCCCGCAGGATTACGTGCCACTGACCAATGCCAAACACGCCTTCCGCCGCGAGATGGAAGAGACCTTTAAACGCCCAATGGACAAAGAGGTTGCGGTAAAAGGCGAGAATTACACGATGCGTTCGGGCAAGGTTGTGATTGCCTCAATCACGTCGTGCACCAACACTTCAAATCCTTACGTGATGATCGGCGCGGGGCTTGTGGCGCGCAAAGCCGCCGCCCTTGGGTTGGACCGAAAGCCGTGGGTAAAGACCTCGCTCGCGCCGGGGTCACAGGTTGTGTCTGCCTATCTTGAGGCCGCTAACCTTCAGGAAGATTTGGACAAAATCGGTTTTAACCTGGTGGGATATGGCTGCACCACCTGCATCGGCAACTCTGGCCCCATTCAGGCGGAACTGTCAGACGCCATTGCCGAGGGCGATTTGGTCGCCACCTCGGTTCTGTCGGGCAACCGCAACTTTGAAGGGCGGATTTCACCGGATGTGCGCGCCAATTACCTTGCCTCACCCCCCTTGGTGGTGGCCTATGCCTTGGCGGGCACGATGGACATTGACCTGACCACCGAACCATTAGGCCAAGACAAGGACGGCAAGGATGTTTTCCTGAAAGACATTTGGCCATCGACGCAAGAAATCGCTGACATCGTGGAACAAACCGTCACGCGCGAGGCGTTTCAGTCGAAATATGCCGATGTCTTTAAGGGCGATGAAAAGTGGCGCTCAGTTGAAACCTCGGACGAGGAAACCTACGATTGGCCCGCCGCGTCGACCTATATCCAGAACCCGCCCTATTTCCAGGGCATGTCCAAAGAGGCGGGTGTGATTTGCGACATCAAAGACGCGCGGGTTTTGGCCGTTTTGGGGGATATGATCACCACCGATCACATCTCGCCCGCCGGGTCATTTCCGGTGTCCTCCCCTGCGGGTCAGTATCTGACCGAACGACAAGTGACCCCGCGCGAATTCAACTCTTATGGGTCGCGGCGCGGCAACCATCAGGTGATGATGCGCGGCACATTTGCCAACATCCGCATTAAAAATGAGATGCTGGATGGCGTCGAAGGCGGCTACACCAAAGGGCCGGACGGTCAGCAAGCGTCCATCTATGACGCGTCGATGGCGTATCAGGACGCGGGCGTGCCACTCGTGGTCTTTGGCGGCGAACAATACGGTGCGGGATCAAGCCGCGATTGGGCGGCCAAGGGCACCAACCTCTTGGGCGTAAAGGCCGTGATCGCAGAAAGCTTTGAACGCATCCACCGATCAAACCTTGTGGGCATGGGCGTTGTGCCGTTTGAGTTCACGGCCGGTGACACGCGCAAAACCTTGGGGCTGACCGGGGATGAGGTGGTGTCGATATCGGGCCTGTCGGGCGATCTGAAACCCCTTTCAACCCTGCCCTGCACCATCACATATCCGGATGGCACGGTGAAAGAGATCCAGATCAAATGCCGGATCGATACCGAGGTTGAGATTGAATATGTGGAAAATGGCGGCGTGCTGCATTACGTGCTGCGCAATCTTGCCAAGGCATAATCGCCCCCGACAACACACAGAAAACGCGGCCTTCGGGGCGCGTTTTTTATGCGTTTTCACGTGCCTCCCCGCCTGTTAGGGTCACGCGCGAGCAGGAGGAAATCATGAAGAAAACAGTTCTTATCACCGGTGGTGGGCGCGGCATTGGGCGCGCAATTGCCGACGATCTGGTGCGTGACCACAATGTGATCATCACCTATTTCTCAGACAAGACAGCAGGAAAATTGTTTACCGTGGTCAATCCGGGGTCCTTGGCGATCCGCGCGGATTTTACCAAAGCTGAGGAACCGGAAGAGGTGATGAAAATCGCCGTGGCTTCCTTTGGACAGATTGATTTTCTGGTCAATAACGCGGGCGTGGTGCGTGAAACATCCCACGAGGCGGTGGATCCCGCCGATCACGCCGCCCTTTATCAGGCCAATGTCACCGCCCCCGCCGCCCTTTTGGCCGCCGCCCTGCCCCATATGCCGGATGGATCTGCGGTGGTGAACATCGCATCCATCAATGCCGCCTCTCCGCCCGCTGAGGTCGGCGTATATGCAGCAACAAAAGCGGCCCTTGTTGCGATGACAAAATCCCAAGCCAAGGCCTTGGGGCCGCGCGGAATTCGGGTCAACGCGATTGCGCCGGGCGCCATTGAACGGGATTACAAACCGCGCCCTGAAGATGTGCAAAAGCTGATCCGCGATGACAGTGCCTTGGGGCGCAACGGCGTGCCAGCAGACATCGCGGGGCCTGCGCGTTTCCTGCTGAGCGAGGCGGCTGGGTTCATCACCGGCGAAGTGCTGACGGTCTCGGGCGGTTACCGGATTTAAGTCCACAGTCTGAAACAAAAACGGGCTGAAACAAAAACGGGCTGAAACGAAAACGGGGGGCCAAGCAATCATGCGAGCCCCCCGTTTTGTCGTATAAATTCAGCTTACTTTGCGGCGGCTTCGGCAATCGCCGGGCGGATAATGCTGTCGAGCACGCCTTCGGTGATCGGCCCCGCAAAGCGTTTGATGATCACGCCATCTTTGTCGATCACAAAGGTTTCCGGCACGCCGTAAAGGCCCCAATCCAGACCAGTGCGGCCTTTTTTATCGGCCATCAGCGCCGCATAAGGGTTGCCCAGTTCATCCAGGAACCGCAGCGCCTTCATGTCTTCGTCTTTGTAATTCACGCCGTAAATGGTGATGCCCTCTTTGGCGAGGGTTTCCAATTGGGGGTGTTCGGCCCGGCAGGGCGCGCACCAGCTGGCCCAGAAATTCACCAGCTTTACGCCGTCCGCCGTCAGGTCATCATGGGTGAAAGAGACGCCCGGCCCCAAAGGTTCGGTCGTCAACGCTGGGGCCACGCCCCCTTCGCGGGTCGAGGGCAGCGCGCGCGGGTCGCTGCCATTCGCCATGCCCCACATGAACATCGCCGCAAGCGCCAGAAAGATCACCGGCGGTAAGAACATCAGAGGCGAGATCTTTTTCTTTTGCACGTTTTCGTCAGCCATTTTTACGTCTTTCTTCCGCAGCCTTCAGGTCAGCCTTTGCTTTGCGCGACGCCCGGAGCGACATCAGCGTCAAACCCGCCAACAACAAAAGTGTCAGCCCCCACGACCACAGGATCGCGTCTGCGTATTTTCCAAGCTCAAGCATCCATCATCCTTTCACGGGCCATCAGCGCATGCAGACGGCGGCGGCGCACTTCAGTACGGGTGCGAATAAGCAATAAGACCACGAAAAGAAGGCCAAAGCCGACGATCGCCAGCACCAGCGGCTGCCAATACACATTTGCAACATGTTCTTCTTTGTCCAGCGACAAGGACGCCCCTTGGTGCAGGCCTTGGTTCCAGAAGTTCACCGCATAACGGGACAAAAGCGCGAAGACCGACCCAACCACACACAGCACGGATGTGAGGTCCGCGGCGGTGTCCGGGTTCTCGATCGCGGCCCAAAGCGCCATGTAGCCAAGGTAAAACAAAAAGAGAATCAGGAACGAGGTCAGGCGTGGATCCCACGCCCAATAGGTGCCCCACATCGGTTGGCCCCAAACGGCCCCGGTGATCAGCGCAATCAACGTCATGGTCATGCCAATCAACGCCGCCGCTTTCGCCGCCAAAGCAGACACATGGTGGCGGCGGATCAGCCAGATCAAAGATGTGACCAGCATCATCACCCAGATGTTAATCGCCATCGTCGCGGATGGCACATGCACATAGATGATCTTGACAGAATTGCCAAAATTCGCGGCCTCTGGCGTGAAAAAGAACCCCCAGATCAGGCCGGGGATCAGCGTCAGCGCACAAAGCCCGACGATCCAAGGCAAGACTTTGCCCGACAGCGCCATAAACTTTACCGGGTTGGCATATTCCCACAGCGCGTTCATGCGCTGGCCGAAGCTGCGCGTCTGGGTCCCGTTGGTCTTCATTTGTGACATTGGCTTCCTCTGATCGGTGGCGGTCGCATTCCAAAGCTTATGGCGGCAAGCATAGGGAATGTCACCTCACGACGACTTGATTTATCTCAGGTTTACCCGCAAGGCGGCGGCGGCGGCAAAGGGCAAAAGGGCGATGGAGCCTGCGGTGATGCCGGCCATCATCAAAAGCGGGGCGTTGGCGTTGAACCCGGCCATGCCACGGGTGGCGGCCTCGGCGCCAAAGATCAGCGATGGGATGTAAAGCGGCAGTACCAGAAGCGACATCAAAAGCCCGCCGCGTTTCAGGCCCACGGTCAAAGCCGCGCCAAAGGCACCAATCATTGACAGCGCAGGTGTGCCCAGCAAAAGCGTGACAAACATCCAGCTGAATCCGGGGCTTTCCAGATGCATCAGGGCGCCAAAAAACGGCGCCGCAAGGGTCAGCGGAAGGCCGGTGACCAGCCAATGCGCCAGCGCCTTGATCGCAACAATCCCTTCCAGCGGGATCGGTGATGTGGCCAGCAAATCCAGCGATCCGTCTTCGAAATCAAGCTGAAAGATGCGATCGAGCGACAAAAGACAGGCCAAAAGCGCGCCAACCCACAGGATGCCCGGCGCAATACGGGCGAGGATTTCAGCGTCTGGTCCAACCCCAAAGGGGACCAAGGTGGTCACGATCAAAAAGAACGCAAGGCCAAGGCCAAAGCCGCCACCGGCGCGCATCGCAAGGCGCATGTCTCGGATCAAAAGTGCGATCATAGGAAAGCCCCCTCACTGCTGTCAGTGTCAAAGCCATCATTGCTGTCTGTGGCATGTGCGGGGTCGGCTTTATAGGGGCCAATGTCAAAGCTGTCGGCCTTTAGCCCAAGGTCGATATGGGTGGCGATCAGCGCGGATCCCCCCTTGGCCACATGGGCGCGCACGGCGTCCGCAAACAAAGCGACCGAAGCCACATCCAGTGACACCGTGGGTTCATCCAACAGCCAAATCGGCCGCCCCGTGACCAAAAGTCGCGCAAGGCCAAGGCGGCGTTTTTGACCGGCGGACAGGTTGGCGGAGGGGCGATGCACCAGCCCCGCCAGATTAAACCCCTCAACCGCTTGGGTGATATCGTTTTGTCCGTGGACGGACGCCCAAAACTGCAGGTTTTCTTCAACGCTCAAGGTGGCTTTTAACCCGTCGGCATGTGCGCCGTAAGTGACCGTTTCAGGATCACTCACCACATTGCCCGCCAAGGGCGGTTGCAGCCCGGCCAGCGTGCGCAGCAAGGTGGTTTTGCCCGATCCATTGGGCCCGCGCAGGATCAACACCTGCCCCGGCGACAGGGTGAAAGACACGTTTTGCAAAATCGGCACGCCGCCACGGGTGACGGTCAGGGTGTCGGCGGTAAGTGAGGCTGAAAAATCCATGATCAAGCGTTAGACCGGAAGGGCCGCCAAGGCAATGCGTCGCCCCTCGGCCAGGATCACATTATAGGTGCGGCACGCGGTGTCCGAGGCCATGACCTCAAGCCCGATGCCCAGATCTTGCAGCCTGTTGGTCAGGTCTTTTGGGGCGTGGGCAATATTGGCGCCTGTGCCGATGAAAATCACGTCGACCTGCCCGGCAAGGGCGATCAGCGGGGCCAGATCATCGAACCCGCCCCAGCTTTGCACTTTGTCTTCGGTCAACAGGATACCGCTTTGGATGAGTGTGCCATCCACGCGAAAGAACCCCGGACCATAGCCGTCCACGGGTTTTGCCCCGTCAAAAGTAACCTCATGAAACTGCATGTCAGCCTCCGCCGTTTTGTAGGGCCGAATACAGCCCGGTCAGGGCTGAGGCCGCGATGATCAGATAGGCAACGCGCCGGTAAAAGCCCGTCAAGCTGGGGCGAAACAACCAATTGCCCGCAAGGTTGCCCGCAAGATTGGGCAATGTGGCCAGCACCCCCAGCGCCAATGGCAGCCCCCAAAGCCGCCCCAATGCCAAAAACCCGATCAGCATCAGGATGTCAAAGGCAAAGAGAAACGCGGTGTTGTTGGCGCGGATCACGCGGGCGGGATGGGACGACGCCATATAAAGCAAGATCACCGGCGGGCCGGGGATGCCAGCCGCGCCCCCCAAAAGGCCCGACAGCCCCCCCGTGGTCCAAATCAGGCGCGGTGTCAGCGCGCCGTGATAGCGAAAGCCCGACACCAGCAAGCCAACCATCACAAGGCTGATCACCGACACGGCAAGCTTAAAAACCATTGGATCCACCGCCAACAGCACCGTCAGCCCAATTGGCAACGCAATGACCAACCCGCCCACAAGGCGCATTAAATCGCGGCGGTGCCCGTCGCGCCAGGCACCTAACATGGCGGGCGCGGGTCCAACAAGGTCCATGACAATCAAAACGGTAACAGCCATCACCGGGTCGATGACTTGGGCGGCGATGGGAAGAAAGATAAGGGCGGTGCCAAATCCGGCAAATCCGCGCACCAGCCCCGCCGCAAAAGCGGCCACCAAAAGCCCCCCAAGCCCCGGCAAGGCCAGAGCTTGGAGGAAGATATCAGCCATCGATGCCAGCAAATTCATTGCCAAGATCTTTGGTTTCCGGCTTGTCCCAATTCCGTTTCACGCCAAGGCGCAACAGAATGGCCGAGGCCACGAAGATCGACGAATAGGTCCCAACCACAACGCCCCAGATCATCGCAAACACAAAGCCACGGATCACGTCACCGCCCAGCACATAAAGGGCAATCAGCGCAAGCAACGTGGTGACCGAGGTCATCATGGTCCGCGACAGGGTTTCGTTGATCGACAGGTTCAGAACCTCGCGCAGGTCCATCTTTTTGTACCGGCGCAGGTTTTCACGCACCCGGTCAAACACAACCACGGTGTCATTCAGCGAATAGCCAACGATGGTTAGAAGGGCGGCAATAATGGCCAAGTCAAACTTGATCCCCATAAGGGCAAAAACCCCGATGGTCAGCACAATATCATGCACAAGCGCGGCCACGGCCCCCAGTGAGAACTGCCATTCAAACCGCAGCCAGATATAGACCAGAACCGCAGCGATGGCGGCGACAACGGCCAAAACAGCCGTGGTCACCAGCTCGCCCGAGACCTTTGGCCCCACACTTTCCACCGACGGGAAGGTGATCGCGGGGTCGACTTGTGACAGAGCGTTTTCGATCAGACCCATGGTTTCAGGGGTCATCGCCTCTTGGCCTTCTTGGGCTTCAATGCGGATCTGGCTGACGTGCTGATCGGCGCGGAAATTCACGTCGTTCACTTCGACAATGGAAATATCACCCAGCGCCAAGGGCGCCAGCGCGTCACGATAGCTGCCCACATCCACGGCTTGCGTGCTTTCGGTACGGATGGTTGTGCCGCCCCTAAAGTCGATGCCGAAGTTCAGACCAATCACAAGGAACAGCAGAACCGATGCGATCATCGCCAGACCAGAAGCACCCAAAGTGGCGATGGATGCCTTAAAGAAATCAAACACGCGGTTTTGCGGCGCCATGCGAATGCCCTTGATCTCAAGGGTTTTCGGCTGTTTACGCTCGTGCCACATGACCAACATCAGGCGGGTCAGGAAGATCGCGGTAAAGACCGATGTCAGGATCCCCAGCCCCAGCGTGACGGCAAAACCGCGCACCGGACCCGAGCCCATCACAAACAGAATCACCGCGGTGATAAAGGTGGTGATATTGGCGTCCAAAATGGCCGACAGAGCTTTTTCATAGCCCAGTTCAATGGCGCGGGCCGGGCCTTTGCCGCCCTTCAGCTCTTCGCGGATGCGTTCAAACACCAGCACGTTGGCGTCCACCGCCATCCCGATGGTCAAAACGATCCCGGCGATGCCCGGAAGGGTCAGCGTGGCGCCGATCATCGACAGAAGGCCAAAGATCATGCCCACATTCAGGATCAGCGCGAAATTGGCAACAATACCAAACCAACCATAGGCCAGCGCCATAAAGACCAGCACGCCGACAAAGGCCACGATGGATGCGATTTTACCCGCATCAATGCTGTCTTGGCCAAGCTCTGGCCCGATGGTGCGTTCTTCCACATAGGTCAGCTCAGCCGGCAAGGCACCTGCGCGCAAAAGCACAGCCAGATTGGTGCTTTCCTCAATCGAAAAGTTGCCGGTGATAATGCCAGACCCACCGCAGATTTGCTCATTGATGCGCGGGGCAGAGATCACCTCGGCATCCAGAACAATCGCAAAGGGCGACCCGACATTTTCGCCGGTGTATTCACAGAATTTACGCGAGCCTGAGACGTTAAAGCGAAAGCTCACCGCAGGCTGGCCGTTTTGGTCAAAGGCGGGTTGTGCGTCGGTCAGCTCTTCTCCGGTGACAACCGGGCTTTGCTCTAGCACATAATAAACGCCATCCTCATCCAAGGACGGATACAGCACATTGCGCGCGCCGGGGTCGGTTTCGCCATTGGTGGTGCGCGATTTGACCGGGTGAAAGGTCAGTTTCGCGGTTTTCCCAATGATGTCTTTCAGTTCCGTGGCCGACCCAATGCCCGGCACCTGGATCAGGATCCGATCTTGGCCCTGGCGCTGAATGGTGGGTTCACGGGTGCCGACCTCATCCACACGGCGGCGGATAATTTCGAGCGTTTGCATGATGGTGCGATCATCGGTGGCGATGCGTTCCGCCTCAGATAAGGTCACGACGAACTCGCCTTCGCGCCCCGCAGCCACCTCAATATCCGTCGATCCAACCCCTTGCAGGCTGACCACCGGTTGCGCCAGTGTTTTGACCAGTTCAATCGCTTGTGGCAACGCCTCAGGGCGCGAGATTTTCACCCGCAGTTCATCCGCCGCACCGTCTTGGCGACGAATGGTGCCGATGGTGTCACGCTCATCACGCAACAGGTTGCGCACTTCGGGCCACATGCCGTCCATTCGCGCGCCGTACACATCCTCAACCTGCACTTCGGCCAGCAAATGTGCCCCGCCGCGCAGATCAAGCCCGAGGTTCACAAGCGCATTTGGCGCCCAGTCGGGCCACGCGGATTTATCCGCCTCAAGCGCCGCGTTGCTGCCGGTGGCCTCGATTGTTTTCACCGCATCATTGTGCAGCTCAACCCGGGTGTAAAACCCGTTGGGCGATGCGAAATACAAACCCAAAAGCACAAGGCCCCAGATCACAAGACGTTTCCAAGTCGCGATATTCAGCATCCGCCGTCGCCCCTACAACCAATTGATAATGATGGATTAAACCAGCTTAGCTTTCGACCGGCTCGGTCTTTGAGATCACTTTGGTGATGGTTGTGCGAATGATCCGCACCTTCACACCCTCAGCGATTTCAACCTCAACCTCGGTCTCGTCTTTCACGTTGGTCACCTTGCCGACGATGCCACCTTGGGTGATCACCTTGTCATTGCGACGCAGCGCGCCCAGCATGGTCTGATGCTCTTTCATCTTCTTTTGTTGCGGGCGGATCATGAAGAAATACATGATCGCAAACACCAAAAGCATCGGGACGAGCATGGAATTCAGAAGGCCGCCACCAGCGCCCCCTGCAGCCTGAGCAAAAGCCGGAGTTGCAAACATCATTATATCCTTTTTCTAAGGGGAAATCCCCGTCTGTCACAGGGGAAATCCCCACCAGTTGGCGCGCACCCTATATGGGGTCCGAAAGGTTGTCCAGCAAGGGGCGCGCACTGCCATAATGACAGGTCTTGGCAGGACACTTGGCATAGGGCTGGGAATGGTGTTTTGTGGGCAGGATTTCAATCAGAGGTTATTTATGCAGGACAAAAACGACACATTTCTAAATTGGATTGGGTACCAACTTCCGAAAGACTTCACCAAAGCACGCTGGCTGGGCGGCCTGCTTGGCATCATCTTAGTCCTTTTTGTCACGATCCTTGTCGTTGGAATTGTCACCCAACTTCTTCGTGCTGTTTTTCTAGCAGACACCATTCCAAACATCCGCGACGTTGGCCTCGCGTTTGCTGCCATCATTGGCTTTCCCTTTATCGTCTGGCGTTCGCTTGTTGCACATCGACAGGTAGAAACATCCAGAGATGAGCTTTTCAACACCAAGCTGAACGAAGCCATCGACAGTCTTCATGCCCAACGTCAAATCACCATCCGCGACCCAAAACATATGCTTGCACCGCGAACCACCATCGGGGATGAAGCCAATGAGACACTCATAGATGTATGGGAAGACGATATTATCAAACGCAACGGTGCAATCGACCGATTAGAATCTTTGGCGGTGGGACGCCCGTCCGAGGCCCCGCGCATCGCCCGCACCCTCTGTGTGTATCTGCGCGAACTCACACGAGAATATCCAGCCGAAGCCGCACCGGAAAATGCAACTCCCGAGGAGATCCGCGATTGGGCGGATGAATTAAAGGTCAAACGCTCCGACATGGAAACCGCGGCACAGGTTTTGGGGCGCATGTATGAAAAAACCGGCGTCACGCCCGAAGACCTCGCAATTGACCTGTCAGACGTCAACCTGCAAGCCATGCGCCTGAACAGTTTGAATTTTGAACATGCACAGATGAACAATGCTTTCTTAGATGGGGCAAAGCTCAATCGGGCAGAGCTCAATGGGGCAAGGCTCGATGGGGCAAAGCTCAATGGGGCGGAGCTCTATGAGGCCAAGGTAATCGGTGTTCGATTCAATGACGCATTTCTCAATTGTGCCATTCTTTGCGGTACGGATCTCTCCGAGATGATCTTCAACCACACTGAATTAAACGGTGCTGACCTTTGTGGAACTACGCTTTACTGGGCAAATTTCAACGGCACCCCCCTAAGGCACGCAATGATTTGTTATGCAAACATTGACTGCTTAACGGAATTCAACATTTCTGACGCAACGGGCCTCGCATTAAAATCCGTTGACCTTTCTAAGGTTCCGAATATTGCGGAATTTATCAATTCAGCTTTTGGGGATGCCTCCGTGATCTTACCTAAGGGGGTAGCACGCCCTAAAAGCTGGCCTGATCAGGATTTGGATGACGAGACGTATCAAGAAGAATGGACCCTCTTCAAAGAAGCCCCCGACGCCTACATCCCACCGCAAAACCGTTCCTAACCATTCCCCCTTCCCCTGCCCCGCCCACTCTGGCATATGGTCCCTGCATAATCGGTGCATATATAAGGAATGAAACATGCATGATATTCGCCTGATCCGTGACAACCCTGATGCGTTCGATGCTGGCATGGCCCGTCGGGGCCTGTCGGCTTTGTCGGGCGAAATATTGGCGATTGATGAAAAGCGCCGCTCTGCCATTCTGGCGGCCGAAACCGCACAGGCCGAGGCCAATAAAGCGGCGAAATCTGTGGGGGCGGCCAAAGCGTCTGGCGATGAGGCGGAATTCCAACGCCTTCGCGCGCTTGTGGGCGAGAAAAAGGCCGAGATTGCCACGCTGAACGATGAAGCCAAAGAGCTGGACGTGAAGCTGACAGACATGCTCATGGGGCTGCCAAATATTCCCGGCGACGACATCCCAGACGGCGCGGATGAGGCCGACAATGTGGAAATCCGCAGCTGGGGCACGCCCGCAGAGCTGACCTTCAAAGCGCAGGAGCATTATGAGCTTCCGGCTGTGAAATCCGGCATGGATTTTGAAACCGCCGCCAAGCTGTCCGGCTCGCGCTTTATGGTGCTGTCCGGTGCCGTGGCGCGCACCCACCGCGCGCTGGCGCAATTCATGCTCGACGTGCACACCGAGGAAAACGGCCTGACCGAAGCCTGGACGCCTGTGCTGGTTAAAGAAGAGATGATGTATGGCACCGGGCAATTGCCGAAATTTGGCGAAGACAGCTATCAGACCACCAATGGCTGGTGGCTGGTCCCAACTGCCGAAGTCCCCCTGACCAATATCGTCAATGGCGCCACCGTCGATGACAGCTATCTGCCGCGCCGCTATGTGGCCCACACCCAATGCTTCCGGTCCGAGGCTGGATCGGCCGGGCGTGATACCGCCGGCATGCTGCGCCAGCACCAGTTTGAAAAGGTCGAAATGGTCTCGATCACGCGACCAGAGGAAAGCGAAGCCGAGCATCAGCGCATGACCCGCTGCGCCGAAGATATCCTTGAACGGCTTGGTCTGGCCTATCGCACCGTTGTGCTCTGCACTGGCGATCTGGGCTTTGGCATGAAACGCACCCATGACATCGAAGTCTGGTTGCCCGGCCAAAATGCCTATCGCGAAATCAGTTCCGTGTCTTTGGCTGGTGACTTCCAAGCCCGCCGCATGAACGCGCGTTATAAACCCGCCGAAGGCGGTAAACCGCAATATGTGCACACGCTGAATGGGTCCGGACTGGCCGTCGGTCGCGCGCTCATCGCTGTGCTGGAAAACGGCCAGCAAGAGGATGGATCTGTGACCCTTCCCGAAGCGCTGCACCCCTATCTGCGCGGCAAAACACGGATCACTGCGGATGGTGAAATGGTGTAAACCTCTCGCCTTTCAGAAAACAGAAAGCCCGTCGCAGATACCCTGCAGCGGGCTTTTTCTTGCCATAAATACCTCGGGGTGAGCGCCAAGCGCGAGGGGCAGAGCCCCTCCCTTCATCCGACCCGCCCTTCACCCCAGCGCCACACCCTGACGCCCGGCCAAATCGACAAAATACTGCCACGCCACCCGGCCCGACCGCGCCCCACGCGTGGCCTGCCATTCGATAGCTTCCGCCCGCAGGGTCTCATCCGCAATCACCACCCCATGCGCGTCACAATAGCCACGGATCATCGCAAGGTATTGGTCTTGATCGCAAGGATGAAAGCCCAGCCACAGACCAAAACGATCCGACAGTGATACTTTTTCCTCAACTGCCTCTGACGGGTTGATCGCCGATCCACGCTCATTCTCAATCATGTCACGCGGCATCAGGTGGCGGCGGTTTGAGGTGGCGTAAAACACCACATTCTCCGGCCGCCCTTCGATGCCGCCATCCAGCACCGCCTTGAGTGATTTGTAATGCTGGTCATCATGGCTAAAGCTAAGGTCATCACAGAACAACAAGAACCGATGCTGCGAGCCGCGCAAAAGCGACAAAAGGCGGGTAACCGAAGGCAGGTCTTCACGCTGCAACTCCACCACTTTCAACGCCTCACCCTGTTTCAGAACTTCCGCATGGACCGCTTTGACAAGGCTGGATTTCCCCATCCCCCGCGCGCCCCACAAAAGCGCGTTATTGGCGGGCAGGCCTTTGGCGAACTGCAGCGTGTTTTTCAAAAGCGTATCGCGCGAGCGGTCCACACCGATCAAGAGATCAATATCCACCCGGCTGACATCCGGCACGGGTTCCAACCGGTCAGGCGAGACATGCCAGACAAAGGCGTCTGCGCTGTCAAAATCAGGGGCAGTCATAGGCGCGGGCGACATGCGCTCCAACGCGTCTGCGATACGGATAAATGCGTCTTGGTCCATGGTCCTGCCCCGTTTTCTAAGTTCCGGTTTTGGTTAGACGGATTGGGCGTGGCTTGCAAGAATTCTGGTTATCTTGACCTGTCTTGATACGAAAAAGCGCGCCCCGAGGGACGCGCTTTTCTGTGCCTGAGGGGCGGCTTACTTGGTCGGCTCGCCGCCTTCATCCTCGTCTTCGTCAAACTCTGCCATCAGCTCATCTTCATCCGCTTCGGCTTCGTTCTCATCCTCGTCTTCATCATCCTCAAACCACAGCCCTTCGGCCCGCAGCTTGGCTTCGCGCTTTTTCTCAACGCGGCCCACAAGGAAGATCGACACTTCGTAAAGGCCGTAAACCACCACAAACAGAATGGCCTGCGTGATCACATCTGGCGGGGTCACAAGGGCGGCGAGCACCAGAATACCCACCACCGCATATTTGCGCATTTCGCCCAATCCTTTGGCAGACACAAGCCCGGCTTTGCCCATCAAGGTCAAAAGCACGGGAAGCTGGAAACAAAGGCCAAAGGCAACGATGAATTTGATTGTCAGGCGCAGATATTCTTGCACAGAACCTTGGAAATCAATGGCGGCGGCAACCTCGCTGTCTGAGGATTGCTGAAAGCCCAGAAAGAAGTCAAACGCCAGCGGCATCACCACGTAAAACGCAAAGCTTGCGCCGAGCAAAAACATCACAGGCGAGGCGATCATAAACGGCAAAAACGCTGACTTTTCAGACTTGTAAAGGCCCGGCGCTACAAAGCGCCACAGCTGATAGCTGATGTAAGGAAACGACAGAACCAAACCGCCGAAAAGCGAGATCGAGACCGCGACAAAGAAACCCTCTTGCAGCTTGATCAGGATCAGCCCGCAATCCGGTTGGCCGCGTTCGGCCATGGTTGTGCACAGTGGTTCGGTCAGGAAATTAAAGATCGGGTTCCACACGGTGAAACAGATAATCATGCCAACAATAAACGCCACCGCGACATGCATCAGACGGGTGCGCAGTTCAGTCAGATGTTCAATCAGCGGGGCTGAGCTGTCTTCGATTTCGTCGGTTTTTGTCATGCGTCAGGTGCTTTCGGGGCCGATTTAACAGCGGCTTTTTTCGCAGTTGTCTTGGCCGGGGCTTTTGGGGCCGGCGCTTTCTTGGTCAGAGTTGCCTTAGCGGCTGCCTGTTTCGCCGGGGCCGCTTTCACAGCAGGCTTTTTCGCCGCTGGTTTCTTAGCTGCTGGTTTTTTAGCGGCCGGCGCTTTGGTGGTCTTCGCCTTCGCCGCAGCCGTCTTTGCCGCCGCCCCTTTTCCCGTCGATTTCTTCACAGGGGGGGATTTCTTGGGCGCGGGCTTTGCGGGTGTGCTCGCATCCGCAGCCTCGGTCGCCGCTTCAACGGCCTGACGGTCCGTGGCGGCCTTGGCGGTGGCTGCGTGAATTTTTCGAGCCACCTCGGCACGCTCGTCCGACAATTCCGGGGTTTTGGTGGCCTCATCCGCGTCTTTTTGATCACGAAGGGCCTTGGCCGGGTCCCATTTCTCGAAACCCTCGGCCGCTTTGTTCAGCGCATCCAACCCCATGCCTTTTGGATTGGTGGCGGATTTCAACGTGCTGGCGATGTCTTTTGCACCGGACGAATCCGCCGCCTCATTCATCGCTTGGCTAAATTCACGCGCCATGCTGCGCGCACGGGCGGTGAACCGCCCCAACGTGCGAAACATGCCGGGCAAATCCTTTGGCCCAACCACAATCAGGGCCACAACCCCAATCACCAGAAGCTCGGTAAACCCGATATCAAACATGGGCAGCGCCCCCTGAGAAAAGCGTTTTCGCGAAAATATGCGGGGATGATTCCAAGATCAGCCCGCAAGGCGATGTGTCGCGCGGCGGCTTACGCCTTTTCTTTGTCTTCCTCGGGGGTGACGTCTTTTGCAGCGTCCGCCGCATCAACCGCTTGATCTTCTATTTCTTTCTTGCCGTCATCCACGCCTTTTTTGAACGCGGTGATGCCTTTGCCAACTTCACCCATCAAGGATGAGATTTTGCCCCGGCCAAACAGAACCAGAACCACAACAGCGATCAGAAGAAGGCCCGGAAGGCCGATATTATTGAGCATTGGTGTCTCCCTCAGCGGACGGACAGCGCCGTCCATAACTCATTCAGGTCAGATATGTATTCTTTCACGGGGGATTTTCAAAGCCCGAAAGCGCGATTCTCTGCGACAAACAGAAATTAGCGACCGTTCTGGGGAAGATTTCGGGGGATCCTCTGTGTTTGGGCCATTATAACACGGGATCAACAGGTCGGACACGCATCGTCGCAGAATACAAAACAACGGTCGCGGCGAATGGCGATCCACAACGGCGTGCCCACTTGCGGCAAAAACACCGATGGCACCGAGGCGGTCAGCTTTGATCCGTCCTGCATCACAAAATCCACCAGACTTTCTTTCCCGATGAACCGCGCGCGCGCCACTTCGCCCCGCGCCCAAACCCCGTGGTCGGGCGTGGGGGCCGGGCCTTTCCCCTGGCGATCAAAGTCGATTTTCAAATGCTGCGGGCGGATCACAATGTCAACTTTGGTGCCATCGGGCATGCCCGGCGCCAAAAATTGCCCAAAGGCGGTTTCGGTCAGCGCGCCGTTCACCTCGCCGGAAATCACATTGATGTCCGAGAAAAATCCAGCGGCCTTTTTGTCGACGGGTGCGTTGTAAATATTGTATGGCGCGCCGCGTTGCACAATTTCACCGTCACGCATCAGGGCGATTTCATCGGCCATGCGCATCGCTTCTTCGGGTTCATGGGTGACCAGAACCACGGCGGTGCCCTCTTCCTTGAGGATCGCGAGGGTTTCATCGCGGATACCGTCACGCAGGCGGTTATCAAGGCCGGAAAACGGCTCGTCCATCAACATGATTGACGGGCGCGGGGCCAAGGCACGCGCCAAAGCAACCCGTTGCTGTTCGCCCCCTGACAGCTCATGCGGGAATTTGTCGATGAAACGCGCCAGCCCCACTTTGTCCAAAAGCTCCTGCACGCGCAGGCGTTTTTCGGTGCGCGATCCCTTGAGGCCAAAACCCACATTGTCCGCCACCGACAGGTGCGGAAACAGCGCAAAATCCTGAAACATCAAGCCGATATGGCGCTTTTCCGGGGGGACAAACACGCCCGGCCCGGCCACCATATTGCCGTCAATCCAAACCTCGCCGCCATCTTGCTGATCCACACCGGCGATGATGCGCAGGGTGGTGGATTTCCCGCAGCCAGATGGGCCCAAGAGGCAAGTCACCTGCCCGGCTCGTAAGGTCAGGGATATGCCGCAGACCACCTGATGACCGCCAAATTGGCGCTCCAGATTGCGAATTTCCAGTCGCGCTGTGGCGAGGGGGGTCTCCAACATGGCGGGCCTTTTTGGACAGGACATTAAACAGGACAAACGACAGGTAAATCCCGATGATTTAAATCGGATTTCAACCGGGATATCAGCCCGCCCACCGACCCGCAAGCCACTTGGCACCCACAAACGACCCACAAATTGTCGCAAACCGATGTGCCACGACGGGGCGCCATCGCCAAACTGAAAGAAACGCCAACCGGAGCCGCCCAATGCGCCTGTTGATTTCCTTTGCAGCCCTGCTTTTGTCTGTTGTTCTGCTGCAGCTGAGTTCAGGCGGTGTGGGGCCACTGGACGCGCTGTCCGGGTTAAAGTTGGGCTTTACAAAATCGGAAATTGGCCTGTTGGGCTCGGCGCATTTTGTCGGCTTTTTCATCGGCTGTTGGTGGTCGCCACGGTTGATGGGCACGGTGGGGCATTCGCGCGCCTTTGCCGTTTTCACAGCCTTGGGTGCGATGGGGCTTTTGGCGCATATGTTATGGATCCACCCCATCGCATGGGCCGCGATGCGCATCGCCTCGGGTCTGTGCGTGGCCGGGGCCTATACGGTGATTGAGGCTTGGATGAATGCCAAAATCACCAATGAAACAAGGGGACGCGCGATGGGGGGCTACCGCGCGGTTGACATGGGCGGGTCTTTGGCGGCCCAGCTTTTGATCGGCGTTTTAACCCCGGCCCATTATGTTAGCTACAACCTTTTGGCCCTGATTTGCTGCGCCGCAATCCTGCCCCTGACCATGACCCGCGCCAGTCAACCTGACATCCCCGCTGCCCCGCGCCTGCGCCCAGGATTGGCATGGACACGGTCCCCCCTTGCCGCCGCCGGTTGCGTTGTGGCGGGCATCACATCCGCCGCTTTTCGCATGGTCGGGCCGATTTACGGTCAAGAAGTGGGCTTGGCCACCGGGCAACTGGCCTGGTTCCTCGCCGCATTTGTTTTCGGCGGAGCACTCGCACAATTGCCAACGGGTTGGATTGCCGACAAATACGACCGGCGCTGGGTGCTGATCTGGTTGTCCGTGGCGGCGATGCTCAGCTGTGGCTTCACCATCGCGGCCAGTGGGATGGGCACGCAAATGGCCTTTCTGACCGCTGGGATTTTCGGCTTTACCACCTTCCCAATCTTCTCAGTCTCAGCCGCCCACGCCAACGATTTTGCCGACAGCACCGAACGGGTTGAGCTGTCCGCCGCCCTGATGTTTTTCTACGCCGTCGGCGCCATTGCCTCGCCCTATGTGGCCTCAACCTTGATCGAAAGCTATGGCCCTGCTGCACTGTTCAGTTTTGTTGCCATCGGTCATGCGGCACTGATCGCCTTTGGCCTGATCCGTATGCGCGCGCGCCCCACTGTGCTGGACAAAACCGCCTATACCTACACACCGCGCACATCGTTTTCGATGGGGCGCCTGTTTGGCCGAATGCGCGATAAGTAACACCGTGGTTTCGCCCTTTTTCTTGCCCTAAATATCTCGGGGTGAGCACAAAGTGCGAGGGGCAGCGCCCCTTTCCCCCACCCCCTCTGGCCCTAATCAGAAAAAGCGCGTAAACACGCCCGCAAACAAGCTTGGGATATACCATGAACCGCGTCCTCATCACTTCGGCGATTCCTTACATCAACGGGATCAAACACCTCGGTAATCTTGTGGGCAGCCAGCTGCCAGCGGATCTTTACGCCCGTTACAACCGTGGCAGGGGCCGCGAAGTTATGTTCATCTGTGCCACCGATGAACACGGCACGCCGGCGGAATTGGCCGCCGCCAAAGCCGGCAAGCCAGTGGACGCGTTTTGTGCTGAAATGCACAAGGTTCAGGCCGATATTGCCAATCGCTTCCGTCTGTCGTTTGACAATTTTGGCCGGTCTTCCAGCGTGCAAAACCGCAAGCTGACCCAGCATTTTGCCGGTAAACTGGCGGACAATGGCTATATTGAAGAGGTCTCGGAAAAGCAGGTCTATTCCAACGCTGATGGGCGATTTCTGCCGGATCGTTACATCGAAGGCGAATGCCCCAACTGTGGCTATGACGGCGCGCGCGGGGATCAATGCGAGAACTGCACCAAACAGCTGGATCCGACCGATCTGATCAATCCGCGTTCTGCCATTTCCGGGTCTACGGATCTTGAAGTGCGCGAAACCAAGCACCTTTACCTGCGCCAATCAAAACTGAAAGACGCGCTGGATCAGTGGATCGACACCAAGGCCGATTGGCCCGTGCTGACCACCTCGATCGCAAAAAAATGGTTGCATGACGGTGACGGGCTGCAAGACCGCGGCATCACACGGGACCTGAACTGGGGTGTGCCGGTCAAACGCGGCGATGCGGATTGGCCCGGTATGGAAGGCAAAGTCTTTTACGTCTGGTTTGACGCACCCATCGAATACATCGCCGCCACGGCCGAATTGGCCGATGAAAAAGGCGAAGGGGCCGCGTTTTGGGAGCGGTGGTGGCGCACCGACAAAGGTGCCGATGATGTGCGGTATGTGCAGTTCATGGGCAAAGACAATGTGCCGTTCCATACGCTGTCCTTCCCGGCCACGATCATGGGGTCTGAGGAACCGTGGAAGTTGGTGGATTACATCAAATCTTTCAACTACTTGAACTATGATGGCGGACAGTTTTCGACCTCAAAGGGGCGCGGGATCTTTATGGATCAGGCGCTTGAAATCCTGCCGTCGGATTACTGGCGTTGGTGGCTGCTGTCACATGCTCCGGAAAATTCGGACAGTGAATTCACCTGGGATAATTTCCAAGCCAGCGTGAACAAAGACCTGTCCGATGTGTTGGGCAATTTCGTCAGCCGCGTGACCAAATTTTGCCGTTCAAAATTCTCAGAAAACGTGCCTGCGGGTGGGGAATACGGCGAAGCAGAGACCGCCTTGATTGCCGACATCACCGCCAAGGTTCGCGCCTATGAGGGCCATATGGAAGCGATGGACGTGCGCAAATCAGCGCAAGAGCTGCGCGGCATTTGGGTTGCAGGCAACGAGTATTTGCAGGCCGCAGCCCCCTGGACGGCCTTTAAAACTGACCCCGATCAGGCCGCAGCCTCGATCCGATTGGCGCTGAACTTGATCCGTCTTTACGCGGTTCTGTCGGCCCCGTTCATCCCAGATGCGTCCAAAGTCATGCTTGAGGCGATGGGCACCACGGATGACAGCTGGCCCGACGATGTGCCCGCCGCTTTGGGATTGCTGCAAGAGGGCCATGCCTTCACCGTTCCAGATAATGTCTTTGCCAAAATTTCCGACGAAGATCGCGAAGGCTGGCAGGAGAGGTTTGCGGGCATCCGCGACTGATTTTGCAAAATAGATTTGAAGAAACAGGATGGCCGCAGCGCATGTTGCGGCCATCTTTGTATCGCACCCCTGTCCGGTTGCCTCATGATCTGGCGGCAGGAAATTAACTGACCACAACATCTGCTGTTTTTCTTGGATTTTCCAAAAATCCGCCTTATCTTTAAGAAAAGAAAACATTTTCCCAACAAACTCGGGGGGCATGTTTTGCGAAAACACTTGGTCGAACAGCACGAAATTAATGGGCAGCAAAAGAAAAATGACGATTGCAAAGGGCAAACAAAAGCCAATCCGGCTGTCTTTGTCAGACAAACGTTCGGTGCGCACGCAGTTTGGCGCATTGCCCTACCGGGTGCGGGATGGCAAGGTTGACATCTTGTTGATCACCTCGCGCGGGTCGGGGCGTTGGATTGTCCCAAAAGGCTGGCCGATGGATGGAGAAACGCCTGCGGGGGCGGCCGCAACCGAGGCGCTGGAAGAGGCCGGGGCCATTGGGAAGCTGCGCGAACAGGTGTTGGGGTTTTATGCCTATGACAAAGGCTATGGCGGTGAAAAACTGCCCTGTGTTGTGGCAATCTTTCCCCTTAAGGTTAAGAAACTGTTGAAAGATTACCGAGAAGCTGGACAGCGCCGCCGCAAATGGATGAGCCAGAAAAAAGCCGCCCAGATGGTGTCGGAACCTGAATTGCGCCAGATCATTAAGCAATTTGATCCCAAGGCCTTGCGCAGCTGACCCTTGCGTCCAGACAAGGCAGGTTCCATATGATATGGATCCTTGTGGACCGCACATGTGGGATGCCCCACACCCAAAATGGATACAGTGATGATCCGATATGCGTTGAAATGTGACAAAGACCACAGCTTTGAAAGCTGGTTTCAGAATGCCGCGGCGTTTGACAGCCTGACGGCGGCTGGCATGGTGGTCTGTCCGGAATGTGGGTCGAGCGCGGTTGCCAAATCACTGATGACGCCCAAGGTGCGCCCCTCGCGTACAGCAGCAAAAGCCCCGGACGTTGCGGCGGCAAACGTGCCCGAGCCAGTGGCCCCCACGCCGCCTGAACCATCCTCGCCCAGCATTGTGCCCGATCCAGAGGTCGCGCGTCAGATCGCCGAGTTGAAGGCCAAAGTTGAGGCGGAAAGCGATTATGTAGGGGATAAATTCGTCTCAGAGGCCCGTTCGATGCATCTTGGCGACAGCCCGGATCGGCCGATTTATGGCGAGGCCAATATCGAAGAGGCGCGTGAATTGGTGGAAGAAGGTGTGCCGGTCATGCCCCTGCCCTTTTTACCAACGCGTAAGACGAACTGAGGGAAGTTGTGTCTTTTTAGCCACTTACCATGTGTAACCCGCAGTCTCAAAAGGCGGTAACGGCGTCTAGGTTGTTGACAGATTCCTAACGCAAATGCTGTGCTGACCAAAACAATCGCCATCAATGTAATGGCGGTGCAGTAAATCAGGCAGCTACAGCGAAGTATTCGATATGAAAACCGCTTTTGTGACCCGTTTCTCCTATTTTGGGCGATCCGGTTGGAAATCCGACTTTAGTGCAGACCCCGATCAGCTTTTTGCCCCAGACCGGCTTGAGCAACGATTGGCCATGTTTGAGCAAATCACCCTGCAAAGCCTTGTCGATCAAACCGATCCCGAGTTTGATCACATCGCCATCAGCTCCAGTTTGATGCCGCAGGTCTATCAGGACCGATTGACACAATTGATGCATGATATGCTTGGCGATCGGGCAAAAGTGGTGTTTCGAGAGCCAAATCGGATGGGCCGCGTTTTGCACCAAACCACAGTGGAACACTATGGCGATGAGCCGTGGATCACGCAGGTTGTGTTGGATGATGACGATGCGGTCAGCAATGATTTCGTATCGATCTGCAAATACGAAGCGAACCAAGTCACTGACGTTCCCTATTGCGACGACACGTTTCATTACCTGAGCTTTCCACATGGGGCGACGTTAAACCTTCGCAACCAAGGCAAACCTTGGATGTCCGCCCGGTATGAACCTTGGACAAATCTGGGGTTAAGCATCGTCAAGCAACCGCATGAATTGAAAAATATCTTTAACATCAGCCACCGCTTTGTGGGGGCACGCTTCCCATCGCGTCTGATCGGCGCGCAGCGCCCGTTTTATATTCGCACCATTCACGATTGTAACGACAGCAAGGCGCGGCATAAAACGGGCGATGCGCTGGAAACTCTTCGCGGGTATTTCCCGCTTTTGAAGTCGTTCTTTGACGCAGATGCACCCCACCCCCCTGTTGCAAAGCCATCAGAAAAAGCATTGCAGAAAGAGGCGGCGTAACCGATCTGACAGCACCGTTTCGTGTCAATCTGAACAACGGAATGGGCGATGTCGCTGTTTAAGCGCGTGGAACCTTTGTTTTCACCGTCAAAGCCGCACAGAATGCCGATAATACCCCAATCCTATCTTGCCCTTTGCGCCCCCCCTGCGTAAGACGGGCGCGTGAAAAACAAGGGGATGGGATCACCATGCCAATTCTGGTGATGAAATTCGGTGGCACGTCAGTGGCCAACCTCGATCGGATCGCACGCGCGTCAAAACGTGTCGCGCGCGAAGTGGCCAATGGCTATGACGTGATTGTCATTGTCTCGGCGATGTCCGGCAAAACCAACGAGCTTGTGGGCTGGGTGGGGGACACCTCGCCGATGTATGACGCGCGCGAATATGATGCGATTGTCAGCTCGGGTGAAAACGTGACCGCGGGTTTGATGGCGCTGCGTTTGCAGGAAATGGATATTCCCGCACGCAGTTGGCAAGGCTGGCAAGTGCCGGTGAAAACCACGTCGGCGCATAGCTCGGCGCGGATCAACGAGATCCCGAACGACAATATCATGGAAAAGTTCGGCGAGGGGATGCGCGTGGCGGTTGTTGCGGGCTTCCAAGGTGTGTCGCCCGAAGGCCGGATCACCACGCTGGGCCGGGGTGGATCAGACACCACTGCGGTCGCTTTTGCCGCCGCGTTTGGGGCGGAGCGTTGCGATATTTATACGGATGTGGACGGGGTTTACACCACCGACCCCCGCCTGACCGACAAGGCCCGCAAGCTGGATAAGATCGCGTTTGAGGAAATGCTGGAACTGGCATCCCTGGGGGCCAAAGTTCTGCAAACCCGGTCGGTTGAATTGGCGATGCGCTATAAGGTCAAGCTGCGCGTTTTGTCGAGTTTTGAAGAATATGACCCGGAAGCAGGCACAATGGTCTGCGACGAGGAGGATATCATGGAAAGCAAAGTTGTAGCCGGCGTCGCCTATCAACGCGATGAGGCCAAAATGACCCTGATTTCGGTGGCCGACCGCCCCGGCATCGCGTCCGCCATTTTCACGCCCTTGGCAGACGCCGGGGTCAATGTGGACATGATCGTTCAGAACATTTCCGAAGAGGGTCGCACCGACATGACCTTTTCCTGCCCGGTCGATCAGGTCGCGCGTGCGGAAAAGGCGATGGCAGAGGCGAAAGACAGCGGCGAGATCAATTTCCACGATTTGGTGGCGGACACGGATGTGGCCAAAATATCCGTGGTGGGCATCGGGATGCGCAGCCACACGGGGATTGCCGCCAAGATGTTTGATGTGCTGTCTGCCGAAGGCATCAACATCAAGGTCATCACCACCTCTGAGATCAAAATCTCAGTGCTGATTGATCGCAAATATATGGAGCTGGCCGTGCAGGCATTGCATGACGCGTTTGAGCTTGAGAAGGCGTAAGCGCACGCAGGCACGAACACAGCCGATTTCCCAAAGGCCCCGACACAATGTTGGGGCCTTTTTACTTTGAACCTGCAGGTATTTGGAGATAGCTTGCGTTCCCCGTAAGCGGCTTTAATAAATAAACCGTCATGACATTTCATTTTGATAAACCTTTTCAATGTGCCTTTGCCACGGAGTGTTCACCCAAATGATCCTGACCAGCGAAAACGCTCTGACCCTGTGGGGAACACACCAACTGGGCTTTTTCCCTGCTATTAAGCATCCCGTATAGATCTTTGGGCAGACCGCCTTGTTTGAAGCCGCAAGCCAACATCCACCGGGTCAATTTATGCCATTAGGCGCCTACAGCTACAGTCGTAGCTTTTTCCCCCTGTGTCTAGAATTGGTCGTTATTGCTCGCTTGGTGCAAATATCACGCTTTTTGGCGATAATCATCCAACGGATTGGATGTCCTCCAGCCCCGTCTTTTACCGCAGACGGCGCGCGCGTCGGTGGGGAAGTTCCCGGCAGAGTTTCCCGGACTTTGCACCGGTCGGAGACAAGGTGACAATCGGTGAGGACGTATGGATCGGCGATGATGTATTGCTCGCGCATGGGATCACTTTGGGCACCGGATCGGTGGTTGCAGCCCGTTCAGTCGTCACCCGCGACGTCCCCCCCTATGCGATTGTTGGCGGCACACCGGCAAAGGTCATTCGGTATCGGTTTGACGAGGAAACGGTCAAAAACCTGCTGCAATCGCACTGGTGGCGTTGGCCGGTTTCATGCTGGGATGATATTGATCCCCGATCCGTTTCGGCCCTTCTCGACCACACAGCAACATAATGTGGAGGCGCCGCCCCACTGGAAGAAGAGCGTATGACGATTTGTGATATCTTGCCTAAGTAATTCACTGACAGTGTTGAAACCAGACCCTTAAAAAGTCAGCCCCCCCCCGGCCCAAAAACCGGGGGAGCGGTTTGTGAGGCTGACGCAAAAGGCCGAAATGCTGATTGCACATCTGAATAGATATCTCGGTCTAAGACGCCTCCGGCTCAGAGGTTTAAAGAGAGCCAGCGGAGAATTCCTCCTCGCCGCCACCGGACGGAACCTAAAACGCCGCGCCAAAATGGTTCCCAATTGATGATCGGCGCAGCTCCACGCAATGCCGACCGGCAACATTACCTTTGACCTCAATCCCAGCGGGTTGGGAAAGCTTTTCCAGCCCAAATACAACATGAGGTCGGTCGCGTTTTTCACCCCTATCAACCGTATTTGCCGATTCCATGAAATGGTGCTGATCGACATACGGTTCATTGTAACACAAGCCAACTTCGCCAACGCTCATCTGATTGAACCTTAGGTTTCCATCAACCAGCCATGCTTTACCTTGCGGTTCTGCGTCAACACTATGGTTTGATCTCCGCAAACTGCCGATTTAAACGAAAGAGCCCAGGTGGGCAGGACACAAGACGCCTCGAATCACGGCAGGCGGATACGCGCGGCACCGACCGCGCAGGTGAGACGGTCCTGATTGCGCTCCCAGAGTTCGCAATCGACGACCGCTCTCGCTGCATCCACCTTGCTCACCCGACCGCCCAGCGTCAGCGTGTCACCGGGCACGGCCTTTCCGCGGTTGGAGTACTCGAAGTCCAGTACCTTCCCGTCCGGTCCCGCAAACCGTTTGACCATCTGGAGCAAAAAGGCGCCGTGCATCGTGGCTTGAACGAGTATTCCGTCATGCCCCTCATGGCGCGCATAGGCCTCGTCATAATGGATGCGATGCGCATTCCAGGTCACAGCACTGAACCGGAACAACATCGAACTTGTTGGTCTCTTGATCAGCTCGGGCAATGCCATGCCGACGGTGATCTCGTCAAAGTGTGGCGTTTGTCCTGTCATGATTGGCCTCCGTCGATCCAGCGGCACAACAGCGTGTTGCGCAGGGTGAGTATCGGCGCGCCCGCTTCGGTACTATAAAGAATTTCATCCTCAATAATCACCAGCGGACCGCTGCGGCCCTCTTTTTCGCGCACGCCGGTCACGGTGCGGCGACCCTCGATAGCTTCACCGCAATAGGCGGGTCGATGAAAGCTGAGTTTTTGCCCGCCGCCCATGCCCATCAGATTATTGAGCGGAGGGCGGGCAGATGGGGCCATGCCGTCCACCAACAGCTCGGCCTCGGGCGGGCCCGCGGTTTGCGCGCCGCGCAGCGTGGCGATGTAGTTCGGCGGTGCCATCAGGCCGGGGTGGCCCTGCGCACGGGCGTGGCCCTCGTCGAAGTAAAGCGGATCAAGATCATCAACCGCCACGGCGTAACGCTGTGCCCAGAGCGTGCTGATCGGGCCCAGCGAAAACGTCTCGGATTTGCCGATCACCTTGTCAGCCCAGGCTTGCAATTCGGCTCTCATGACGATTGCTCCGATACTGTTGCCCTGCGCACCTCAGGCAGATCCTCAAGCGCACGTTTTTGCACCTTGCCGCTGGCATTGCGCGGCAACTCGCCGACAAAGGCGATAAATTCAGGCAGTTTAAAATAGGCCAGCCGTTTGGCGCAGAATTCGCACAGCGCATCGGCCGAGATCTGATGCCCGTCGCGCAGAACTACGAATGCCTTGACCGCCTGATCGCGCACCGGGTCGGGCACACCGATCACAGCGGCGTCGCGGACGGCATCGTGCTGGATCAACACATCCTCGACCTCGCGGGCCGAGATGTTTTCGCCCGCACGCTTGATCATATCGCCACGCCGGTCGGCGAAATGCAGATTTCCGGTCTCGTCAAACCAGCCCATGTCCTTGGTATGCAGCCAGCCGCCCTCAAAGACGGCGCGCGTGGCCTCTTCGTTGCGGTAATACCCCAGCATCAGGTTGCGCCCTGGCTGACCCTTGACCACAATCTCGCCAACCTCGCCCTGTGGCAGAATGCGGTTTTCATCGTCCACGATAAACACTTCACGCTCTAGCGCGGGGCGTCCGATTGACGGATATGTCGAAGGCGAAGAGACGGATTCGACCGTGACATAGAGCATTGCCTCAGAAGCACCGTAGCCATTGCGCAGGCGGATGCCGAACCGCTCGGTAAATGCCGCGATTTCACCTTCACTTATATTGATCCCATACCCGGCAAAGCGGATCTTGTGGGCGCGGTCCTGATCGCTTGGCGGCTGATTGACCAGCGTCCGGCAGAGCATTCCGGACAAGCTGCAGATCGTCGCCCCATGCGCGATCAACTGGCCGATGTAGCGCGACGCACTATAGCGTTCGCCAACAATCACCGTCGCGCCGCCCGTCAGGCAGGCCAGTACGGTTTCCTGACAATTCGCATGAAAGAGCGGCTTGTTGTTAAAGCTGCGGTCCTGGGGCGTCAGGGCGGTATTGGCCACGCCCGCAATGCCGCACCAGACAAGGTTGGCATGGGTCTGCATCACACCCTTGGGGTGCGACGAGGTGCCAGAGGTAAAAAGGATCTGCGCCAGATCGTCGCTTTCTATCTGGGGCGCCTCGAACGCAGGCGCCGCGTCAAGCAGATCGGCCAGCGCGGTTGCCCCTTCTCCGCCGTCCGTCGAGATCAGAATTGCACGGCTTCCGGTCCGCTCCATGACCTCGGCAAAGAGCGGCAGAAACCGCGCTTCGGTCACGATCACCGCCGGGTCAACGTGGCTTACCAGATATTCGACCTCGGTGGCGGTCAGATAGATGTTGCCGGGTGCCGCCACGCCGCCGGCGGCCATGATGCCAAACCAGAGCGGCACGAAATCCGCGGTGTTGCGCAGGAACATAAAGGCGCGGTCCCCCTTGCCCACCCCAGCCCCCTGAAGAGCTGCGGCATAAGCATAGGATTGCGCGCGCATCTCGGAAAAACTGAAGCTTGAGATGTTACCTTCTAGGTCCTCGTGAACCAGAAACGTGCGGTCTGTATAATGTGCCGTCTGCTCGTCAAGCACCATCGGAAGGGAGCGGTTGCCAATGCGGTCCATGTCGATATTCACCATCTTCGCTGTAAAAAGAACTTAGGCGGACCCACGCTTGCGGCACGGGCCCGGTCGGGGTCACTGATCGAGCTGTGGCTCGAACGCGGTAACGGGCGGAAAGGCTGTCGGATCGACCATCACATCGATCAGGCAGGATCCTGGCTCGGCAAAGGCGCGTGACAGCGCCTCCTCTAGGGCGTCATCGCCGTCCACCGTCCAGGCGGGGCAGTCGACAGCGGCGGCCACGCGCGTGTGATCAATGCGCAGCATCTGGCACACATCCGTCATCTCGCGGAAATACCCAAGCTCGGCATTGCGCTGAAATCCCAGCACGGCGTTGTTCAACACCACCAGCTTGACGTCGATCCCGTGGCGCATCGCGCATTCCAACTCGGCCCAGCAATGGGCAAAACCACCGTCCCCGACCAATGCGACCACCGTGCGTGCAGGCTGTGCCAGCTTGGCACCGAGGGCCATCGGATAGCCCCAGCCCAGCCCAGCCAGCCCGCGCGGGCTGAGATAACACCGCCCAGGTGTGCGGCAGGTCAAAAACTGCGTCAGCCACAGGGTCGAATAGCTGGCATCGGCGACAAAAATGCTGTCCTCAGGCGCATGACGCTCGATCTCGCGGACCAGCCTTTCAGGGCGCAGCTCGGGCGCTCCGGGGGCCAGATAGGGGATCAGATCGTCCGTCGCCCGCGCGCGCAGCGGCGCAAGCTCGGCCGCGATGCGTTCGGCGCGTTGCGACAGCGCCGCCGTGTCTGCCTGTCTGGCTTCCAGCCGCTCCAGCATGGCCTCCAGCGTGGTGCGCATATCGCCCACCAGCGGCAACGCGCTGTAGTTGCGCTGCGTCTCGTAGGGGTCGATATCGGCGTGGATGAACGACGCCCCATCGGGAAAGAGCTTCCACGCTGCGGTGCCGTTCTCATTGGTGCGGTTGCCCGCGAAAAAGACGACATCGGTCTTGTCGATATAGTCGCGCATATGGCGTGCGGGGCTGCGCATGCCCATTGTGCTGCCGACCACACCGACGGCCAGCGGATGTGTCTCATCCACGGCACCCTTGCCCATGTTGGTGGTCGCCACCGGCACGGCCAGGCGGTCACGTATTGCGGCCAGCGCCTCATGGGCGTCCGACGAATGCGTGCCGCCACCGGCCACGATCAACGGACGCTCGGCAGCCAGCAGCAGATCGAGCGCGGCATCGATATCGGTGGGCGCGGGGCCGGTGCGCAGCATGGGAAAGCGGCCCAGCGGAAAACTGTCGGGGCGCGTCGGGGCCTTTTCCACCTTCTTGGTCAGGATATCCATCGGCAGCATCAGCACAGCAGGACCGGGCCGGCCACTGGTCGCGGCGATGATCGACTTGCGCGCGAATTCATAGGCGCGGGTTTCTTCGGTCAGGCGGTGATACCACACCGAACATGACGAAAAGAGCGCTTGGTGGTCGAATTCCTGAAAGGCGTTCTTGTCCACCTGTCGGCGATGCACGTCCTGCACCAGCGCCAGCATGGGCACCGACGCCTTATAGGCCTCGGCCATGCCCGGCACCAACAGCGTGGCCGCCGGCCCGTTCTGGGCACCGATACATGTGATCTGGCCAGATGTACGTGCATAGGCGTCGGCCATCGCAGCACCTGCATTCTCGGTGCGATAACCGATCTGCCGGATGCCGATTCGCTCGGCAGCCAGCATCAGCGCGGTGGGGCAACTCTGGCCAAAGATTTCGCGGATCCCGGCATCATAGAGCGCCCGCGCGATTTCATCGGCGACGGTATGCGCATGGGGGTCATAGCCCTTGCGGGGGGCGCGTGGTTCGGCGGTGGTGGTCATGTCGGCAATTCCTTTGTTCGGCGTTGCGTGCAGCTGGTCAGTTGGTCTCGCGCAGCATGGCGCGCGCGATCATCCAGCGGTTGATTTCGGTGGTTCCGTGGCCAATCCGCTTGACGCGGGCGTGGCGCCACATGCTCTGAATGGGCGAATCCAGCGTATAGCCGATGCCGCCCAGCACCTGGATGCAGCGGTCGGTTACGCGCTGCGCCATCTCGGTAGCATAAAGCTTGGCGGCGTGGGCCTCGGTGCGAATCTTCTTGCCGTTATCGTGCATCCACGCGGCCTTGAGCACGAGACCCTCGGCGGCCTGCAATTCGACCGACGAGTCGGCAAGGTAATTCTGGATCGCGCCATACTCGCCGATGGGCCGACCAAAGGTCTTGCGTTGGCGTGCCCAATCGGTCGCGATCTCAATACTGCGCGCAGCCAGTCCCAGACACACCGAGGCCAGCACCACCCGCCCGTGGGTCAACTGGTCGTCACCCAGCGAGAAAGCATATCCCAAAGGCCCCAGCAGGTTATCAGCGGGCACACGGCAATCCTCGAGGATCAATTCGTAAGGGTCGCGGTCGTCGCCCATTGTGCGGATCCGCTTACCCAGCTTGAACCCCGGCGCATCGTAATCAACGATAAAGCAGCTGATGCCACCCTTGGCCCCCTTGCCGGGCTCGGTCACGGCAAAGACAAAGGCATGATCGGCGCGATGCGCGTCGGTGATATAGATCTTGGTGCCGTTCAGCACCCAATCGTCGCCGTCGCGCACGGCGCGCGTCTTGATCCCCTGCACATCCGATCCGGCGTCCGGTTCAGTAAAGGCATAGCAGCTGCGTCGCTCGCCCCGGATCACGGGGAAATAATAGGCCTCACGCTGTTCGGGCGTGGCAAAATTCAGCAACGGCTCGGGGGTGCCGCCAAAGGCGAAGGGGATCGCGCATTTTGCCAGTTCGGCGTTGATCAGCGCGCATTGCAGCAGGCCAAGGCCCGCACCGCCGTCCGCTTCGGGCACTTCCAGCGCCCACAGCCCCTTGTCGCGCGCCTTGGCCTCAAGCGCCTCACGCTCGGCCAGGGGCAATTCGCCAGCCATCAGGAAATCCTTCTCAAGCGGCTGCATCTCACGGCGACGGAATTCGGCGACCGTGGTCACGATCATCTGCAGTTCTTCGGAAATCTCGAAATCCATATGCCTCGTTCCTCGTGGTGAAGTGTTGCAGCCACGCCCATACCGTCGGGCGCGAGTGTTATTTCATGATGCTCGGCAGCCATAGCGAAAGCGACGGAAAGCCCAGAAGCAAAGCCATCACAAAGATCTCGGCGATTAAGAACAGCCCGATCCCCTTGAAGATCGTTTCCAGCTTGATGCTGTCCCGTACAATCGACTTGATGACAAAGACGTTGAGACCAATGGGCGGCGTAACAAGACCCACTTCAAGCAGCTTGACCACGATCACGGCAAACCAGATCAGCGACAGATCGTAGCTTTGGACGATGGGAACGGTCAGCGGCAGTGTCAGCAGAATGATCCCAATCGGATCAAGGAACATGCCCAGCACCAAATACAGCAGGACTATGACCGCCATGGCATAGAACACGGAAAGGTCCGAAACTGCGATCCAGTCCTCGATGGCACCCGAAAGACCTGTCAACGCGATGAAGCTGACATAGATCTTGCCCGCCAGCGCGATGGCAAAGATCATCGAGGTCTGGTACACACTTTCCTTCAGCGCGGCCATGATCCGGGTGATGTTCAGCCGCCCCAAAACCAGTCCCAGCAACAACGCGGCATAGGCGCCAATACCTGCGGCCTGGCTGGGTGTGAAAAGTCCGATATAGATGCCTCCGATGACGGTTGCGAAAAGCACGACAATCGACCAGCACCGCCCCAGGCTGCGCCAGCGATCAGCGGCGGTAATGACTTCGTCGGGGCGTGGCGCTGCATCCGGGCAGCGCAATACCCACAGATAGATCACCACGAGGTAGGCCACGAGGGAGATCAAGCCGGGAATGATCGCGGCCACGAACAATTCGCCGATCGACAGCTCGGCAAAGATGCCGAAAAGGATAAACAGGATCGACGGCGGGATGAGCGATCCCAGCGTCCCGCCAATGGCCACCGATCCCGTCGCCAAGGACTTGGAATATCCGAATTTCAGCATTTCGGGGATCGCGATACGCCCCATCGCCGCGGCGCAAGCAACCGAAGACCCGGTGATCGCCGCAAACCCGCCACAGCCCAGCACCGAGGCCATCGCCACACCTCCCGGCAGACGCGCCAGCCACAGGCGGGCCGCACGGTAAATGTCGGTGGTGAACCCGGCCTGAAAGGACAAATGCCCCATCAGGATAAACAGCGGCACGGTGGCCAGGCTGTAACTTTTGAGAAAATCATATGGCCCGTTGGCAATCAACGACAGGGTCGGCCGCCAGGCGTATTGCGCCACAAAGTCCGACCCCGGACGCCAGGCAAAGATGATGAAAATACCGACCGAGGCCGAGATACCCAGCGCCGCCGAGATGGGCACGCGGATCGCCAGAAGGAACAGTGTGGCACCCAAAGCGATCAGGCCGACGAGAAGCGGATCCATGTTCAGGCCTCCTCTGTGTCATGGTGCGAACCATGCGGTTCGTCAGGGGGGGTATCAATCCCGGTGATTGCGGTGTTGATCCCGCCCACTATGCTGGCGATCAAGCGCATAACCAAAAGCAGAATGCCAAAGCCAAAGACAGCCTTCATCGGCCAGGTCGGGATTTGCAGAATACCGTCATAATAAGCGCCGCGCGCAATCTCGGTGGGCATCCGCATCGTGACCATAAAGCCAATCGCGCCGAAAAAGACGCCCATGGCCAGCGCTCCCAGAGCGCGCAAAGCCCCCAGCACACGCACACCCAGCCAATCGGTTGTGATCGTGACCGCGATGTGACCGCGTGAATATTCAACATAGGCCAAGGGCAAGGCAATGATGGCGACGTTCAAAAGCCCGATCATCAACAGATCGTCCGGGATCGGGCGCACAAACAGTTCCTTGCCCAGAACCGATGCCGTCATGATACCGCCCATCAGCAGCAGGATCGCCCCAGCCATACCCAGCGCCACCCGCTCGAAAAGGTGAAGAACACGCGAGTAAGTATTCGCAATATCATGTAACATCATCAGCACCTCTTCGCCATTCTCGCCGTGGTAGGCATCCAAATCATGCCATTAGGACTGGCGATGGCACGCAGCACGCGCCATCGCTAAGATGTAGGGTCCTGGTCAGTTCCAAGGATACCCGTTCGCATCGACGTAGGCCTGGAGGCTATCAACCAGTGCGCGGTAGGTCTTGAAGATCTCCTCGCCGTCCAGGTTTTTGTCGGCAGCCTTGTTCAACCAGTTTTGCGCGTCCTTCTCAGCCGCCGCGATCAACGCTGCACGCATCCCTTCGTCGGGTTCAACCATCTCTAGTGAATGCCCGTCGATGCCTGCGACCAGCTTGGCCTTGGTTTCGTTGCGCAGGGTGTTCATGATCTCGGCCATCTTGATCGTGAAGTCACGACCCAGCTCCGTCATCAGCTCCTGTTGCTCGGGGCTGAGGCTTTCGAAACTCTGCTTGTTCAGGATGATGCCAAAGCCGAGGATCTGACCCATGTTCAACTCGGTCATGTAATCGGCGACCTCGTATTGCTTGTAGCCGTCCACGACATAGTAATAGGTGGCAGAGCCGTCGACCGATCCGTTCGATAGCGCCTCATAGGTTTTCGGCTGCGGCACGGCAACCGTTGCGGCACCAAACTCTTCCAGCGCGGGAACCATGACACCGACTGAGCGGATCGTCTTGCCCTTCAGATCCTCAACCGAGGCCACAGGGGCATCACGCGTCAGCAACTGCGTGGGGCCGGTTGTGTAGTTTCCGAAATAGCGAATGTTGAAATCATCGGCTTCCTTCAGCGCAGCGGGATGCGTGGTCATCAGCTCATACGAGGCCATCATGCCGACATACTCATCGGGATAGACCAGCGTATCAACGGCCTCGTATGTGACCAACTCACCAGGCGCGTAGGTCGCCACGACCGAGCCCATGTCGGCCACGCCGTCCGAAATCGCCTTGGCCGCGCCAGAGGCCCCGACTAATGCGCCGCCCCAGATGATATCGAGGCCCAACTCGTCATTCGAACGCTTGCGCATTTCCTCGTCCAGCCATTTCAGCCCGGTCGCGCGGGCCCCCGCATTCGGGCCGAATTCGGCAAAACGCAATTCGCGCGTCGCCGCATCGGCCTGAACCGCCGCAAACGTGCTTCCAAGTGTAATCGCAACGGCGATCGTTCCTGTGATGAATTTGTTCATGTGTTTCCTCCTCTGATCCGCCCGGCGGGCGCGACAGGACAAGGTTCCACTCAATACACCAAGCGAGTCAATTACTCATAGATTTTGCTGTGTGAAAAATTTAGACTTCATGGAAGCCGTTTAGTTCATGAGGGAAAACACCCAATTTTGCGCTTAAAATACAATAATACAAAGCTAGCATGCCAACTTAAGATGATGAGAAAATCAAACGTACGGAGAATAAAATTTCACATGATGAAAACATTGGTACGTCACGGGTGCGTGCTGTTCAACGTGCGATCGCCATTATTGGTGCCTTCACACCAGAGCAGACACACCTAAGGTTGACCGAGATCGCGTATAAGGCAAAGCTGGATGCCGGAACCGCGCGGCGTCTGCTGGTCACCCTGCGCGACGAGGGCGTGATTGCTCAAGAAAAGCGGTCGGGACGCTATTTTCTGACGTTGCAAATCCTTCGTTGGGCGGCTGCCGTGCCCAACAGCAAATCCCTGCTCGATATCGCTGAGCCACATTTGAACGCATTGTCCCGCCGCATCGGCGTCACGGTGTTTCTGTCCGTCTTAAGCGATAACAAAGCCGTCTGTCTCGCCCGGTATCAGGGCAGTTCGGCGGTGCAGGTGCGGTGGTGGTCAGTCGGGGGAACGCTGCCGCTGAATTGTGGCGCTGCGCCGCGTCTTTTGTGGGCGTTTCAGCACGAAGACGTCCGCGAGCGGATCCTCGGCGAGCCATTTGTCGCGCTGACCCCGTCCAGCCTGATCGACCCAACCGAGATGCGCGCCTTGCTCACCCGTATCCGTCGCAATGGCTGGTGCTATACCGAAGATGACGTCGTCGAGGGGCTCTCTGCGCTTGCCGGTCCATTACGCGATGCGCAAGGCAATGTGGTGGCCGCAGTCAGCCTCGGCGGACTGCGGCCCACGCTGGAGAACCCCGAAGGCAAGACCCCGCCGCCGCGTGTCTTTATCGAGTTGATGAACGGCTGTGGCGATATCTCGCAGGACTTGGCACGCGAGAACTATATCAACTGACAAGTTTGCACTCATCCTACCCGAGATTAGTCGCCGTGCAGCGTAGCGTCTTGGTCATCTAACGCCGGGTTCTTAACTTTTCCCAACGGTTCCAAGGTTCATTCGTTCACTGTTTTACACAGGGTGCCACAGAACAATATCGCATGTCGCGACCACGCTCTTTTTGATATGAAGAAAGGTTGCCAGCGCCACTGCGGTGCGAAACGCGAATAAGTTCCCGGACTGATTATCGCATCCGGCAAAAACCTGAATCACTGTTTTTGTCTGGACGCGCGAAACACTGATATGTCGCGATGCGTACGGCCATTCTCCTGTCTCAGGTTAAAGGTTGTACGCTTTAGTTGCGATCCTTCCTGCCATAACGCATGTGAAACAGCTGTTTGAGCACCTATGACTTGCTCCTATTATCAAAGCCGCGATCCGATAACCATTCTTGAAAGGGCCAGAACGACCGTTTCTTGCTAGGCTCAAAAGCAGCCCTTCGCTCAACCGCAGCGAACATTCACTCTGTCCCGCGACCTGGAAATTCAACGTCTGATCCTCGCCGCAATCTGCATGAATGGCCGTTCCTTCCGCTGTACTGCCGCACCAAATTTCTCGCTCTCGCGGCAATTTGCGTTCTGCGAGCGCGCAAAGCGAGACACTGTTATATCCGGGTTGGGCTCTTTCCTTGAATCCGCTGCACCATGCGCGAACGGCGGTTTTGCCAATGAATTGCTTTAAGGGGGATTTAGCGCTCAGCCGCACTTCATCCCTACATAGGAATATACCGTCGATTTCATGTATCAAACTGGTCGTTTAATTTATATATTACAATTACTTAAGTTACAGACTGTCTCAAACAGGAGTTAACATACGCTTCAACTCAGAGGTCAAGCGTCAATCGGGTGCTTGCACTGCCCGATACGCAGGGCGTTATCCAGTCCTCGCGATCACGCTCCGCCATGGTGAGATCACGATGGATTGGCGTACCGTCCATCCAACGGCATTTGCAATCCAAACATACGCCACCTTCGCAGGAGGCTGGAACATCGACATCGGCAGCGCGCAAGGCCTGTAGCATCGTTTCGCCGGGGGCCACCGGGACAACCTGACCGGATCGCGCAAGCTTTACTTCATAGGCAGGATCAATACCCGTTGCGACGCCAAAATGTTCAAGGTGAAGCCGTTCACCCAGATCACTAGCTTGTGCCGTAACCGCGTTGAGCATGCGTGTTGGCCCGCAACAGTAAAGGTGCGCATCTTCGGCAAGATCCTCTATGACCGCCTGAAGATCAAGACGATCACCAGTATCGCTGAAGTGGGATGCGACCTGCTTATCAAGCCCAAGTTCCCGAAGCATCAGCCCAAAGCTGGCGCGTTCGGCGGAACCCACGCAATAATATAATTTAAAGCACTGCCCCGATTTTTTTAGCAACGGCAAAGCCGAGAGAAATGGCGTTATGCCGATCCCGCCGGCGATCATTATGACAGGTGCGTCCGCAGTTATCGGGAACGTATTGCGTGGTAATGACACAAGCAATTCATCACCCTGCTTCACAGTGTCATGCAATTCACGAGAGCCGCCGCGCCCCGTATCCTCGCGCTGGACAGCAATGGTATAGGTGTCATTGCGCGCTGGATCACCCGACAAAGAGTATTGGCGGATCAGGCCAGACGGCAAGTGAACGTCAATATGCGCACCGGCGGTAAAGGGCGGCAACTCCCAGCCCCCCGGATCGCGCAGGTGGAAAATACGCACGTTAGCATCGGGTTCTTCAATACTTGCGACAACGGTGGTAACGCGATGAATTCTCTTGACCATATGCTTACTCCGGTTCGATGATGTCGCCGAGATGAATTGATCCACCTTTTATGATCTTGGCATTCAGGCCAGCCCGGTGAAGCAGCACATCATAAATCTCAAGACCTGTAATTTGCTCGATATGTCGACAAGGTGTTGTCAGGCGGGTCGCCTCAACCACGCATGAACCGACTTTAAAGCGCCGCCCAACGAGGTGGTTCAGCGGGACGCCACGGGTCGTCACGTTCCTGCGGTGTTGTTCCGGGCGCAAAACAATGTCGTGATCCCGCACCAATGCCTCAAGGGTTTCTACTTCAAAGAACGTGATCTGGCGACCCTCTTCGGGCCGGTCCGAATGAAACGCCTCGTTTATGGAATGACGATCCCCTTCAATCCCGAGACCCTCAATCAGTTCCAGCATTTGCATGTTGCGCATCGGAAGGAATGACCGTGGCGTAACATGGAGCCCTTCGATTTTACCCGTGAATGTCATGTGTAGGCCCTTAAATGTTCTTGCGTCCATCGACCATTTCTTTGAACCCTATCAATGGCCTGCGTTTAGGCAAAGCGCAAAGGGCTGCGTCAATGACGCAATTTTCGACTTGGACCAACCACGCCTTCCGAAATTTTCAGCCCAACGTGCGCGACACAGCACGGGCCAAGACCTTCAATCCGGCAGCAAGGTCTGCCTCATCGGTGTCCTCGTCAAAGGCATGACTAATACCGTTGATCGACGGAACGAACAGCATTGCGACGGGCATTAAGCGGGCCACGTTGGTCGCGTCATGCAGGGCTCCAGATGGAAGGGTTTGCCAGTTTCCAGGCGCGATTTCCTCAGCCCCTGCTTCAAGTGCGCCACGCAGGTTGACGTTCATTGTCTCTGGTTCAAGCCCAAGACATTCACCAAACTCAACGGTCAGGCCCATCTGGTCTGCAATCTCATTGGCCGCGGTGTGGATGATTTTCTCCATTCCACCCAACCTGTCCACATCCCCGTCGCGCCATTGCATTGAAAACGTGGCGCTGCCGGGCACGATCGATGAGGCATTGGGATGCAACAAAACATGGCCAATCGTCCAGACGGTATCAGGCGTGACGACGTTGGCGAACCGTTCCTTGATCTCGGCATTGAATGTCGACAGGGCCTGAAACGCATCTTTGCGCAGATGCATTGGCGTGGTTCCAGCGTGGTTTTGCTGCCCTTTGAATGTGATGCGCATGTCGCGAATGCCAACGATATCGCTGACGACACCAATCTGGGTGTTCGAGCTGTCCAGCGACGGACCCTGTTCGATATGCATCTCGATGTAGCCAGTGAACTGTTCCGGATCGACAAAGCCGGATGCAAGGTCTGCCATCTTTGCGCGTGCTTCAGCGAAGGTGATGCCTGTATCATCGGTGAGTGTATCAGCCGTGTGCAGATCAATCTGCCCTGACCAGACCGCGCTGCCTGTGGTGACGCCAAATCGACCTTCTTCATCCTGAAAACTGACGACAGAAACGGGTGGACCGCCGGCTTCCTGAGCCGCGCGCGCCACTTCAAGCCCCGCGACCACACCCAAGGCACCATCCAGCCACCCACCTTCGGGTTGGCTGTCGCTATGAGAACCAAGAAGAATGGACGGGCCATCGGCCAGACCGAAAAGGTTCCCAACCGGATCAAAGTGAACCCGCAGACCTGCGTCTTTCATCTGCTCTGCCAGCCATTTTCGTGCGGCAATGTCAGCATCAGAATAGGCAGGGCGGATCACGCCTTTTCCGATGCCTGACGCTCCGAACGCGCGAAGCTTGTGCAAGTCACTCAAAAAACGATCTGGGTCAATTTTCATGTGGTGTCCCTTTGTCATAACGCTAATATTTGCTAATCGCTCTTAAGTCTGCTCCGGCGCATTGCCCGAGGTTGCAGCAACAACATCCCGATTGCCAAGGCAGGCCCGATGCCAAAGGCATAGAAAACCGTCCCCAAACCGAGCGTGCCACCGAGCAGCCAACCAATCATCACAACGCTCAATTCAAGCCCTGTGCGCACAAGCGCGATAGGTTTGCCGGTGAAAGACTGAAGCCCTGTCATGAGGCCGTCACGCGGACCCGGACCAAGGTTCGCCACCAGATAGATCGCCCCGCCAAAACCAGTGACCAAGACGCCCACAACAGCCAAGAGGGCATTTGCGGCGTAGGTCTCGAATGTGGGTAGGAGAACCAGCACATACTCCAACATCAAAGCGATTATCACCGCATTCAACACAGTGCCAATTCCGGGCGTTTGTTTGAGCGGTATCCACAAGAGTAAAACACTGGCGCTGATGACAAAAGTCGCAAAGCCCAGACCCCAGCCGGTCACGTTGGTTACGCCCTGCGCAAAGACGGTCCACGGACTTACGCCAACGCTTGCAGCAACAAGGATCGCTTCACCCAGACCAAAAATCATCAACCCAACAATCAGGCCGAGGAGCGACACCAACCGAGGCCTCATGGTAAGGGCCTGTGGTGAACTCCAACGCAGACGCGGGACGGATGTGACGGATAGAATTTTCAAAATGGGAACCGTTCGAATGTCATGATCGAGGTGTTTATCATCTGTTCACAATCCTTGCCTTAGTGCGCATCCGCACCGATCAACAGCATCCCGATGACCAACAAGGTCACGCCCAGAATGCTCGACATGCTCAACGTCTGATTAAAGGCCATCACGCTGACGACGATTGACCCGACAGACCCGATGCCTGTCCAGATCGGATAGGCAATGCCTAAAGGAAGCCGGGTCATGGCCGCATAGAGCGCTATTAAGCTCGCCACCATCGCAATCACGGTCAGGGCGCCAAGGGTCCAGGAAAAGCCAAGCCCCAGTTTTTTCAATCCCGCCGCCCAGACGACTTCAAGAGCACCAGCAGTGAGAAGATTAATCCAAGCCATTTCAACCTCTTTTCAACAGGTCGTCCTGGCAAAGCCCATACAAGGCCGGGTCGTCCCAGCGGGCAGTTGATGCATTTAATAGTGCTGAAACGGGAACTTGTCAAAACTGTCGTCATTCGTGCTGGCACACCTCCGCGCCTAGGTTGGCGGGTTGACCGCGCTTTGCTTCACCGTGTTGGCTGCGATCTTGAATGCGAAGGCGGTCGTGAGAAAAATCACACCCGTTCCCAGCATGACCCGAAAAGTTGGCACATCGCCAAACCAGACAAACCCGATGATGATTGCCCAGAACATCCCCGAATAGGAAATCGGCGCAATGACTGAGGCACGCGCATGGTAAAAGGCGCGAACCATAAGAAATTGGGCAATCCCCGAGACGAGACCCTGCCCAATAAGCCAGGCTGCTTGTGAAAACGTGGGCTGCACCCACGATACTGCGAGGGTCGGCGCAATGAAGAGCGATGACACCAAAAGCATATAAAACGTGATGGACAAACTGGTGACATAAGCGGACATTTCGCGCTGAAGGATCATTCCCAGCGCGGCAAGTGCTGTGCCACCAAGTGCAAAAGCCACGCCTAATCCGGTCCCTTGGCCTGTGGGTTCAATCATGATCGCGATCCCGATCATTCCGAAGATGACGGCGACCCATTCAGCCGAGAGCGGTTTTTCACGACCCCATAATCCAGCGAGCACGATCACAATCAAAGGTTTTGAGAAACTGATGGCTGTCGCATCGGCAAGCGGCATCATGGCAAAGGCTTCAAACGACAAAAAAAGTGCCGCTGCCGAAACGACAGCCAATATGACCAGAAGACCCGGGCGACCAATGCGCAAGAGCGGCATGCCACCGCGTAAAAAAACCAAAGCAAGCAATGGGGGTAGCGCGAAAACATTGCGGAAGAAAATGATCTGATTGGTCGGAAAAACTTCTGCAAGTTCCTTTACCACCCCATTTAGGAGCGAAAAAAGAGCGATCCCGAGCGCCGTAAGTACCACGCCGAGCTGTGGATTAGGGGTGGTCGCAACGACGGAGGGATTGAGATTGAGTAGCAATTTACACCAAGGTTGATTGACCCACTGCGCTAAAAGACCTCTGCGGGCAAGACTGCGTCGTCAGGAAAATAGAAAGCGACCACTTGGGCAGAAAACCAAAGCGTCAGCCTGTACAACGTATCCCCCGTCAGTTGTTCTTAGCAAGAATGCTATCGTCGAAACCAATGCACGCCACGCTCATATCGTCACGAAAAAGCATGTATTTGACGATAAGAACAACGCCACATCCTGCGATGAGGAATTTCAAAGGCTGCTGGGACACCTCAACTTGCATCGACAAATTGATCTGGACTGCACCCGTGCCACCATGTTTCAAACGCCATTGTTAAGAACTTGATGAATGCATCCCATGTTCACTGCTCAGATCTGCGACTGGTGCGCCACCAACGGCTTGGTTGAAATTCATTAAAATACGGGCCTCGCATTACTTCCGTTGTGACAGCAGGATCTCGTCGATAGTTGTAGAGAACTTCTATAGCTATGAGACCAAGGCGGTGGAATACTTGCAGCATGGCGCAGTTTATAGTTTAGGCGAGATATCGTTCGCGGTCCGGGTAAAGGAGGATGCTAGTGCAGCTTAACAAGACCTTGACGGCATTCGTACTGGCCTTGACCGCGTCAGCAATCCTCAGCTTCATCGACAATTTTGTCGCTGCCGTCAGCCAAGAGGCGGGCCTATGGCAGTTCCAGGTATTCCGGGCATTGTTTGCCCTGCCGCTGCTGTTTATTGCAGCCCGGATATCGGGCCGGGCGATACGACCTGTGAACTTTCCACGGTTAGCCGGGCGCAGTATTGCTGTTTCGACAGGACTGCTGATATATTTTGCAGCACTTGGGACCTTGCCGGTATCGCAGGCGGGTGCGGGTTTATTTAGCGCACCGCTTTGGGTTGCGCTATTAACGGTTGTTCTGTTTCGTCAAAGGATAGGTGGTCTGGGCATCGTTACCGTGCTGCTCGGTTTTGCCGGAGCGCTGATGCTTCTGCAACCAGACCCGCAAAATCTTTCTGTTTTGTCGCTGATGCCGCTGGCGGCAGGGTTTTTCTATGGGTTGGGAATGATGCTAACCCGACATTGGTGTACACAGGAAAGCGCGCTTACTTTGGCTATTGGCATTTTTGCTACGATCGGCCTAGCAGGGTTGATTATGCTTGGTTTTGTGACGCTATGGCCGGGAGACACCTTCATTTCCACAGCTTGGGTTCCGCCGAGCGCTCGGTTCTTGTGGTTGACATTGTTTCAAGCGGTCGGGGCAGTCTGCGCCGTGACGCTTATCGCGCAAGCGTACCGTATCGGAAATCCTACGGTCGTCGCCGTTTTTGAATATTCCTTCCTGATTTTTGCCAGCCTTTGGGCATTCCTTCTATGGGGCACTGTTACCAATGTGCTAGCTTGGGGCGGCATTGTGGTGATCCTCTTTTCTGGTGCTCTAATGGCGCAAAGCCAAAAGGACGAGATTAAGGTCGCTGTTGATACATAAATTTGCCGACTGCCTTTGATTGGTCAGTGCTTTGCCTTTTGTAGCCAAGGTTTCAACTTCGGCGCGCCTCGTGAGGCGCGTCAGAGTCTACATGGGAACAGCCTACTCCGATCATGCTTCCGGTTGATCTGGCATTTGGCTCCTGCGATAGATCTCAATTCACGAAAAAAGCATGTATCTGACGACAAGAACAACGCCACATCCTGCGATGAGGAGCTTCAAAGGCCGCTGGGGAAGATGTGCCATAGCCTTTCCACCAATTGCACCACCGGCCAATCCACCGATCAGCACCGCAATCGCGGCATCCCATGCGACCTGGCCTCTTATGGAAAGCGGAATGACCGCCGCTGTGTTCGCACCCACAGATATGAAATTCTTACGCGCCGGCGCGACATGGACCGCGCTTTCGCCCGCCAGTAACACCGCAGCAAGGATCAAAAACCCAAAGCCTGCGCCGAAGTATCCCGCATATATGCCGTCAGGAAAAACAGCGCCCGCGCCACTGCTCTGTTGTTGCCCGCCAGACGCTGTCCTAGTTTTGGCAGATGGCTTCCAAACAAGATCGCGATGACCGCCAGTGCAAGGAACACAGGAACCAAAGGCATAAACACCGCCTCGCCCAGTGCATAAAGCAATACGGCACCGATACCCGCACCTGTTGCCGCAATGATCGCGTCAAAAACATGTCCGCGCCGGTCGTCTGCAAGCGTGTCCCGTTACACCCAGACACCGGGCAGTTGCGCGGGCCAAAGCCCCACTGTCGCTGTCGCATTGTCCACAAGTGGCGGCAGGCCCGCCGCAAGAAGCATGGGAAAGACAAAGAGCTTCGCCCCGCCCGCCATGACATTGACGATGCCACCAATCAGTCCTGCAAGCAGCAAAAACCAAATATCGCCAAAGGCCATCATCCGGTTGCGTTGCGAGACATTGCCGCCTCGATGGTTTTCAGGTGGGTCATCATCGCATTGGCCGCAGCCGTTGAATCTGACGCCGCAATTGCATCGACAACTGCGTCATGCTGATCACTGTGGATTGTCTGAAACTCGTCGGGCGCAATGCTGCGGTAGGTGCGGTCCCACTCTCGTTGCCACGCTATACGGCGGCGCGCGCCAGACAGGTAAATAAGAAACCCAACCAGAACCGGATTGCGCGACGTTTCTCCCACAGCGCGGTGGAACGCGTCATCCGCTTGCTCGCATGCCGCCCTGTCTTGGGCTGCACGCCCTTCAGCAACCTTAATGCGAAGGTGTGTGATGTCTGACGCATCCGCCCTCAAAGCTGCTTCGGCGGCCACCTGCGGTTCCAGTAAAAGACGCGCACGCATCAAATCAGGCGGCGTGGCCCCTTCGACAAGAACTGTGTCCCGAATGGGCATGTGAACCGGACGATGGCCCCGAAACGTGCCCTGTCCCACATGCCGCCAGATTTCACCCTCAGTCTCAAGCTTTGCATAGCACCCGCGCAACGTCTCCCGACTGCATTTCAACAGCGCACGCAGTTCGCGCTCTGGTGGCAATCGATCTCCGGCCACAGGCGCGAGCGTCTCGATGGCCTCTCGAAGGTCGACCAAAACAGCCTTGGTGCTTCTTCCCATTGCGCGTTCCATTTCAGACCAATTTGCGGACCAATCTATTCTTGCCCAGAAAGGATGTCACCGAAAAAGGAAGACAGTCCTATGAACATGCAAAACACGGGTTTCGATACATCCGCGCCAATCCTGAGCGATGAACAGATGGAAGCAGAAGTTTTCCGCAAGCTGGAAACGGCACGAGAAGCTGAACGCAAAAGAGCGCAGGAGGGTATTATTTTCTTCCAGTATCCTGACAATCGGACGGTGTTTCAGCGGTTGCGCGCATGGTGGTATGTGCGGCAGACCTGTGCAGAAACTGATGTTGATAGGCCCGTCGTCGCGGTTGAATCTGAACCAGTATGGCCCCGACATTGGGCCACGATGAAATACCTTTGAACGCGAAAGACCGATTTCCCCAACATGACACTATTTGAAATTCTTCTTCTCGCCGGGGCTGGTTTTGCTGCGGGCCTTCTCAACGCAGTCGCTGGTGGCGGGACATTCCTGAGCCTGCCTGCGCTAATCTATGTTGGTGTTCCTCCCATAAGCGCCAATGCCACGGCCACCCTGACGGCGCTGCCTGGCTACATCAGCAGCGCATGGGGTTTTCGGCACGATATGAAACGGGAAGGCGCGCTATCGCTTTGGACCATTGCAGTGGTCGGCATGATTGGCGCGGTGTTGGGCGCGCTGCTTTTGATCATCACGCCGGGCGATACGTTTCTCTGGGTGGTGCCGTGGCTCTTGCTGCTGGCAACCGTGCTGTTCGCTTTCGGTCCTTACATACTGCGCCAGATTCAGCAACGTGGCGTCGGCAGTGCGGGCATCGCAGTATCCGCTGCAACCATCCTCGCGGTGTCGATCTATGGTGGATACTTTAACGGTGGTTTGGGCATCATGCTGTTGGCCGCCTTCGGGTTCATCGGCTACGGTAATTTGCATGGAATGAATGGCCTCAAGAATGTGCTGTCCGCTGTGGTCTCGCTGGTTTCAGCTGTTACGTTTATTGCAACCGGATTGATCGCATGGAAGCCCGCGCTGGTGATGGCAGTCTGTGCAACCATCGGCGGCTATATCGGCGCAAATATCAGTCGCCGGATCGTCAGAACTGACCTGCTTCGCTACACAATTACAGCCATTGGCCTTGCAATGGCGGCGGTGTTTTTTCTTCGATAAGTTAAAAAAATGGTTTTCGCTTGGTTTGTTCGAACGGCAGAAAAGTCCGCGACTTGATCCTTGACCTGCGCTTTCATGCTGCACTTTAAATGAACAGCTGGTCTTCACGCTGTGGTGCGACACTGAGTTATTAGCGGTCGCAGCATAAACCGTGCTACGACCGCGCGCAGCGAGAAAATCGAATTCACAGTCTGGGCCCAAAGCGGTCATTAGACCACAAACCACTTCCCCGACCCAAAGACCGGGGGAGCGGTTTGTGAGGCTCACCCCATCTGCCCATAAGGCGTGGATTGTGAGATTGCGATTTCTTCATCGCTCATCACTTCGGCCACACCATCAAAGAGCGGGGTCGACAGGTAACGCTCGCCAGTATCCGGCAGCATGACAAGGATGTTGGCGCCTTCGGGGGCGTCTTTTGCGGCCTCAATTGCGGCGGCAAAGCTGGCACCGGCGGAAATCCCGGTAAAGATCCCCTCTTCTGCGGCCAGACGTTGTGACCATTTCACCCCATCAGGGCCGGGGACCTTGGTCAGCGTGTCGAAATTGCCTTTGTCCAACGCTTCTTGCAGCACATATGGAATGAAATCCGGGGTCCAACCTTGGATTGGGTGCGGTTCAAAGGTTGGATGGCTTTCAGTCGGTTGGTTTTGATCGTTGCGGGTGTTCACATAACCAGACGCAATCAGGGCCGCATTGGCGGGTTCGGCCAAGATGATCTTGGTGTCCGGGCTGTCTTTGCGAAGCACGCGCGCCACGCCCGTGACCGTGCCGCCGGTGCCGTAACCCGTTACGAAATAGTCCAGTTTTTCGCCTGCGAAATCCGCAAGGATCTCGCGCGCTGTGGTGTTTTCATGAATGTCGGCATTATCAGCGGTTTCAAATTGGCTGGCCAAAAACCATCCATTCGCCTCGGCCAATTCCTTGGCTTTGGAATACATGCCGAACCCTTTCAACCCCTTGGGCGTCAGCACCACTTTGGCCCCGAAAAAGCGCATCAATTTGCGGCGCTCTACGGAAAAGCTTTCGGCCATTGTCACCACCAGAGGATAGCCTTTGGCCGCACAGACCATGGCAAGGCCAATACCGGTGTTGCCCGACGTGGCCTCGACCACAGTTTGGCCGGGCGTCAAACGGCCATCGCGTTCCGCAGCCTCAATGATGTTCAGTGCAAGCCGGTCTTTGACGGAACCCGCCGGGTTAAAGGCTTCGAATTTCACAAACATATTCACATGGCTGGGGGCAATGCGATTGATGCGAATAACCGGGGTGTCGCCCACGGTGTCCAGCACACTGTCAAACCGTTTGCCGCGCCCATTTGTCTGTCGGATTGTCATGATCTTGTCCTTTTCAGCAGCGTCCCATCCATTGGGATTACCCTGAACTTAGGTCGCCACGGCCCCCAGAACCACCAAAAGCGTGGGAAAAGACCGATTTCCCCATCCCCCTTTTCTTTTCGCACCAACGGTTTGGTTTCTTGCGCCCATGCGGACCATTGGCCCAGTCACGGCGCAGCATCATGCCCCCCTTCGAAACGATTGTGATCACACCCTGTTCAAACACGCCGGCAGACCGCCACGCAAATGTGCAGATTGCGGGTGACGGCAGGGAAATATCGCAAATTTTCCCCTTTAAGTGGAATTCCACTGGTGGCTAAGCCGCTTAGCCGCCATCATATGCCCACAATCGGCGAAAACACCGCGTCACATCTGGCAATATTCTGCCAGAATGCTTAGTCTAGTGAGGGTCCAAAAGGACCAGCCGTGCGGGCCGCCGCGCGCCATATAAATCGCCCAAACGGGCACCGGGGGACACAGGGATGGCAGAAAGCCAACAAAGCGACAGCCGCAAACTTCTGGTTAGTCTGCGCGAAACTTTGGCCGCCGCGTCCGAAGGGCAGGAACGCCTGGACCGTATCACAACGCTGATTGCCGAAAGCCTTGGGGTCGAGGTGTGCTCGATCTATCTGTTTCGTGACAGTGAAACGCTGGAACTTTGTGCCACCGAAGGGTTGAACATCGAAGCCGTGCACCAAACGCGTATGCGTATTGGTGAAGGGCTGGTGGGGCGTATTGCCAAGACCGGCGTGCCCGTCAACACCACCGATGCACCCTCGACCAAAGGGTTTCGGTATATGCCGGAAACGGGCGAAGAGGTTTTTACCAGTTTTCTCGGTGTTCCCATTCAGCGGTTGGGCGAAAATCTGGGCGTTTTGGTGATCCAATCCCGTGACGCCCGCGAATTTTCCGCCGACGAAATTTATGGCATTGAAGTGGTCGCGATGGTGATCGCAGAGATGACCGAATTGGGCGCATTTGTCGGCGAAGGGGCGGCGATGGCTGCGCTGCACCAACGCCCCGCCACCTTTCAGGGTCAGATCGGCCAAGAGGGCGCGGCCGAGGGCCATGTTTGGCTGCATGAACCGCGTGTTGTGGTCACAAACCCTGTGGCGGATGACCCGGATATCGAGCTTGCCCGCCTGACCGACGCGGTGGAAGAGCTGCGCCTGAAGGTGGACGAGCTGTTGGCCACCGCACAGATCACCGCAAAACCCAAAGACAAAGAACAGATGCAGGTGCTTGAAGCCTACCGGATGTTTGCCAATTCCAAGGGTTGGATGCGCCGGATGCAAGAGGATATTGCCCGCGGGCTATCGGCGGAAGCCGCTGTTGAGAAAGAACAATCCTCCGCACGGGCCCGTATGTCTCAGGTGCCGGACGCCTATTTGCGCGAACGTCTGCACGACCTTGATGACCTGTCCAATCGCCTGTTGCGCATTTTGACGGGGCAAGGCGGGGAAACGGGGGCTGAAATGCCTGAAAACCCGATCCTGATTGCCACCAATATCGGCCCCGGCGAGCTGTTGGAATACGGGCGCGGATTGCGCGGTATTGTGCTCGAAGAAGGTTCGGTTGCGAGCCATGCGGCCATTGTTGCGCGCTCTTGGGCCATTCCGCTTGTGGTGCAAGCGGGCCGCGTGTCGACCGAGGCGTTGAATGGCGACCACATCCTTGTGGACGGTGAACATGGCACGCTGCACTTGCGCCCCGAGGAAAGTATTATCGGCGCGTTTCGTGACAAGATGGCGATGGAGGCGGAACAGCAGGAACGCTATCACTCGCTGCGCGACAAGCCCGCCACCGGGCTGTGTGGCACCGAGGTCAAATTGCACATGAATGCGGGCCTGATGGCGGACCTGCCCAGCCTTGAAAACTCTGGCGCTGAAGGGGTCGGTCTGTTCCGCACCGAGTTGCAATTCTTAACGGTCTCAAAGTTTCCGCGCCGGGGCGAATTGGTTGAAACCTATTCCCGTGTGATGGACGCGGCCAAAGACAAACGCATTGTGTTTCGCACCTTGGATATCGGGTCGGATAAAGTGTTGCCCTACATGAACCCGCTGGATGAACCCAACCCTGCTTTGGGGTGGCGTGCGATCCGCGTGGGGCTGGACAAACCCGGCGTGATGCGGATGCAATTGCAGGCGCTGATCCGGGCTGCCGCTGGGCGAAAACTGTCGGTGATGTTTCCATTTATTGCCCAGCTGGACGAATTTCGCGACGCACGCGAGATGCTTTTGGCGGAAATTGAGCGGGAACGAAAACTTGGTCACCATCTTCCGGTGGATATCGAGATTGGCGCGATGCTGGAAACCCCGTCGATGGTGTTTGCGCCCCGTCAGTTCTTTGAAATGTCTGACTTTATTTCCATTGGCGGCAATGATTTGAAACAGTTCTTTTATGCGGCTGACCGCGAAAACGAACGGGTCCGCCGCCGCTATGACACCTTGAATGTGAGCTTTCTGAACCTGATCGAAGAGATCGTCACCCGGTGTGAAGAGGTCGGCACCCCGCTGAGTTTCTGTGGCGAAGATGCTGGGCGACCCATTGAGGCGGCGTGCTTTGCCGCCCTTGGTGTCAAACATCTGTCGATGCGGCCGGCCTCTATCGGGCCGGTGAAAAGCTTGATCCGGCGGATCAATATTTCAGAGCTGCGCGCCTGCATTGATGATGCGCGAGAAACGGGTGATCAATCGGTCCGGCCTGCGGTGGTCGATTGGATGTCAAGAAATCGGCGAAGTTTTCAAAAATTTTAAGGGTTTATTTAGTATTTTCCGACAATTTGAACGTCTCAAAAGGAGGGGTTCATGCTGACCACAATGCTCATTCTGCTAAGCTCGGTTGCTTTGATGGGGTTACTGCGCCAGATTTCGCGCAATCGCGCCAGATTGCGGCAGGTGGATCCTTATGGGCAGTCCCCGCATGATGTTCCCATGAGCGCACGCAGCGCAGCCAAAAAAACGCGTCCGAAGGTAAAATCAAAAGGGCAAAAGCCCCTGAGAGGGCAGCAGCCATTCCGCGAGAAGAAATTCACACGATAGCGTGACTAAGCACCCGAAAACCGCTTAACTTTCCCAGTGACCCCCGCCCACGCCCCGGGCTGTAAGTCCATGCCCAAAACGCGGTCTGGGTTGGTTGGCGGCGGCATGATCACATCTGACAAAGGCGTAAACCCGAACCGGCGATAATAGGGCGCATCCCCCACCAGCATGACCCGCGCCCAGCCTTCAGATTTTGCAATATCCAAGCTTTCGCGGATCAAAACCCCGCCAAGCCCCTCGCCTTGACGGGTTGGGTGAACGGCAACCGGGCCGAGCAATAAGGTGACATGCTGTACGTCGCCTTGCGTGATATTCACGGGCCAAAAGCGAATAGCCCCAGCCAGAATACCATCGCCATCACGGGCAACAAGGGACAGGCCTTTTACCGGTGAAACGGTATTTCGCAATCGATACGACGAAAGCGCTTCGCGCCCGGGCGCAAAGCAGGTGTCATAAAGGCCCTCGACCTCCCACCAATCTTCTTCTGTCTCAACCGAAAGCCTATACACCGGCGTTTTCCCAACTGCCTCTTTGCCTCACTTACCCAATGCTGCTAGCAAAAGGAACCCGCTGAGAAAAGGGAGAAGCGTGTGTTTTATCAACCAAAAAACGGCCACGGCCTGCCGCATAACCCGTTTAATGCGGTGATTACCCCACGCCCCATTGCCTGGATTTCCACGCGCGGGCCAGAGGGCCGGGACAATCTGGCCCCCTATTCCTTTTTCAACGGTGTGGCGTATGAGCCGCCTCAGGTGATGTTTGCCAGCACTTCAGGCAAAGAGGATCGCGCGCTTGGCAAGGACAGTTTGGACAATATCAACACATCGGGCGCGTTTTGCATCCACATCGTTTCTGAGGATATGAAAGATGCGATGAACGTGACCTCTGGCGCCTACGCGCAGGATGAGGATGAGTTTTCGCGTGCTGGGTTAGAGCGCACTGAATGCGAGCTGATCAACTGTTCGCGCCTGCCAACTGCGCCGGCGGCCCTTGAATGCAAGCTTACGAAGATCACCCGCCTGCCCGGTCAGGAAAACCTGGTCTGTTTTGGGGAAGTTGTGGGCGTTCATCTGCGTGATGACTGTCTGGTCGGTGGCCTGTTTGATGTGACCACGTTCCGCCCGCTCGCGCGGTTGGGGTATCGGGATTACACAGTTGTAAAGGATGTGTTCAGCCTGACGCGGCCGGATGATTAACCACGAACACAGGCCGCAATTAATGCCTCTTTTAAGACAATTGTAACAAGCGTTGTCGTAAGTTTGGGCAATGTTTCGCGCGTTCCTTTCTGGCCTTTCTTTGCTATTGCCCGCCCTCATTCCGTCGTGGCGGTTTTTCAAGGCTGTGCAGCCATCCCCAAGGGTGGAATGGCGGCTGTGCCCGTCCCCCAATAACGCGGTTCAAAACTGGCAAGAATACCGCCCGCGTCCGATGCGTCTTGGCCCGAAACAGATGGCGGCGCGAATGTTTTGGAATGCGCGATGGAATGAGACCTTATTTATGGTCAGCCTGTCAGAACGCCTGATGGGCGCGGAAAGTGATCATAGTTTGCATGAACTTACGGCCCGCCTTCGCCGCGATATCCTTGAAAAGGCACAGCCCACCAAAGACACCCACCTACAATTTCGCCTGATTTTTGTTGAACGGGACGGTGAGGTGCTGGAACGCCATGTCACCTATCAATCCGATTTGATCAGGCTGCGCCCGCATGAGCTTTGAGACCGCGCAACGCCTAACCGAAATCCTGCTCGCCTTGGCGTTTCTGCAAGCCAGCTTAGAACATCTTGCCGGGCCAAGGCGTGACCGTTTGCTATTTGGGGGGCGCATTCTTCTTTGCACCCTGCTGCTTTTGGGGGGCATGGTGCCGTGGGTGTTGCTGGGGCTTTGCGGGCTTGGCGTGATGATCCTGTACCGATTTCAAGGGCCGTATAATGGCGGCAGCGACAAGATGGGGCTGTTGATCCTGACCAGTCTCACGCTGTCGCACCTTTTGCCGGACCCCGTGTGGAAAGAGCAGATGCTTGGCTATCTCGCGATCCAATTGGTGCTGTGCTATTTCATTTCCGGCGAGATTAAGATTGTAAATCCGGAATGGCGGCGTGGGCGGGCGTTGCAGGATGTGTTTCGCTTTTCCGCCTATCCTGTCAGCGAAGGGTTGCGCGATTTTGCCAATCACCCCCGGTTGTTGTGGGCGATGTCATGGGCGGTGATGCTGTTTGAGGTGCTGTTTCCGCTCGCACTTTTCCAACATTCTTGGCTGGTTGTGGCGCTGTGCATCGCCGCCGCGTTTCACCTTTCCAATGCCGTCTTCTTTGGACTGAACCGTTTTTTCTGGATTTGGATTGCGGCTTACCCGTCGCTTTTGTGGTTTCAGGATCGGGTTTTTGGCGGCGCAACTTAGCGCCATACATCCGCAATAGAAAAAGGGCGCCCAATGACGCCCTTCACCTTTAATTTATTGGGATGACCCGCTTAGTGGCCGCCCAAGATCCCGGTCTTGACCGAGTAATCCACGGCCACTTCGTAATCCGGGTCATCATCGCTATCCACCATCAGGTGGCCCGCTTTGGTCAAAAGCTGATGGCAATCACGCGACAGGTGGCGCAGCTGGATCTTTTTGCCGGCCGCTTCATATTTGATGGCAATCGCCTCAATCGCTTGCAGGGCGGATTGGTCCACCACGCGGCTTTCGGCAAATTCGATCACGATCTCAGACGGATCGTTTGCCACATCAAACAGTTCAATGAACCCTTCGACGGATCCAAAGAACAGCGGGCCTTCGATTTCATACACCTTACGGTCGCCCTCTTCGCGGGTACGCGCGTGGATGTGCGAGGCGTTCTGCCAGGCAAAGGCCAGGGCCGAAACGATCACACCCACCACAACCGCAATGGCGAGGTCTTCGTACACGGTCACAACCGTCACGAGGATGATCACAAAGGCGTCCAGACGTGGCACTTTGGTCAGGATGCGGATCGAATTCCACGCAAACGTCCCGATCACCACCATGAACATCACGCCGACAAGCGCCGCCAGCGGAATGCGTTCGATCCAGCTTGAGGCGACCACGATGAAGAGCAGCAGGAACACGGCAGCCGCAATGCCAGCCACCCGCGTGCGCCCGCCCGATTTCACGTTGATCATCGACTGACCAATCATGGCACAACCGCCCATGCCGGCGAAAAACCCAGTGACCACATTCGATGTGCCCTGTGCGATACATTCCTGCGATGCGCCGCCACGATGGCCGGTCATCTCGCCAACAAGATTCAGCGTCAGCAGGCTTTCGATCAGGCCAATGGCCGCCAAAATCACCGCGTAGGGCAAGATGATCCAAAGGGTTTCCAAAGAGAACGGCGCAAGCATGGTGCCATAAAGCCCTTCGCCTTCGCCAAACATCCAGTGGAATGACGGCAAGCCACCTTTGATCGAGGCAAGATCGCCCACAGTCGGCACGTCAATGCCAAAGGCAATCACAACACCCGCAACCAGACCAATGCCCGCCAGCGGCGCCGGGATCAGGTTGGTCACTTTCGGAAGGCCCCAAATGATCAACATGGTCAGCCCCACAAGGCCCAACATCATGTAAAGCTTCATGCCCGACAGCCACATTTCGGTGTTGTCCGGGTCTTTAAACTGGGTGAGCTGAGCAAGGAAAATCACAATCGCCAGCCCGTTCACAAACCCGAGCATCACCGGGTGCGGCACAAGGCGGATGAACTTGCCCCAATGCATAATCCCTGCAAAGATTTGTAAAATCCCCATCAGGACCACGGTGGCAAACAGATATTCCACACCGTGATCGGCAACCAAAGCCACCATCACAACCGCCAGCGCCCCGGTGGCCCCGGAAATCATGCCCGGACGCCCGCCAATAAGGGCGGTGATCAAGCCCACCATAAAGGCCGCGTAAAGCCCAACAAGCGGATGCACGCCCGCCACAAAGGCAAAGGCAACCGCCTCTGGCACCAGCGCCAAGGCCACAGTCAGACCGGACAAGATTTCAATTTTCAGCCGCGCAGGCGTCAGCGCCTCATTCGGCGACAGCCGATAGTCAGGGCGTTCAATACGGGCGGCATAACGTGCCAAAAGTGCTCGGGGCATTCAGTGTCACCTTGCAGGAGGGGTTGTTCGCAAGCCCGGTTCCTAACGGGTATCGCGTGAAAAAGAAACACCCATGATCTTTCGCCCCAATGAATTCGCCATCGCCGCTTTGTGATTGGACGGTGATCCCCCCGCCGGGCCACGGTCACGCAGCCACTTTTGGCATCATCAGAGGTCTTATGTCCCAGTTCCAAATCCGCGCCACGCTGCTTGTCACAGCCTTGGTGTTCATTGTCCCGCAACTGACCCTGGCGCAGGATGTTGATGGAAACGACCGCCCCTCCAACTGGCGTGTCACCCATCAGCAAACCCACGGAATTTGGACCACAGCCTGTGATGAGCGCGGCGAAGGCGCGGCGTTTGAACAGCGCTGTTATATCCGGCGGGTTGATGTGTTCTCTCCCCGGCCCGCCTTTGCCGCGCAATTTCTGTTTGTGACGGCGACCGAGGGGGGCGCAACCGTGGAATTCGGACTTGAGCCCGGAACGCTGTTTGCCCCCGGCAAGTTCCGCATCGAAAAAGATGGAACGCGTGTGTGGTCCACGCTGCGCCCCGGATGCCTGACGGGGCTGAGCTGTAGTTTCACAGGCTCTGCCGGGAAGAATTTACTGACGATCATGCAAGACGGCGGCGAGATGGCCTTTGACTTTCGCGACCGCCACGGGGCCTCGCAGTCGCTGCGCTGGCCGCTGTCGGGGTTTCGTGATGCCCTTGCCGATTTCAACGCGCAATCACACATCCGCAATCTTCCCAAGATTGCACCACGCCCCTAAAACCCCTTGCCTCGCATCGGGCAAGCGCCCAAAGTCCGAACAAAACCGGACAGGAGAGCGGCATGGAAACGGGTACCATTATCGGCGTGATCGGCGGATCAGGCGTCTATGAAATCGACGGGTTGGAAGACGCCAAATGGCAAGCGGTGGACACCCCTTGGGGCGCCCCGTCTGATGACATTCTGACCGGCACGTTGAACGGTGTGAAAATGGCCTTTTTGCCCCGCCACGGGCGTGGGCATGTGCATTCGCCCACGTCGGTGCCCTACCGCGCCAATATTGATGCGATGAAACGGCTGGGAGTCACGGATGTGATCTCAGTCTCCGCCTGCGGATCGTTCCGCGAAGATATGCCCCCCGGTGATTTTGTCATTGTAGATCAGTTCATTGACCGAACTTTTGCACGTGAGAAATCCTTTTTTGGAACCGGCTGTGTCGCCCATGTGGCACTGGCGCATCCCACCTGTCCGCGACTAGGAGATGCCTGTTTCACGGCAGCCAAAGACGCCGGGATCACCGTGCACAAAGGCGGGACCTATCTGGCGATGGAAGGCCCGCAGTTTTCCACATTGGCCGAAAGCCGGATGTACCGCGACAGCTGGGGCGCAGATGTGATTGGCATGACCAATATGCCCGAAGCCAAACTGGCCCGCGAAGCAGAGCTTTGTTATGCCTCGGTCGCGATGGTCACCGATTTTGATTGCTGGCATCCCGACCACGACAACGTCGATGTGGCACAGGTGATTGCGACCTTGACAGGCAATGCCGGCAAAGCCCGCGATCTGGTGGCGCGCCTGTCCGATGCATTGGGCAGCACCCGCGCGCCCTGCCCGCACGGCTGTGACCGTGCGCTGGAATTTGCCATTATGACCGCCCCTGACAAGCGAGACCCAGCTTTGCTGTCCAAGCTCGACGCAGTTGCAGGACGCGTTTTATAATGCGGCTTCAGGGCGTTGATATCGCACGGTTTGTTGCTTTTTTCGGCATGGTTCTGGTCAATTTCCGCCTCGCGGCCGAGGTGTCAACCAGCGGCGGATGGGGCGGTGCAGATGTGGGGGCGGGCAGCACAGATTGGCCCGCGCTGATCACCGGCCTGACCGAAGGGCGCGCAGCGGCGCTTTTTGTGATCCTTGCGGGCGTGGGCTTTGCCTTGGGCAATCCGGCGTGGCATCTGACCCTGCGCCGCGCGCTGTTTTTATTTGCGGTCGGCATGGCGGACATGCTGATTTTCGACGCGGATATCCTTCATTTCTACGCGTTTTACTTTCTTGTGGGCATGTTCTTTATCGGGGCCTCAAACCGTGTCCTTTTACTTGGGGTGGCGGGGTTTGTGGTGATCGGAGCGCTTGCCCAAGCGGTGCTGGCCTATGATCTGGGCTGGAACTGGGACACATTGGCCTATGCCGATTTCTGGACCATCCCCGGCTTTCTGCGCCACACATTTTACAACGGCTGGCACCCGGTTTTTCCATGGGCGGCTTTTTTGCTGTTTGGCATCTGGTTGGGGCGTCAGAACCTGAACCGAGCCCCCGTGCAAATCACGATGTTGATTACTGGTGCTGCTGTCGCTTTTGTCACCCATTGGGCCAGTGCAATTTTGGTTGAACTGCCTGAACTGGGTGAGCTTTTGGGCACCTCACCCATTCCGCCCGGCGTGCTTTATATGATCGCCTCTGCCGCCACGGCCACGGCCGTATTGGGCGCGATTTTGTTACTTACCCCGCTGCTGACGTTGCTGCGCCTTGACCAGATTTTGATCGCTCCGGGCCGCATGACGCTCACCCTGTATGCCGCCCATATCCTGATCGGCATGGGTCTGTTGGAAAGCCTGGGGCTGCTGGGTGGGCAGATGAGCAGCCTTGGTATTTTCACCTATTCCCTTGGATTTGTCGCATCTGCCGCATTGTTTGCGCTGATCTGGTTGCGTAAATTCCGCCGTGGGCCGCTTGAGGCCCTCATGCGCATTGTCACCGAAGGAAAGACATGAAAACCGTCAAAGATTACATCCGCACCATCGTTGATTTCCCACACGAAGGGATCTTGTTTCGCGATGTCACCACACTGTTTGCTGACCCGCGCGGAATGCGCATGGCGATCGACCAAATGCTGCACCCCTATGCGGGGCAACCCATTGATAAGGTTGTGGGTCTCGAGGCGCGCGGTTTTATCATAGGCGGCGCAATTGCGCATCAATTGGGCACCGGATTTGTCCCCATTCGCAAGAAAGGCAAACTGCCCGGCGCCACCCTGTCTGAGGCCTATTCCTTAGAATATGGCGAGGCTGTGGTTGAGATGCACACAGATGCCATTCAGCCCGGTGAACGGGTGCTTTTGGTGGATGATCTTCTGGCCACGGGCGGCACGGCGGGGGCTGGTATCAAACTGTTGGAACGCGTTGGCGCCGAGATCATAGGCTGTGCTTTTATTGTTGATTTACCTGAACTTGGCGGGCGAAGGGTGCTCGAAAACATGGCGATGGACGTGCATGTTCTATGCGAATTCGAAGGGCTGTAGGGCGTCCATTTAAAAAACTGCGCCATAAACCGCCTGTTAACCAATGGCCAGTAAAAAGATCCTGTCTGTTGGGAGCAACAGACGCTGCTTGTGCACATGTAACTCATAGTGCGACGCCCCGCTGCACCCACGGCGGGGCGTCATTTTTGCAGCTTAAGTATCAGGCAGGGCCTAACCTTCTTGAAACATCACGCCGGGGTTCATAATCCCATTTGGATCGAGCGCGGATTTGATCGACTTCAACGCGGCCAGTCGCACAGGATCGCCGTAACGCGCAAGCTCATCCGGTTTCAACCGCCCCACCCCGTGTTCGGCGGAAAAGGATCCGTCAAATCGGTGCACCAAGCCGTAAACCAGCTGTCGAATGGCGCTGACTTGCCCGGCAAATTCCTGCTTCCCATGCCCCTCTGGCGGGAAAACATTATAGTGCAAATTGCCGTCCCCCAGATGGCCAAAAGCATTCACCCGGAAAGGTCCAAGTGCCGCAAGCGCACCATCCGCTTGCGCGAGATACTCCGGAATGCTCGAGAGAGGCAGCGAAATATCATGGGATGAAATCGCGCCAATGTGACGGTTTGCCAGCGGTATTTCTTCGCGCAACCGCCACAGCGCATCACGCTGCGCCCCGTTATGGGCGACCACCCCGTCATGGACCAGACCCGCCTCATGTGCCGTCTCAAAAAGACGCGCCAATGCCTCTTCGGCGGGATGATCCGCGCCAAGTCCCAGCTCAATCAACACCGACCAATCCGGGCGGTTTTCAAACGGTTGCGGCCCGCCCAGGCCAGCCTCTTTTAAAAAAGAAAGCCCGGTGCCAGAGATCAATTCAAAGGCTGATATCCCCTCGCCCAGTTGATCTTGTGCAAGCGCCAAAAGGTCCAAAGCAGCGCGCGGATCAGTGACGACCAAAAGCGCGGTTCCCACAGACTTAGGGCGCGCAAACAAGCGTAAGGATGCCGCCGTGATCACACCCAAAGTGCCCTCTGCCCCGCACAGCAGGTTGACCAAGTCATACCCGGTGTTGTCTTTGCGAAGACGTTTCAAGCCATGCCAGACCCGCCCATCCGGCAACACCGCCTCTAGCCCCAAACACAGCGCGCGCGCATTGCCGTAACGCAACACATTCACGCCGCCCGCATTGGTCGACAAACAGCCCCCAATGCGACAGGACCCTTCAGAGGCCAATGACAAGGGAAACAGGCGGTTCACACCCTCGGCGGCGGCTTGTAAATCGGCAAGGATAACCCCGGCTTCGGCCACCACGACATTCTCATCTGGATAAATCTCACGGACAGCGTTCATCCGGTCCAACGACAAAATGACGGGTCGCGCGCACGCCTCAGACGGCATCACCTGCCCGCCAACCAAGCCGGTCCCACCACCGTAAGGCACAACCGGCACACCCGCCGCGTGGCAGGCCGCAACAATACTCGACACCTGCCCCACATCTCTGGGGGCCAGCAGCAATCCATCAGCACCCTGAAACAGCCCGCGCGGCTCTTCCAAATAGCGCGGCGCCAGATCCCGAAACACATCCTCCGGCAATTCAGACCGCAACTGCGCTTCAAAATTCCCGTCCACGTTTCGCATCACGCCCTCTTTTTCTTGCTAAAAATATCCCCGCCGGAGGCCAGCAACATAACGGTCGTCACCCAACCATCGTTCGGCCACGCCGATCTGATCTGAGATTGGCATAGAGCACATGGTTGCGCCAGCGCCCGTTGATCTGCAAATACGACTGCGCAACGCCTTCGTATTTATAGCCAACCTTTTCAAGCACCCCACGCGAAGGGGCATTTTCGGGCAAACATCCCGCCTCTAACCGGCTGAGATCAAGATCGTTAAACGCATAATGCACCAGCGCTTCAAGCCCCTCGCGCATATACCCCATCCGCGCAAAACGCTCGCCCACCCAATAGCCTGTGGTGCCCGCTTGGGCCGGGCCGCGCCGGATGTTATCAAGCGTTATTGCCCCAATCAGCGCCTGATCCTCGCGCCGGATGATAAAAAGCGGCAGCGCCGTGCCCCCCGCAACCGACCGATTGGCCCAGTAAACCCGGTTGGTAAAGCTTTTGCGGGTCAGATGATCCGCCGCCCAAGTGGGTTCCCACGGGCTGAGAAAATCCTGACTGGCTGCGCGCAAAGCCGCCCAAGCCCGATAATCGCCATGCTGCGGCGGGCGCAGCGTCAAACGCTCTGTTTCGATCCGCAGTTTCTTGCGTGACCGGGTCGAGAACGGGCCAATCATCATGCCGCCTTTCGCATCTCAGACAGGCTGGCCAAGCTGGGGGCGGACTCGGCGGGGCCATAAACAGCCATCGCCATGGCCGCGTCGCCCGCGATTTTCGCACCAATTGCGCGCATCTCGTGCAATGTCACCGCGTCGATTTTCTCAACCGTTTCGGCCAGATCCGGCACCCGGTCCCAAATACCCACAAGACGCGCCATGCGTTCCACACGGGCCGACGGGCTTTCAAGCCCCATCAACAGACCGGCTTTCATTTGCGTGCGCGCGCGTTCCATTTCACGCTCCGACATATCGTCGGCGCTGCGCATCAACTCGCGCATCGTCAGACCCGCAAGTTCGGAAATATCCTCGCCCGAAGTGCCCGCATAAATCGTCATCATCCCGGTGTCGTCATAAGATCCAAGCTGCGAGAAGATCGAGTAACACAGGCCGCGTTTTTCGCGCACCTCTTGGAACAGGCGCGAGGACATGCCGCCGCCCAGACCCGAGCTGAACAGCTGTGCTGCGTAAAACGCATCATCGCGGTATCCCGGCGCTTCAAGCCCCAGTGTGAAATGCACTTGCTCCAACCCCGGGCGCAGCTCAATGCGTTCGCCATTGGCCCATGTTGCTGGCACTTCTGGCTGCGCATGTCCGCGGGTCAGACCGCCGAATGTGGCCTCAGCCATGCGCATAATCTCATCATGATCCACGGCACCAGCTGCCGACAGGATCAGGCGTTCGGGGCCATAATGCTGTGCGACAAATCCGGCCAAATCTTCGCGGCTAAAGGCGCGCACACGTTCGGTTGGGCCCAGAATGGTCCGGCCCAAAGGCTGATCCGGAAAGGCCACCTCTTGCAGCCAATCAAACACCACATCGTCCGGCGTATCGAGCGCCTGGCCGATCTCTTGCAAGATCACGCCGCGTTCGGTTTCGATCTCATTGAGATCAAAGATGGGGTTCAGCACGATGTCAGAAATTACATCAAAGGCCAGCGCCACATCCTGTTTCAACACGCGCGCGTAATAGGCGGTGACCTCGCGCGAGGTATAGGCGTTCAGATAGCCGCCCACATCCTCAATCGCCTCGGCAATCTCAAGCGCGCTGCGCTTTTCGGTGCCCTTAAAGGCCATATGTTCCAGAAAATGCGCGATGCCATTTTGCGGCGCGGTTTCATGGCGTCCACCGGCCATGACCCATATTCCCAAGCTGGCGCTTTCCAGCCCCGGCATCTGTTCTGTCGCCACGCGAAAGCCGTTGGGCAGGCGCCCGATTTGCACTGTCATTTAGGTTATTGTCCAATCTTTTCACGGATCACGGTTTTCAGCGCCTCAAGGTCGCCGCCGACACGGGTCACGCGTTCGTCACGTTCAAATAGGTCCGCCATGCGCGGGGGCAAAGGGGCGTCTTGACCGCAGGCGTCTTTTACGGCGGCGGGAAATTTGGCGGGGTGCGCTGTGGCCAGTGTGATCATCGGGACCGCCCCCAAGTGATCGCGGGCCACTTTCACGCCAACCGCGGAATGTGGGCACAGGACTTCACCGGTTGAGGCAAAGCTTGTTTTGATCTCAGCCTTGGTTTCCTCTTCCGAGACGCGACCGCTGTCAAACTGTTCACGCAGGTATTCCATCGCGCCTTGGCTGATGGAAAATCCGCCATTTGCCAGATCGCCCATCTGTCCCGCCACGGCGTTGCCATCGCGGCCATAAGCGTCAAACAGCGCGCGTTCAAAGTTTGAGCTGACCTGAATGTCCATCGACGGTGAAATCGACGGGGTCACGCCGGCTTTGGTATAGGCGCCGGTTTCCATGGTGCGGTGCAGGATGTCGTTTTGGTTGGTGGCAATCACCAGTTTTTCAATCGACAGGCCCATTTTCTTGGCGATGTAGCCGGCAAAAATGTCGCCAAAATTGCCGGTCGGCACCGTAAAGCTGACCTTGCGGTGCGGCGCACCCACGGCCACGGCAGAGGTGAAGTAATACACAACCTGCGCCAGCACCCGGCCCCAGTTGATTGAATTCACCCCGGCGAGCTTTACCTCATCCCGGAAGTCAAAGTCGTTGAACATGTCTTTCAGGCGCGCTTGGCAATCGTCAAAATCGCCGTCCACGGCCAGCGCATGTACATTGCTCTCGGTCGGAGTGGTCATCTGGCGACGCTGCACCTCTGACACGCGGCCATGCGGGTACAGGATGCAGACATTCACATTGTCGAGCCCGCGAAACGCCTCAATCGCAGCAGACCCGGTGTCGCCAGAGGTTGCGCCCACGATGGTCACTGTCTCACCACGTTTGGCGAGCGCCACTTGAAACAGCTGGCCGATCAATTGCATTGCGAAATCTTTGAACGCCAAGGTCGGCCCGTGGAACAGTTCCAGCAGGAAATGACCGGGTTCAAGCTGTTTCAGCGGCGCGCGGGCATCATGGCCGAAACCGGCATAGGCCTTGGCGATAATCTCGCGAAACTCGTCGTCCGAAAAGCTGCCTTCGACAAAGGGGCGCATCACGCGGTAAGCGGCCTCTTCATAAGGCACACCCGCCAAATCCGAGATTTCGTCCTTGGTCATGGTCGGGATGGTTTCGGGCACATAAAGGCCACCGTCACGGGCAAGCCCGGTCAGCATAGCGTCTTCAAAGCTCAGAACCGGGGCCTGTCCACGGGTCGAAATATAGCGCATTTGGGTCATCCTTTATGCGTGCGGATTTAAGCGTTCCGGCGCTTCATACGCCAAAGTGCAAAGCCTGTCATCACCGACCATGTGATGGCGAGCAAAAACCAGGTACCAACATATTCCAAATGGCGGTTTGGGATACTTTCCGTGGTCACGGGCATGGGATGCAGGGCCGGGTCGGTTTGGGTCCGAAGGATCACAAACACCGGGTCGGTTCCTAGATGTGCTGCCATCTTTTCCACGTCGCGGGCAAACCAGATATTTTCGGCCAGATCATCCTCGGGCGTGTAGGAATTGCGATCTTCGGGCCAATGTAGGTTGCCGATTAGGGACAGAGGCGCGGCGGGCGCATGCTCCAGAGCTTGGCTCAGCATAATAAAACCCCGGTCCAAAAGGATCCGGCGTCCATCGGTCAAAGTCACACGAGAGATGATCCGGTAACCCGCGCCGAAATCACGGTGCGAGGCCAGCACACGGATATAGGGCGCATCGATTTGGCCAGAGAAGTGTACCGGCAGAAACTTGTCTGTCTCGGGCGAAGGCGCATTTGGCAAATCCACGGGGTCTGCTGCAATCTTGGCCTCAATCTCGGCAATCACATCCGCCTTCCAGTTCATGCGCTGAAGCTGCCATGTGCCAAGACCAATGAAGATCGCCAAAACGATCACGCTGAGAATGGCTGTGATTAGGAATTTCCAGTTCATCTGAACACCCTTTGGAAATTGGACCGGGACATGGGTCGACGAAAAGAGAAAGGGCGCGAGGTTTCCCCCACGCCCCATTCATAGGACCCGTTCAGGTCAGGCTCAACCGCCCCAAACGTAAATCGCCGCAAAGAGGAACAGCCAAACAACGTCCACAAAGTGCCAGTACCAAGCCGCCGCTTCAAAGCCCACGTGGCTTTCGGGGGTAAAGTGGCCGCGAATGGCCCGCAGGCAGCAAATCCCCAGAAAGATGGTGCCGACAATCACGTGAAAGCCGTGAAAGCCTGTCGCCATAAAGAAGTTCGCGCCGTAGATGTTGCCCGCAAAGCCAAACTGCGCATGGCTGTATTCATAGGCCTGGAACACGGTAAAGATCGCGCCCAAAAGCACCGCGATGGCCAGACCATTGATCAGATCTTTGCGGTTGTTTTCATGTGCAATCGCGTGGTGGGCCCAAGTGACGGCAGCACCCGACAACAGCAAGATCAGCGTGTTGATCAGTGGCAGGTGCCAAGGGTCAAAGGTCTCAATCCCAGCGGGGGGCCAAACGCCGTCAATCTTGGGCGAGCCTTCGGTCATTGGGTAAAGCGCGTGTTTGAAGAAGGACCAGAACCACGCCGCAAAGAACATCACTTCGGACATAATGAAAAGGATCACGCCATAACGCAGACCGATTTTCACCACCGGGGTGTGATCGCCGGTTTCCCCTTCGTGCACCACATCCGACCACCAGGCGAACATGACGTACAGAACGCCCGCAAGACCGATCGCAAAGATCCAAGGCATGCCTTCGGCCATCCATTTAACGGCGCCAAACAGCATGATGAAGCCGAATAACGAACCCAAAAGGGGGTTAATCGACGGGGGCAGAATGTGATAATCGTGGTTCTTAGCGTGTGCCATTTTACGTTAGGTCCCTGTATTCCAGCCTGATTTCAGGCCCTTAGTTAGCAGTTGCCGTCGGAGTGGTTGCCAGTCTAGCAACCTCGTCCGGCAGGTCTGTTTCGTGAAAAGTATATGACAGCGTGATGGCTTTGACGAATTTCGCCTCACGGTCGTCGATCAATTCCGGGTCGACATAGAAAGTCACCGGCATGGTGACGCGTTCGCCCGGCCTAAGCACCTGTTGTTCAAAACAGAAGCAGTCAATTTTGGTGAAATATCCACCCGCCGCATAGGGGGCGACATTATAGCTTGCGGTGCCTGCGATCACTTGGTCGGTTGGATTGTATGCCTCGTAAAAGGCCAATCCGGTTTCGCCGATTTTGATGCGCATTTCATGCTGCAGGGGTTTAAATTCCCACGGCATGTCGCGTTCCAATGAGGCATCAAACCGCACCAGCATCGTTTGATCCAACACCACATCGGACCCTTGCTCTGCAACGCTGGTTGCGCCGCCAAAGCCCGTGACCCGGCAAAACCAGTCGTAAAACGGCACAGATGCCCAAGCGAGCGATCCCATAAAGATCACCACGCCCACCGCCTGCAGCGCTGTTTTATGGGGGGCGCTTAAGCTCACTCAGACGCCTCCGCAGCAGGTTTGTAAATCTCGCCGACTTTGACCACGGTGATGCCGTAGACAAGGGCCACAAAGCCAATCAGCACAAGGCCAAGGCCAAGGTTGCGGCCAAAGCGGCGTTTGTGCAGTTCGTGATCTTCTTTAAACGCCATTAGCCCCAGCCTCCTAGACCGTAAGGTTTCAAACCCGCCTCAATTAAAAGCGCGCCGTAGTGAAGGAACAGATAGGCCAGCGAAAGCTTGAAAAGGCCGCGTTCAGCCTTGTGTTTGTCCGCGTCTGACGCGTCATCATTGCGGCGAAACACATCCCACGCGCCTTTGATGAACATGCCGTTCAGAACCACGGCAACCACCATATAGGTCGGCCCACCGATAGAGGTCACGCCCAGCGCGATGGCCACAAGCGCCAGCACCAAGGAATAGCCAAGGATATGGGCGCGGGTGGCTTTGCGGCCATGCGTCACGGTCAGCATTGGCACGCCCGCATTGGCATAATCGCCTTTGGTGAACAGCGCCAAGGCCCAGAAATGTGGCGGGGTCCACGCAAATGTCAGGGCAAACATCAAGATGCTTTCAATCGACACGCCACCGGTCGCAACCGCCCATCCAATCATCGGAGGGAAAGCGCCCGCGGCGCCGCCAATCACGATGTTCTGCGGGGTCCAGCGTTTCAACCACATGGTGTAAATCACCACATAGAAAAAGATCGTAAAGGCCAAAAGCGCGCCGGCCATGATATTGGCGGCCAGTGCCAGCATCACACAGGCGAAAAACGACAGGGTCACGCCCAGCGCAAGGGCTTCGCCTTCGGTCACTTTGCCAGATGGGATCGGGCGCGATTGGGTGCGCTTCATCACCCGGTCAATGTCCGCGTCCCACCACATATTGAGCGCACCAGATGCCCCGCCACCCACAGCGATAAACAGGATCGAGGCAAAAGCGATCAGCGGGTGCACGCCATTAGGCGCCACCGCAAGCCCGACAAGGGCCGTGAACACAACAAGCGACATAACGCGCGGCTTGAGCAGGGCAAAATAATCGCCAAACTCTGCCTCGCGGGTGTCGCATCTGGTATCAAAACTTGCGTCGCTCATGGGTCCTCACTCAGGCTGCCGGGGCCAATTCATTGGCCGGGGCTGGCGGATGGGGTGCAAAAAAGGGGGCGTCGAAGATCGCCGCCCCACCAGAGGGTTTAGTTGGCAGAAGCCACTTGAACAGCGGGGATCGAGGCGGGGTTGCCCGCAAATTCTTCGATCGCGCCTTTCAGCCAAGCGTCATATTGCTCTTGGGTCACGGCTTTTACAGTGATCGGCATATAGGCGTGGTCTTTTCCGCACAGCTCAGAACACTGGCCGAAATAGATGCCTTCTTTGCCTTCGTCGACTTCGAACCACAGTTCTGCCAGACGGCCGGGAACGGCATCTTGTTTCACGGCAAAGGCAGGAATGGTCCAGCTGTGGATCACATCAGCACCGGTCACCTGAACAACAATCTTTTTACCGGTTGGCACCACAACGGCGGTGTCCGTCGCCAAAAGATAATCGCTTTCATTATACCCGTTTTCGACAAGCGCGGATTTTTCCAACATGAAGCTGTCAAAGCCAAACTCATGCTCGGGGTATTCATAACCCCAGTACCATTGGTATCCGGTTGCCTTGATCACAACATCGCCTTCTGGGATCACTTGCTGCTTGAACAAAACCGGAAGCGAGAACGCCCCGATGAAGCACAAGATCACAACGGGAACCAAGGTCCATATGATCTCAATCGGGGTGTGGTGGGAAAAGGTCGACGGGGTTGGATTGGCGCGCTTGTTAAACCGAATAATACACCAAATCAGCAACGCGGTCACAAACAGCGAAATCGCGGTGATGATGACCAGGATCATCTGATCCAAACCAAAGGTTGCTTCTGCGATTGAAGTGGCCGCGGGCTGAAAGCCCATGCCGCCATCAACCGGTTTCCCGATCACTTCCAAATTGCCCAGATTATCTTGTGCCATGGCACCACCGGCGGCCAAAATGGCAGTTGCAGTTGCAATTACGCTGCTGAAACGCTTCATATCGTTTTATCATCCCTGTTCGCGGCGGGCAGGTCGGCAGTCACCCCGACATTCCCCCGGATCATCTTCATCTCAACGACAATTCCAAGCGGCGTTCCTCTTTGATTGTGGTCTGAAATCAAACCCAAGAGGTATCCCGCAAGATTCCGTTGTTTCTCTTTGGCTTGAAACCATATTACAACGAAAGGAACAAGGAAAACCTTCTCAGGTTAAGCAATGATCCATGTCAAATCGACAATTTCGAGGACCAAATGACCGAACCAACACAGTTTCGCCCCTTCGACAGCCATATTGACCTCGAAGCCGCCACCCGGATCCTGGCAGATGCCACCCGTGGCGCAGAGGATGGCGAGTTATTTCTTGAGCGTCGCCGGTCAGAATCGCTGGTCTTTGATGATGGGCGCATTCGAAATGCCAGCTATGATGCCTCAGAAGGGTTTGGTTTGCGCGCGGTGAATGATGAAACCACCGGCTATGCCCATTCCACAGAAATTTCCGAAGCGGCCCTGCAACGTGCCGCAGCCACGGCAAAATTGGCGGTGGGCGATGGCGGTGGCACATGGGCGGATGCGCCCACGCCAACCAATCGCACGCTTTATTCCGATGCGGACCCGATGAAGGATGCGGCATTTTCGGTGAAAATTGACACGTTGCGCGAAATCGATGCCTTCACCCGCGATTTGGATCCCCGCGTGGTGCAGGTTTCCGCCTCGATGGGGGCCTCGCTGCAAGAGGTGCATATCCTGCGTCCGGACGGCGGTTTGGTGTCTGACACGCGCCCGATGACGCGACTAAATGTCTCAGTCATCGTGGAAACCAATGGGCGGCGCGAAAGTGGCTCGTCTGGCGGGGGGGGGCGCATTGGGCTGACCGGGCTGATTGAGGCTGAGAACTGGCAAATGCACGCCCGCGAAGCGTTGCGTATCGCGCTTGTGAATCTTGAGGCCATTCCTGCCCCGGCGGGCCTCATGGATGTGGTTTTGGGCAACGGCTGGCCCGGAATTTTGCTGCACGAAGCCGTTGGGCATGGGCTTGAAGGGGATTTCAACCGCAAAGGCACATCCGCATTCTCAGGTCTGGTTGGTCAGCAAGTGGCCGCCAAGGGTGTGACCGTGGTGGATGATGGCACCCTGCCCGACCGCCGCGGATCGCTGTCGGTGGATGACGAAGGCACCCCCACCGGGCGCGCCGTTCTGATCGAAGACGGCGTGCTGGTCGGCTATATGCAAGACCGCCAAAACGCCCGGCTTATGGGGGTCGCCCCCACCGGAAACGGACGCCGCGAAAGCTATGCCCACGCCCCGATGCCACGCATGACCAACACCATTATGGAAGGTGGGAATGCCACGCCAGAGGACGTGCTTTCTGAATTGAAAGACGGCATTCATGCGGTGGGATTTGGCGGTGGCCAAGTGGATATCACCAATGGGAAATTCGTGTTCAGCTGTACTGAAGCCTACCTTGTGAAATCAGGCAAAGTGGTCGCACCCGTAAAAGGCGCCACGCTGATTGGCGATGGCCCACAAGCGATGAAACAGATCCGAGCGATCGGCAATGACATGCGCATGGATCCCGGCGTGGGCACCTGCGGCAAGGCCGGGCAATCCGTGCCCGTTGGCGTGGGACAACCCACGCTTTTGATCGGTGGTTTGACCGTGGGGGGATCAGCAGCATGACCGATACAACACGTCCCACATTCCCCCCCCTCGTGATTTATGCCATTTCCGCGCTGATCACTTGCGTCCTGCTTTTTGTCATTGGCCTTGTGTTTTGGGCGGTGATTTACGGCGTACAAACCCTTGGAGGAGGTGACGCAGACCTTGCGCAAATGGGCGCCGTAATGAGCACCCTTGTCTTATTGGCCGCCGCCCTGACCGTTGGCCAAGTCGCCATTGTCCCGTTGATGCCTGTTGCAATTGCGCTGTTTGTGGCCATCGGGCGCAAAGTCGGGCAAAGCCGAAGGTTGGCGGTTTGGGTCGGGTTTGGCTGTGCAGAGGCGTTTGGTCTGTGGCTCACCCTGACACGCGACACAGAAACATTGCACACAGCTTCAGGGCATCTCTTTTTGTTTGCCATCCCCGGCGCGCTTGCAGGACTGGTGTTTTGGCGCATATTGGGGCGCACGCGCAGGAAAATGGGGCCACAGGTTTAGGACCAAATCTTAAGTACAACAAAAAGAATTCAAACTTTCTCAAATCCGTTAGGACGGCGTTAACCTTTCCCCGCGCATGGTTAACCGGCAAGAGACGGATACAAACATGGCCAAGGATTTTTTCCCTTCCAACCACCCCACCCCCTCACCCCAATGTGCGGAAGATGAGCGTGCTTGGCTCCGTCTCTTGCGGTCACGCCGTGTTGGCGTTGCAACCTTTTTCAAACTGATCCGCGAACATGGCACCGCGCAAGCCGCGCTTGAGGTTTTGCCCGATGTTGCACATGCCGCTGGGATCAAAGATTATAAACCCTGCCCGCAAGCCGTGGTTGATCAAGAAATGCGCCATGCCAAAAAGGCAGGCGCGCGGTTGATCGCCTGGGGGCACGCCGATTACCCCACATCTCTGGCCGAAATCTCCGATGCCCCTCCCTTGATGTGGGCGATGGGCGACCTGTCCGCTTTATCGCGCCCCATGGTGGCCCTTGTGGGGGCGCGTAATGCCTCGTCTTTGGGGCTGCGCATGGCGCGAAGATTGGCGAGCGAGCTGACGCGCGAAGGCTATGTCGTTGTCTCAGGACTGGCGCGCGGCATCGACACCGCCGCCCATGAAGCGGCATTGGACATTGGGCAAACGGTCGCCGTCATGCCCGGCGGTGTGGACCTTATCTATCCCTCTGAAAATACTGATCTCAGCCACGCAATCGCCAAAAACGGTGTGCGCCTGTCAGAACACCCCATGGGGCTTTCCCCGCAAGCACGTCATTTTCCACAGCGCAATCGGATTATTTCGGGATTGTCCAAAGCTGTGGTGGTTGTCGAAGCCGCTGCAAAATCTGGCACGTTGATCACGGCCCGCAACGCCCTTGATCAAGGGCGTGATGTCTTGGCGGTGCCCGGCCACCCTTTTGATGCCCGCACGTCCGGGTGCAACATGCTGATCCGTGATGGCGCCACGCTTGTGCGTCACGCAGATGACGTATTCGAAGCGATCAACGGCGCATTTTCACATCCCTCCCCCGTCGAATCCCACCAAAGTCGCGTTGTGGTACCGAGCTTGGTTTCTAAGCCAATGTCAGGGTCACAACCGTCGCGCAGTTTGACTGAAACATCAAAACTGCACGACCAAATTTTGGCGCGTCTGGGCCCACGCCCTCTGGCAGAAGATCAACTGATCCAGGAACTGGGCCATCCAGCACATGAGCTTTCGGCAGAGATTGTGACGCTGGAACTTGATGGACGCATTAAACGTGAGGCTGGTGGATTACTTTCGTGCAATCGGTAGGCTGATTGGTAAGGCAAAATTACCAATTTTGGAAAAACTCTTGCGCAAATGTTACAAAACAGTTGCGCTGCATTGCAGCATTCCCTACCAATTACCCACGAAATCCAGACACCACCATCGACACCGGGGAGAGATGCCGATGCGCGAGTTCCAGAAAATTCTAATTGCCAACCGAGGTGAAATTGCCATCCGCGTGATGCGTGCCGCCAATGAAATGGGCAAAAAGACTGTTGCGATTTACGCCGAAGAAGACAAGTTGGGCCTGCACCGTTTCAAGGCGGATGAAGCTTATAAAATCGGTGAAGGCATGGGCCCTGTTGCGGCTTATCTGTCGATTGACGAAATCATCCGCGTGGCGCTTGAATGCGGCGCAGATGCGATCCATCCGGGTTATGGCCTGTTATCGGAAAACCCTGATTTTGTAGATGCCTGCGAAGCCAATGGCATCACTTTTATCGGCCCAAAAGCCGCCACCATGCGCGCCCTTGGGGACAAAGCCTCTGCGCGGCAAGTGGCAATTGAGGCTGGCGTGCCGGTCATTCCAGCCACCGAGGTTCTGGGCGACGACATGGATGCGATCCGTGCTGAGGCGGAAGCGGTTGGCTATCCGCTGATGCTCAAGGCGTCTTGGGGCGGCGGCGGGCGTGGTATGCGCCCTATTCACGGCCCAGATGAGCTTGAAGAAAAGGTTCTGGAAGGTCGCCGCGAAGCGGAATCCGCCTTTGGCAATGGCGAAGGGTATCTGGAAAAGATGATCACCCGCGCGCGCCACGTTGAAGTGCAAATCCTTGGTGACAAACACGGCGAAATTTACCACCTGTTTGAACGTGATTGTTCCGTGCAGCGCCGCAACCAAAAAGTGGTGGAACGCGCCCCTGCCCCGTATCTGTCTGATGCACAGCGCGCCGAAGTTTGTGACTTGGGTCGCAAAATCTGTGCCCATGTGGGCTATGAATGCGCCGGCACCGTTGAATTCCTGATGGATATGAACACCGGCACCTTCCATTTTATCGAAGTAAACCCGCGGGTTCAGGTTGAGCACACAGTGACCGAAGAGGTCACGGGCATCGACATTGTGCAAGCTCAGATCAAGATCGCCGAGGGTAAAACCTTGGCCGAGGCCACCGGTAAGGCCGCACAATCTGAGATCCACCTGAACGGTCACGCGTTGCAAACCCGGATCACCACCGAAGATCCGCAAAACAACTTTATCCCCGACTATGGCCGCATCACGGCCTATCGTTCGGCCACTGGCATGGGCATTCGTCTGGATGGCGGGACGGCGTACTCGGGCGGGGTGATCACACGGTATTACGACAGTCTTTTGGTGAAGATCACCGCCCACGCCCAAACGCCAACAGCCGCGATTGCACGGATGGACCGGGCGCTGCGTGAATTTCGAATTCGTGGTGTGTCGACCAATATTGCCTTTGTGGAAAACCTGTTAAAGCACCCGACATTCCTGTCGAATGAATACACCACCAAGTTCATTGATGAGACACCGGGCCTGTTTAACTTTAAGAAACGCCGGGATCGCGGCACCAAAGTGCTGACGTATATCGCGGATATCACCGTGAACGGCCATCCGGAAACCGAAGGTCGCGCGGCCCCGCCGATGGATTTGAAGGCGCCCAAAGCCCCGACACATGGGACCGACATCCCTGCGGGCACGCGCAATTTGCTGGAAGACAAAGGCGCCAAAGCTGTGGCCGATTGGATGCTGGCGCAAAAGCAACTTTTGCTGACCGACACGACGATGCGCGATGGGCACCAATCGCTGTTGGCCACCCGTATGCGGTCGATTGATATGATCAAAGCAGCCCCGGCGTATGCGTCGAACCTGTCACAACTCTTTTCGGTTGAATGCTGGGGGGGGGCGACCTTTGATGTGGCGTATCGGTTCTTGCAGGAATGCCCGTGGCAGCGTCTGCGCGATCTGCGCGTGGCCATACCGAACGTGCTGACGCAAATGCTTTTGCGCGCGTCAAACGGCGTGGGCTACACCAATTATCCGGACAATGTGGTGCAGGAATTTGTGCGCCAAGCCGCCGAAACCGGCGTGGATGTGTTCCGGGTGTTTGACAGCCTCAACTGGGTTGAAAACATGCGCGTGGCGATGGATGCGGTTGGTGAGTCTGGCAAGATTATTGAGGGCACCGTCTGTTACACCGGCGACATTCTGAACCCGGACCGCGCGAAATATGACCTGAAATACTATGTGACTATGGCCAAGGAACTTGAGGCCGCTGGCGCGCATATTCTGGGTCTGAAAGACATGGCGGGCTTGCTAAAACCCGCCTCAGCCTCGGTGTTGATCAAAGCGCTGAAGGACGAAATATCGATCCCGGTGCATTTCCACACCCATGACACATCCGGCATTGCGGGCGCGACCATTCTGGCGGCATCGGCTGCTGGTGTGGATGCGGTGGATGCGGCGATGGACGCGTTTTCTGGCGGCACATCGCAGCCGTGCTTGGGATCCATTGTTGAGGCCCTGCGCCACACAGATCGTGACACCGGCCTGTCGATGGCAGCGATCCGCGAGATCAACGATTATTGGGAACATGTGCGCGGGCAATATGTGGCGTTTGAAAGTGGGCTCGCGTCCCCGGCATCCGAAGTGTACCTGCACGAAATGCCCGGCGGGCAGTTCACCAACCTCAAGGCGCAAGCCCGGTCTTTGGGGCTTGAGGAACGCTGGTCCGAGGTTGCTCAGACCTATGCAGACGTGAACCAAATGTTCGGGGATATTGTCAAAGTGACCCCCTCATCAAAAGTTGTTGGGGATATGGCGCTGATGATGGTCAGCCAGGGTCTGACCCGCGCCGAGGTGGAAAACCCCGACACTGATGTTGCTTTCCCTGATTCTGTGGTCGACATGATGCGCGGCAATCTGGGCCAGCCCCCCGGTGGGTTCCCAGATGGGATTGTGGCTAAGGTTCTGAAAGGCGATGCCCCAGACACCGCACGCCCCGGCGAAGGCCTGGCCACCGTTGATCTGGAAGCTGCCCGGTCTGAACTGTCATCCGAGCTAAATGGCTTTGCCGTCGATAACGAGGATCTGAACGGCTATCTCATGTATCCCAAGGTGTTCCTTGATTACATGGGCCGCCACCGCGCCTATGGCCCGGTGCGGACCCTGCCCACCAAAACCTTCTTTTACGGCATGGAACCGGGCGAAGAGATTGCGGCGGAAATCGATCCGGGCAAGACCTTGGAAATCCTGCTTCAGGCCGTTGGGGAAACGGATGAAAAAGGCGAGGTTAAGGTGTTCTTTGAACTGAATGGACAGCCGCGCGTGATCCGCGTGCCAAACCGTCTGGTCAAAGCCAGCACCGAAGCCCGCCCCAAGGCCACCGAAGGCAACCCAGACCACGTGGGCGCCCCAATGCCCGGTGTGGTGGCCAGTGTCGCCGTGACCGTGGGCCAAGAGGTGCATGAAGGTGATCTGTTGCTGACCATCGAAGCGATGAAAATGGAAACCGGCATCCACGCCGAACGGGACGCGGTCATCAAAGCCCTGCACGTGGGTGCAGGCGGTCAGATCGACGCAAAGGACTTATTGGTCGAGCTGGAGTAATCCTGCCACAACATCCCCCTTTTCAAACACCCGGTCAGGTATCGCTCTGGCCGGGTGTTTTCATTTATGGACTTGATACTCCTCTCACCGCGACGCCCATCTATGCTGGCCTTTTGGCCCTGTTGTTCTTGTATCTCAGCAGCCGGGTGATCCGCACGCGCCAGACCGAAACAATCTCGCTTGGGGATGCGGGCAATAAGCTGATGATCAAGGCCGTGCGGTGAATTAACGCGTTTTGGGCTTAGCCAAGGCAGAGCTTAATATTTAAACGCGTTAGGTGAATTTCCCTAGTATTCTGCATTTTCTTGAAAAAAGACCGGGGATAGTGCATTTTCCTCTTGCAGGGGGCGGCGGGATTTCTTAATCACGCCTCACCAAGGAAGCGGGCGTAGCTCAGGGGTAGAGCATAACCTTGCCAAGGTTAGGGTC
>CBDUJY010000005.1:0-203336 GCA_965367685.1 uncultured Planktotalea sp. | reverse complement strand
CAATCGCTGGCGGCGTTCTGCATTCCAATACAGAAAATAAATTAAATCATCGCTCCAATACGCTAAAATATCAGACTTCCCAGATACCCCGATATCCTTCACAATGACCGAAAACGCGCATGCGCCATGGTGTCTAGGAACGCAAATTTGATTGATATAAAGCGAACAAGCCTAGCTGGCGTCATGATCATCACACCCAAAAGGGTCGCGGATGAGCGTGGGTATTTTTGTGAAAGCTGGAACAAAAAAAACTTGGCCAAAGCCGGAATTGACATCAATTTTGTTCAGGACAATCACAGCCTAAATGCACAAGCGGGCACCGTGCGCGGGTTGCACTATCAAACACCGCCTCATGCGCAGGCCAAACTGGTCCGCTGTGGTCGCGGCGCGTTCTTTGATGTTGCCGTCGACATTCGAAAAGGATCGCCAACTTATGCACAGTGGATTGGTCTGGAGATCAGCGAAGAAAACGGAAAACAGCTTTTGGTGCCAGAGGGCTTTGCGCATGGGTTTGTCACCCTGAGGCCCGATACTGAAATCATTTACAAATGCTCAGACTATTATGCGCCCGAATGTGACCGTGCCATCGCATTCGACGACATCGACATCGCAGTGAAATGGGGCGTAACGCGACAAAACGCAATCCTAAGTCAAAAAGATGCAAAAGCGCCCAAATTGATAAACGCTGACACCCCTTTTGTCTGGGAAACAAACAGATGAAAATACTTGTTACGGGCGCCGCGGGATTCATCGGGTCCGCCGTCGCTCGACTGGCAATCCATCAGGGGCATAACGTCGTGAACCTGGATGCAATAACATATGCCGCCTGCCTGGAGAATGTCGCCTCTGTTGATAAAAGCCCTTCATATGTCTTTGAGAAAGCGGACATTCGCGATCTGGACCTTCTGAAGGACATCTTTAAGAAACGCAAACCTGACGCTGTCATGCATCTCGCTGCAGAAACGCATGTCGACAGATCAATCCACGCCCCCGGTGTCTTTGTCGAGACAAACGTCAACGGAACATACAATCTCTTACAAGCCGCGCATGAATTCTGGCTGGCAGAGGGAAAACCCGAAACATTCCGGTTCCATCACATCTCAACCGATGAAGTCTATGGAAGCCTTGGTGCGACGGGCGCGTTCACCGAAAATACGCCGTATGGGCCAAATAACCCATACTCTGCCTCAAAGGCGGCTTCCGATCATTTGGTGCGCGCTTGGCATGAGACCTATGGGTTGCCGACGATACTCACCAATTGTTCAAATAATTATGGACCATACCAATTCCCCGAAAAGCTGATCCCGGTGGTGATTTTGAATGCCTTGGCAGGGCGCGCAATTCCCGTTTATGGACAGGGGCTTAATGTCCGTGACTGGCTGTATGTTGAGGATCATGCAGATGCTTTGCTAACGGCCCTAACATGCGGCGAAGTCGGGCGAAATTACAATATCGGTGGTGAAAATGAAGTGCGGAACATCGACCTTGTAACACTTATTTGTCGCCTGCTGGATGAATTGAAACCGGGCCCTAATCCATATGCCGACCAGATCACATTGGTTGCGGACCGCCCCGGCCATGATCACCGTTATGCGATTGATCCCTCGCGCATCCGCAATGAACTGGGCTGGCGCCCCTCTGTGACACTTGAACAAGGCCTTCGAAAAACAGTGCGTTGGTACTTGGAAAATGAGGTATGGTGGCGCGCGCGACTTTCGCGTGACGGGGTTGGGCAGCGTCTGGGGAAGCAGGGGTAAGATTTTGAACCTATTGGTCTTTGGCGGAACTGGTCAGGTCGGACAGTCTTTACTGGCGCGGTCCAGTCCTGAGGTCAGGATCATAGCCCCGCCCCGCGACACGGCCGACCTGACCAAGCCCAACCAATGTGCAGAACTCATTTCGAACTCTGATGTTGATGCGGTCATTAACGCAGCCGCTTTTACGGATGTGAATGGTGCTGAACGGGACCAGGCGCTGGCGATGCAGATCAACGCTGATGCGCCCGGTGTCATGGCAGAGGCTTGCGCACAAAGGGATTTGCCTTTTTTGCACATTTCTACGGATTATGTGTTCAACGGAAAGGGTCGGTCGGCGATTTCACCAGAACACAAACCTGACCCGATCAATGTCTACGGACGTTCAAAGCTGCGGGGCGAGCAAAATACCCGTGCCGCGGGCGGAAGATATGCAATTTTGCGTACATCATGGGTTTTTTCTGAATACGGCTCAAACTTTGTAAAAACCATGCTTCGGCTTGGGGATGGGGGACAGGCGCTTTCTGTTGTGGGGGATCAAATTGGCGGGCCCACACCGGCCACAGATATCGCCATGGCGTTGGAGGTTGTGGCGGCCGCGATGGTGGCGGGTCAGCCCGGTGGCGTCTATCACTTTGCAGGCGCGCCCCACGTCAGCTGGGCCAATTTTGCACGTGAGATTTTTGCGCAATCACACAAGCCAGCTGACGTGACTTCTGTTGCGTCTACTGATTATCCAAGTGCGGCCAACCGCCCGCTGAATTCGTGCTTGGATCAGGCGACGTTCACGAAAGATTTTGGGTTGGCGGCCCCCGATTGGCGCCACGGCCTGCAACGGGTCATTAAGATTTTGGAACGAGGATAGTGGGATGACGCAACGCAAAGGTATCATTCTGGCGGGGGGCACCGGTTCCCGGTTGTACCCAATAACTTTGGGTGTGTCGAAACAGTTGCTGCCAATCTATGATAAGCCGATGATCTATTACCCGTTGTCGGTGTTGATGCTGTCTGACATCCGCGAGATTGCGATCATCACAACACCACAGGATCAGGACCAGTTTCAGCGCACGTTGGGGGATGGCAGCCAATGGGGGCTTGAGCTGAGCTATATTGCGCAACCCAAACCAGAGGGTCTGGCGCAAGCCTATGTCTTGGCCGATGTGTTTTTGGCCGGTGCGCCAAGTGCGATGATCTTGGGCGACAACCTCTTTTTCGGGCATGGGTTTCCAGATATCTTGGAGGTGGCCAATAAGGCATCCGGCGGCACGGTGTTTGGGTACCGGGTGCAAGACCCACAGCGGTATGGTGTGGTTGGGTTTGATGAACATGGCCGGGTTGATCGGATTGTGGAAAAGCCTGATGTTCCACCGTCACCTTTTGCGGTGACCGGCCTGTATTTCCTGGATGAAACGGCCCCAGAACGTGCGAAAGCGGTAAAGCCATCAGCGCGTGGCGAGCTTGAAATCACGTCGCTTCTAGAGATGTATCTGAAGGAAGGGCAGCTGAATGTTCAGCAAATGGGGCGCGGTTTTGCGTGGTTGGACACCGGGACGCATGCCAGCCTTTTGGATGCTGGAAACTTCGTCAGGACACTGAGCGAGCGGCAAGGGCAGCAAATGGGCAGCCCGGAAGAGATTGCTTGGGGCAAAGGGTGGATCACACGTGACGCCTTGCGTGCGCGCGCCCGTGACTTTGGGAAAAACGATTATGGGGCCTATTTGATGCGCTTGGCCGAAGACGGATGAATACTACGCTTCCAATGAATTTCAGAAACGCTTTATGATCCGCCTGCAAGCCCCTGCATCTTGGCAATTGCGCTTACCATCATTGTATTCAGGGCGCTGCGGGCTTGATCAACAAGGCCAACAAATTGATCCAAAGGCGGCTTAAGGGCGGGCAGCTTTTCTGCCAGCACGGGTGCATAGATGTAGAGCATCAGTAGCAGCAGCGCCAAGACAACCACCAGCAAGAACCCGCGGCGGAACCCACCGCCACCTGTCGTGCCTTCGCTAGGGGCTTCCTCTTCAGCATCGGTATGGTCTTCGTGGTTGGCGTCTAAGGTCGAGTTGATCTCTTCAATATCCGGCAAAAGATCGCGACTACGCCCCTCTGGAAGGGCCTCAGTGGCTTCAAATTCATCCTCAGCCCCACGCAAGCGTGCCATACGTTCGCGGATCGACTGGCGATGCGCCTCTTCGGGGTCCACATCGTCCAAACCCATTTCGGTTTGGGTTTCCAACTGTTCTTGCTCAGATTGACGCGCGTCCAATTCGCGTTCCGCTTCCTCTTGCAGGATAGAGGTCACATCCGGGCTAAGTTCGCGTTGTTTCGGCGCGTCAGGTGCGGGTCCTGTTAGCTCTTCATTAGGGGCGTCTTGGGGATCTTCTGTGGCGTCTTCTTCAGGTGCATCCGGCTCCTCGGTGCTTGGCGTATCGGATGGGGCGGAAGGTGCCGTATCAATGATCTCGTGATCTGCGGCCCCACCTGTGGGTGTCGCATCCCCTTCAATCACATCAGAGGCATGTTCCTGGTCTTGTTCATCTGATTGTGCGGCAAGAGGGCCACGTTGAAACCAGGCATGTCCACACGCTGAACATTGCACATCTCGTCCGCCCTCAGGCATGACGCGATCGTCAACCTCGTACTGAGCACCGCAATTTGGACAAACCAATCGCATCTTCTCACCCGCTTTTTTTGCCGCTGTGGGCAAATTCACCTGCCACTTTCGGCTTTAATATGCGTTAGATAGACCTGAAAATCAAACTAAGGCAATCATTACGTTGAAACAATTACGCGTGTGGGGCAAAACTGTCGCCATATCAGGCAGGGGTCTATTGTGATTGAGCTGACACAAGTGTCATACGGATATGGTGCCGGAACGCTTTTAAACGACATGTCGTTAAAGCTTGCGCCGGGGTCATTTCATTTTCTCACGGGGCCGTCCGGCGCGGGGAAAACCACATTTTTAAAACTGTGTTACGGCGAACTTGTGCCGACTCAGGGCAGCATTTCGATCTTTGATCAGGATGCGCGCCACATGGGCCGCGATGACGTGGCCTTGATGCGCCGCCGCGTGGGTGTGGTGCATCAGGATTGCCAATTCCTCAACCACCTCAGCGTGGCAGAAAATATCGCCTTGCCGCTGATGGTGTCCGGCCGCCCCATGCAAGACATGCGCGAATTGAACGAGCTTTTGGCGTGGGTCGGATTGACCGCACAGGCAGAAGCCAAGCCGCCAGAGCTGTCAGGGGGCGAACGTCAGCGGGCTGCCCTTGCGCGCGCCGTCATCATGTCGCCAGATGTGATCTTGGCGGATGAACCCACCGGCAATGTTGACTGGGACATGTCCATTCGGTTGCTCACCCTGCTGATCGAATTGAACCGTCTTGGCAAAACCGTGATGATTGCCACCCACGACATGAACCTGATCCGACATGCGAAATCTCATGTGCAAACGCGTGTGCTGCGCATTGCGGGTGGGCAATTAAGCACGGCGGGGGCGGACCTATGAGCATGTTCTTTTCCCAAGCCCGCAAATTCCTTGCTGCCGACGCGCAAGCTGACCGGGTTGTGCCCCCCACCGGATTTACCGCGCGTTTGACGATATTTGCAGCGGGTGCCATGGCATTTCTGGCGGTGTTTGCTTTGGCGCTCTCGCTCGCATCTGGGCGTTTGGCGGATCGCTGGGGGGATGCGCTGGCGAAAAGTGCTACGATTCGGATCACCGCCCCCACGGACCAAATGGACATCCAAGCGCTTGCCGTGATGGAGGTTCTGGCCACCACCCCCGGCGTGAAATCCGCGCGGCCCCTAAGTGACGAAGAACAACGTGCTTTGCTAGAACCGTGGTTCGGCCCGAACCTGCCACTTGACCGCCTGCCCATTCCGCGCCTGATCGAACTGATCGAGGATGAAAACGGTGTGGATGCCGAAGGCCTGCGCGCGCGGCTAGCAGGCGAAGCGCCGGGGGCTGTGCTGGATGACCACAACCGTTGGCGCGAACCTTTGGTGCGTGCTGCAGGGCGGCTTAGAATGCTGGCTTACCTTGCGATGGTGTTGATCACGGCACTGGCGGGGGTTGTCATTACCTTGGCCGCCTCAGCGGCGCTGTCGGCCAACGAACAGGTCATCCGGGTGCTGCGTCTGGTTGGCGCACAAGACAGCTATATCGCGCGCGCCTTTGTGCGTCGCTATACGTTGCGCGCGCTGATTGGGGCCGCCGTTGGAACCGTGCTTGGCATGATCGCTATGCTTTTGCTTCCCGCCACAGGGGATCAGGGCAACTTTTTAACCGGGCTGGGCTTTCAGGGCAGTCATTGGCTGGTGCCTGCGGTCATTCCCCCCCTTGCGGCCCTTGTCGCCTTTATTGCCACCCGACAGGCCGCATTGGCCACCTTACAGGAGAAACGCTGATGAAGACCGCCATTCAATGGGTGCGCTCGCTTTTGTTCATCATCCAGATGTATGTGGCCCTTGCTGTGATTGGCTTTGGCATGGTGCCGCTGATCTGGCTGAACAAGAAATACGCCTTTGTGTCGATCCAAGCCGCGGGCCATTGGGTGCGTTGGACAGCCTCTTGGATGGTGGGGCTAAAGTCCGAAATTCGGGGTGAAATTCCACAGGGTGATGTGCTGATCGCCGCGAAACACCAGAGTTTCTTTGATGTTATTCTGTTGGCCAGCGTGCTGCCGCGTATTAAGTTCGTCTATAAGAAACAGTTGCGTTGGGTGCCGGTGTTGGGCAGCTATGCGAGATACACCAACTCGGTGGCGGTGGATCGCGGCAAACGTGCCTCGGCGATCAAACAAATGGTGGCCGCCGTCAACGAAAGTCGGGTTGAACCGGGCCAGTTGGTGATTTTCCCCCAAGGCACCCGTGTCGCAGCGGGGGCTTCAAAACCTTATAAAGTTGGCGCTGGCGTTCTTTACAAAGAAACTGGTCAACCCGTTGTGCCCGCCGCCACCAATGTCGGTGTGTTCTGGAAACGCCATGGAATCATGCGCCACCCGGGTCTTGCGGTCTTGGAATTTCTGCCGGCAATTGAGCCTGGAAAAGAGATTGGCGACTTTATGAAAACCGTTGAGCAAGACATCGAAACCAATTCTGATCGATTGATGCAGGAGGCGGGGTTTGCGCCCGAACGTTGATGGAATTCATTGACGATATCGCCGTCCTTGAAACGCTCTATGGTACGCCAGGCGAAGCGTCCTTGGTAAAGGTCGCCAAGGGGCTTACCCCAACCTATCGCACATGGATTATGGCGTCGAAATTTTGCGTGCTGTCCACCATTGGCCCAGAAGGCACCGATGCCAGCCCGCGTGGGGATGATGGCCCTGTGGTGGCCGAACTCGACCCGCAACACCTGGCGTTGCCCGATTGGCGGGGCAATCAACGGCTGGACAGTTTGCGCAATATTGTTCGCGATCCGCGCGTGTCACTGATGTTTTTTGTGCCGGGGTCTTTGAACGTGGTGCGCGTGAATGGCAGCGCAAAACTGACCACGGATGACGCGCTTTTGGCGCGATTTGAGCGGGCAGGGAAACGCCCCCAGACCGTTGCCGTGATCAAAATCTCTGAGATCTACTCTCAATGTGCCCGCGCCATAATGCGCGCCGGCTTGTGGGCATCAGGCGACCAATCTGCCGGGCTGCCCACGGTGGGCGATATGCTGAAAGAAATGACCTCAGGTGCGTTCGACGGCGAGACCTATGATAAGGAATGGCCTGAACGCGCGGCCAAGTCGATGTGGTGACGAAAAAGGGCTGCAACCTTTCGATCACAGCCCCTTTTCACAATTGAAATATGGTGTTCGCTTAAGCCGCCAAACCCTTAGACCCAATTTTCAGGAACTTCTCGCGGCGTTCCTTGCGCATTGTGTCGCCTTTGGCACGGGCGGTCAGGGCTTTCAGCTCTGCTTCGATCGCTTTGCCCACGGCCTCAATGGTTTGGCTGGGGTTGCGCTGGGCGCCGCCCATAGGCTCTTCGATGATGGTGTCGCAGACGCCCAGCTTTTGCAGGTCTTGGGCGGTCAGGCGCAGCGCCTCGGCCGCTTCGCGCATTTTCTCAGCGTCTTTCCACAGGATTGATGCGCAGCCTTCTGGTGAGATCACCGAATAAACGGAATGTTCCAGCATCATGACCGTATTGGCGGTGGCCAAAGCCACAGCGCCGCCAGAGCCACCTTCGCCGATGATCACCGAAATCACCGGGACATTGGCGTTCAGGCTGCGTTCGGTGGAGCGCGCAATCGCCTCAGATTGGCCGCGTTCTTCTGCCCCTTTGCCCGGATAAGCGCCGGGGGTGTCGACAAGCGCCACAATTGGCAGGCCAAACCGGTCGGCCAGATCCATCAGGCGGATCGCTTTACGGTAGCCTTCAGGGCGCGCCATGCCAAAGTTACGCTCAATGCGCGACTTGGTGTCATGGCCCTTTTCCTGCCCCATCACAACAACGGCGGTGTCGCCAATGCGGGCAAGGCCCCCCATAATCGCGTGGTCATCGGCAAAGTTACGATCCCCTGCCAGTGGCGTGTATTCGGTGAACAGCGCCTCGATGTAATCTTTACAGTGCGGACGTTCAGGATGACGGGCGACCTGACATTTGCGCCAGGCGGTCAGCCCCTCGTAAAGCTCTTTCAGCATGGTGTCGGCTTTGGCATCAAGGGCGGCGGCCTCGCCTTCCACATCCATCTCTTCATTGGCACGGGCCAGAGCGCGCAGCTCCTCCGCTTTGCCTTCGATTTCCGCCAATGGTTTTTCAAACTCGAGATAATGTGTCATGGCACCGCCTGATTAATGCGTGTTTTTTGCTATATGACGCTTGGGAAGCGGCATTGCAACTGGTGCGCGGGCACATGCGCGCGCAACTCAGCAAGATTTATGCACGTCACCTGTCGCAAGAACAGGGGGAAACGTAAAAAAGGACGCTCAGATGCGATACGAAGACCGGCTCTTGCGGGTGCTGAATTACATTCACGACAATCCAAATGGGGATCTGTCGTTGGACAATTTGGCAGATGTCGCCGCGATGTCGCGGTTTCACTGGCACCGTGTGTTTCATGCGATGACGGGTGAAACATGCGCGCAGGCGGTGCGCCGAATGCGGTTGCACCGTGCGGCGGGGCGGATTGTGCGCGAGGAGACACCGATTGATCAGATCGCAAAGGCTTGTGGCTATGCCAATCCGCGCAGTTTTGGCCAATCCTTCCGGTCCAGTTATGGCCTGAGCCCAAACGCGTTTCGTTCCGCTGGCAAAATTGATGCGCCAGTGCTTTTGCAACGAGAAGGAAGACATGAAATGTATACAATTGAAATCCGCGATATGCCCGCCCGCACCTTGATTGGTTTGCCCCATAAAGGCGCCTATATGGAAATCGGTAAAAGCTTTGAAAAACTGGGCGCGATGATCACCGCGCGTGGGTTGTGGCCAAATTGCGGGCCGGTTCTTGGTGTTTATTATGACGACCCTGCCGCCGTGGCCGAGGTGGATTTGCGCAGTTTCGCGGGCGCCGATTGGCGCGGGGATGGCGCCCCAGAAGGGTTTGACCGCGTGGATTTGGCGGCGGGCACAATGGCGGTTTTGACCTATAAAGGCCCCTATGCGATGATCAAATCCGCCTATGACAAGCTCTATGGCGAATGGTTGCCGCAGTCCGGGAAAACCCCCGCAGATGCGCCGTGTTATGAGGTGTATCTGAATGATCCGCGTGAGACAGCACCAGAAGAGCTGTTGACGGAAATCTGCATGCCGCTGGTGTAGGGGGGCGGCCTAAGGGCACGCGCTAAAAATTGTGGCGGGTTTAGCGCCCGCCACATTGAACTTACATCGCGGAAGCAAGCTCGATCAGCTTGGAAAACTGGTCAGGGCTCAAAACTTGGCGCCAATGATCCGTGCAGTTTGATCGCATCATCACCAGTTTCACTTCGTTGGCCCCAATTTTGTCTGCCAAAGCTTGCCGGGCTTCAACGGGTGCCCCGCTGACAATTGCGGCCCTCATTTCCGCGCGCAAAGCCACGGTTTCATCCTCAAGCGCTTTGCGATGGGCAGGCATCGTCGCCACCCAGTTTTTCACGTCTTCTTTCTGTGCGGTATTAAGCCCGATGACATCTTGGTTTTTGTTCAGGATGCCAGTTAGACGGATGACGGGTGCGGACAACCCTGTTTTGGCTGGGTTGGATTGCGCAAATGCAGGTGCCGCCAGAACGGTTGCCAAAGCAGCGGTGTAGATGAACAATTTCATTGTGACCTCGTAGGTATGAGGCGTCCCTTTTTTGATAGATGTAGTCAGCATCCAAAATCACAGTATGTGACATATTCTGAAAACGATATGCGACAAGATGCGCAAAAAAAGGCCCCGCACTTCTGCGGGGCCAGTCGGGGTGTCATGCGTTACGAGCTGGCGATCAGCTCGGCCTGGGCGACAATCACTTCGGCTTGTTTGATCGAGGCGATATCCACCAAACGCCCCTTGTAGACAGTGGCCCCTTCGCCATTTGCCTTGGCTGTTTCCATCGCGGCAAGGATCTCTTTTGCCTCAGCGACGGCCTCATCTGAGGGGGTGAAAACCTCATTTGCCAATGCGATTTGTTTCGGGTGGATCGCCCATTTTCCGACCATGCCCAAAGTGGCAGAGCGTTTGGATTGGGCGATGTACCCTTCGTCATCCGAGAAATCACCAAACGGGCCATCAACGGGCAAGATGCCGTGGGTGCGGCAGGCGGCAACAATCGCGGTTTGCGCCCAGTGCCACGGGTCTGACCAGTGCTTTTCACCCTCGCGCAGCATGTAATAATTTTCCTGCGTGCCGCCAATTCCGGTGGTTTGCATCCCCATCGAGGCGGCGAAATCCGCAGCGCCCAAAGACATCGCCTGAAGGCGAGGGGACGAGGCTGCGATGGCTTCTACGTGGGCAATACCGGCGGCTGATTCGATGATCACCTCAAAACTGATCTGCTTGGTGCGCCCTTTGGCGCGCTCAATCGCGGTGACCAGCGCGTCAACGGCATACACGTCCTCTGCGCAGCCGACTTTTGGGATCATGATCTGATCAAGGCGGTCGCCCGCTTGTTCCAGCAAATCCACCACATCGCGGTACCAATAAGGGGTGTCCAGGCCGTTAATCCGGACAGACACATATTTGTTGCCCCAATCGACAGTATTGATGGCCTCAATGGCATTGGCGCGGGCCATGTCTTTGTCGGACGGGGCCACAGAATCCTCTAGATCGATATTGATCACATCCGCAGCTGAAGTGGCCATTTTGGCAAACAGTTTGGTGTTTGAGGCCGGTCCAAACAGTTGACAGCGGTTGGGGCGGGCTGGGGCGGCGGGTTGGATACGGAAGGACATGGGGGCCCCTTTGTAATGAAGTTGCGATTTTGTTGCGCATATCGTTATGAAATTGCGCGGCGAATCGCAAGGCAATTTTGCATCCGCAGCATGAATGCCGCGCGGCGGCGTGATCTTCGAGGGATTCTTGCGTGCGCTGCCTTGATGTGGGAGAAGCTTGCGCAAAATCTCCATTATGACGGAGTATATTGTTATAATTGCGTGATAAGTCGAAACTTCACAATGACTTTCGGCAATAGATCGTCAAAATCCCTGTCGAAGCATAAAGAATACTTAACACCGAAAAATGAAAGGGCCTAGGCCATGATTCAGACACCGTATCTTCTGTTCTTGGGCGATGCGCCCGATCAACTCGCTGTTAAAGTGGCGCAGGGCATCAAAGATTGGCGCCCGGAAAACGCAGTTGGCCAGTTCCGTATGAAAGGCTGTCAGGCGGATTTGGGTCTGGCCGATATGACGCTGGCCGAAGCGAAAGCCGCTGGCGCCAAAACGCTGGTGATTGGCGTGGCCAACCGTGGCGGTGTGATCTCGAAGGCCTGGAAAAAGGTTCTGGTGATGGCGCTGGAAGAGGGGTTTGACCTTGCCTCTGGCCTGCACAACCTTTTGACCGAAGAAGCGGATCTTGTGGCTGTTGCCGAAGCCACCGGTCAGGCCCTGCATGATGTGCGCGTGCCGGAAGTGGATTACCCGATTGCCAACGGCAAAAAGCGTACCGGCAAGCGGTGTCTTGCGGTGGGCACCGATTGTTCGGTTGGTAAAATGTACACCGCATTGGCGATGGACAAAGAGATGCGCGAACGCGGCATGAAGTCGACGTTCCGTGCAACCGGCCAGACCGGCATCCTGATCACCGGCGACGGTGTGCCGCTTGATGCGGTGGTTGCTGATTTCATGGCCGGGTCGGTGGAATACATCTCGCCTGACAATGACGATGACCACTGGGATTTGATCGAGGGGCAGGGCAGCTTGTTCCACGTGTCTTATTCAGGTGTGACCATGGCGCTGATCCACGGCGGTCAACCGGATGCGTTGATCCTGTCGCATGAACCGACCCGGACCCATATGCGGGGTCTGCCGAATTATCAGCAACCGTCATTGGAAACGCTGCGCGATACGGCGCTGGGCCTTGCGAAAGTGGCCAACCCCGATTGTAAAGTTGTGGGTGTGTCTGTGAACACACAGCATATGGCTGAAGCAGAGGCCTTGGCCTATTTGGCGCAAATCGAAGAGGATATGGGCTTGCCGGCCACAGACCCTTTCCGCTTTGGATCAGCAAAGCTGGTGGATGCTTTGGCTGCCCTGTAGGTTGCCACTGAACCCTTCCGCTGGGGGCGCTTTCGGGCGCCTCCGGCGGGGATATTTTTGACAAGAAAAAAGAGGGCAGGCGCGTGGAAATTTCTGTTACGTCGGATGTGTTTAAACTGGCGCAAGTGTTCACCATTTCGCGTGGATCGCGTACCGAAGCCAAGGTGCTGACGGTGCGGATTTCGGATGGGGATCACCAAGGCTGGGGCGAATGTGTGCCCTATGCGCGCTATGATGAGACGCTGGAAAGCGTGACGGATGAGATTATGGGCCTGCCCGGTGATGTGACCCGAGAGGCGCTGTATGATTTGCTGCCAGCAGGGGCCGCGCGCAATGCCGTGGATTGTGCGCTGTGGGATTTGGAAGCCAAGCGTGCTGGCAGGCGGGTTTGGGAATTGGCGGGGTTGACCGCGCCGGGGCCAGAGATCACCGCCTATACGTTATCCTTGGCAGAACCTGCTGAAATGCAGGCGCAAGCTGCGAAAAATGCGCATCGACCGCTTTTGAAAATCAAGCTTGGCACGCCGGATGATATGCCCCGCCTAGAGGCCGTTCGCGCCGGGGCGCCGAAATCCCGGATCATCATTGATGCCAACGAAGGCTGGTCGGCTGAGGTGTACGCCGATCTTGCCCCGCATTTGGTGCGCTTGGGGGTGGATCTTGTGGAACAGCCTTTGCCGGCAGGTGACGATGACGCGTTGATTGGCATGGATCGCCCGGTGCCGGTCTGCGCTGATGAAAGCTGTCACGACCGGACGAGCCTGCCCAAGCTTAAGGGCAAATATGACGTTGTGAACATCAAGCTGGATAAGACCGGTGGCTTGACCGAAGCGTTGCGTCTGCGCGATGCGGCGCTGGCTGAGGGATATCAGGTCATGGTCGGTTGTATGGTCGGATCCTCGCTGGCAATGGCCCCCGCGACACTTGTTGCGCAGGGGGCATTGGTGACAGACCTTGACGGGCCGCTTCTTCTGGCCGAAGACCGTGACCAACCGTTGAAATTTGACGCCGCTGGCGTACACCCGCCCAGTGCCGTACTTTGGGGCTAAGGAGAGATTGATGACCCGTACCGTTTACGTAAATGGCGAATACCTGCCGGAAAATGCTGCCACTGTTTCGATCTTTGATCGGGGATTTTTGTTTGCGGATGCGGTTTACGAAGTGACCAGTGTTCTGGGCGGCAAGCTGATTGATTTTGACGGCCACGCCGTGCGTTTGCAGCGATCGTTGACCGAGCTTGGCATGGAAAACCCCATTTCCAAAGAAGACCTGCGAGAGGTTCACCGCGAGCTGGTGCGCGCCAATGAGATCGACGAGGGTCTGGTCTATTTGCAAATCTCGCGGGGTGCGGACAGTGACCGTGATTTTGTGTTCCCGGATCCGGAAAAGGTAAAGCCGACCGTGGTTCTGTTTACGCAGAACAAACCGGGTTTGGCGGCGACCGTGAAGCCGGTCAAAGTGATTTCGGTCGATGACATCCGCTGGGGTCGTCGCGACATTAAAACCGTTCAGCTGTTGTTCCCGTCGATGGGCAAGATGATGGCGAAGGCGGCGGGGGCTGATGACGCGTGGCTGGTCGAAGACGGTTTTGTAACCGAAGGCACCTCGAACAACGCTTATATCGTCAAAGGCGGCAAAATCATCACCCGCGCCCTGTCCAACGACATCCTGCACGGCATCACCCGCGCCGCCGTCCTGCGCTTTGCGCGTGAGGCGCAGATGGACGTGGAAGAACGCAGCTTTACCATCGCAGAAGCACAAGACGCGGATGAGGCATTCTTTACCTCAGCCTCGGCCTTTGTGATGCCCGTGGTGGAAGTGGACGGCGCACAGGTTGGCACCGGCGAACCCGGCCCGGTCATGACACGTCTGCGCGAGATTTATCTGGAAGAGAGCCTGAAAAAGGCGGAGTGATTTGCGAAGCCTCGTAAATGCTGAGGTCCCTCGCCGAGAGGCGTGGGGCCTAATGCCTTCCTGTGTAGTCAGCTTCAAAACAATCTATTGCCGCAAGCTCGTCGAGCAACTTGCATCCGACCTTTAGAAGTTTGCGAACTCGCTTAGATTCGTTCCAACCGTCATCATTGCTCTTTCCGCCGTGGAAAAGATTGTTCCTAATTGTTTTTAGGAACATAATGGCTTTCTTTAGGTCGGTGGTGTTCGCGTTGAATACTATGGCATTAAATTTGAGATCAGAACTGCCCCCCACAACTTGTTGTTTGGGAGACAGTCTTATTAGTTTGGCTGCAGCACAGCTTGGTTGGTATTCTGCCTCATGTTTTTCCCAAAATGGCTTCCAATCAGCTTGAGCCCTTGCGCCAGCAACGTGAGACTGAAGAAACTCGGCTTTCTTCAGCGCATATTCAAAACGGGAAAACTTTGAGAAAAACTGGAAAATCAAACCCTCGAGTTCACCGCTATCGTTTGAATTTGGCATTAATTGTTTCCCGCAATAATTACGTAATAAAAAACAGTGATGGATGACTTGCCCAGTTCGGAGACTACTGCTCCAAATGCCGCACAAGCCCACCCACCGTTAGAGCCTCAATTCCCTCCGGTGATCCACGGCCAATCCGCGCGATAATGCGGGGCAAAACCTCGGCGAACAGCTCCTCTAGATCCAACATCAGATCGTTGATCACATGATCCGAGGGGCGCAAGGGAAGCGGGTGGTTGGGGGACGAGCAGGTCGCCTGTATCTCTTCATACACAGCGCGCGCCACATCGGCATCCACCTCAGGCATAGCGGCGAGAAAACTGGAATAATCCTCGCCTTCGCGCGCGCGGTACACGGCAAGCATTTTCTGCCCACCGTTCCAGATCGACACCCCCATCATCACAGCGCCGCCAAGGGCAAATATGCCCAGTAAAGGGTGGATCATAAACCCGGCCGCAACGGACACGCCTGCCGTGGCCAGCATCAATAAAGTGGCGTGGTTCACGGTTTCTCTTCACCCACGTTCTCAGAAAATGCGACTTTGAACTCAGCCTGCTTCTCGGCGCTGACATCGGTCTGATAATTGGCTTTCCATGCGTCCATGCTCATCCCGTAATAAATCTCGCGCGCTTCAGATTTTGTCATCTCAACGCCGCGCTCATTGGCGGCTTCTTGATACCAGCGCGACAAGCAATTGCGGCAAAATCCGGCAAGGTTCATCATGTCGATGTTCTGCACATCCGTGCGCTTTTCCATCAGATGCTCGCGCAAAGTGCGGAATGCGGCGGCTTCGATTTCGATACGGGTTTGGTCGTCCATCATGGGCTCCAATTACAAAAGGTCTTTGACATAGGATGGGTTGAGGTCGGCGACGTCAACCGACAGGCTGCCCACATTTGGCAAATGGGCGCGCATGGTCCGCAGGATCAGCCGCGCAAGCTCAGACTTTACGCCTTCCGCCCGCCCGGGTAACAGCTCAAGGCGTGCATGGGCAAAGCTGTCCGGAAGGGTGCCAATCCGGTGCGCCTCACAAAGACAGGTTCGGATTTTCAAAGTCTCAGGATGCGGGATCGCGTCATGACCCGCCAATGCATCAAACACAGCCTCACACAGTGCGGCCATGTCGGCGTTTGATCCAGAGTGTTCAATTCTTACGTGGGGCATCTGCGCGCTCTTTTTCTTGCCAGAAATATCCCGGGGTGAGACCGCAGGTCGAGGGGCAGCGCCCCTATCCCCTTATACCCCGGCAACCTCCAGAACTTCGGTCAAAATCGGGGCAAGACGTTCGGCCCACCATTCTTGTTGGGCTTCCGTTTCAATCAAGTCATTGCGAATTTCGATCAGCACATTCGCATGTCCTTGCGCAAGTGCTTGGCGATCAATGCTGTCACCATCCAAATGCCCACCATAAGGTTCATTTTCCCCAACGCACCATTCGCCTTCGGCCTCTAGCCGCGCGATCAGCGGTGTTGCGATGCGGCTGTCTTTTTCATGCAGGACCGCGATATGCCAAGGGCGCATTTCACGACCTTTTAGCTGTGGAGTGTACGAATGCATCGCCAACAGCGCCGGGGCCTCGCGCTGGGCAATCAGCCCGGCCATGGCATCGTGATACGGGCGGTGAAAGGCGGCCAGACGGCGCTCGCGCTCATCAGCATCCGCATGGCGGTTTGCGGGAATGATCGAGCCGTCATAAAGTTTCATCAAGACAGTGGGGTCATCTTCCCCCCGGTTTGGATCAATCACCAGCCGGGAAAAGCGTGACAGAATTGCGGGGCTGTTCAGAAGCCGCGATAAATGGCGTGACACGCCCGCCGCCCCCACATCATAGGCGATGTGACGGGTCATATCTTCCTCTGGCAACCCCAGATCACCGCCATTTACGCAGGGTGGCACACGGTTCGAGGCATGGTCACATGTGATCAGCCAGCGTCCGGGCAGGGTTTCGCCAATAATCTCAAAGGCGTCGTGTTGAATTGCGTCTTTCATGAAGTCTCTGTGGGTCTCTGTCGTGGTGTGTCACGAAATTGTCGTGAATTTCAACGAGACCCATTTAAGACAGACAACGACAAAGTGCCAGTTCTTGTGATAAATCATTTTGATGTGAGCGCTAACAATTCGTTTCACAATCGGCCAAAACCGACTATAGACACCTCAAACCATATGACGCTGAGGATTAGGAGCAACACATGAGACGCTTACGGAATGTAAAAATTGTTGCCACTTTGGGACCCGCGTCCAATGATTACGACACCATTCGCGCGCTGTTTGAAGCGGGCGCCGATGTGTTTCGCCTGAATATGTCGCATGGCACCCATGATGAACAGCGCGCGCGTCACGCGATTGTGCGCCAAGTGGAAAAAGATCTGGACCGGCCGATCTGTATCCTCGCTGATTTGCAGGGGCCGAAACTGCGCTGTGGCACATTTGCGGCGGGGGCCACGGAAATCGAAGAGGGGCAGGCGTTCCGCTTTGATCTGGATGACACACCGGGGGAAAGTCACCGCGTGTGCTTGCCGCACCCTGAAATTTTTGCAGCCCTCGAAGTTGGCTCCACCCTGTTGGTCAACGACGGAAAACTGCGCCTGAAGGTGACAGATTGCTCGGCTCAGCACGCCAATTGCGTGGTTGAGGTTGGCGGCACAATTTCAGACCGCAAGGGTGTGAATGTGCCGGATGTGTTGCTGCCGCTCGCCGCCTTGTCGGAAAAAGATAAAAAAGACCTCGAATTTGCCTGTCAGATCGGTGTGGATTGGCTCGCGCTCAGCTTTGTGCAGCGTGCTGAAGATGTGGAAGAGGCGCGGGTGCTGGCTGAAGGCCGTGCCGCGATCTTGTCCAAGATCGAAAAGCCGTCAGCCGTTGATCGCTTTGATGATATTCTGAAGGCGTCAGATGGCATCATGGTCGCGCGCGGTGATCTGGGTGTTGAACTGCCGGTGCAAGCCGTGCCGCCTATTCAAAAGCGCCTTGTGAATGCGTGCCGTATCGCCGGTAAACCAGTGATCGTGGCCACGCAAATGCTGGAAAGCATGATCGAAAGCCCAATGCCCACGCGGGCAGAAGTGTCTGACGTGGCCAACGCCATCTATGACGGTGCGGATGCGGTGATGTTGTCGGCGGAAAGTGCCGCGGGGCAATATCCCATCGAAGCCGTGTCCACGATGGATGCTGTCGCGATTGAAGTGGAGCATGATCCAACCTACCGTGAACAGATCGAAGCCAGCCGCAGCCCGCTGAAAACCTCGGTTGCGGATGGCATCGTCGCCGCCGCGCGTGAGATTGCAGAAACCACCGACATTAAAGCGATCTGTTGCTTTACACAATCGGGCACCACCGCACTTTTGACATCGCGCGAACGTCCCCGCGTTCCGATCATTGCATTGACCCCCCTAAAAGGTACAGCGCGCAGGCTGTGCATGTCTTGGGGCACCAATTGCTTTGTCACGCCGGGTGAGGTGGAACGCTTTAAAGCGGCCGTTGTCTCTGCCGCACGCGCCGCACGGTCATCCGGGTTTGCAAGTGAAACCGATCAGATTGTTGTCACCGCGGGCGTTCCTTTTAACGTGCCCGGCACCACCAACATCCTTCGGGTTGCCCCCTGTGATGAACGGTTGATTTTCGCGACAGACACCTAAATGATCGTCATATTGATTTCCGTAAGGGCAATATGATGACAAATGATATTTATCTTGTGGTTGGGATGGTGGTTTTGATCCTTTCTGTCCCATCCATACTAAGTGCGCTAATTGACGGCCACGCCCCCCGGTTTGCGGCCATTATCTTGCTGATCGGTGGTGGTTTGGTGTTTATCGCGATTTCGCGTAAACCCGGCGGATACCGGATAGAAGAGATCCCGGATGTCTTTGTTCGGGTTGTTGGTCATCTGATCAACTGACCCATTCGGCGGGGCTTTGGTAGCGGCTTTCGTGAGGTCCCTCATTTTTGGGTCAAAAGTCGCGAATAAACGCTTGCTTTGCCCGCGATTCCCCCCTATGTGCTGCACTTCGTACGCGCCCGGCTTAAGTGGCATGCCTAGCGCGTCTGTAACGGAACCTCGAAACTAGGAGACCGAAATGCCCAAGATGAAGACCAAATCGAGCGCCAAAAAGCGCTTTAAGGTGACCGCGACCGGTAAGGTCATGGGAGCCCAGGCTGGTAAACAGCACGGAATGATCAAACGGACGAAGAAATTCATCCGTAACGCCCGCGGTACAGCCGCTCTGTCCGCCCCCGACGCTAAGATCGTCAAGGGCTATATGCCCTACGATCGCTAAGAGGAGATTGAACTATGTCCCGCGTTAAAGGTGGTACCACAACCCACGCCCGTCACAAAAAAGTCGTCAAAGCCGCGAAAGGTTATTACGGTCGCCGTAAGAATACCTTTAAGGTCGCCCGCCAGGCCGTCGACAAAGCCAACCAATATGCAACCCGTGACCGTAAGAATCGCAAGCGCAATTTCCGCGCGCTGTGGATCCAACGGATCAACGCTGCTGTGCGTTCGCATGACGAAAACCTGACTTACTCGCGCTTCATCAACGGCCTGAACTTGGCTGGCGTTGAAGTGGACCGTAAGGTTTTGGCCGATCTGGCCGTACATGAGCCCGAAGCCTTCGGTGCCATTGTAGAAAAAGCACAGGCTGCTTTGGCTGCCTAAGCCAAGCTGACTTTGAAATTGAAAAGCCGCTGGGGGAACCCGGCGGCTTTTTTGTATGTGGGCGAACGCCCAGCCAGCTTTGCCAGCCAACTTTGCCTGTGCTGATTTGGGGCAGGATTATTTTTTAATAATACATCTCACCTTTGTCGATTTTGCCATTTCCCAAACGTCTGATACATAGAAAGGCCCTGACCTTTCCCAACGGATGGAAGGAAATCCAATGCAATATATGCTGTTAATCTACAACGCAGAAGACAATGGTCCGCAACCCGGCACCGAAGAGTTTGGCCCCTATATGCAGGGCTATATCGACTTTACCAATGACGTTCGGGACGCGGGAAAGCTTATGTCGGGGGATGCGTTGCAACCCGTTGCAACCTCTTCCACCGTGTCTGTCCGCGGCGGTAAAACCGAAGTGGTGGATGGCCCCTTTGCCGAAACAAAAGAACAACTTGGCGGGTTCTATATCCTCGATTGCAAAGATCTGGATGAGGCATTGCACTATGCCGCAAAAATCCCAGACGCGGCTTATGGCCGGGTGGAAGTGCGCCCTGTGATGATCTTCGACTAACCCTATGCAGCCCCCAGTTGATGCCCATATTACCCGTGTGATCCGCGAAGATTGGGGGCGCATTCTGTCCGTGCTGACCGCGCATGTGGGCAATTACGCCTTGGCCGAAGACAGCCTGCAAGACGCGGTGCTTGTCGCATTGGACCAGTGGCAGAACGGCCTGCCTGATCACCCGGATGCTTGGCTTTTGACCGTGGCGCGGCGCAAAGCGGTGGATCGGTTGCGCCGCACCGCCAATGCCAGCCGCAAAGAACAAGAGCTGGCGTTGTTTTTGGAACAGACCCGCCCAGACCCACAAGAAATGGGCGTTATTCCCGATCACCGGCTAGAGCTTATCTTTGCCTGCTGCCACCCCGCGCTTGCGGAAAAATCCCGCACCGCCTTAACCCTGCGCGCCATCGGTGGGCTGACAACCCCCGAAATCGCCGCAGCCTTTCTGGACAAACCCGATGCCATGGCCGCGCGCCTGACCCGCGCCAAGCGCAAGATCCGTGACGCGGGCATCCCGTTTAAACTGCCCGATGCCACCGACCTGCCCGACCGGGTCGAGGCCGTGTTGCGGGTGATTTACCTTATCTTCAACGAAGGGTTTCGCACAAATGGGGCGGCGCTGACCCGCGCAGATCTGGCGGAAGAGGCTATTCGCCTTGGCCGCATCTTGTCCGCTTTGTTGCCTGAGGATGCAGAGGTAAAAGCGCTGTTGGCGCTAATGCTGCTCAGTGACAGTCGCCGCCACACCCGGATGGATGAAACCGGCGCCTATGTCCCGCTTGAGACGCAAAACCGCGCCCGGTGGGATAAAGCCAAGATCCGCGAGGGCACAGCCCTTGTGAAACGTGCGCTCACTGCTGCCCCTGCCGGGCCTTATGCGCTTCAGGCCGCGATCAACGCGGTTCACGCCGAAGCCATGACGTTTGCCGACACCGATTGGCCGCAAATCGCGGCTTTTTACGACCTTCTGGCTGCGCGGCGCCCGAACCCAGTGATTGCCATCAACCAAGCGGTTGCCAGGTCTTATGTTGAGGGCCCAGAGGCCGCGCTTTCCCTATTGGATCAGGCCGCAAAGGCCGCGCGCCTAGATGCGTATCAACCCTTTCACGCCTGTCGCGCGGACCTGCTGTCGCGGCTTAATCGTCCGCGTGAAGCCGCCGAAAACTACCGTACGGCGATTGCACTTTCCGCCTCTACCGCAGAAAAAGCCTTCCTCACCCAAAGATTGGCCGCGTTAGCCCCCACATAACCCCTGCCTGACTTGCCTTTTGCCGTGCCAGTCGGTAGCACTCGCACCTGAAAACGACAGGATTTGGTCACCAGATTGACCACAGCGGTTGGTCGAGAATTTGGTCAGGGAATGAACATGGACGATCTGAGGCATAAATACATCGAAGCCGTGGCAGGTGCTGCGGATGAGGCAACACTGGAAGACATCCGGGTGCAGGCCGTTGGTAAAAAGGGCGAAGTGGCGCTGAAAATGCGCGAGCTGGGCAAAATGACGCCGGATGAGCGCCAGATCATGGGCCCGAAACTGAACGCCCTGAAGGACGAGATTAACTCGGCCATTTCCGCCAAGAAATCATCGCTGGCGGATGCCGCACTTGATGAACGGCTGCGCACCGAATGGCTGGACGTGACCCTGCCGGGCCGCCCCGCGCGCCAAGGCAGCGTGCACCCGATCAGCCAAGTCACAGAAGAGATTTCCGCGATCTTTGGCGACATGGGTTTTTCGGTCGCCGAAGGGCCGCAGATTGAAAGCGACTGGTACAATTTTGACGCGCTCAACATCCCGCCGCACCACCCCGCGCGGCAGGAATTTGATACGTTTTACATGCACCGGGACGAGGGCGATGAGCGCCCGCCGCATGTGCTGCGCACCCACACCAGCCCCGTGCAAATCCGCGCGATGGAAAAGCAAGGCGCGCCCATTCGGGTGATTGCGCCGGGCCGCGTGTACCGATCAGATTACGATCAGACCCACACACCGATGTTCCATCAGGTTGAGGGCTTGGCGATCGACAAAGACATCTCGATGGCGAACCTGAAATGGACGTTGGAGGAATTCTGTCGTGCGTTTTTTGAAATCGACGGCATTGAACTGCGCTTCCGCGCCTCGCATTTCCCCTTCACGGAACCCTCGGCCGAGGTGGACATTCGCTGTTCATGGGAAGGTGGCACGCTGAAGCTGGGCGAAGGCGACGACTGGATGGAAATTCTGGGCAGCGGCATGGTGCATCCAAAAGTGCTGCAATCGGCGGGTGTAGATCCCGACGTCTGGCAGGGCTTTGCCTTTGGCCTTGGTATCGACCGTCTGGCGATGCTGAAATACGGCATCCCCGACCTGCGCGCGTTTTTTGACAGCGATCTGCGCTGGCTGCGCCACTATGGGTTCAGCTCGCTCGACGTGCCGACCATGCGTGGGGGGCTGAGCAAGTGAAGTTCGACGGGGCGAAGGAGCTGGAACTCCTTCGCATTTTTTCTGAATCTACGTGTGCTAACGGTGTCTTCTTTGCACGCTGGAATGAAATCTCTCAGGAGAATTACTCTGCTGGGTATATCGAGAGCATTGTTGATGCCCCCTGTTTGTCACCAGAGAACGAATACCATCTTCGTGAAATGGAAACGGGAGGGCTCGTTCGGGAGCTTAAAAAGTGGGCTACCAAAGAAGGATTGAATTTTGAGTTGACGAAAGCTGGAACAGAGCGGCTTTTGGAACTTGAGAAACAATCCAAGGGCCCTGTAGAAAAAGCTTGGTGTTGGGCGACAAACCTACCACCCAAATTCTGGCTGGTAACACTTCCGCTTGGAGCACTCGTGTTTCTGTGGTTCCTGTTTCAAAACGCGGATCCTGAAAAGGTTTGCGGATTTATTCCTGAACATATAGCCGCTTTTTCTGAGCGGTGCGCACCATTCGCCAAACTCGGAGAAAGCAAATGAAAATTCCGCGCCTGTCGCTTAAGAGCCGCTGCGAGACCACGGCAAACGCCAACATTTGCCGCAACATTGAAGGCCCGCGCTGATGCCGATCTGGATGAATATCCTTCTTGTTCTGGCACTGTGCGGGCTTGTCCTCTGGGGTATGCGCGGGCTTGCCCGATCAATTGATCACTCGATGGAAAACTCAGAGACGGATGAAGATGCGGCGGACGAGAAAAAGGACGACCAATGAGTGATGATATGGAAGACCTGCAAGTCACTTACCCCGGTGCGGGGACGTTTAAGTTTGGCGACAGCGCCAAGCTTTCCGCTCGGCTGATTGACCTTGTGCGCGCGGGCAAGAAACGCGCCACCTGCGGCGCGCTGGCAGAATTCAAAGACGACCCCGATGCGATGCCAAAAGTAGGCCGCACTGATATTGCCGCCAATTGGGATGGCACCCCGGCGCTGGTGATCAAAACGGTGAAGGTCGAAGAAATCCGCTTTTGTGACGTGTCTGAGGAAATGGCGCTGGCGGAAGGCGAAGATGAAACACTGGCCGGGTGGCGCAAGGGCCACGAGGCCTATTTTACCCGCAACGGCGGGTTTGACCCTGAAATGATGCTGGTGTTTGAGCATTTTGACCTGATTGAGGATTTGGCAGACCGCTGAGCGGTGCCGACGGAGGATACGACATGAAATTCACTCTTTCCTGGCTGAAAGATCACCTTGAGACCACGGCATCCGTGGATGAGATCGCCGAGGCGCTCACCGATTTGGGGCTTGAGGTCGAAGAGATTTTGAACCCGATGGACCGCTTGGGCGCGTTCACTTTGGCCAAGGTCACACATGCCGAAAAGCACCCCGATGCGGACCGCTTGCGGGTCTGTACGGTTGCGACCAATGAAGGCGAGAAGACCATCGTCTGCGGCGCGCCAAACGCGCGCGAAGGTATCACTGTGGTGCTGGCGAAACCCGGCGACTATGTGCCCGGTATCGACGTCACTCTGTCTGTCGGCAAAATCCGCGGTGTGGAAAGCCACGGTATGATGGCGTCTGAACGCGAGCTGGAATTGTCGGACGAACACGACGGTATCATCGAGCTGCCCTCGGGTGAGGTTGGGGACCGGTTTGTGGATTGGTTGGCGGAAAACAATCCCACCAAAGTGGACCCGGTGATTGAAATTGCGATCACGCCAAACCGCCCAGATGCGTTAGGCATTCGCGGCATTGCCCGCGATCTGGCGGCGCGCGGTTTGGGTGTGATGAAGCCATTGAAGGAACACAAAGTTGAGGGCCGCTTTGCCAGCCCAATCAATGTGACCATCGCTGATGACACAACTGAGGATTGCCCGCTGTTCATGGGGCGCATGATTAAAGGTGTGAAAAACGGACCAAGCCCCGCGTGGTTGCAGGCCCGTTTGAAAGCGGTTGGCTTGCGGCCGATTTCGGCGCTGGTGGATATCACCAATTTCTTCACCTATGACATGAACCGCCCTTTGCACGTGTTTGACGCGGACAAGGTGAACGGCGATCTGATGGTGCATCGCACCAAGGGTGGCGAGACATTGGTTGGCTTGGACGAGAAGGAATATACCTTCGGCGAAGGCATGGTTGTGATCTCGGATGAGGCGGGTGTGGAAAGCATCGGCGGCATCATGGGCGGTCTGCCCACGGGCTGTACCGAAGACACCACCAATGTGTTTCTTGAGGCGGCATTTTGGGAAAATATCCAGATCGCCAAGACAGGCCGCGCGCTGAAGATCAACTCTGATGCGCGGTATCGGAATGAGCGTGGCATTGACCCGGCTTATAATGCGCCCGCGATTGAGGCCGCGACCCAGATGATCCTTGACCTCTGCGGCGGCGAGGCCTCAACCGTTGTTGTGGCGGGCGCTGAACCGGATGTAAGCCGCGCCTATAAGCTTGATACCGACCGGGTGCAAAGCCTTGTCGGCATGGACATTCCGGCGGATGAACAGCGCAAGACCCTAACCGCGCTGGGCTTCACCATCGACGGTGATATGGCCCATGTGCCAAGCTGGCGCCCTGATGTGCTGGGGTCCGCCGATCTGGTCGAGGAAGTTGCCCGCGTGGCGTCCCTGACCAAGCTGGTGGGCAAGCCCTTGCCACGCATCCATGTGGGTGTGCCAAAGGCGATCCTGACGCCGATGCAGAAACGCGAAGGCATGGCGCGGCGCACTGTGGCCACTTTGGGCTACAACGAATGCGTGACCTATAGTTTCATCGACCAAGAAGGTGCCGCCCGTTTTGGCGGTGGGACCGATGCGGTGAAACTGGCCAATCCGATCTCGTCTGAAATGAGCCATATGCGCCCATCGCTGTTGCCCGGTCTGTTGGCGGCGGCGGCGCGTAATCAGTCGCGTGGCTTCATGGATCTCGCGATGTTTGAGGTTGGCCCGGTGTTTCATGGCGGTGAACCGGATGAGTATGAAATGATGGTCACCGGAATCTTGGTTGGTCACACCGGCCCGCGTGATCGTTTCGGGTCGCGCCGTCCTGTAGATGCGTTTGACGCCAAAGCGGATGTCGAGGCGGTGCTGAATTCCATTGGCGCGCCCACCAAGCTGACCTATGTGCGTGAAATGAACGAATGGTGGCATCCGGGTCGCGGGGCAAAGCTTGGCTTGGGGCCGAAAAATATCCTTGGCGCCTTTGGCGAATTGCACCCGAAAACCATCGAACAATCTGGCGTGAAAGGCCCGGTTGTGGCGTTTGCGGTGCATCTGGCCAAAGCGCCCTTCCCGAAATCCAAGGGCACCGGGCGCGCGGCATTGGGTGCATCGGATCTGCAACCGGTGGAACGTGACTTTGCCTTTGTGGTCGATGACACGGTTGAAGCCATCAAGCTGGTGAATGCTGCCACAGGAGCGGACAAAGCATTGATTGCTGACGTGAATGTCTTTGACGAATACATCGGTGGATCGTTGGGCGAGGGTAAGAAATCGCTCGCCATCACCGTGCGCCTGCAACCGCGTGACGCCACCCTGACCGACAAGGACATTGAAGCGGTCAGCGCCAAGATCGTGCAAAAGGTCGAAAAGGCCACCGGCGGCGCGCTGCGCAGTTAAAACATTAAAGCGGTCCCTAGACCCTCTCGGGCCGTTTTCATTTGGGAGGAATAACATGACTTTATCCGTATACCTGTCCGGCGAAATTCACACTGACTGGCGCGAACAAATCATCGACGGGGCCAAAGGGCTTGATGTGACATTCTCGGCCCCGGTGACAGATCATGACGCGTCTGATGATTGCGGTGTCGCCATCCTTGGGGAAGAGCCCAACAAGTACTGGCATGACCATAAAGGCGCGATGGTAAACGCAATCCGTACCCGCAAAGGCATCGAAGAGGCGGACGTGGTGGTGGTGCGTTTTGGCGAGAAATACCGCCAGTGGAATGCCGCTTTTGATGCAGGCTATGCCGCCGCAAAAGGCAAATCCCTGATCGTTTTGCAAATGCCCGAACATGACCACGCGCTGAAAGAGGTCGACGCCGCCGCCCTTGCCGTTGCCCGCGAACCAGGCCAAGTGGTTGAGATCCTTCGTTATGTCCTGACAGGCAAGCTTCCCACTTAAGGGGAGCCACCGCGTGCCTTTCCCCTATTTTCCAGCGACAGCTTGGTGCAAGTTTCTATCGTATAAATGCAGGGAAATCCTGTGCGCGAACAAACTTAAGGGGACAACATGCTTAAAGAATTCAAAGATTTCATTGCCAAGGGCAATGTCATGGATATGGCCGTCGGGATCATCATTGGGGCGGCCTTTACCGCCATTGTGAAATCCATGGTGGGGGATCTGATCAACCCGTTCATTGGGCTTTTCATGGGCGGCGTGGACTTTACCAATATGTACGCTGTGCTGTCTGGCACGGTTGCCGAAGGGGCATCACTGGACGCCGCGCGCGAAGCGGGCGCCGCGGTCTTTGCTTACGGTGCCTTCATCATGGCCATCATCAACTTCCTGATCATTGCCTTTGTGGTGTTCATGTTGGTGCGCTACGTGAACAAAGTGAAAGACGCGACCGCGAAACAAGAAGAGGCGGTAGAAGAGGCACCAGCTGGCCCAAGCGAGGTCGATTTGCTGACCGAGATTCGCGACGCTTTGAAGAAATAATCCCGCGAAATTGCGAATTCAAAGGGCACCGGGATCGCGGTGCCCTTTTTTTTGTGCCTGCACAGGATTTCTTGGGGGGAAAGGCGCAATTTCCATTTGACACCGCGCGCCCTGCGGCCTACTTACCGCCCACGATATGAGATGGCGTGGTAGCTCAGCTGGTTAGAGCACAGCACTCATAATGCTGGGGTCGGTGGTTCAAGTCCACCTCACGCTACCATATCAGGCCAGGTCCGGCGCAAGCGGGAAACCAGCAAAAGAAAGCCCTGCCAACTGGCGGGGCCTCTTTTGTTTGCGGGGTTATTTCAGGTGATAGGTCAGCGCGCGTGAGATCAAAAACCTTAGCTTATCCAAGGGCAGATCATCTCCCGCTTTAAACTCCACGGCACGGTTGCCATCAAAGGTGAAATCGTCGGGAAACAGGGCCTGAAAATCAGCCATGATGCTGGTTTGGCAATGGGTATAGATCGCAAATCCGCCTTGCTTTGGACAGCCCAAACGAATTGTGCTGCCCGCTTTGGTTTCCTCGGTTAAATATGAGGGCTGCCCCCATTTTAAAGTCTCAGTGATGGGGCCCACACCGGGGGTGTTTTCCGCAGTATCGAAAATCAGGCGCCGAAGGCGTTGCAACGGTTCTTGGACGTCTGGCGGCATGTTTTCAAAGGCGCGTGCAACGTCTGTGGGCGGGGCGGGTGGTTTGGCTGTCATACCGACAGCATAAGCAGCGGCGCAGACGTCACAAGCCCAACCATCCACGCTCCTGACGTCACCTGTCATCTGTGACCACCACGACGTTCCCGCGTTTGTGCCCTGTCTCCATATGGCGATGGGCCTCTGGAAGATCTGACAAAGGATAGCTGCGGCTTATGACGGGGGCCAAAAGGCCCGCATCAAGGGTGGACAAGACCGCCCCCAGCATCTGCCGCAGCTTGTCAGGTGGCAACACCCCCGTGGCCGAGAAGCGTGCTTTTCGCGCCCCAAAACAAGACGTGCGCATCATGGCGCCCAACAACGTCAGGCTTAGGACTGGACAGACGTAACGCCCCTGTGCGGTCAGGGCATGTTTGGCTTGGGCAAAAGAGCTGACCCCAAGGGTGTCATAAATCACATCAAATTGTCCCGCTTGGTCCAACACGTCCTCGCGGGTGTAATCCACCACATATGCGGCCCCAAGGGCGGCGACCATCCCCGCATTTTTTGCGCTACAGGTTCCGGTCACGACTGCGCCCAGCTCATGTGCGATTTGCACCGCTGCGCTGCCCAAGCTGCCGGATGCGCCAAGGATCAGCACGCGCTCGCCTGCCCGCAAGTGGGCCACATGGTGCAGGAAATTCCACGAAGTCAGCACGCCGTCACATAAGACTGCGGCTTGATCATGGGGAAGGGCGGCTGGCTTTTGCAGGAGGACACCTACTTCGCTGAGGCAAATGTGGCTTGCGTTGGCGCCAAATTGCGTCCCGGCCTCGCCAAAGACAGCGTCGCCGGGGGCAAAGCGGGTCGCGTCAGGGCCGACCGCAATCACCTGACCGGAAAACCCGGTGCCAACCAGGTCGTTGCGCGGGTGGTGCAGCCCCAGAAAAAGCCGGGCAAACCGGGGCGTGCCCGCGCGCATCATGCCGTCCGCCCGCGTGACAGCTGAGGTGTGGATGCGAATGAGCACTTCATTCTTTTGCGGCGTTGGTATGGGACGGGTCACTGGGACCATTACCTTTGGTGCGCCGTACCTTGTGATTTGCCATGCAGTAAAACGGGTGTGCATTTTCTGATCCTTTCGCTGTTGAAAGGGATTTAACGGATGAAATACACCCCGCCTACTGGCCAAAATGGGCCGGTACGGTTAGAATATGTTCCGCTATGTTAGATTGGAAATCTCTTCCCGCGTTTCTTGCCGTGGCCCGTCATGGGTCTTTACGGGCCGCTGCAGAGCACATGGGCGCAACACATGCCACCATGCGACGTCAGGTTGAGGCGTTGGAAACTCGCCTTGGCGCGCAGCTTTTTCGGCGCGGGACAGATGGGTTTCACCTGACGGCCGCCGGGCGCACGTTGTTGCCAGACGCGCTTGAGGCGGAAAGCGCGCTTCTGAAAGGGTTCAACGCGGTGCAAGGGTTGGACCGCGAGGCGTCAGGCCGTATCCGATTGTCCGCCGACCCGATGACTGCGCATTTCTTGCTGGCACCCGTGTTGGCGGATTTTTCGGCGCTGTATCCTGATATTGAGATCGAGCTGAACCTGTCTTTTGACATCACATCCATTGAAAAGCTGGAAACGGATGTGTCGATCCGGCATGTGACTAAGGTTGATGAGGATGTGGTGGGGCGCAAGCTTTTCCCGCTGTCGATTGGCATTTATGCCGCGCGCGAGTATCTGGACCGCGCGCTTCCAAAGGCTGGCCCAAAGGGGCAGGGGCTGAACTGGATCGGCTATGGCCCTGTACCAGAATTGCAGCAGTTTATTGAGACATCCCCCTTTCCCAAAGCGCGGGTGCGCCATCAGATTCCTGACCCGGAAATGCATTTGCATCTGGCGCGTGCGGGGGCGGGGATGACGGTGCTTGCGTCTTGGGTACAAGCGCGGTTTCCGGAACTTCAGCGCGTGCCCGGCACCGATCTTGATACGCGCCGGTCCACTTGGGTGCTGTTGCACAGTGATCTGCGCCGCGTGCGGCGGGTGCGCCTGTTTGTTGATTATCTTTGTGCGGCGCTGATGGAACGCCGGGCGGATTTTATTGGGTGATACAAAAGAAAACGGGCCCCCGAAGGCGCCCGTTCTTTGTGTTAAAAGGGTGCGGTTTTACCGAACCACGTAAACCGAAGCATCCGAGTGGCGCACAATGCGCGCCGCGTTTGGACCCAGCAGATAATCTTTGAAATCCGGGCGATGCGCCCCAATTACAATCAGATCTGCTTTGTTCAGCTTGGCGGTTTGCAACACCTTTTCGTAGACTGAACCGATCGCAACCACATGGCGCACTTTGGCGTTTTCATCCGCCCCTAACGCATCCTCAACCATTTTGGACAAAAGCTCGTTTGCTTTGTCTTTGGCGGTGGCAACGTGGTGCTCTTCGAAATAGGCGCCCACGACGCTTGCGCCAAAGTCGGGCACAACGGTGATCACATCAAGGGATGCCCCATCCAAAGCGGCCAGTTTGGCGGCGATTTTCAGGACCTTTTGGTCTTCTTCAGGGCGATTGATGTCAACGGCACATAGAATTGTCTGGCTCATGCTGTTGCTCCTTGGGTTTCAAGTTTGCGGGCGCGTCCGGTTTGCAGGTAAGCCACCAAGGCCAACAGCAGAAGGGCCGGAATAAAGATCAGCTCTTTTGGCATTTGGTCAGCGGTGGCTTGCACGCTGGTGATGGCCACTGGATCGTCACCGTAAAAATCAAATGACGACAGTTTGTCCGACAGCTCGGTGCCAAAGGACGGTTCGTCCAGTTTTTGCACGTTCCCTTCTGGGACCAGCATGAGGCCAAGAGCGGCCATGCGGGCGTCTGCCCCCTCTGCATCTGGAACAATCAGCGGCACGGTCAGGTCTTTGACCACAAGCGTGTCAAAGTCTGGGCCCGATATCACGGTGCGCAATTGGCTGCCGGGTTCAGCGTCTGCCAAGGCTTGGGCAAAGCTTGCCGGGGCGATGTCATCAAACGGCGGCTGGATTTGGTCCATAAAGAACCCCGGCCGGAACAGCGCAAAGGCAACAACCAGCAAGGCCACAGTTTCCCAGATTTTGGTCTTGGTCAGGAACCAGCCCATTGTCGCCGCCGTGAACACCAGAATGCCGATGGTCGCGACGATAAAGACGATCACCCCCTGATACCACGTCACGTCGATCAGCAAGAGATCGGTGTTGAAGATGAACACAAAGGGCAAGGCCACGGTGCGCAAGCTGTAGAAGAACGCAACAAAGCCGGTGCGGATGGCGTCGCCACCAGACACAGCCGCCGCCGCGAAACTCGCGAGCCCCACAGGGGGCGTCACATCCGCCATGATCCCAAAGTAGAACACAAAGAGGTGCACGGCGATCAACGGCACAACCAGCCCTGACTGCGCACCAAGCTCCACGACCACGCCAACCATAAGCGAGCTGACCACGATATAGTTCGCAGTGGTCGGCAGGCCCATACCAAGGATCAGCGACAGGATCGCCACAAAGATCAGCATGAGGATTAGATTGCCGCCAGACAGGAATTCAACAAAATCGGCCATGACCTGACCAATCCCGGTCAGCGACACGGTGCCCACGATGATCCCGGCGGTGGCGGTGGCAAGGCCGATGCCGATCATATTGCGCGCGCCATCAATCATGCCTTCGATCAGGTCCATAACACCTTCACGCATGCGGGAAATGGCGTTTACCTCGCCCCGGAACATCGCCTTTAGGGTTTTCTGTGTCAGCAAAATGCCAAACAACAGCATGGTGGCCCAAAAGGCCGACAAGCCGGGGGATTTGCGTTCAATCATCAAGAAATAAACCAGCACGATGATTGGCATCAGATAGTACAGGCCGGATTTATAGATCTTGGCCACATCAGGAAGCTCAACCACTTTAGCGTTGGGATCGTCTGGTTCCAGATCTTCGGTTTGCGCCGCCAGATAGATGAGGCCGATGTAGATGGCGAACAGCAACAGGGTCAGGATCAAACCAGAGCCTTCTGGGAAGAGCGATACAATAAGCCCGACAGGGAATTGTGTTGCGTAACACAGTGCTGCAAAGCCCGCGAAAAACACGAACATGCCGCCAATGGTGCGACCCATCGAGACCACTTTGTTGCCGATGGTCGGCATGTTGGTTTTCACCGCTTCAAGATGCACGATGTAAACCAGCGCGATGTAAGAAATCACAGCAGGCAAAAAGGCGTGGGTGATCACTTCGACATAAGAAATGCCCACATATTCCACCATCAAGAACGCCGCAGCGCCCATCACGGGGGGCATGATTTGACCGTTGACGGATGAGGCCACTTCGACCGCGCCCGCTTTTTCAGCGGAAAATCCAACGCGTTTCATCAATGGAATGGTGAAGGTCCCGGTGGTGACAACATTTGCGATGGATGACCCTGAGATGAGGCCGGTGGCGGCAGAGCCAACCACAGCTGCTTTGGCCGGGCCGCCACGCAGGTGACCCAATGCGCCAAACGCCATTTTGATGAAATAATTGCCCGCGCCCGCTTTATCCAAAAGCGCGCCAAAAAGCACAAACAGGAAGACAAATTTGGTCGAGACACCCAAAGCGATGCCAAAGACACCTTCGGATGTGATCCACATATGGCTCATGGCTTTGCGCAAAGATGCGCCCGCCCAACGGATCTGATCCGGCACCACCTCTGAGGATCCCCAGAACACATAGCACAAGAATACGACGGCCAAGCCAACCATGACCGGACCCAAAGTGCGATAGGCGGCAATGAACAAAAAGATCAGGCCTGCCAAAGCAAAATAGGCGTCTGACGCATCCGCCAAACCGCCGTTGCCAACGATCTTTTCATAAAAGAAGAACCCGTACATGGCCAAGAATGCCCCGCCAAGCCCAAGCACCCAATCATACCACGGGATGTGGTCACGTGGGCTGGATTTGAACAGCGGATACGCCATTGCGGCCAAAAAGATCGCAAATGCCAGATGGATTTGGCGCGAGTTGTTGATCAAGTCACCGCTGAGCACATAGTTGGAAATGGGCGATGCCAGAAGCACCTGAAAGACGGCCCAGACCAAGGCCACACCCGCAATCATCAATCCGACCCAGCCGGTTGGTGCACGTGCGCCGCTGTCGCTTGCGGCCACCAGTTCCTGAAGCTCTTCTTCGCTTAAGGCGCGATTTTCGCTGTCAGCCATGAACGTTCTCCCCGTTCGATATGTAAATTTTTAATTATACGTTTTTTGGCCCCAAAAGGGCAGGTGGGCCAGAGGTTTCCCCCCGGCCCAGTCTTTGACTTATTCGATGATACCAGCTTCGCGGTAATACTTCGCGGCACCGGGGTGCAGCGGGGCCGACAGACCCGCGGATGCCATTTCCTTGGGGTCAAGGTTGGCAAAGGCTGGGTGCAGACCTTTAAAGTCATCAATGCTGTCGAACACAGATTTCACCAGCGCATAGACAACGTCTTCCGACACTTTGTCTGAGCTGACAAAGGTCGCGCCCACACCAAAGGTGGCCACATCCGCGTCATTGCCGCGATACATGCCGCCCGGAATGGTGGCCGAACGATAGAACGAATTGTCTGCGATCAGTTTCGCAACTTCGTCACCAGACACTTCAACCAGAACGGAATCACAAGCAGTGGTCGCTTCTTGGATCGAACCTGATGGGTGACCAACGGTGTAAACCATGGCGTCGATTTGGTTGTCGCACAGGGCGGCGGACTGTTCAGATGCCTTCAGCTCGGTGGCCAGGGCGAAATCATCCATGGTCCAGCCAAGGGCTTCGACCAACACTTCCATCGTGCCGCGCTGACCGGAACCTGGGTTGCCGATGTTCACGCGTTTGCCTTTGAGGTCAGCAAAAGTTTTGATGCCGCTGTCGGCGCGGGCCACAACGGTAAAGGGTTCTGGGTGTACCGAGAATACTGCGCGCAGACCTTCGAATGCACCAGCATCTTCGAATTTCGACGTGCCGTTATAGGCGTGGTACTGCCAGTCAGACTGCGCCACACCAAATTCCAGCTCGCCTTCGCGAATGGTGTTGATGTTGTAAACCGAACCGCCAGTGGATTCGACCGAACAGCGTACGCCGTGGTCTTTGCGGCCTTTGTTCACCAGACGGCAAATTGCGCCACCAGTTGGGTAATAAACACCCGTCACGCCACCGGTCCCGATGGTGATGAACTCTTCGGCAAAGGCGGCCGGGGCCATAAGACCCGCGGCGGCAACGCCGATTGCGGTGATTTTCAGCTTGTGGAACATTTAATTTCTCCCCTGTTCACGTGGTTGCTGATGTAACTGTCTCTTCGTCCGAAACCTCGGATAAAAGACGGTTGCTATCCTCGACGTCCGCGATGCGCAAGCGGGCCTTTTCGCCGGATCGGCTGACAAGTTTGCCAATCAGGACCTCCGCTAGAAACAACGTGGAAACGTAAGAAGAATAAAAATGCGGGCTATCTGTGGGCACCACAAATCCCGCATGCGCATGGCCAAGCGCGGGGCAGCTGTGCACATCTGTGATGACAATCACATAGGCCCCGCGCGCCCGCGCTATTTCGGCGGCTTTAATGACATGCGCCGCAAAGGGGGGTTTGGTCACAACGATCAACGCGTCTTGCGACGAGATGTTGCTTAAACCACTGCCCAAAGAGGCGCCCATCCGACCCAGAAGCTGCCAGTTTTCGACACACATATTGGCCATATAGCTCATGTATTCGATGATCCCAGTGGAGCCCAAAGCGCCAAGCAAATTGACCCGGCGCGCCTTGCACAGCACATCCACGGCTTGATCTAAAAGGCCTTGGTCAATGCTTTCAGATAGCTGATTCAGATTGCCCTGACAGGCGGACAAATGGGCCGCCATAAAGTCGGATTTACCGACCCCATGATCATCCTGAAGGCGCTGGGCGCGATCGGCAAAATTGTCGATCCCCTGGCCGAGTTTCTGGCGAAACTCTTCGCGAAGATCATCAAGGCCATCATATCCCAGTGCGCGTGACAGGCGGGTGTACGCCGCTGGGGATCGTCCGCTGGACTTTGAAATCGCTCGAAGAGGACGCGTAGCCATGTCGACTGGATTTTGCAGCACAAAATCCGCCGCACCCTGCAACGTATCCGTCAGCTCGCCATAGTGGGCGGCCAATCGTTGTTCGAACGTTTTGTTCAAGCTTCCCCCCTGAAATGGCAGCCTGCGACGTTTTGGTTCAGCGATTGTTCATTTTGTTTCACTCTGTGTCAACTCTTGACTGATTTGTTTCAATCGCGCTATGGCGAACGGGAAATGAGGATGCCATGACACATATTTTTCCACGCCATACCAAGCTTAATCCCCCTGTCGCAGAACGCGGAGAGGGTGTCTATCTTATTGATAAATCAGGTAAGAAATACTTGGATGGTTCGGGCGGTGCGGCCGTGTCCTGTCTGGGGCACTCTGATCCCGATGTGCTGGGCGCCATGCGCACACAGATGAAGAAATTGTCCTTTGCGCACACGGGGTTCCTGACATCCGAGCCCGCCGAATCGCTTGCGGACCGTTTGATTGCCCATGCGCCAGAGGGCATTGAGCGGGTGTATTTGGTGTCAGGCGGGTCAGAAGCGGTCGAATCGGCGCTTAAGTTGTCGCGCCAATATATGATTGAAATCGGTCAGCCAAAGCGCACGAAATTCATTTCACGCAAACAAAGCTATCATGGCAATACGCTGGGGGCTTTGGGCACCGGGGGCAACATGTGGCGCCGCGAGCCGTTTGATCCGGTGATGGTTTCGGCCAGCCATATCAACGCCTGCTATGAATACCGCCTGCGCGATGCGGGTGAAACCGAAGAGCAATACGGCCTGCGCGCGGCGAATGAGCTTGAGGCCGAATTGCTGCGTCAAGGTCCAGAAACTGTGGTGGCGTTTCTGGCTGAACCCGTTGTCGGCGCAACCGCTGGCGCCGTGCCCGCCGTGAAAGGCTATTTCAAACGTATCCGCGAGATTTGTGACCAATATGGCATCCTGTTGATCTTGGATGAGGTCATGTGTGGCATGGGCCGCACCGGCACGCTGTTTGCTTGCGAACAGGATGAGGTGTCGCCAGACATCCTGACCATCGCAAAGGGGCTTGGGGCGGGGTATCAGCCGATTGGTGCGATGCTGTGTTCTGGAAAAATCTATGATGCGATCGAAACGGGATCTGGATTTTTCCAACACGGCCACACCTATATTGGCCATCCCATTGCCGCCGCCGCCGCTGATGCGGTTGTGAAAAAGCTGACCGAGGGTGGGATGGCGGCGCGCTCTGCCCAAATGGGCGAAGTGCTGCAAAACGCGCTTTTGGCAGAGTTCGGTCAGCACCCCAATGTGGGGGACATTCGAGGGCGCGGGATGTTTCGCGGGCTTGAACTGGTGCAGGATCGCGACAGTAAAACCCCCTTTGATCGCAGTTTGAACGTGGCAGCACGGCTGAAAAAGCAAGCAATGGCCAATGGGTTGATTTGTTACCCGATGAGCGGCACCATTGATGGCCAATCAGGTGATCACGTCCTACTTGCGCCGCCGTTTATCATCACCGAGGATCAAATCGGCGAGTTTATCTCGAAGCTGTCGCAATCATTGAAGGACGTGCTGTAATGGCATTGCCGCGCATTATGGTCGCCCCCAATGGGGCGCGAAAGTTGAAAGCCGATCACCCCGCGGTGCCCCTGAGCGAAGACGAAATTGTCGCCTGCGCGCGCGATTGTTTTGCGGCGGGGGCTGATGGGTTGCATCTGCATATTCGTGATGCGGATGGTGGGCATTTGTTGGATGCAAAGACGTACCAGTCCGCAGTCAATGCGGTGGCGCGCGCGGTGCCGGGCATGGCCATCCAGATCACAACCGAGGCTGTTGGGGTCTACGAAACCGACGTGCAAAAGCAGGTGGCGTTGAACGCGGGCGCCAGCATGGTGTCGGTCTCAATTGCGGAAATGTGTCGAGATGGTGAACATGCGGCACAATTGTTTTATGCGGAAAGTGCTGCCCGCGGGATAGCGGTTCAACACATCCTTTATGATGTCGCGGATGCCGCCCTTTTGGCCCGTGTTCTGCCCGAAGCTTTGTTCCGGGCGGGGGCTTTACAGGTGTTGTTTGTGTTGGGGCGCTACAGCGAAAACCAAACCTCTGACCCGGATGAGTTGACCCCGTTTCTGGATTGGATGCTACAAGAAGGCATTTCCCCGGATTGGGCGCTTTGTGCCTTTGGTCCCCGAGAAACAGATTGTCTTGAACGTGCGTTTCAAGCCGGGGGGAAATGTCGGATTGGCTTTGAAAACTCACTCTTGATGGCCGATGGGCGTGTGGCAAAAGACAATGCCGAGCGTGTGGCGGAATTGGTCGAACGGCTCGCATAAGGCATCACGTCAAGCCCGATAGAAACAAAAACGCCGACAGGGTGCTGCCGGCGTTTTTCTTCGTTGTGAGGGGCTGGATCAGATTTCCAGAGCTTGTTCGCCCGTGATGCTGTCCATCCCCAACGCCTCACCAACAGCCGCATAGGTCAGATGGCCGGCGTGTACGTTCAAACCGTTTAACAGATGCTCGTCAGCGGCACAGGCGGCTTTCCAGCCCTTGTCGGCCAGCGCCAGCATGAAAGGCATGGTCGCATTGCCAAGCGCGATGGTTGATGTGCGCGCAACGGCCCCCGGCATGTTGGCCACACAATAATGCATCACGCCGTCCACTTCATAGACAGGATCCGCGTGGGTGGTGGCTTTTGAGGTTTCAAAGCACCCCCCTTGGTCGATCGCAACATCCACCAGAACCGCGCCGGGCTTCATGGTCGACAGTTGCGCGCGGGTGATCAGTTTGGGCGCTGCTGCCCCCGGGATCAGAACCGCGCCAATCACCATGTCAGCGGTGGTGATCAGCTGGGCCGTGGCGGCCGCTGTTGCGTATTGGTTCTTGAAGGTGCCGCCGTATACGTCGTCCAGATAGCGAAGGCGTGGGATTGAGCGATCAAGGACAGTGACATCCGCGCCCATGCCCGCGGCGATTTTCGCAGCATGTGTGCCTACAACACCGCCACCGATCACAACCACTTTGGCCGGACCAACACCAGGAACGCCGCCCATCAGAACGCCGCGACCGCCATTGGCTTTTTGCAGGGTCCAAGATCCAACTTGTGGCGCCAGACGGCCAGCAACTTCGGACATTGGGGCCAGCAAAGGCAGGCCGCCACGGTCGTCGGTGACAGTCTCATAAGCAATTGCGGTACAGCCAGAAGCCAGCAGATCTTTGGTTTGCTCGGGGTCGGGAGCGAGGTGCAGGTATGTGAACAACAGCTGACCTTCGCGCAGCATCTTACGCTCGCCAGCTTGGGGTTCTTTCACCTTTACGATCATGTCGGCCTTGGCGAAAATATCCGCTGCGGTTGCGATGATATCCGCGCCAACAGATGTGTAGTCTTCGTCTGAAAAGCCAGCGCCAGCACCGGCGTTTGTCTCGACAATTACGGAATGACCGCGGCCGATGGCCTCATGTGCGGCGGCGGGGGTTAGCCCCACACGAAATTCCTGGGGTTTGATTTCTTTCGGGCAACCGATCAACATGGGGAAATCCTCCGCTCCCTGAGCTTATTTTTTTTATATTATTAGTTTTGTGCAGATCCCGCTTGCAATTGTTTTGTGAATAGAACGGCGTTTTTGCTGGAATTTCCGAAGAAATGAGCGTATTTGACGTGAGATACGCAAGGAATGTGTGAAGATATGGAATTAGACAGTATAGACCGCCGCATTCTTAGGGCGCTTCAAAAGACCGGAAGAATCTCAAATTCGGATCTGTCAGATCGGGTGAACCTGTCGCCGTCTGCTTGTCACAGGCGGGTTCAGCGGCTTGAGGCCGAGGGGTTCATCAAAGATTATGTGGCGCTTTTGGATGCGCGCAAAATGGATTGCCCCTCGACGATCTTTGTAGAAATTACCTTGTCGGGCCAAGCGGACGAGCTGTTGGATGCGTTTGAGCGTGAGGTCGCTTTGGTGCCGGACGTGCTTGAATGTCACCTGATGGCGGGCAAGTCGGATTATTTGCTAAAGGTGGTGGCGGAAGATACCGAAGATTTCGCCCGCATTCACCGCCAATATCTTGCGCGCTTGCCGGGGGTGCAGGGCATGCAATCCAGCTTTGCCCTGCGCACGGTGTTTAAGACCACGGCGTTGCCTGTTTAGCTCCTGACGACTTAAGCGGTGCGCGCTTTCAAGGCGACCTCTTTTACCGGCAAATGCACAATCGCGGAAAACGCGCCGACACCCACGCCGATCCACCAAACTAAGGTGTAATCGCCAAAGGCATCATACATCCGCCCGCCCAGCCAGACGCCCATAAAGCTGCCCAGCTGATGGCTGAAAAAGACGATACCATAAAGCGTGCCCATATAGCGCAACCCATAGATATGCGCGACGAGGCCAGAGGTCAGCGGCACCGTGGCCAACCAAAGCGAGCCCATGGTGATCGAGAAAAGGATCACCGTGGTTGGCGTGATCGGCATCAGGATAAAGGCAGCCGCAACAATGGTGCGCAGAGTGTAAATGATCGCCAGCAAGTATTTCTTGGAATAGGTCTTGCCCAGATACCCCGCAAACAAAGTGCCGCCAATATTGGCCAGACCAATCAAGGATATCGAAATCGCGCCAAGGGCCGATGTGGTGGACACCCCCAATGAGGCCAGCGTGCCCGAGGGATCAATGCTGCCGCACATCTCGGTCACAAACGCCGGGAAATGCGCGGTGATAAAGGCAAGCTGATAGCCGCATGAAAAAAACCCAAGGAAGATCAGCGAGAAACTGGGATCACGCAGCGCTTTGACAAGGATCTGACCAAGGCTGTCTTCCAAATCGGCCTTGCTGGCCATGTCTTCGGTTTTCATCAAAGGCAACAGTGCAAGGGTTGCAAGGATGGCGGCGGCAAACACCACAAAGACGTTCTGCCATGACATCACGCCCAACAGGTATTCCGCCAAGGGGGCGCCAAACACTTGCCCGGCGGACCCTGCCGCCGTGGCAATCGCCAGTGACATCGACCGGTTTTCATCGGATGAGGCGCGGCCCACAACGGCCAAGATCACCCCAAACCCGGTGCCTGCGATACCAAAGCCAACGGCGATTTCCCAAAACTGATGCGCTTCTGGCGTGACGGCAAAAGACGACGCCACCAAACCAACAGCATAGATCAAGGCGCCCATAATGATGGCTTTTCGGTCGCCCATCTTTTCGGCAATGGCCCCAAAGATCGGCTGGCCGATGCCCCACGCAAGGTTTTGGATCGCAATCGCCAATGAGAATTCCGCCCGCGGCCAGTTAAACTCCGCCGCAATAGGGATCTGAAACACGCCAAACGATGCCCGGATCGCAAAGCTGACAAGGATGATAAGACAGCCGGCCACAAGGACGGGGGTCAAAAGCGGCGCGCGCGCGGGGGTCAGGTTTTGGGTCATTTGGTTAACATCGCAACTTTGTCCGCGCGGTCAATTCTTTGTTTTTGATGTCACGCTTCACCTTTCCTTATCTGACGCGGCGTTTTATGCATTTCACATGAGCAGATTGTCAGAGATTTATGAGGATCTGGTCCAAAAGGGCCAGATCACCCCCGACCCCGCGCAGGTGGCCGTGTTGCCTGCGTTGGAAGATATTCGATGTCACCTAGAGGCACTGCCGCCGCGCAAGCGCGGCATTCTGGGCGGGCTCTTTCATAAACCCGCAGAAGTGCCACAAGGGCTGTACCTTTGGGGCGGTGTTGGGCGCGGAAAATCCTGGTTGATGGATCTGTTTGTCGAAAACCTGAACATCCCCGGCAAGCGCCGCGTGCATTTTCACGCGTTTATGCAAGAGGTGCATGAAGGCATGAATGCCGCGCGGAAAACCGGTGTCGATGACCCCCTTGGTCCCGTGGCTGAGAAGATTGCCGCAGATGTGCGCCTGTTTGCATTTGACGAAATTCAGATCACCGATATCACCGATGCGATGATTGTCGGGCGGTTGTTTGAAAAGCTGTTTGAGGCGGGCGTGGTGGTTGTGACCACCTCAAATCGTCACCCGGATGAGCTTTATAAACACGGGTTAAATCGCCAATTGTTCCTGCCCTTCATTGCGATCCTCAAAGACGAAATGGTGGTGCATGAGCTGGTCAGCCCAAATGATTATCGCCAAGACCGGCTGGCCGGGGGGCAAGTGTATTTCACCCCTGCCAACTCTGATGCGCGCGCGGAAATTGACGCGATCTGGTCTGATCTTTCGGGCGGTGCCGCCGAGCCTTTGACCTTGACCATCAAAGGCCGAGAGGTGGTTATTCCAGCGTTCCGAAATGGGGCCGGGCGCGCGCGTTTTCATGACCTGTGCGGCGCTATGTTGGGGCCGGGGGATTACCTTGCCATCGCATCCGCCCTTAAGGTTTTGGTGTTTGAAGACATCCCGCGCTTGTCACGTAACAATTTCAACGAAGCCAAGCGATTTGTGACGCTGATTGATGCGCTTTATGAGGCCAAGGTCCGCCTGATTGCCTCAGCCGCCGCCCAACCTGAAATGCTCTATGTCGAAGGCGAAGGATCGTTTGAATTTGAACGCACCGCCAGCCGCTTGCGCGAAATGCAAGACAAAGACTGGGGCAAAGACCAGGGGGATCAACCATGATCCTGCGTGATCATCCCCGCGCTTGGCGGCTGTTTTTCGTCATTCACGGATCCGTTGTACCGCGCATCGCCCCGAATATTCTGTTCACAGCTGCTTGGGCCGCTGGCATTCTTGTCCTTGATCGCTTCGTGATGCCGATGCCGCGGCTGTCGATCCCGGCAATTGGGGTGTTTGGTCTGGCGCTTTCGCTTTTTCTGGGGTTTCGCAACAATGCGGCCTATGACCGCTGGTGGGAAGGTCGCAAGATCTGGGGAGGGATGGTGTCCGACGTGCGCAGCTTTGCCCAAGAGATGGAGATTTTTGGCGCGGACGAGGATGACCGGGCCTTTGTGCTGGGCCATATCCTTGCATTCCATCACCTGCACCGCCGCCAATTGCGCGGCGATGATGTGGACGCGGATGTGGCGCAGTGGGTAGGCGAAGAGGCCCCGAAATTACTGGCATCCGGCGGGCCAGATGTTGCATTGCGCGCAATTTCAACGCGTCTGACGGTGATGCGCTCTGAGGGCCGCATAGATGGGCATGGGGCGCGGCAGCTCTCCACACGTCTTGGCTGTTTTGCGGGGGCGCAGGCTGGAAATGAACGCCTGTCCACAACCCCGCTTCCTTTTGTCTATTCGCTTTTGGTCCGGCGCACGACCTATCTTTACTGCCTTTTGCTGCCGTTTGGGTTGCTCGACAGTGCTGGGTGGTTTGAACCCTTGATCGCGGCCATCGTGGCCTATGTTTTCTTTGGCCTGTCAGAAGTCACACATGAACTAGAACACCCCTTTGCGGATGAGCCAAACGCCCTGCCACTTTTCGCTTTGTGTCGGGTGATGGAACGATCCGTCTGTGCCTCATTGGGGTGGGACGCGCCGGATCCAGCAGTGCCCAAAAATGGCGTGCTGTCTTAACAGGTTGGGTGTTTGGCCAGGCATCAAAAAATGGGGCCACTCGAAAGTGACCCCGGGGTCGGTTTTCCAGACTGCTCGTTAGGCTTCCGACCGTATTCCAAATGTGGTGTTAAGCATCCGTGATCGCGGGGATGGTCAGGCGTTGCCCCACCCGGATTTGATCTGGACCCGGCAACAGGCGCCGGTTGGCTTCGTAAATCTGAGTGAACTTCCCAGCATCGCCGTAAAACTTATGTGCGATGGCCCCAAGGCTGTCGCCGCGTTGCACGGTGTAAAATCGGTATTGCACGGTTTTGCCAGCCTGTTGCACCACCCGCACTTCGACACCGGCGCCACCGGCAATCATATCGTCACTTGGTGCTTCGGCGGTTTCACCGGCTGCGGCGCGGGCCAGTTGGGCGATCATTGTGGCTTTGTCCACTTCGCCTTCGGCGGTGCGCAACGATTTCGGAACCTCGATCAACCCGCGATCAATCGCCACGCTCAGCAGCGCGCGGATTTCATCATCAGATTGACCGTTACCCAAAGGGCTGGCCTGTGTAATCTCGCCAGCATTCTCAGTGGCAGGGGCAATGCCCAAGCCCGCCAGAACCGAGGATGTCATCGCCCGGAGCTGATCTTGGTCTGCGTTGGTGCTGGGCGCAGGATCGCTTTGTCGCACGCCTAAACCGGCCAAAACAGAATTGGTCATATCCAGCAAATCAGAGCTGGTGTTTGCGGTCTGTGGGGGTACTGCGCTGACAGTGGCGGACACATTTGCCACATTGGTGATCGGTTCCGCCATCTCAGCAGGCGCGGCTTGTGGCGCGGCGGGCAAAGCAGCGCTTTCATCCGTCTTGCCGGGCTGCAAAAAGACCAAGCCAGCGATTGCAACGGAAAACCCGCCTGCGATGATCATGTATTTGTACATTGTGCGATCTTCAATCAATTGTTCGCCCCCGTCATGGTCAAGCCCAACAGCTTCCAAACTTGGATGCCGCCGCGATAATATTTAATTTTGTCAGCGGGATAGCCCGCGTCCAACAACCCGCGAATGGCACGCGGGCTTTGATCACACCACGGGCCATTACAAAAAAGAAGAAGGTCGGTGGCGGCCGCAAAGGTCCAGCTTTCGCCATTTTGCACCCCGCCAAAAGCGCGCAAAATTTCATTGCGATAGGGGTTTTTGGGTTCAAGCGTTTCCGATGGCACATTCAGCGCGCCGGGGATGGATCCTTTGGAAAACCATTCAGGTGTGCGTGTGTCCAAAAGCAATCCAGCGCCTGTGGACACGGTTGTTTTCAGAAAATCAATAACTTCCAGCTCGCCAACCGTTGCAACGCCATCTGCGGCGCTGATGGGTGTCACGCAAAACGGCGGACACGCACGCGAGGTTTTTGAGAACTCGGGATCAATAAGGTGGGTGGGGTCCTGGTTCCGTTGGATAGTGACGGTTTGCCCCTTTACCGGGAAACTTGTTTCCGTCATGTCCGCCGTGATATTTACGCTTTGCGCGTAGATCGGCGCACTTGTGATTGCAAACGCCAAAACGGCGTTTTTTAACACACGAACCATGAGACCCCCCAGTCTTCTGTACTGCTCGACAGGCCTGTTCGCTAAGTGAACTATTATGCCCGTAGAATGGTCCATATATAGAGTTTAACAGGGTAACTCGTCAACATTATGGGGTTCATTCCAAATGTGGCCCGTTCAATGCCGAAAAGCCGAGTCGTTTCAGTGGGATGAGTCGCAAAGCTCACTTGTCTTTGAATCGAAACGGAAATTTTTTTTGTGATCACGGATGCAAAAACGCAGAAAAATATGCGTCATTTGCCCCCGCAATCAGATGATTTGGGCAAATCACCCGTTCAGTTTTAGCACGTCACCTGCCAGATAAAGGGAACCACAGATCAGGATGCGACAGGCGGGGTCTGTTGCGACAAGCTGTTCGATGGCGTGCTGCACGCTGTCCGCGGTTTGTGCAGTCATCCCGACAGTTTGGGCCGCTTGTGCGGTCACATCTGCGGGCAATGTGTTGGCTTCGCCCGGAATGGAAACGGCGGTCAGGCTGTCGGCCACTGTGGCAAGCGGGCGCAGATATCCAGCAATGTCTTTGGTGTTGAGCATGCCGCAGATCAGATGTGTGGGGCGTTTGGGCAAGTCGCCAAGCACTTTGGCGAGCGTTTCCCCCGCCGCCGGGTTGTGCCCGCCGTCCAGCCAAAGATCCGCGTCCCCTGCCGCATCAATAAGGGGGCCGTGTTTCAGCCGCTGCATCCGGGCGGCCCAAGTGACGTTGGTCATGGCGGCCTCATGGGCGGCTTCATCAAAGCCCAAGACGCGCAAGGCGGCGATGGCGGCCCCGGCGTTTTCAATCTGATGCGGGCCGATCAAGGCGGGTAAGGGCAAGTCCAGAAGCCCATTTTCGTCTTGGAAAATCAAGCGCCCGCGTTCTTCCCACATATGCCAGTGCTGGCCGTGGACAAACAGCGGACAGCCAAGGCGGGCGGCTTTTGCCTCGATCACCTCAAGGGCCTCATCCGGTTGTGGCCCCACAACGCAAGGCACGCCGCGTTTCAAAATGCCCGCCTTTTCGCCCGCGATTGCGGTCAGCGTGTCACCCAGAAACTGGGTGTGGTCGATGGAAATGGGGGTCAGCACGGTGAGGGCGGGCTTCTCAACCACATTTGTCGCGTCCAGCCGTCCGCCAAGCCCGGTTTCCAGCAGCGTGTAATCTGCGGGGGTTTCAGCAAAGGCCATCAGCCCCGCCACGGTGGTGATCTCAAAATAGGTGATATTCTCGCCGTTGTTTTGGGCATAGCAACGGTCAAGCACTTCGCTGAGCGCGTCTTCGGAAATCAAGTTCCCCGCCAGCATGATGCGTTCGTGAAAGCGTGCCAGATGCGGCGAGGTATAGGCATGCACGCGTTTTCCCGCCCCCTCAAGCCCGGCGCGGATCATCGCTTGCGTGGACCCTTTGCCGTTGGTGCCTGCAAGGTGAATGACCGGCGGCAGGTTGTCTTGCGGATTGCCCACAGCATCCAAAAGACGCCACACGCGGTCCAGCGTCAGATCAATGATCTTTGGGTGCAGGGCCATCATGCGATCAAGGATAAGGTCAGAGCTGGGCGCGGGCATGGTCATGGCAGGATCTCGTGCTGAGTGGGTCTGAATGTGAAAAGGGGCCACCCTTTCGGTCTGGCCCCAATTGGCCCGAATTTATGCGGGCAAGTATGGTGATTTACGACCGATCAGGTGCCGGTTACGCTTTGGCTGGCGTGTCATCTTTTGCGTCAACCGGGGCCTTGGGGGCTTCAACCGCTGGCACATCCTCTGGCTTGGGCAGATCGCCTTTGATGGCGGGGCCAAGTCCGGTGAGCATGCGCAGGATAGTGACCAGTTCGTCTTTCATTTTGCCGCGATGGGTCACGCGATCAAGCATGCCGTGATCCAGCAAATATTCGGCGCGTTGGAACCCTTCGGGCAGTTTCTCGCGGATGGTCTGCTCAATCACACGTGGACCCGCAAAACAGATCAGCGCGTTCGGCTCTGCGATATGTACGTCGCCCAGCATGGCATAGGACGCGGTCACACCACCGGTGGTGGGATGGGTGAGCACAACGATATAAGGCAGGCCCGCTTCTTTCAGCATCTGCACCGCAACCGTGGTGCGCGGCATTTGCATCAGGGACAGGATCCCCTCTTGCATACGGGCGCCACCAGCGGCGGAGAAAAGAACAAGCGGGCGTTTGGCCGCGACAGCACGTTCGGCGGCCGCGATGATCGCGTTGCCCACATACATGCCCATAGAGCCACCCATAAAGCTGAAATCCTGCGCGGCGGCAACAATTGGCGTGCGGCCAATTTCGCCTTCGGCCACCAGCATCGCTTCCATTTCGCCGGTCGCTTTGCGTGCGCCTTTCATGCGTTCAGGGTATTTTTTCTGATCCTTAAAGGTCAGCGGGTCGTCAACCGGGGCGGGCACGGCCACCTCGGTGAAAATGCCCCCATCAAACAGCCCAATGAAACGATCACGCGGGGTGATGGCCATATGGTGATCACAATTGGTGCAGACGTTCAGATTGTCGGCCAGTTCCCGGTGGAACAGCATCGTGCCGCATTCTTTACATTTGGTCCAAAGGTTCTCAGGCACCTCGCGGCGCGAAAACAGCGAGTTGATCCGCGGGCGGACATAGTTCGAGATCCAGTTCATCACCTAATCCTCTACCGGTTTCGCCCTAGTTAGTGTCCTTGGGCGGGTTTTGCAATTCCTCGACGTCAATTGAGGCCGCATTTGCTTCTTGACGCGTCATATGCCGCCAGATCACGAAGGCCACAACCATTGAAATGGTCTGCATCACAATGGATGTGCCCACAAACGGCCCGTCCAGCTGTGGCGTGGTCAGATACAGTGACAGGCCATCCATGCTTCCCGCATTTCCAAGTAACAAAAGCATGGCATTGTTGGCCATATGCAACCCAGCCGCCGCACCAATGTTGCCGGTTTGCAGGGTGATCAGCGCCAGAATTATCCCAACCACAGTTGTATGTAGCACATAGAAATAGGCATTCACACCGAAGGTTCCAGGATCAAAATGGAGAATGCCAAAAATCAGTGACGGCAACACGGCCCAAAGCCAAACAGACGAAAACCGCGCACGCAACTGTTGTAAAAGATAGCCGCGAAACACCAATTCCTCTGCCATGATCTGTATGAAAATCAAGGCCAACGCAGGGGCCAGAAACATGATCCAGACCTTGAAGGGCATGTTTTGAAATGTCTCAATATTGTCCGCCTTGGGCAATGGCAAAAGGCCTGTTGCTTCTAGCCCAGAGGTAAGCGCAGACAAGGCCCACGCCGCGAGCAGCCCAAACAAAAAGTGCCGCCAGTTCACCCGCCCCAGCGCGCCAAAGAGGCTGCGATAGGGGCGTTTGTGCAAATATCGCGTCACCAGCCAAAGCCCAAGGTGATAGCCAAGGAAGGTGGCGAAAAACACCATCGCTTTTGCCGGCGTGTTGGCCGCGACAATTCCCTGCGGTGTGGCGCCAATCAACCTTGCCCCCGCCACGATGATGCCAAAAGTGGCCGCAAAAAAGACCACATGGATCAGGAATAGGCCGACAAGGCTGCGCCAAATCTCGGCGCGTTTCAGGGCAGGTTGCCAAAATGGCTGAGGGGTTGGATCAGAGTTTGGCACAAGACATCCTTTGGATTTCTTCAAAGCTTACCGGGCTTTGCGGGCAAGGCAACGGGGAAAACGATGAAATTGTCGGCTTGTTTGGGCGCGGGTGCTCAGCTATGTCAGGTCACATTCCGCAAACAGGTCTGGGTGTTTTGGTGAAGGTGATGATGCGTCTTTTGTGTATGGTTTTACTGGTGCTTGGGGTGTCGGGTTGTGTGGGCAATGGCGGGGATGGCTTCGCCAATTTGCTGCCGGGCAAGGCCACAGGGGCCTCTTCGCAACCCAAGCTGAAAGCGCAAAAAAAGCGGGCTGTGTTGGGGGGCAAAATCACCGTTGCTGGCCCCAAAGGGTATTGCGTTGACCTGTCGGGGATCAGCGACACAGACACCGGCGCGTTTGTGCCTTTGGGGGCCTGTGCCTCAATTTCCGGCAATGCCGAGGACGCAGCCCCTAAGACCCCTTTGTTTCTTGCCGCGGCCATCCGCCCGATGGACCCCGAGGCATCAATGATCGGTGCAGACTTGGTGCCCGCAGCGCGCCGTGCAATGGCGGATAACGCGGTTCTTGCGGCACTTTCAGGCGAAGAAAGCTCTGCCAAAATTGTCACGATACGCGGCGAGGAACAGGCGCTGATCGCCAAAACCCAACATGCGGTTGACCATGAGGGATTGGGGGAGGACCAATGGCGCGCCATGTTCTTGACGCAAGGTCATGTGGTGGCGCTCAGCGTGTCTGGCTTTGCCGGGCAGGATACATCCGAGGATGGCGAAAAGGTGCTGATCGCCTTTCTGAATGCAATGCAAACCGCCAATCCAGATGGAAGCATGAGCACAACAGGCGTCGCCAAACTCTTTAATCGTTTGCTAAATTGAAACTATTCAGTTTGAAAATGGAAACAATCGCCATAAAGATGGCAATGTCAAAATGTTAACGCGAATCTGATCCTTTATGTCCAAACGCGAAACCGGTCTTAGACATCGTATTCTTCACTGGCGCACCATGCGCCATTGGGGCCGCCTTGCCCGTAAGGTGAACCGATATGATCTGTCCACCCTGCGCGCCTTGCGCGCGGCGGCCCGCCAATTGCGGGGGCAGCTGGATCAGGTGATCCGTGTGGCGGACAGCCGATTGGCGCTGCCGATGATTGGGTCAAACGCATTTCCAAAACCACTTTACTGCGATTGGTCCTACCGGCCAGAGCTTTGGCGCATGCCGATCACGCCCATTGGTATTGCAGCGGCAGAAACCAAATCTACCTTTGGTGAAGAGATCATGTTGTTTCATGATTGCCGCAGCTCGGAACTCACCGTGCGCCAAGTGCGCAATACGCGCGAAAGCGATCTGGCCCCCTTTGGCTTGCGCATGGATGTGTTTCGTTTCGATGGATCATTTCTGTCGCTGGTGATCGAAATGCCCAACACAGCGGTCGAAGGCTTGCAACGCCGCCACCTTGTGCGCCTGTCCGCCGTGGTGGAAATGGAAAAGAAACTTGAAATCTTTGCGCGGCTCAACATCAAACATGGGCCAAACACGGAACAATTGGTGCGTGAACTGCCCTTTGGCGATTTAGACAGCGCGGGGCGGGCAGAAATCGAGGTCGAATTTGACCTTGCCTACACCAAAATGAACGAAAAGCGTGTTGAACGCATGTGGGTGGATCTTGTGATTGAGAACCCGGAAATGAGCCAGGTCGTGATCCGCGATCTGAATTTCAGCCGCCGCCCCCGCGCAGAAGTCTAGCGTGTTTGCGGCCCCCCTGACGAAACACAACCAAAGGAGAGTGAAATGTCTGAGGTGTCCCTGACCAAAGCCCGCATCCAATCTGGTGTCTGGGAAGGCGTGTTGGTGCTTGGAACGCAAACAGATATCCCCCAGATCGAAGTGACCCATTTGGGCAAACCCGTGGCGGGGCTGAGTGTGGAAGAAGACCCCGATCATCGCGGTCAGCACCTCGTGCGTGTTCCCATTCCGGCCGAGTTCTTGTCTGATGGGGTGCAGACCTTTGTCATTTCAGCGGTGGAAAGCGGCGAAAAGCTTGCGCATTTCTCAGTGATCACCGGACAGCCCGTGGGTGATGATATCATCGCGGAAATGGACCTGTTGCGGGCCGAGCTTGATATGCTGAAACGCGCCTTTCGCAAGCATTGCCTGGAAACGATGTAATCGGTGTCGCAACCGTTTCGCCTTTTGGTCAGCGCCTGTTTGATGGGCCAAAAACTACGCTATGATGGGCGCGCCAAATCATCCCCGACTGATGATCTGAACCTTTGGCGGGATAAGGGGCGTTTGGTGGTGTTTTGCCCTGAAGTGGCGGGCGGATTGCCAACACCCCGGCTGCCGGCTGAGATTGAACCCGGCTGTGATGGAGCGGATGTGCTGGCAGGACGCGCACGCGTGATTGACAGCGAAGGTGGGGATGTCACTGCCGCATTTGTTGATGGGGCAGAAAAGGCCGTGGCGCTCGCACAATCTGAACAATGCACCCATGCGCTTTTAACCGAGGCCAGCCCATCGTGCGGATCCGCGCTTCTTTACAGCGGCCGACATGACGGTGAACAGAGGGGTGGTTTTGGGGTCACCACAGCAGCCCTTCGCGCAGCCGGAATTGAAGTTTTTGCGCCAGATGATTTCTCTGATTTGGTCCGGATACACGTGAAAACGCTGATCTAGACCAACAGATTACGCAGCGTTTCAGATGACAGTGCTTTACGCGCACGTCAATGTGGCCAGAGCAAACGCCAGCCACAGGATCACACCATGACGAATTATCCCCATCTTCTCGCCCCGCTCGATCTGGGTTTTACGACCCTGAAAAACCGCGTGTTGATGGGCTCGATGCACACCGGGCTTGAGGAACGTGGCGATTGGACCCGCGTGGCAGAGTTTTATGCGGCCCGCGCCCGTGGTGGCGCAGCCCTTATTGTCACCGGTGGCATGGCACCCAATGCCGAGGGCGGCGTTTTTCCCGGTGCGGCGGGGCTGTTTTCAGATGAAGACATCGCCAACCACAAATCCGTCACGGACCGGGTGCACGAAGAGGGCGGCAAAATCGCCATGCAGATCTTGCACGCGGGGCGTTATGCGTATGGGCCAAACTGCGTGTCCGCCAGCGCGGTGAAATCGCCCATCTCACCCTTCCCACCGAAGGAATTGGACGAGGCGGGCATTCAAAAGCAAATCGATGACTTTGCGACCGCTGCTTCCCGCGCCAAAGAAGCGGGATATGACGGGGTCGAGGTGATGGGATCCGAGGGCTATTTCCTCAATCAATTCCTTGTCACCCATACCAACAAACGCGAAGACCGCTGGGGCGGATCTTATGAAAATCGGATGCGTCTGGCGATCGAAGTGGTCAAAGCGGTGCGGGCCGCCGTAGGGCCAGATTTCATCGTGATCTATCGCCTGTCGATGATTGACCTTGTGCCAAACGGGTCCAGTTTTGATGAGGTGATTCAACTGGCCAAAGAGGTTGAGGCCGCAGGCGCCACCATCATCAACACCGGCATCGGCTGGCACGAAGCGCGCATTCCGACCATCGCAACATCTGTCCCCCGTGCGGCGTTTACGTGGGTTACGAAAAAGCTGATGGGCCATGTGTCGATCCCGGTGATCACGTCCAACCGCATCAACACGCCCGAAGTGGGCGAAGAGGTGCTGTCCGGCGGCGCCGCAGACATGGTGTCGATGGCACGCCCGTTCCTTGCTGATCCCGATTTCGTGGTGAAAGCGGCGGCAGGAGAGGCGGATCGCATCGCGCCCTGCATCGGCTGTAACCAAGCCTGTTTGGATCATACTTTTAACGGCAAAATCTCGACTTGCCTTGTCAACCCGCGCGCGTGCTATGAGACCGAACTTGAGTTCGACATGACCGATACGCCGAAATCCATCGCCATTGTCGGGGCTGGCCCGGCCGGTCTTGCGGCCGCTTTGGTCGCCGATGAACGCGGCCATGATGTGACCCTGTTTGACCGCGCTGACCAAGTGGGCGGCCAGCTGAACATGGCCAAGAAAGTACCGGGCAAAGAAGAATTCATCGGACTGGTCGATTGGTATGACCGCATGGTTGCCGCATCCGACATCGACCTGCAACTGGGCAAAGAGGTGACGGCAGATGATCTTGTTGGTTTTGACGAAGTGATTGTCGCCACCGGGGTGTCCCCGCGGGATCCCGGCATCAAAGGTCAGGACAGTGACAAAGTGCTTAGCTATATCGACGTGCTGCGCGATGGCGCACCCGTGGGCGATAAGGTTGCCATTATCGGCGCGGGCGGCATTGGCTTTGATGTGGCCGAATTCCTAACCCAAGCGGGCGAAAGCCCGACCCTGAACCTGACCGAATGGCTGGCCGAATGGGGGGTCACCGACCCCGGCGAGACCCGTGGTGGACTTGCACCCGAAGGCCCGAAACCCGAAGCCCCCGCCCGTCATGTCACCTTGATGCAACGTAAGGCGCAGGCGCTGGGCAAAGGCTTGGGCAAAACCACGGGCTGGATCCACCGCGCCACGCTTAAGATGAAAAATGTCGAGATGCTGGGCGGCGTGAATTATGAGGCGGTGACCGACGAAGGTCTGTTGGTGTCCACTGGCGAGGCCCATGAAAACCCGCGCGTGGTTGACGTCGACAACGTGATCCTGTGTGCCGGGCAGCTTCCAAATCGCACACTTGCTGATCAACTCGCTGAAAAAGGCATCACCGCCCATGTGATTGGCGGGGCAGATGTTGCGGCAGAGCTTGACGCGAAACGTGCCATCGACCAAGGATCGCGCTTGGCGGCGTCGCTCTGATCTTTTCAACAAGACCTGACGGCGCGTGATTTCATGAGGGCGCTATGGTCTTTATCTCGGTGTTTCTGGGGCTTCTTCCTTCGTTCCTATTGGTGGGGCTGGGCGGTGTTGTGCGTGGTCGGCTGTCTGCCAACGCTTGGCAGGGGCTTGATCGCCTGAACTTTGAAATCCTGTTTCCGGCGCTCTTGTTTGTGGCGGCCTCCGCCCGCCCCATTGCACTGGCTGATGTTGCCGTAATGGGCCCGGCGGTTTGGGCCATCCTGACGGCCGGGCTGATGTTGGGCTGGTTGGCGCGCCCCGTGGGGCCTCAGCGATTTTTGGATTTTGCCGGTGCGTGGCAAGTGGGCTGGCGCTTTAATACGGCCGTGGGTTTGGTTGCTGTCCCGCTTTTGTCGCGTGGTGGGGTCGCGGAAATGGCGGTTGCCGTTGGGTTGGCCGTGCCGGTTGCCAACGTGTTTGCCGTGGCGGCCCTGTCGCGCGGTGGCGCGATGAGCGTTGGGGCCACGCTTCGTAAAGTTGCCCTGAACCCGTTTTTATTGGCGTCCCTTGGTGGGGTGGTCTTTGGCCTGATGGGATGGACCTTGCCCGCGCCCGTATTGGCCCCACTTGAAATGCTGGCCCGTGCAGCGATCCCCGTGGCGTTGTTATCTATTGGGGCGACGATGAATTGGAGCGCCTTGGCAAAACTGAACCGATTTAACGGCGCGATCTGTGCCATTAAGCTGTTGATCCTACCGGCCTTTGCGCTGGGCATGGGGCTGGTCTTTGGCTTGGATCCAGCGATTGCCACGGTGCTTGTGCTGTTTGCCGCCTTGCCCACAGCGTCGGCGGCCCATGTTTTGGCATCGGGCTTCGGCGCAGATCGCGAACTGGTGGCCACGCTGATTGCACAAACCACCCTTTTGTCTGCGATCAGCCTGCCAATTTGGCTTACATTGGCGGAGCTTGTGTTTCGTTAAGCTTGTGCTGACAGCAGCAACGACGCTTCGTGTTTGCGAAGCACGCGGCGCGCGGTGATGTATTTTGCGGAGCCAGTTTGGGCAAGCTCTGGAAAAAGCGTTTCAAATTCCAACCGGGCGTCGTCCGACAATCCTGCACCATCGCCGGGGAGATAGCTTTCAGTGGGCACCCCCTCGGAAAAAATCACCTCGTGACGATCAAACATGAGATGGAAATAGGTGATGTTTCCACCGGGTTTGCGAAATCCTAAACCAATCTCGGCCAGATACAGCGCCGGTGCCAAGACTTCGGGTTCGCCAAACAACAATTCCGTGCGGGGGCCAGACAACAGCACGCGGTGTTGCGGAGAAAGAACAAGATCACGATCGTTGCAATCGCGCCTTTGGGCAGAACAACCGGGGCAAAGCGACCTTTCGCGGGGACGGTGCGATGGGCAAGCCACCGCAAAGGCTGCGGTCCATTGTCATGGTTCAAGACGCAATCCCCCACGTTCAGGTCCTCAACGGCACGTGGCCCATCTGGAGTTTCAATCAACGTCCCCTTGGCAAAACATGCAACATATTCGTCATATTGGTTGTCCTGACGATAGGACGACCGTTCGACGTAAAAGGTATAGCTTTGCCCAGCGGCCAATGGTTCCGTTGATGCCAGCCCTTGAACAGTCCCTTGTTGATACCCATCGCCACCAAAATGCATCGTCGTGACTTTCAACCCGGATCCTGAGTTGATCAGATCATAGGCCGCATGCACATCCGTACCTGCATTATAAGTTGTGCTGTCGATGGTGACATCATTGACCAGGTTTTGGCTGTCGTTCACCTCTTGAAAGACGCCTTCGTCATCTTCAACGGCAATCAATGTGGGCGTGGCGCCGGGTTTTAGCGTCAGCGTGAAGTCAGCGGTGCCCTGCGCGGCCCCATTTAGTTCGTCGGCAAACCATCCACAAAATCAGAAGGGCTGTAGATGTAGAGATAATGAACGGCCATGTCATTGCTCCTTCAGGTCGCAAAATAGGCGGGGCGGGGGGATGTTTCGTGTCTGTCTATAATTTGGTAATTGTGAAGGAAATGTCAGGGGGAAATCCGGGGCCTTTTCAGCAGGCTTCCGCGCCTTTGTCCGAAATTCCGAATAGCTTATTGAAAAGTATATATAAAAATTGTCCTGCTTAAAGTTTCCGCGGCGTTCATTATCCCCAAAGACATAAACGATCCCCGGTAATATCACGGTATTGTCCGTTCCCCATCACAGTCTTGCCCCATTTGCAGGCGATACAATTCCTCGTTGGGGACAGTATTGTAGAAAGAAAAACAACATGGATCGACTGACCGAAATGGAAGCCTTTGCCACCGTGGTGGATCAAGGTGGATTTACGGACGCGGCGCGGAAGATGGGGATTTCAAAATCTGCCGTCTCCAAGCATGTATCCAGCCTAGAAGCCCGTTTGGGGGCGCGCCTTTTGAACCGCACGACCCGTCGCGTTAGCCCAACTGAAATTGGACTGGCCTATTATGACCGCGCCCGCCGCGTGTTGAATGACGCAGGCGAAGCGGATTCCTTGGTGACGTCGATGCAATCGGCCCCATCAGGATTGTTGCGAATTTCTGTTGCGACCGATTTTGGCGTCAATCACCTTAGCCCCATTTTGGGCGACTTTTTGCAAGAATTCCCAGACATCAATGTCAATATGGTGCTGAACAACCGCTATGTTGAGCTGATCAGCGAAGGCTTTGACATGGCGATCCGTGTCGGCGAGCTGGAAGACAGTTCCTTGCGGGCCCGCAAAATCTCGGCCACCACCCGCCGGATGGTGGGCAGCCCCGCCTATTTTGAGAAATACGGTCGCCCCGAACGCATTGATGATCTCAATGAGCACAAGCTGTTGCATTATTCGAGCCAGAGCTCGGGCAATATGTGGAAAATTCCCGCCCCATCAGGCGAAATCCGCCAAGTGCGCACCGCGGGCTGGTTGTCTGTGAATGACGGTCAATCGCTTTTGAACGCCGCCGTTTCCGGCCTTGGCATCGCGTATCTGCCCAGCTTTCTTTATGCGGATGCAATGGATCAAGGCTTGATCGAGGATGCTATTCCGGATCTTCCGATGGACACCCAAGGCATCTATGCGATCTATCCACCCGGCCGGTTTACCCAGCCAAAAGTGCGCGCCTTTATCGACTTTCTCGTCCACGCGTTTGCGGAAAAAGGGCCGGACCACTGGTGATCCCAGGGGCCTTTCCAAGACGACGATCCGAACACTGCCTGTCCTGAAATTGGGACGACTGAGCGGCCAAGCCTTTGCTTGTGCCGCTCTTTTTTTCGGGATTTCTATGGGCCCGTGTTTAACAGCACGGCTTCGACGCGCCGATTGGCATCCTGCCCCTCGGGTGTGAGGTTGGTGGAGGTTGGGGACAAATACCCCACCCCTTCGGCCTGCAAGCGATCACCAGAAATCCCGTAACGCTCAATCAGCCTTGCCCGCACACTGGCGGCGCGTTTTTTGGACAGGGCGGTGTTGCCCTTGAGGCTGCCAACGGCATCGGTATGACCCACCAATGCAATGCGCCGATCAGGGTTGCCTGTGAGATAGTTGGCCAGTTCTTCAAGGCGTGCAATGTTGCCTTCGCCAAGTGTCGCGGATCCCGTCTCAAAATGCACCCCATCCAGAACGATGTGACCTTGCCCCTCTAGCGTGGCGGCAAGCCCATCGGTTGTGGCGCTTGGGATATGGGCGGCTGGTGCGGTTGTGGTAATCTTGCGCTGGGCATTGTTTTGGCTGATTTGTACAAACCCATCTGCGCCACCATGGCTGACAAGCAGGCCGATATATGTGTCGCCCTTGCGCAGGGTCGCGTAATGATAGCTGCCCAGATCAATGAATAAATCCGGCGGGGCAAAGCGCCCGACCGCAAAGCGGAAATCATAACCACCACAGGACACGGCCTGACACTGAAACAGGATGTCATACCCCTCGGTGATAAGTTGATTGGTGAGCATTGTGATCAGTTGATAATTGGTCTGACTGTCACCCGCAATCCGCCAAGCCTGAAGATCGAGCGTGCCGGGGGCGGTGATCATTGGCACGGCAAAGCCATCAAAGGGCGCGCGTGCAAAATCAGCCGGTGCACTTTGGGTCTGGGCCGTCATCTCTGCTCCATTCGGCAAATCCAATGCCAAAAGCGGGCGGGCCAACAAGGGCGCGACCAGCAACAGACCGGCATAAATAGAGCGTCGAATGATCATCGGTGTTGGGCGTGATAGGCATCGTTGGGTTGCATTCCTACGGCGGATGCCATGCGATTGGACATTGAGAAAAAGCCGACGGTGGCGGCGATGTCCCAAATGTCTTTGTCGGTAAACCCGTGAATGCGCAGCGCTTGACGGTCGTGTTCATCAACCTCGCAGGAGGCTTTGGTGACTTTTTCGGCAAAGGCCAGCATGGCGTGTTGACGGTCGTCAATTTCGGCCATGCGCCAATTCATCACCATTGCTTCGCCCAGTTGGGGGGTGCCCGAAAGCTGACGCACCGCGGCCCCATGCGCTACCTGACAATACCAGCAATTGTTCACCGAGCTAACCACCACCGCGATCATTTCGCGTTCCAGTTTTGAAAGCCCGCTGTCGCCCAACATCAGCTCGTTATACATCGCCATAAACGGGCGCAGCTTTTCCATGTCAAACGCATAGGCCTTAAGAACATTTGGCACGAGCCCAAGCTTTTCATCGCAAATGTCGAAATACTTTTGGATGTCTTCGGGCAAGGGATCTGCCATCGGAAGATCCAGCGCCGTCACCATATCTTTGTCTTGCGCCATAACGGCCCCCTATGCTTGTTTTGTGCGGTAATGATAATGGCCCACCAGATGCATCCCCAAGTTTGCATAAAGCGGGTTTGCCGCATGATTGCCTTGAGTCACGATCAAGGACAGGTATTTCGCCCCTTTTTCTTCGGCCCAAATCGCGGCCTGCCGCAATAGGTTTTGGGCGGCACCCTTGCGGCGCAGGGCTTCTTCCACATGCAGGGCATGGACCATCGCCACATCGTCGTGAATCCCAACAAACCCAACACCCGCAGGTGTGTCCTCCGTACGCGCCAACAGCCCGGTTTTTTCGCAATCGGCACGCTGCATGACAGCGCGGCGGTTGGCGTCAACATCCCCACGTTCCCACAGTTCATCCATGATCGACAGCGGGGGCCAGACGGCAAAGGCAGACACAGGCGGGGGGGTCTTGCGGGTCAATGCGGCAATGGACACCACCCAAATGTTGACCACCTCCACCTTTTTGTACCCATGTTGGGCCAGCATATCGTCAAGATGCTCATCGCCCGCGCGGATCTGAAACAAAGGTTCTTGACCAATGGCACGCATGGCTTTTTCTGCGGCGGGTAAATCCGCCTCGGTGGTGGGCCAGTTTTCGGTCGCGGCAGACACACGTTTGCCGCCCCCCTTGCCATCGCGAATGACCCATGCGCCCACGCGTTGCGTGTCGGCGGCGGGCCAAGTGGCTTCGCAGACTTCTATCAGCGTCTCGGGGCTGGGCATGTCTTGGATCATGTGTCCTCCGGAAAAATTTGGGTCAGGGATGTGGTGGCGCGGGCAAGCAATTCGGCGTCAACACCGCGCAGCACGATATTTGCACCATAAACCCCTTCGTGATGAAATGGGTAGGACCCGATGGAAATCTCGGGAAATTTTGTCGCCAATTCGCCCAAAGGCCCGGCAATGTCGCCTTCGCCCCGGTTGATCCGTATGGTTTCAGACAACAGCGGCGCGCCGCCGATCAGGCTGGGCAGCACGCTGTCGACCATCGCTTGAAACACGCTGGGTACGCCTGCCATGACGTGTACATTCTGCACCGAAAAACCAGGGGCAACCGAGACCGGATTGTCGATCAAAATGGCGCTATCGGGGATGCGGGCCATGCGTTGACGGGCGGCGTTGAACTCTTTTCCGCCTTGCGCGTAATGCGCGGCCAAAAGGTCGTAAGCATCAGACCGGATGTCGATCTGATCGCCAAACGCGACGGCAATGCAATCTGCGGTGATGTCGTCATGGGTGGGGCCAATGCCGCCCGATGTGAACACATGGTCAAAGCCTTTCGATAAGGCTTGCACAGCGCTGATGATCGCGGGGGCATCGTCTGACACCACGCGGACCTCTTTCAAATCAATGCCATGCGCGGTCAGCCGACCCGCCAAATGGTACATATTGGCGTCACGGGTGCGACCTGACAGGATCTCGTCTCCGATCACCAACATTGCCGCGGTTGGGTTTGTTGCAGCTTCTGCCATTGCTTGCTCCTTTGTTCCCATCGGTATAGGCCTCAGACATGGAGTTTCCCACCCCCCTTATACCCGCCCGGCTCATTCGTCGCTATAAACGTTTCCTTGCGGATGCGGTGCTTGAGGATGGTCGTGAAGTGACCGCCCATTGTGCCAACCCCGGTTCCATGATGGGGCTGGCGGAGCCCGGTTCCAGAATTTGGTTGGAGCCCAATGACGACCCGAAGAAAAAGCTGAAATTTGGCTGGCGGTTGGTGGATCACGAAAATGGTCACTTTACCGGTGTGGACACTTCGGTGCCCAATCGCGCGTTGAAAGCCGCCCTTGAGGCGCGCCAAATTCCCGAGCTTGGCCCCTATGATGCCGTGCGTCCCGAGGTGAAATACGGCGAAAACTCTCGCATTGATTTCCTGCTTGAAGGGGCCGCGCACAAAACGGGCCTGACCTATGTTGAGGTGAAATCGGTGACGCTCAACCGCACCCCCGGCTTGGCCGAGTTTCCCGATAGTGTGACCAAACGGGGCGCTAAGCATCTGGCAGAGCTTAACAATATGGTGTCCGAAGGCCACCGCGCCGTGATGCTGTACCTTGTGCAACGGACCGATTGTGATCGGTTTGATCTGGCGCGGGACATTGACCCCGCCTATGCGAAGGCGTTTCAAACCGCGACAGACACCGGGGTCGAAGTGATTTGCTATGGCACCAAAATCACGCCCCAAAGCATTGAAATTGGCAAGCCTCTGGCGGTTTTGGCGTGAACACCCTATTTAGGGCGAAAGAGAACAAGGAATGCGTCGATGGATGACAAAATGCGTGTAACCAAAGAGGGCATCCGCCTTTACAACCCCGAAGATTTCGCGGGCATGCATGTGGCAGGTAAATTGGCCGCAGATATCCTTGATCGGATCGCGCCAATGGTTGGCCCCGGCGTGACAACCGCCGAAATTGACGCCGCGATTGAAGCGATGGTGGACGAGGCAAGCGCCGTGTCCGCGACCATCGGGTATAAAGGCTATAAGCACGCGTCTTGCATTTCGCTGAACCACGTTGTCTGTCACGGCATTCCGGGGTCCAAAACCCCCAAGGGCAAAAACGAAAAATCCAAACGCAAACATGATGAGCTGATCGACGGTGACATTCTGAATGTGGATGTGACGGTGATTGTCGACGGCTGGTATGGTGATACGTCGCGCATGTATAAAGTTGGCACACTCAAGCCCTTTGCGGATCGTTTGGTGCAGGTCACCCATGATGCGCTGATGAAAGGGATTGAGGCGGTCAAGCCCGGTAACACCTTTGGTGACATCGGACATGCGATCCAGTCTTACGTCGAAGAGCAACGCATGTCTGTCGTGCGCGACTTCTGTGGTCACGGTCTGGGCCGCGTTTTTCACGCCCCGCCCAATGTGTTGCACTATGGCCGCGCGGGGTCCGGCCCAACGCTGGAAGAGGGCATGTTTTTCACGATTGAGCCGATGGTCAATCTGGGGCGTCCCGACACCAAAATTCTGGCCGATGATTGGACCGCAATCACCCGCGACAAATCGCTGTCTGCACAGTTTGAACATTCAATCGGCGTGACTGCGGATGGGTGTGATATCTTTACGCTTTCGCCCGCGGGGAAATTCCACCCGACGTGGGGCTAGGTTTGTGAAGGCGGCGGGTTACTCCGCCGCCTCGCAAATTGAAATCAGTGTGTCGCCATAGCGCCGGCTGTCCAAAAGTTCGACGCCATCTGGCATATCAATATTTGCGTTTTCTTCCCAAACGATCAGCGCGCCGGGGGCCACCCAGCCGCCTTTCAGCGCACAGGCCAAAGCTTTTTCACCCAACCCTTTCCCGTACGGCGGATCAAGGAATATCAAGTCATGTGGTGTGCCGCCCGTATCAAAAGCAGGCAGCTTGGTGGCATCGCGTTTCACCACCGTAACCTCATCGCCACAGCGGCATTTTGTGACGTTTTCCCGGATCAAAGATAGCGCCTTGCGCCCGTCATCCACCAACGTCACATGGGCCGCCCCGCGCGACAGCGCCTCTAGCCCCAAGGCGCCAGTGCCCGCAAACAAATCCAGCACATGCGCACCCTCAATCGGGTCGCCAAATCGCCCGCCGGTCAGCATGGAAAACAGGCTTTCGCGCACCCGGTCAGTGGTTGGTCGCAGATGGGCCCCTGCGTCCCCTTTGCCAACACTGGCCAAAGCCAAGCCACGGAATCGTCCGGAAATAATACGCATTACATCAACGACTTAAGTTCGATGTTTGTGTCAGCCACAGCCGCTCGGTTGGGTGACTTCCCGCCCTCAATCAATCGTTTTCCGATCATATAGGCGCGGGGATCATTCATCGCATCGACGGCCAAAAGCGTGTCGCCCTGATAATACCAAAAGCTGACCGACCCGTCCTTTTCGCCGGGGCGCGTGACCACATTGTCATACCCGCTGTTCAGCCCCGCAATTTGCAGTTTCACGTCGTATTGATCGGACCAAAACCACGGTTTTGCGACATATTCGACGTCTTCACCCATCATATTGCGCGCAACCACTTCGGCTTGATCAATGGCGTTTGGCACGCTTTCCAACCGGATGCGGGTGCCGCGATAGGGGAAAGAGGCACAATCCCCTGCCGCCCAGATCGTGGGGTCTGACGTGCGGCCAGACGCGTCTGTTTTGATGCCGTTTTCGATCTCAATCCCTGCCGCGTCTGCCAGCGCACCACCGGGGGCGATGCCAACCCCGACAATGACAAAATCAACCTCTAAAACGGTGCCATCGGCCAGACGCGCACCTGTCACATGATCTTCGCCGGTCAGCGTTTCCAGCCCAACACCTTCCAGAATTTTCACACCATGGGATTGATGCAGATCCCGGAAGTAATTTGACGTTTCAGGTGCTGCCACCCGTTGCAATATCCGGTCTGCCATCTCAACAAGCGTGACGTTAAGCCCCTTTTTCGCGGCCACTGCAGCGGCTTCAAGTCCGATATAGCCCCCACCAACAATCAACACGCGGCGCCCTTCGGTGAATTCAGGCTCCATCCGGTCCACATCTTCCAACGTGCGCACCACATGCACACCGTCCAAATGGCCGCCGATGGCGGCGGGCAAGCGATTTGGGGTGGACCCCGTGGTCAGGGCCAGTTGGTCGTATTTAAGGCGCTCATCCCCGATCACCACCTCGCGTGCCGCCGCATCAATGGCATCAACGCGTGTGCCCAATCGAAGGGTGACGTTATTGTCGTCATAGAAACTTTCAGGGCGAAGGTACAAGCGTTCCAGCGCCATGTCGCCCAGCAGATAAGCCTTTGACAAGGGGGGGCGCTGGTAGGGGGGGGACGGCTCTTCTCCGATCAAAGTGACCTGACCGTCAAAGCCGGAATTGCGTAGCTTCGCCACCAATGACGACCCTGCCTGTCCGGCCCCGATCACAACAATATGGCTCATCTCGCTCTCCTGTCGTTCGCATGTTTTGTGCAGAGTAAACTGGGGTCATTGTAAATGACAACGGTTGACCGCCTTGGCAGCCTGCACAAAGCCGTGTCACCCGACCAAAGCATCCAGTTTCTGTGCCAGCTTAATGTCGCGCGCGCTGATCCCATTCACGTCATGTGAGGTCAAGGTGATTTCGACGCGGTTGTAGACATTGGACCATTCTGGGTGATGGTTCCATTTTTCGGCATATAGGGCGGCGCGGGTCATGAAGCCAAACGCCTCAACAAACCCCGAAAACGTGAAGCTCTTTTTTAGGGCGTCACGGTCTGTGGCCAACGTCCAGCCACTTGCAAGCAGTGGGGGCAGGGCGGTGTCGCGTTCGTCTTGTGTCAGGCGGCTCATGTTTCATCCTTTGCATTGCGAAATGGCCCGATGTTGGCAAGGGTTTCAATGTCGGACCCCACCATCTTAGCCTCTTCAGCCAAAAACCGTTCCACCGCATCCCGAAACCCCGCGTCGCGGATCCAATGCAGCGAATGCGTCGCCACCGGGCCATATCCGCGCGCGTGTTTATGATCCCCTTGGGCACCAGCTTCAACACGGCGAAACCCATGGGTGATCGCATAGTCGATGGCCTGATAATAACACAGTTCAAAGTGCAAACAGGGGTGGTGTTCGGTGGCGCCCCAATAGCGACCAAACAGCGTATCACGGCCAATGAAATTCAACGCCCCGGCAATGGGTTGCCCATCGCGCATTGCCAAAACCAGCAACACATCGTCCCGCATCGTGTTCTGGATCTGGTCAAAAAATGCGCGGGTCAAATAGGGGCTGCCCCATTTGCGCGCGCCTGTGTCTTGGTAAAATTGCCAAAAGGCGTCCCAATGGGCGGGCTGAATATCGTCACCCGTCAGTTGGAGGATCTCGCCGCCAAAACCTTGTGCGGTGCGGCGTTCCTTGCGAATGGCTTTGCGTTTGCGCGAGGTGAGGCTGGTCAGAAACCCATCAAAGCTTTGAAACACTTCTGATTCCGCGCCGTTTTCCCAATGGTACTGCAATCCAATGCGCGGCAGTAATCCCATCGCCTCGCCTGCTTTCGCCTCATCCTCTGTGCAAAAGGTGACGTGGAATGAGGAAAGTTCATTGTCGGCTGCGATCTGAACCGCGCCTTGTATCAAAGCGGCTTGCCCAATTGCTTCATACCCTGGTCGCACCAAAAACCGCCGCCCGGTGACCGGTGTAAAGGGCACTGCGAGTTGCAGTTTAGGATAATACGACCCTCCCGCGCGCTCAAAGGCATCGGCCCAGCCGTGGTCAAACACATATTCGCCTTGGCTGTGATGTTTGCCATAAAGAGGCGCGCAGGCGATGATTTCTCCACCCACTTCCACCGTCAGGTAATGCGGATGCCATCCAGACGTTCCGCCGACGCTGTGTGAGATTTCCAAAGCCCGCAAAAACCGATGTGTCGTAAAGGGATCAATCGCGCGACCGTCATCAACGCCCGGATTGGCGCATGCATCCCAGTCCCGCGCGGAAATTCCGGCAAGGCTTGTATGGGTGCGGATCTCGACCTGGGTTTCAGTGTTCGCGGTTTCAGTCACAGGCGCATTGGGGCAGGGTGGGGCGCGTTGGTCAAGCCTTATAGCCTTCAAATGTGATGTTATCCGCGACTTCGCGCGCGGCAACTTCGGCCTCTTGTGAGCGAATGGTCCAGCACAGAATAGGGGTTCCGGCGGCCTTAAGCTGGGTTACCGCTGGATTGGTCAGGTCTGCGGCGTGATGGCTGATAAAACTTGCGCCAACACGGGTGAAATCAGGAATGTCGCGCAGGTATTTGCGGGTGGCCACAGGCAACAGCGGCCAATCTTCCTGAAGATAGCCACAGGTCACAATCCCGCGTGGCAGGTCAGGACGGTGTTTGGCAAATGCGGCAACCGAATGCGGGTTGAATGACATCATGGCAACATCACCTTTATAGCCTTTCAGATCCTGCGCGGCGGCCTCTTCTAATTCGCCCGTGCGTGGCCCCATGGCCCCGTCCTGATCTTTGATCTCAACCAACAGCGGCACACGGCCAGCCACCAAATCCAACACCTCAGCAAAGGTGGGAATGCCTTCCTCCCCGCCCAAAAGGGGCATTTTCCGAAGTGTCTGTGCTTTGACCAAGCGGATCGCCCCTTTGCCCTCAGCCAAACGCGCAAGGTCATAGTCGTGAAAGACCATCGCGTGCCCGTCCTTGGAAGATTGCAAATCAATCTCGATCCCATAGCCCCGCTCAATCGCCGCACGTATCGCCGCACGCGAATTTTCGGGCCGCCCCTTTGCGACATCATGAAAGGCACGATGCGCAATTGGGGTGGTTAGGAAAGAAGTTGGTAACGGAGGGCAGTTGATGTCCGCTTGGTCAATCTGGGTCATTTGATCTGGAAAATGCCTTCGATTTCAACGGCAACGCCAAACGGAAGGCTGGCGGCAGATACAGCAGAACGTGCGTGGCGACCAGCATCCCCAAGCGCTTCAACCATGAAATCAGAGGCCCCGTTGACCACTTTTGGTTGATCACCAAAGTCAGCGGTCGAGTTTACAAACCCCACCAGCTTTACCACCCGCACAACCCGGTCCAAGTCGCCACCACAAGCGGCTTTCGCTTGGGCCAAAAGGCCAATTGCACAGGTTTTGGCCGCAGCAGCACCCTCTTCTGCGGTCATCGTTTCACCCAGTTTTCCGGTGATGAATGCCCCATCCGCCATCGAGATTTGACCCGACACATGCACCAGATCACCAACCTGAACAAAGGGAACATAGTTGGCCGCTGGGGCCGGCGCATCGGGAAGCGTAACACCCAACTCGCTCAGGCGCTTTTCAAATCCGCTCATGTGTCATTCTCCTCTTTCCTGACACCAGACGCTAGCCCGGTTTTGGGATCAGGGAAAGGCAAAAGGCGACCCTTATCTTTCACGAAACGCTTTGTCGAAATAATCGCGCAAAGGGTCAATAAGATAGGCCAGCGGCGTTTGATCTTGGGTGCGAATAAAACCTGTTGCGGGCATGCCGGGCAAAAGTGACGCGCCCTCAGGAAGCTTGGTCAACTCGCCCTCATCCAAGTGGATTTCGGTGCGGTAATAGCTGACACCTGATCCCTCATCGGTAAAGGCATCTGCGGATAATTTGGTCACATGCCCGGTTAGATCAGGGGTGTCGCGCGTATTGAACGCCGTGAATTGCAAGCGCACCTCTTGGCCGACATAAACCTGATCCACGTGAATGGGGTCCACTTGGGCGGCGATCACCAAAGGACGATCCTGTGGCACAAGAAACATCACGGGATCCGCGGCGCGGATCACCGCGCGCTCGGCAAAGACGCGCATGCCCAGCACAATGCCTGACACTGGCGCGCGCAGGTCCAAACGATTTAGGGTCTCAATCAAGCTGAGGCGCTGTTCGGCAAGATCAAGGCGCGTGCTTTCCAGATTGCGCAGTTCGGTCATCGCCTCTTCGCGGCGTTGCGCGGTCAGTTGGGTGACATTCAGATCAATCTCAGTAATGCGCCCTTCTGCTTCGGCACGCGCGGCGGCAAGCTCACCAATGCGGCCAAGCAACCCCGCCTCATCACGTTGCAAAGACAACACGCGGCTTGCCTGCGCCAACCCTTTGGCCAGCAGAGTTTCTTGGTTCACAAGTTCTTCACGGATCAGCACCAATTGCTTATCAAGCGCGTTTTGTTGCGCGTTTACCCCATCAATTTGCGCGCGGATTTGCCCGGCGCGCTTGGCCAGTTGCTCCGCCTGGGTCGCCAAGGTTTGTGAGCGGGATGTAAACAGGCGTTCTTGCCCCTGAATAAGGGCTGTGATGTCTGATCGGTCTTGTGCCAGCCCGGTGAGCGCATCGGGAAACTCAGGTGCGGCGGCCCCATCGCGTTCCGCAGCCAAGCGCGCGGCGCGGGCGAGAATTTCAAAATACTGTCCCTCAACAACATTTAGGCGCGATTGCAAAAGGGTGGAATCCAACCGGATCAGCACGTCACCTGCGGCAACCAAATCGCCCTCTTTGACCAAAATTTCGGACACAACACCGCCGTCCGGGTGTTGCACGACTTGCCTGTTTTGATCCACTTCGATGGCGCCAGAAACGATCACAGCGCCTGAAATATTGGCCATGACCGACCATGTTCCAAATCCGCCGACCAAAACCACCAAAGCCAGAAAACCGATTGCCAAAGGGGTGCGCGCTGAAAAATCCTGATCTGCCATCAGTTCACTCCCCCTTGGCCTTTTGACTGCTGAATATGCTTTGCGTTTTGCACGTGTTCCGCCAGAATTTTGTCGCGTGGCCCAAAACCACGCACCATTCCGCCATCCAGCATCAAAAGCACATCACATTCGGCAATGGCCGCTGGACGATGCGCCATGATGATCACCGCCCCTCCGGATTTCTTCACCGCACTGATCGCCCGGTTAAGCGCCTGCGTGCCTTCGTTATCAAGGTTTGAATTTGGCTCATCCAGCACCAAAAGAACGGGCGCGCCGTAAAGCGCGCGGGCCAGACCAACGCGCTGCATTTGTCCCCCAGACAGCATTCCTCCGCCCGAGATGCGCGTGTCGTACCCATCGGGCAGGCGCAAGATCATGTCATGCGCATCCGCGCGGCGGGCGGCTTCAACAACCTTTTCATGGTCGGGCGATAAGGACAGACCCGCGATGTTTTCCGCAATGGTTCCATCAAAAAGTGAAATGCGTTGTGGCAGATACCCGATGTGTTGGCCAAGCGTGGACGGGTCAAATTGCTCAAGTGCGGCGCCATCCAGACGGATTTTCCCACCTGCGGGTTTCCAGACACCGGTCAGCACGCGGGCAAGGGTTGATTTCCCCGCACCAGACGGGCCAATCACGCCCATGGCCTGACCGGGCTTTAGGTCAAAATTCACCATGCGCAGCGTGGCTGTACTTTGTCCGGGCGGCACAACTGTTACGTTTTCCGCACGTAAATGGGCTTGGGGGCGCGGCAGTTCCATGCGTTTTGGATCGGGTGCAATTTCCGCCAGCAATTCAGACAGGTTGCGCCATCCGCTGCGGGCCCGTTGCACCACTTGCCATTGCCCAATGGCCAGATCAATTGGCGCAAGCGCGCGGCCCAATAGGATAGAGCCTGCGATCATGGCGCCGGGTGACATTTCGCCCTTAAGCGCAAGATAGGCCCCAAGGCCGAGCATCGCGGATTGTAAAAACAGGCGAAACGTCTTGGACAAGGCCGTAAATTGCCCCAACCGATCTGTTGCGCGAATGCCCTGTGTCAGGGCTTCGTTTCGGGCCAAATGCCACCGGCTGTAGGCGGCGTCTTGCATGCCAAGCGCGCGGACCATTTCGGCCTCTCCGTGCAGTTGCGCGGCCATGTGTTCGGCGCGCAGGCTGGCGGCGTTGGCTTGTGCCAATGGCGGGTTGGTGGTGATTTGGTTCAACACGGTAATGATGATCAGGACCACGCCGCCGGACACCGCCAAAATGCCAAGCCACGGATGGAAGATCGCAATGGCCAGCAGGAAAACTGGCGTCCACGGAATGTCGAAGAAGGCTGTGAAAACTGGGCTGGCCAGAAGCTTTTGCACGGCTTCAAGATCACGCAAACTGTTGCTGCGTCCGCGTGAGGGATCTTCGCTGGCCGCCTGTCGCAAAGCCGCGGCAAAAACGCGGCGTTCCAGCCCCGCTTGAAATCTGGCCCCCGCACGCGCCAAAACGCGGTTTCGGGCAAAATCCAACAGGCCCATCATCGCAAAGAGGAACCCCATCAGAACGGTCAATCCGATCAGTGTTTCCACACTGCGTGACCCAAGCACCCGATCATAAACCTGCAGCATATAAATCGGGCCGGTCAGCATCAAAATGTTCACAAACACCGAAAAGATGCCGGCCGAAAGGATCAGCCACCGGGCTTTGCGCCGCATCATACGAAGTTCTTCTTTACCGTTTTCTAGTTTTGCCTGTCGCATGGGATCCCAGTTTTTCGGTTCATTCTGCACATTGATGTTAATTTTCGGCAAAAAAACGCGTTATCTTGCTCACTTCTGTCGCCAAATAGTCACAAATTATTTTGCAAACCTGATACCCTCTGGGCATTCGCCCGTCATCCATTATGTGTCAGGCTACGCGTAAACCATCTGAAAGATGCGGATTGTCGCCGGATGTACCGGTGAGGGCCGCCGAGCTGCTGAATATGAAAAAAACAAATTTGATTGCCATTGCGGCGCTGATTGCGCTTGGGGCATGTGCCAAGGCACCTGCGCCGTCTGGTTATGACGACCCGCATGAGACAAAAAACCGCCGCACCTATCAGGCAAATATTGCCTTGGATCAGAAGCTGGTTAGCCCCGCCGCCAACACCTATGGGCTGGTGCCCAAAGGCGGGCGTGACGCGGTGGCGGCGTTTTCAAGCAACGCCAGCTTGCCGGGTATTGTGGTGAATAAACTGTTGCAGGGCCAGATCGAAGACGCCGTCCACAACTCGGTGCGGTTCTTGTTCAACTCGACGCTGGGTCTGTTGGGCATTTTTGATGTGGCCAGCGATATCGGTTTGGAAGAGCGTGACAGCGACTTTGGCGAGACCCTGCATGTTTGGGGCATGCCCGAAGGGGATTATGTCGTGTTGCCATTTTTTGGCGCGTCAACCGAACGTGATGGCCTGGGCATCTTGGGGGACTTCATGTTGAACCCGCTCAGCTATGTTTTGCCGACCGAGGTGCGCCACCTGCCGAAAGCTGCTTGGGTGGTGTCAAAATTCGGTGATCGCTACGATTTTGCCGATAGCGTTGATAGTATTCTTTACAGTGACGGCGATGGATACGGCACGCTGCAACTTTATTACCTCGACAGCCGCCGATATGAGCTTGGCCAAGCGGTTGAGGATGATGAACTGGATGATTTATACGAAGCATATGGTGGGTAAAGTGATGATGAACCGACGCACAATGATGGGCCTTTTGGCGGGCGTAATGGCGGCACCTGCGGCTGCCTTGGCGGCAATTTCGGGCGCACAGGCCGAGAAATTGATTGGGAAAGTGGTTGGCGACATTAACGGAATTATCAATTCCGGCGTGGCCGAGTCCAAGATGATTTCTCGGTTCAAGGGCGTGTTTACCAAATACGCTGACGTGAATTTTATTGCCCTGTCTGCGCTGGGTGTTGATGGGCGCAGCGCCTCTTCGGCCCAGAAACGTGCGTTTACCAAAGCCTTTACCGGATATATGGCGCAGCGGTACGGCAGCCGGTTCCGCGAATTTGAGGGCGGTCAGATCGAAGTGGTAAGCACCAAACAGGTGAAAAGCCGGTTCGAAGTGCTGACCATGACCAAGCTGAAGGGCAAATCGCCCTTTGATGTGGTGTTCATTGTGGCCGCCAAAAACGGCAAGTTCATCGACATGCAGGTCGAGGGCATTTCGATTGTAAAATCTGAACGCAAAGAAATTGGCGCGATGTTGGACAAGCGTAAGGGTGATCTGGATCTTCTGATCAAGGATCTGTCCAGGTTCTGATTGCTTGGACGCAAGGGGCCTGTCGCAGAATCAGCACAGGTTAACCATGCGTCAGGCCAGCCGACAACGCGACAACCTTACCCCAAGGTAAGCTTTAGAAAACCCTGACGCGAAATGCGGTGGGGTTTTTTTGTATTTGACCGAACAATTCCGCCGTATTCCGGGACAGAAGCGCACGTTGGCGTGTCATGGATGCGTTTTTACTTGCCATATAGGGCTGGTGGTTTATCCGTTTGCGGGAGCAACGAAAAAGCAGGCGCATGAAAGATACATCAGACCACCCGCCCAAAAGCGAAACCCTTTCCGCACGTGAATGGGTGAAAACCTTGGCCAATTACCGTGAACCAGATGCCTTGCGCAGCAGCTTTGAATTGGGCGTGACGTTCATCCCCTTCATTGCACTTTGGGTTCTTGCCTGGCTGTCGCTTTCCGTCAGCTATTGGCTGACTTTCGGGATTTCGGTCCTGAATGCGGCGTTTCTTTTGCGCCTGTTCACCATCCAGCATGACTGCGGGCATGGCTCGTTCTTTAAACATCGCGCCGTGAGCGATTGGGTGGGCCGCGTGATCGGTGTGCTGACGCTGACCCCCTATGATGTTTGGCGCCGGACCCATTCGATCCATCACAGCTCGGCCGGCAATCTGGGCAAACGTGGCATTGGTGACATCCATACGATGACGGTTGCGGAATATGAGGCCCTGACCCCGTTCCACCGCTTGATGTATCGCCTGTATCGCAACCCGGTTGTGTTGTTTGGCTTTGGTCCAAGCTATCTGTTCTTGTTGCAGAACCGGTTGCCGGTTGGGTTGATGAACAGTGCACGTTATTGGATCAGCGCGATGGGCACCAATCTGTCGATCTTCATTGGCATCGCGGTGATCTGGTATTTTGGTGGCCTGTCGGCTGTGTTCCTGATTTTCCTGCCCTCGACATTGCTGGCGGCGACAGGGGGCATGTGGCTGTTTTATGTGCAGCATCAGTTTGAAAACACCACTTGGAAAGAAGACGAAGATTGGCAATTGCACGATGCGGCTCTGCACGGCAGCTCGCATTATGTCTTGCCGCCTGTTCTTCAATGGTTCAGCGCCAATATCGGGATCCATCATGTGCACCACCTGTACAGCCGCATCCCGTTTTATCGCCTGACAGAGGTGCTTAAAGATCATTCCGTACTGGCACAGATTAACCGGATGACGATCCGCGAAAGCTTTGCCTGCGCGCGTCTGCACCTTTGGGATGAGAACAGCAAACAATTGCTGTCTTTTCGCCAGGCCCGCCAAATGTATGGCTGATGCTACCCGGTTGCACGTGACCCAAGAATAAAATGAAAAAGGCGACCCTGATCATGGGTCGCCTTTTTTTGTTGTGAGAGGTTCGGTTAAGCCGCTGCCAAAGTGACCGACCTCAGTTCCCTTGCCCAAAGATCGACCGCAGGGTGTTGATGATCACATTCTCAACCGCATCTTGAAGATCATTCCCACGTGGTTGTGTTCGCGTGCCGCGCCCCCCCGTATTGGGGTCTGAGGAAAAGACCTCGCCCTCAAACCGCGGGGCCGTACCGGGGCGGATCATTGGCAAGGGGCGGGGGGGCAGACCTTCATGCACCTTGGCCATGGCGTGCTGCCAAACCTCGGCAGGAAGCCCGCCACCGGTCACACCTTTCAAGGGTGTGTTGTCATCATACCCCATCCAGACACCGGCCACGTAATCCGCGGTGAACCCAATGAACCACGCATCTTTGGCGCCCTGGGTGGTCCCGGTTTTTCCGGCCACTTCACGCCCTTCAATGCGCGCCCGATGGCCTGATCCAACCTCGACCACCTGGTTCATCATATAGACCAACTGTTCGTCAGCAGACTTGGAAATCACCCGCTCGCCCATGCCACCGGTTTGCGTCATCAACGGTGAATTATCCCCGACCAGCGATAATTCGGTCAGCCCATAAGGGGTGACCGAACGACCGCCGTTCAGAATGCCCGCATAGGCCCCGGTGGTTTCCAGCAAAGTACTTTCTGACGCCCCCAGCGCCAGCGCCGGACCATCGGCCAGATCACTTTCAATGCCAAACATCGACGCCACGGTTTTCACCGCCTCGCGCCCCACGGCCTCGGACACTTTCACCGCAGGGACGTTCAGCGATTTGGCCAAAGCTTCGGTCAGGCTGACGTTGCCATAATGCTTGCGGGTATAGTTCTTGGGGCACCATTCGCCAGATCCGGGCACATTCAGGCAATAAGGCTCATCCAGCACAAAATCATTCCAGCTGTAGCCAAGATCCAAAGCCGCTGCATAGACAAACGGTTTAAACGACGATCCGGTTTGACGGTTCGCTTGTGTGGCGCGGTTGAAGGCGCCGGTGACGCGCATGTCGCGCCCGCCGACCATGGCACGCACCGCGCCATCCGCGCTCATCACCACAATTGCAGCCTGCGCTTTTGACCCTTCGCGCACCTTGTTGGCAAAGACCCAGTTGATTGCATCCTCAGCCGCCGTTTGGATTGTGGGATCAAGCGTTGATTTGATCACAACATCTTCGGTGGTTTTACGCGTCAGGAACGCAGGCATGTCGCGCATGATCCAATCGGCAAAATAGCCCCCCGCTTGTGCCTTGGCCGCTTTGGAAAGCGTGGCTGGGTTGGCCTGAAAGTGCTTTTCTTCTTTGGCGGAAATATACTCTTGTTCACGCATCAACCGCAGCACCGTGGCCGCGCGATCTTGGGATCGTTTCAGGTTGTTGGTCGGAGCATAAACCGATGGCTTGGGCAACATGCCGGCCAGCATTGCCGATTGCGCTGGGTTCAGATCCGCCGCAGGCACCGCAAAATAACGCCGCGCGGCGGCATCAAACCCGTGTGACCCCGCGCCCAAGTAAGCGCGGTTCAGGTAAATCGTCAGGATCTCTTCTTTTGAGAACTTGGTTTCCAGCGCGATGGAATAGACAGCTTCTTTGACTTTGCGCCACAGGGATCCCTGTCGGCAATCTGCCTCATACGCGGCTTCGTTTTCCCAGATGTCCGCATCATAAGGCACACCAAGGCAGAGCAGCTTGGCCACCTGTTGCGTCAGTGTCGACCCGCCATTGCCCGACAATGGCCCGCGCCCAGCCCGCAGGTTGATACGCACGGCGGAGGCAATGCCCCGTGGGCTCACGCCAAAGTGGCGGTAAAACCGCTTGTCTTCCGATGCGACAACGGCGTTTTTCAAATAGGGACTAACGGTCTCAGATGTGACCGTCCCGCCGCGCTGATCGCCGCGCCACGCGTAGACATCGCCGTACCGGTCCAACACGGTCACAGACCCTTTGGCCCGCCCGTCAAGCATGGTGGTCAATTCCGGCAGGGTAGACGCCACATAAAACACCGCAAGCCCGATGATCAGCGTGACCACCACAGCGCCTGTCCATGTCAGTCGCCAGATCATCCGAAAAATCCACATCACGAAATGGATGGGCCACATCAGGATGCTGCCCCCACCCCCGCCGCCACGTTTGGGCGCGGGTGCGCGCCGCTTAGGGGTCGCCTTTCGCGCCGTAGATTTAGACGCAGTTTTGCGGGCGGGCTTTTTCGCCGCGCTTTTTGCGTTGGGATAGCGTTGGTCCGCCACCAAAGTGGGGCGTTTGCGGCCGGTTGGGCTCATGGTCTCAAATTCCAGATCTGCTCGTTGATCACAAGGTAACGAATCATATGGGGGCTGTGTAGCCCGATCCCCACCCGCGCGCGACAATTCGCGGTGTTTCCCCCCGCCTTCGCGTAATTTCGCGCTTTTGGTTGCAATAAAAAGCCAAAATCGCGTTGAGGTGTACGTAAGTCCAACAGGAAAAGGGGGCGCGTTCTGCGCCCCCTTTGGTATTTGCTTTATTGGTGCGGGTTAAACGCCAGCGGCGATGATCGCATCTGCGAGAACGGGAATTGTTGCCTCGTTCAGCCCGGCAATGTTCATCCGGCTGTCACCCACCATGTAGATACCGTGATCGACGCGCATTTTTTCAACCTGCTCAGGGCTGGCCCCAAGGCGTGAAAACATGCCGCGGTGATCGGCGATAAAGCCAAAGCGGTCAGAACCCGCGCGTTCGCGCAAGGCGTCCGCCAGTTGTGTGCGCAGGCCGAGCATTCCGGTGCGTACCTCTTCCAGTTCGGCCATCCAGTCCGCTTTCAGGCCATCGTCTTCCAAAATCATGGTCACCAAACGCGCGCCGTGATCGGGGGGGAAGCTGAAGTTCTGACGGTTCAGGTGGGTCAGGTTTTGCTGGGTCACCTTGGCTTGCGCGGCATCATTCGACACAGTGAACAAAAGGCCGGTGCGTTCGCGGTAAATCCCGAAGTTCTTTGAACAGCTCGCCGCGACCATGGTTTCTGGCACCATTTGCGCCACCAAACGCACGCCTGCGGCATCTTCTTCCAAACCGTCACCAAAGCCCTGATAGGCAATGTCGATGAAGGGGATCGCGCCTTTGGTCTCGATCAGTGTTGCGACCTCTTTCCACTGTTCAATGTTCAAGTTGGCGCCGGTGGGGTTGTGGCAGCAGCCGTGCAAAAGCACTGCATCGCCGGCTTTCACGCCCTTCAGGTCGTCCATCATGCCGTCAAAGTCCACCGCACGGGTGTCATTGTCGAAATAACGGTATTCTGCCATCGCCATGCCAAGGTGCTTGATGATCGACGGGTGGTTTGGCCAAGTGGGGGCCGACAACCAGATGGTGGCATCAGGGTTGGCCATTTTGATCAGTTCAACCGCTTGGTGGATCGCGCCGGTGCCGCCTGGTTGGGCCGCCATCGACAGGCGGTCCGCATCAACAGTGTTACCCAAAACCAGCCCAGACAGGGCCTTGCCAAACGCAGGGTCGCCCGCAAGCGCGGTATAAGATTTGGTGCCTTCCACGTCCCAAAGCACCTTTTCGGCGGCTTTCACCGCGCGCATCACGGGTGTCACACCAAGGGCGTTTTTATAAACGCCAACGCCAAGGTCAATTTTACCTTCGCGGTTATCTTCGCGGTACATCTGCATCAGCGCCATGATTTTATCGACGGGCTGGGACTTCAATGTGTTGAACATCGCGTTATTCTCCGGTTGCGACTTTCAGGTCGTTATACATGCCCCATTCTGACCAGCTGCCGTCATAAATGGCGTGGCGGTCATGGCCGATGCGTTCCAGCCCAAGGGCCAGAATTGCGGCGGTCACGCCTGACCCACAGGACAGGATGGCGGGTTTCTTCAGATCAACATTTGCGGCCTCAAACGCGGCGCGAAGGGCGTCTTTGTCTTTCATGGTGCCGTCAGCATTAAACAGCTCATCAAAGGGAAGATTTTTCGAGTTCGGGATGTGGCCCGCACGCAAACCTTCGCGTGGTTCAGCCACCTCGCCGCGAAACCGTTCCGCGCCGCGCGCATCAATGATTTCATAATCGCCCAGCTTTGAGGCGGCCGCCACTTGGGTCACATCCTTGATCATATGCGCCTGGCGCGACACGGTCATATGGCGATCGCGAATGACGGGGGGCAGATCCTCGATCACCCGGCCTTCGGCTTGCCATTTGGCAAAGCCACCGTCCAGCACCGCGATATCTGTCTTGCCCATCAGGCGAAACATCCACCACACGCGGGCTGCAGAAAACATGCTCATCCCATTTCCGATGCCGTCATAGACAACAACCTGATGGCCATCGCCAATGCCCATCGCCCGCATGCGCGACATGAATTTCTCAACCGGGGGCACCATGTGTGGTAGGTCCGAACGCAGGTCGGCAATTTCATCAATATCAAAATAGCGCGCGCCGGGAATATGCGCGGCGTTATATTCTGCCTCGGCATCGCGTTCCATATCCGGCATATACCAGCTGGCGTCGATCACGCGCAGATCGGGGTCTTTCAGGTGCGTTTCGAGCCAATCGGTCGAAACAAGGGTTTTCGGGTCGCTATGCGGCATAAGAAGGCCCTCTTGTAAAAGTCACTTTATGCCTACAAAGCGGGGGGCCTTTAGGCAAGGGAGCTTGCGGGAAATGCGCTGGAAAAGGGGTGTGAAAGAGCGATCTGGGGGTAATTCTGCGCGACTTTCCCAAAGAAAAAGGGGGCGCATGGCCCCCTGAACACTCGTTAACAAGCGATACCCGGCCCCACCCGGTGTTTCTCTTACTTGGCCATCGCGTTTTTGATCACGCTGACAATGGCCAAAACCACGCCGCCGCCAACACCGCCGGACGCCAGTTGACCGATGATACCCATCAGGTCCATGCCGCCACCGGCCAATCCGCCAGCACCAACCATCGTCAGGATTTGGCCGCCAAGCCCCCCGCCTATGATGCCCGCGATCGAATTGATCAGCGTGCCTTGGTTGATGGATGGCGCGGCTTTGCCGGTGAGGTTCCCGCCGACAGCACCTGCGATAAGGCTAATCAGTAATTCCATGTTCCCCTCCTGATACAGACCCGAACTTGCGCTCTTGCCCCCAGAACACAGGAGATGAGGGTTTGAGATAAGGGGGAAACGGCACGGAAAAGAACCATAAGCGCGCCAATTCCTGCGAGGTGCCTATTTCACGGCGCGTTTTGCCGCCAGCACCGCCCGGTCCAACCCATCGCGAAACCGCGAGCGGTCTGCTTTGGAAAACGGTTTTCCGCCGCCTTGTCGAAACGGATCCGCCGCGCGCAGGTCTGTCATGAGGTCGCGCGTGGCGAGCGTCTGGCCGATGTTGCGCTCAGACAGGGCTTCGCCGTTGGGGCGCAGCACTTGTGCGCCGGTCGCCACGCATTTTGCCGCCAAGGGAATGTCGGTGGTCACGACCACGTCCCCTTTGCCCGCCCGATCCGCGATCCACATATCCGCCACGTCTGGCCCGTCAGCGACATAGATCATCTCAACCAACGGGTTTTGCGACGGGCGCAATCCGCCGTTTGAGACGAAATAGATCCGCATCTGGTGGCGCGTGGCCACCGCTTCGGCTTCGGCCTTTACTGGACAAGCGTCCGCGTCGATATAAATCGCGGGTTCGGTGGCTGTGTCGCTCATGCGTAAAGCGCATCCGCGTGGAAGGCGACGTGGTCTTCCATAAAGCTCGACACAAAGTAATAGCTGTGGTCATAACCGGGCTGCATGCGGAATGTGGCCTCTTGGCGTTTGGTGGCAATGGCGGCGGCCAAAGCTTCGGGTTTTAAAAGGTCAAGGAACTGATCGGACGCGCCCTGATCAATCAAGACCGGCCCGTCAAAACCCTTATCCGCCATCAAAAGAGATGCGTCATGCGCGGCCCATTTGCTTTCATCATCACCGAGGTAGGCCCCCAATTGCTTGCGGCCCCAATCCGAGGCGGTGGGGTTGGCAATGGGGGCAAAGGCCGACACAGAGCGGAAGCGGTCGGTCAGTGTCATCGCCATTGTCAGCGCGCCGTGACCGCCCATCGAATGCCCGGTGATGCCTTGGCGTTCGCTGTCCAAAGCAAAATCGTTGAACACCAATTCGGGCAGATCCTCGACCAGATAATCCCACATACGGAAATGCTTGGCCCAAGGGTCTTGGGTGGCATTCACATAAAACCCAGCGCCCTGACCAAGGTCATAGGCGTCATCATCGGCCACCCCTTCGCCGCGTGGCGAGGTATCGGGAAAGATCAGCGCGATGCCTTCGTTTGCCGCCCAGGCTTGTGCGCCCGCTTTGGTCATGGCGTTCTCATGGGTGCAGGTCAGCCCCGACAAATACCACAACACAGGCACCGGGCCGTCCAATGCTTCGGCAGGTTGAAACAGACCAAAGGTCATGTCTGTTCCGGTGGCCAAAGAGGCATGTTTGTAAACACCTTGGGTGCCGCCAAAGCAGGCATTTTCTGAGAGAGTTTCCATAGGGGGCTCCTGATTGTCTGGTGATCAGAGGTAACTATGCGCGCGGGGCAAAGGCAATGGGCAATGCGCGGATCGCAAAGAGGATCATGCCAAGCGCCCATAATGTGCCACCCGCGTGGATATAGATCATCGGATCATCCGCCCATTCGGCAATCACCCGCAACACGGCGCCCAGATGCAGGAACACCAAAAGCGCCCGGTCCAGCGGGGTGGCGGTAATGGCGCGCCCTGAATGGCCCATAAGGGCGCGCAGCATGACAATTATGGTCATGGTGCCAATTGCGCCCGCACCCAGTGCGTGGCGGACCTGCGCAAGGCTGGATATGTCGGTGAGGGATGTTAGGGCCAAGAAGACCATGCTTACAGGTAGCCAAAGATAAGCGACGTGTTGCGCAAACAAAAGCGGTTCTGAAATCACCGCCCACCCGCGCCAACGGACGAGCCGTAGGGTCAAGGCAAAGGCGGCGGCGGCAGCGATGATACCGGTGATCGGGGTCACGCCCAAAACCACCCAGGCCAAAGCGGTTGCAACGCTGATGCTCAGAGTGCTCCGGTCAAGGGGCCCAAAGCTGGGGGGGAGCGATTTGATCCCGCGCGCTTTCAACCAGTTGCGGCTAAAGGCGGGCGTCACCCGTCCGCCGATCTGCGCCATAAGCACAAAGGCCAAGGCAAACCCTAGGGTCAACCCCAGCTCAGCATCCACCCAGAAAAACACCGCTTGCGAGGCCGCAAGCAGCATCACCATTGCAGCCACCACAAAATTGCGGCGGTTATCTGAGGCCACCAATTCGCGCAGCGCAAGCAAGGCCACGGTGGGTAAAAACGCCACGGCGATCAGTTGGGACATGAACGCTTCTGGCGCCAAAAACATCAAGACCCGCGCAAGCAGCCACAGTGCAAACAGCGCGCCAAGCGGCACAGGCGACAGCGGTGGGCGTCGGGTCCAGTTGGGAATGGCGGTAAAAAGGAACCCGGCCAACGCTGCCGGTAAATAGCCCCAAAGCATCTCGTGCTGGTGCCAGGTCAAAGGATCCTCAACCAAATCAGCGGCCCCCATGTAAAGTACCAACCAAAGGGGGATCGCGATCCCGGCCAAAAGGCCCGCTGCGGGAAAGAACAAACGATAGGCGCCGGTCAAAAGGATCATACATTTACCCATGCGATAACGGTGGATACGGTTAGGATCGACACAAGGGTCGACACAAGAATGGCGGTCGACACCCGATGCGGGGCCACGCCGTAATGCTGTGCAAGGATATAGACATTGCCCGCCACCGGAAGGGCAGATGCCGCAATCATCACGCCAGCGGGATAGGCCGCAACGTCAAAGACCACAAGCGCGAAAAACGCGACAAGGGCGGGATGCAGAACCAATTTTGCAAAGCTAAGCCAACTGGCCACCGATACCCGCTCGGTTGATTTTATCGCCAATGAGGCGCCAATGGCAAAGAGCGCGCCGGGGGTAGAGGCGCCGCCCAGAATGTCCAGAAACCGATCAACAGGGCCGGGCAGCGCCCACCCCGTAGCCGACCATAAAAAACCCAATCCGATCGAGACAATCATCGGGTTGGTGGTCAGCCCTTTGGTGATTGTGGTCAAAATCGCGGGGCTTACACGCCCATCGCGGTATCCTGTGATGATGATCACAATCAGGCTGCCGAAAAGGAAAAGGTCAACCGCCAGCACCAACATGACCGGGCCAATCGCCGCCTCGCCTAACAACAGCGCCAGCATCGGTACGCCCAGAAAGCCGGTGTTGCCGATCACCGCGCATTGCGCCTCAACCGCGGCCTCTTCGACGCCCACTTTGCGCACAAGGGCAATCAGCGTGGCGACCACATAAAGCACAATCCCGCCAGAGGCATAGGCCCAGATAAAGGGCCAATCCAGCACTTCACCCAACGACAGGTTTGCCGCAAACCGAAAGAGCATTGCTGACAGCGCGAAATAGAACACAAAGCGGGTCAAATAGGCCGTGGCCTCTGGTGGAAAAAAACCACGTACCGCTGCGCCAAAGCCAAGGCCGATAAGGGCGAAAAATGGCAAGGTTTGTAAGAGAACTTCAATCATCTGCGGAAGGCCCCTTGGAAGAGAGGAAGGTCATGGTCATTCGCGCGACTTCGGCGCATCAAGCAATTCAACCTCAATAAAGGCGCAGTCAAAGTCGTTGTCGCTGATCACGTCATGTTCAACGCCAAGCTCGCGATAATAGGGCACGCCGGTTTTTAACTCGGCCAAGATCACCTCGTCCCCCGGCAATTCAATGCGCAAGACACCATCAAACATTGGCACAACCACATAATCGTAGTCATGCTTGTGCCAGCCTGTGCGCGCGCCTTTGTGCGGGAAACGCCATTCGGTCACGCGCACCCGTTCGTTCAAGATCTGCTCGGTTGGAATTGCGGTGCAATCAGAGGTGGGCGCGCACATGGGGCTGTCCTTTCAGGATTTGCCCCATCCAGCATGGCTTAAGGCCCTTTGGCAATGCGAAAATGCGCGCGTGGTGCAGGTTTTCTTGCCTTCGGCGAGGATATTTTGGGCAAGAAAAAGACGCGCGCTATCCCCCGCCAATCAGCGCACCGGCGGCAAACACCAGGGCGCCGCCAAGCACAACTTGGATGGTGGCGCGCAGAAATGGTGTGTGCATGAATTTGTTCTGGATCCAGACGATGGCCCAAAGCTCAAGAAACACAACAATCAAGGCGATGGTTGTGGCGGTCCAGAAATCGGTGATCAGATAGGGTAGGGCGTGGCCCAATCCGCCGACTGTGGTCATGATGCCTGAGGCAAACCCGCGTTTGACCGGGCTTCCGCGCCCGGACAATTCGCCGTCATCTGAGGCGGCTTCGGTAAAGCCCATTGAGATGCCAGCCCCGACCGAGGCCGCCAGTCCCACCAGAAAGGTTGTGTGGGTGTCATGGGTGGCAAAGGCGACCGCAAAAATGGGCGCGAGGGTGGAGACGGACCCGTCCATCAATCCCGCAAGACCGGGTTGCACCCAGGTCAGAATGAACTGTCGGTGCTGATCCGAGTCCTCTTCGGATCGTTCATTGTCGCCGAGGTGTTGGGCCTCAAGCTGGCCCGCGATGTTGCCGTGGTCGGCTTCGGCGGCGGCAAGATCGCCCAAAAGTTTGCGGGTGTCTGCGTCTGATGTGCGGTCGGCGGCTTTGCGGTAAAACTGTTCGGCTTGCCGCTCCATCTCGCGCGCCTCAGCGCGGATGGTTTCAAGGCCCAGATTTTCCACCAGCCACACGGGGCGGCGGGCGTAAAACCCGGCGACATGTTCGCGGCGAATAAGCGGGATCATATCGCCAAAGCGGGCTTTGTGGGCGTCAATCAGGATGCGGCGATGTTCGTCTTCTTCTTCGGCCATGCCGTCAAAAACCTTGGCGGAAGATGCAAAATCAGCGCGTAGATATTCGGCGTATTGGCGATAAATCCGCGCGTCGTCTTCTTCGTTGGAAATGGCCAGCGCAAGGATTTCTTGTTCTGACAGATCAGAGAAACGACGACGATTGAGGGTGCCGGACAGCATGGAAAGCTCCTGATTAGAATGGTTCTAATTTATAGAATTATATCCTGAAGGCAACCGATGTCGACAAGTTTCTAAGCAAAGGTTCACCCGATTGAAAATGACGACGTGTGTAACAAAAAAAGGGGGGCGCAATGGCCCCCCTTTTTCAGTCATGCAACCCAGATCAATACACCACGACGCCGCGAATGCTTTCGCCTTTGTGCATCAGATCAAAGCCTTTGTTGATGTCATCCAAGCCCATCGTGTGGGTGATCATCGGGTCGATCTCGATCTTGCCGTCCATGTACCAATCAACGATTTTGGGCACATCAGTGCGACCAGATGCGCCGCCAAACGCGGTGCCGCGCCATGATCGGCCGGTGACCAGTTGGAATGGGCGGGTGGCAATTTCCTGCCCCGCGCCCGCAACACCGATGATGATGCTTTCGCCCCAGCCTTTATGCGCCGCCTCAAGCGCCTGACGCATGACATGCACGTTGCCGGTTGCGTCGAATGTATAGTCACCACCACCGCCGGTAAGTTCAACCAGATGCGCAACGATATCGCCGTCGACTTTGGTTGGGTTTACAAAATGGGTCATGCCAAAATGGCGGCCCATTTCTTCTTTGTCGTCGTTCAGGTCAACGCCAACAATCTGATCGGCCCCGGCCAACCGCAGGCCTTGTATGACGTTCAGGCCGATGCCGCCCAGACCAAACACAATCGCGGTGGACCCGATTTCAACCTTGGCGGTGTTGATTACCGCGCCGATGCCCGTGGTCACGCCGCACCCGATGTAACAGATCTTGTCAAACGGCGCGTCTTTACGCACTTTGGCCAGCGCAATTTCCGGCACAACCGTGTGGTTGGCGAAGGTGGAACAGCCCATGTAGTGATGAATTGGCGTGCCATCAAGCATCGAGAATCGCGTGCTGCCATCGGGCAAAAGCCCCGCCCCTTGGGTCGAACGGATTGATTGGCACAGGTTGGTTTTCGGGTGCAGGCAATAGTCGCATTCGCGGCATTCGGGGGTGTAAAGCGGGATCACGTGATCGCCCACTTCCAATGATGTCACGCCTTCGCCCACCTCAATCACCACGCCTGCGCCTTCGTGGCCCAAGATCGCGGGAAAGATCCCTTCGGGGTCGTCGCCCGACCGGGTAAATTCGTCGGTGTGACACAGGCCGGTCGCCTTGATTTCCACCAAAACCTCACCCGCGCGCGGGCCTTCGAGGTTCACTTCCATAATCTCAAGCGGTTTGCCGGCCTCAACGGCGACGGCTGCACGGGTGCGCATCATCGGGGGATCCTCCATATCTGTTGTCCTAGGGTGGGCGAAAGCCTGCGTGAAATCAATACGCGCACGACAGCCCGTTGTCTTTGCCCGACATAGAGAGGAAAAAAGACTATGAAAATAGCAAAATTTTATGTGTATGCCGTGGGCTTGGCGATGCTGGTCCTAAGCGCCTGTCAGTTGGAAAATGATGAAAGCAGCATGGTGGACACGTTGCCAAAAGGCAGTTGAGGTACCGGGGCATTGACCTATTTGATCGGTTAAATGTGGTGTTCGATGAACAGGATGTGATCACCGGCGTGAATTGCAGTTGAACACAAAAAACGGGCCCCAAGAGGACCCGTTTTGCTGTCTGGTTGATATCTGACCAAAGGATTACTTTTTGCGGTAATCACTGTGGCACGCCTTGCAGGTGCCGCCCACCTGGCCCAAAGCCGCACCCAAAGAACCCGCATCCGCAAGGGTCATATTCGCCTTTGAAGCCACGGCAAGATCGTCCATTTTCTTAACGAAATCATCCCAGTTTTCCCAGATGGATGGAAGCGCTTCTGACTTTGGGTCAGTTTCATTGGCTTCAAACAACGGCGCTGCCATGGCGCTTTTCTCTGCAATGACGGCCATAGCGGCGTTTGCTTTTTCAGCGTCAAAAGCGATTTCACCTTTGGCCATCCCAGCAAGGGTTTTCATGCCGCCACCAATCGCTTCCATCGCCATCATGCGGGTTTTAACAGTGGGGTTTTGAACATCCTCATGCGCCAGAGCTGCGGTGGACAGGGTCGAAACGCTTAGAGTCAATCCAATTGTGGTGGCCGTGATGAGCTTGGTTTTGTGAAACATAGGAACCTCTTGTTTGGCGAAATAGCTAGGACCACTTTACTAATGAACATGTGAATTGGAACTGACAGAAATGTGATCGGTGAAAATTGCGTATAAAACTGTTCAGAAGGTGACGCCAAGCGTGACGTTACAGCGCCTTAATGCCCCCCAACAACATATCCGACACAAGGTCCGCATATTCTTCGCGGCTCAGCCCTTGGCCGGGGCGATTCCACATATAATACCAGTTCAGAATGCCAAAGACCGACATGGTTACAGGGCGCAGTTTTTGCCCCTGCGCCAAGGCGTCGGGGGCGGCTTTTCTGAGACTGTCATCCATCATGTCAATCAGGCGGCGTTGCAGCGCAAAAAGCTTTTGCTGTGCTTCGGGTTCCAACACAGACAGCGCATCTAGCTGTAATTTATGCTCGGCATCTGCCCCTTTATAGGCCACCAAAATGGCCCGGATCAGCCCGCGCAACCCGTCCGTTTCCGGGGCGGCTTCAACATCGCTGACAAGGGTGGAAAGATGGGTGTTGAGAATATCAAATAACAGCGATTCTTTGCTGTCATAATAGTGATAAATCAACGCCTTAGAGATACCACAATGCTTGGCGGCGCCGGTCATCGACGCGCGATCAAACCCATGTTCAGCGAAATAGGCCGCTGCCCCTTTGCGGATGGCGGTGCGTTTTTCTTCGTGGTCGCGGGCAATCCCTCGCGGCATGGGTTACTCCTTTGGCCGGTTATCGACGATCCTTACAGCTTTCCCCTCACTTCGCGCAACCTTTCCGCTGTCGGTGACATGGACTTTGGCGGTCACGCCGACGTTGGATTTGATCTTGGCAGACAGGGCGCGCGCGGCCGCGTCCGCCGCTGCTGGGGGCTGACCTTCGGCCAATTCCACATAGACATGCATCTCGTCCATTCGGGCGGGGCGGGTCAATTCGATCTGGAAATGCGGGCTAAGGCTGGGCATGTCCATCAGTTGTTCTTCGATCTGGGTCGGGAACACATTTACGCCGCGCAGGATGATCATATCATCTGACCGGCCGGTGATTTTTTCCATCCGGCGCATTGAGCGCGCAGACCCCGGCAACAGCCGCGTCAGATCACGGGTGCGATACCGGATGATTGGAAACCCCTCTTTGGTGAGCGAGGTGAAAACAAGTTCGCCCAACTCGCCATCCTCAACCACTTCACCCGTGTCAGGGTTGATGATCTCGGGATAAAAATGGTCTTCCCAGACGTGCAGCCCGTCTTTGGTTTCCACACATTCGTTGGCCACGCCGGGCCCAATCACTTCGGAAAGCCCGTAAATATCAACGGCATGCATATCAAACGCATCTTCGATTTCACCGCGCATCGCGTTGGTCCAAGGCTCCGCCCCAAAAATCCCAACCTTCAATGGGCTTTTACGGGGATCCAGCCCCTGTTTGGCATAGGCGTCCAGAATGGACAGCGCATAAGAGGGGGTCACGGTGATGCCCGTGGCGCCGAAATCTTCAATCACCCGGACCTGCCTTTGGGTCATGCCGCCGGACACAGGCACCACCGTCAGACCATATTGTTCCGCGCCGCCATGAATGCCCAAACCTCCGGTGAACAGCCCATAACCATAAGCATTGTGCAGCACATCACCGGGTTTCAAACCCGATGCGCGTAGGCACCGCCCAACAACATTGCCCCACATGGTCAGGTCGTTTTTCGTATACCCCACAACGGTCGGCTGACCGGTGGTGCCAGAGCTGGCATGAACCCGCGCGATCTGTTCGCGCGGGACCGCAAACAGACCAAACGGGTAATTGTCGCGCAGGTCTTGTTTGACTGTGAACGGGAATTTCGCAAGGTCTGACAGGGATTTAAGATCGTCGGGATGTACGCCCGCATCGTCGAACTGCTTGCGATAAAACGGAACATTTTCATAGGCGTGTTTAAGCGACCATTTCATCCGTTTAAGCTGCAACGCTGAAATTTCATCACGTGATGCAATCTCAATCGGATCAAGGTCCTCGCGGCGCGGTGTCAAATCTTCCATGCGTTCCTCCCAAAACGCGGGCATTTGCCCGGAATGTCATGTGTCCAAAGGGTCAGCCTTCGGTGTGTTCTTCGTCAAAATGGGCGCCTTTGATCTGGCGTGAATGGCCACGGAAAACGGCCAGCTTGCGCCCATCTTTCCCGGTTACGTCAACATCATAAATGCCGGACCGTCCCGCCCGGCTAATTTCTGTTGCAGTGGCGGTCAGTGTCTCGCCCAACTGGCCGGGGCTTAGATATGTGATCGAATTATGCTGGGCCACGACACGGGTGTTGTAGCTGTTGCAGGCAAAGGCAAAGGCGCTGTCGGCAAGGGTAAAAATGAACCCACCGTGGCAAATTCCATGCCCATTGGCCATGTCAGGGCGAACGGCCATGCGCATCACCGCATGGCCCGGCCCGATGTCATCCAATGACATACCAAGCGCTTGGCTGGCGGGGTCATCCCGCCACATCGCCTCAGCGGATTTCTTTGCGCGCAACTCCGGTGTCATGATCTCTCCCTGATCTTTCATCAAAGGATGCACAAAACCGACCGCTTGGTCAACAGTGTGCTTGATCAACAGTGTCCTGTGCCGAAGAGGCCCCAAAAAAACACCAAAACCCGCGCAATGCTGCACGGGTTAGGTCGTAGGCCCCGGTGCCACATACTGGGTGGGGGCTGTAATTCGTGACACCGGGGTGAGCCTGCGCTCGCTACTGATCCTGTGATGACAGTGGATCGGGGCGTGGGAAGGGAAAGGAAAAGGAATTCTCGGGTTTATTTCATGGCAAAATTGTGGCGAAAAGCACGGCACACAAGACTGTGTCGCGCGCAGGGATTGATTTGCAGCGTGAGCCGGGGCAAGCTATTATTATGAATATGCAACCCACCTCGCCCCCATCCGGCGGCGCAAAGCCGCCTCAGCAAGTGGCGTTCCACCGTAAGGAATTGGGCGTGGTGATGGGACTTTATGGGCGTATGGTCGCGGCCGGAGAATGGCGTGACTATGGGATGAGCTTTCTGCGCGATGTGGCCGTGTTTTCGGTCTTTCGGCGCACAGCTGAACACCCAATTTACCGCATCGAAAAGCGCCCTAAACTGCGCCTTCGACAGGGACAATATTCGGTGATCGCAATGAATGGTCAGGTGTTGAAACGCGGCGATGATCTGCGTGCGGTGTTGCGCGTGCTTGAACGAAAGCTGATCCGCTCGGTGGATTAGGCCCGCCGCGTTTAAGGTAGAAACCGCCTTTGCGCCGTAACCGCCCCGTCACCTTGCGCAGCAATCCGGGCAATCGCCGCCTCAATCGGTTCAAACGCCACCGCCATGTGATGTGCATTGGCGTGGATCAGGCGTTCATGGTCAAAGACCATCGCAACATGGCCTTTCCAAAAGAGCAGATCCCCACGATTAAGCGGCGCACCTTTGGGAATTTTGCGCCCAATCTTTTCCTGCATGTCGCTGTCGCCCGGACAGTCATATCCAGCGGCCATCAACGCCGCCTGAGCCAGCCCAGAACAATCAATGCCCGCACTGGAATTGCCCCCCCAAAGGTAAGGCGTGCCCAGAAACAGCGCCGCTGTTTTGGTGGGATCCGGAAGAGGGGTGCCAACCGGCGTCAGATGGGCCGTGGGTACAAATTGCCCGTCAGCTGTTTCGCTAAAGCGACCGTGATCAGCGGTGATGCTCAGCCGTGACCCAAAGGACAGTGGCGCCATCTCGCAGGTCTTGAAATCAGGCTGCGGGTAAAGATGACTTGCGGTCGCGCTGACCCAATGGTTGGCGCGCTGGGCGGCGCCTAAATGCGCCGTGTTTACGTAACCAACATAGCCGTCCCGCTCGGCCTGAACAAATCCATGTCCGTCAATTTCCTCAAGCATCAACAGGTGTTCACCAAAAAGCGCCTGACGATCCCGTGCGCCGTTTGGGGCGCGCAGGATATCCGCAACCGGTGAGGTCACGCGCCGCAGCATGCCGGGGGTGAATCGATCCGCCTGCACGTGGCCACGCAGCGTGTCGTGGGCCACGCGGGGATTTGCGGGGGTCAGGCGAGGGTCGCTCATAGGTCAAGCAGCTCTGGCAACGCGGCAAGGATTGCGCGTGCCCCCATGCCAACACCGCCTTTGGGGCGGGCGGGGGCCGCTGTCGGGTTCCAGCCATAAATGTCGAAATGCATATAGCGCGGCGTGTCGGTGACAAAGCGTTTCAGAAACAAGGCGGCGGTAATGGACCCGGCAAATCCGCCCTTTGGCGCATTATCAAGGTCCGCAATGCCCGGTTCAATCATAGCCTCGTAAGGGGTCCAAAAGGGCATTTCCCACACGGGATCCGCACAGGCCAAAGCCCCGCCCCGCACCGCATCCGCATCGTCCGGTGAAGTGGCGTAAAACGGGGATAAATCAGGACCAACCGCGACACGTGCAGCCCCGGTAAGCGTTGCCATTGAGATCACCAGATCAGGGGTTTCCTCGTCCGCCAAGGCCAAAGCATCCGCCAGCACAAGCCGCCCTTCGGCATCGGTGTTATTGACCTCAACCGTCAGTCCCTTTCGGCTGGTCAGGATGTCGCCGGGGCGAAACGCATTGCCCGCAACGGCGTTTTCAACGGCGGGCACAAGCACGCGCAGGCGCAGCTTTAATCCCAGCGCCATAATCATATGTGCAAGGCCCAATACCGTTGCCGCCCCGCCCATGTCCTTTTTCATCAAACCCATCGAAGCACCGGGTTTCAGGTTCAAACCACCAGTGTCAAAACACACACCTTTACCAACCAATGTCAGCATCGGGCCCGCATTCCCCCAACGCATGTCGATCAGACGGGGCGCGCGGGTGGATTGATCTGCCGCGCGGCCAACGGCGTGGATCATCGGATGGTTTTCCACCAAAAGCGTGTCACCTTGGATGGATGAGATTTGCGCGCCGAACTGATCTGCGAGCTTGGACATTTCTGCCTCAAGATCGGCTGGCCCCATGTCTTCGGTTGGCGTGTTGATCAGATCGCGGGTCAGCGCTTCGCCTGCGGCAATTGCCTCAATCCGCGCGGCATCAATGCCATCGGGGGCCGTCAGCTGGGCTGAGGGGGACGCCTGTTCGTGGTAGCGATCAAACTGATACCCCGCCAAAAGCCATCCCAAAACGGCCTCGTCCAACTCAGCACCAGATAAATCGCAGTTCAAAGAATATGTTCCAGCAGGCAAAGACGCGCGGGCAGCCGCCATCCCAAACCGCTTGCGGGTGCGGTCTTCTGCGCTGCCATATCCGACCAACGCCATGCTTGGGTTGCCGTCCGCATCCGGCACAACCAATGCCGCGCCCAATGTGCCGGTAAACCCATTGGCCTGTGCCCAGTTGCGCGCGATGTCAGGCAAGCGGTTCATGGCTGCCTCATCCCCCTTTGGGATCACCACAAGAGGAAGGGCAGCATCGGTTTTGGGGGCGAAACGCATGGTCATCTGGGGGCCTATCTAAATGAGATTTGCCCCTAGATTAACGTGCCCATCTGTGCCTGCAACCCGTCTTAGACAGACATATCCTGTAAATCCCACACCGCAATCAGCGACCCCTCGCCAATGCGGGTTAAGCGGCTGAGAACGGCATGATAGCCCACCGCATCTTTGCCCCCCGCAAGTTCAAGCGCATCACGGGCCACGCGGGCCAATGTGGTCATTCCCAATTGCGTTGCGATATTGACCAGTTTGCGAATCTCTTTGCGGGTGTCATCCACTTGCCCGGACAGATACTTTTTTTGGACATGGGACAGACCCACAGCAAGATCCTCAAGTGATTGGTTGACCAGCTTGTCGGCCCCTTGGGGACCAAGCTGCAGGCACAATACCTCTAGCTGATCACGATCCAATCGGACCGTTTCTTTATGGTGAAGTTGCTTTATTTCGCTCACGGCGACACCCCATGCGTATTCCCTCATTGCGACCACAATGCGGGCGGATGTCTCAAGAAAAGGTATATCTACTCAACAGAAATCTCTCGAATTTCCTGAAAATATTCGGTAAAACCGTTCGAAATCGGAGGAGACCGTGATGGATAAGGCAAAACCACTTCCCACCTATCTTGTACAGCGTTACCAGGGCTGGAAAGCCACGGGATATGCTGAAAACCAGGCGTGGTATCGCCGTTTGGCCGACGAAGGACAGCGGCCGCGTGCCATGATTGTGTCTTGTTGCGACAGCAGGGTGCATGTCACCTCCATTTTCGGTGCTGATCAGGGTGAGTTTTTCCTGCACCGGAATATTGCCAATTTGGTGCCGCCCTATGAACCCGGCGGCGATTATCACGGCACATCGGCCGCTGTGGAATACGCGGTGACGGCCCTGAAGGTGACCCATCTGATCGTGTTGGGACATTCCAATTGTGGCGGCGTCAAAGGCTTTCATGATTTGTGCCAAGGTCACGCGCCTGAACTGGCGGATGAAAAAAGCTTTGTGGGGCGCTGGATATCACTTTTGAAGCCTGGTTATGAACGCCTAGGTGGCGGAGAGGCTGAGATTTCGGATCGCGATCTTGAAAAAGAAGCGGTGATTGTCTCGCTGGATAACCTGATGACATTCCCTTTTGTACGCGAGGCTGTGGAAAGCGGAGTTTTGTCGCTGCATGGGTTGTGGACCGATATTGGTGAAGGTGGGTTGGAGTATTTCGACACCAAGAAGAACACCTTCCTTCCGGTCTAACATCGCAAATACCCGCTCGGAAAACTCCGTTCTGGGTCATTTCCCCCTTTTGTGCTAGGCTTGTCCTGTCACGGAGGGGGAAATGCGTATTGTCGTGAACTCAATCAAGGCGCTTTTGCTGATCATCGTGTTGGCGGTGTTGATCAGCTTTGTCTTGCCGCGCGTGGTTTCGGTTGAAAGGTCCACCGTGATCGGGGCCAAACCCAGTGACATTTTCCCCCATGTGAATGCCCTGCGCGCGTCCGAGGCATGGTCGCCGTGGTTGGGGCGCGATCCAGAAGTGATGTTGATTTATGAAGGCCCCGAGGCGGGCATTGGCAACAGCCTGATCTGGTCATCTGATCATCCTCAAGTGGGCAATGGGCGTCAGGTGATCACCGTCAGTGAACCGGATGCGCGGGTCGAGATGGCGCTTGATTTTGGGGCGCAAGGCACGGCAGAAGCTTATTTCACCCTGGATGCGGTTGATGGTGGGACCGAGGTCGTTTGGGGGTTTTCCACTGACACCGGTTACAACCCAATTGCACGGTGGATGGGGGTGATGATGGATGGCTGGGTTGGCGCCGATTACGCGGTGGGCCTTGCCAATCTTAAGCGCCTTGTTGAGGGGGCCCCGAAATAGATTTTTAGGCTGTCGTGCTGTGGCTTAAGACCCGGTTAAGCAATCTGCGTGCATGCTGATCCCATGGCAGAAGTAACCCTAAGAGTAGAGCTCCCACTGGACACATTGGTGAAGCTCAAACACACAGCGGATGCGCTGGGCGTCTCGGTGAACCAGTTTATCCAAGATCAGCTAGAGGCGCAGGTCTGTGATGACCCGCCCCCCTATAAATCAAATGACCTTACCAAGGCTGCCAGTTAAGCTGATAGCCATCTGGCCAGCTTAATGTGGTGTTGATTTTCACCTCTTCGGTGGTGCCCGGCGCCACGTCCAGATCCCAAACAGACAAGCCGCGTTTGTCCTCGTGGTTGGTCTCATCCGGGCGTGGGGTGGCGGTGACCTCGACTTCAAGATCCTCTTGCTCGGAATAGGTCAGCGGATAAAACGCGCGGATTTTTTGGGCGTCCCCGGTCAGGTTGGTCACACGGAACGACGTGTCCTGTTCGCGTGTGTTGGTGGTTGAAATAATGCCCCGATCACCGGTCTCATTGTCAGCCACAATATGTTCCAGCCGGATCCCTTCGATTGGACCAAAGGGCAGGGTGGTGTCGTCGCCTGCGGCAAGAAATGGCATTTGCACATCCCCGATAAGGGTCTTGCCGCGATAGATCGTGGCCGCCCCGCCAAGGAAAGGCTCTGCCGTGGTGTTTTCTAATTGCGCCACCAGAAACGCGGTCTCATCTCGACGTGGAATGGCGTATATTTCAGTGGTGGCAGGCAAGGTCAGGCTGTCGAGTTCAAGGATCTGGGCATCGCCTGCCAGTGCAGTAACTTTCTGGGAATAATGATAACTGACCGCCACACCGCCGGTGTCGACCTCCATGCCACGAGCGCCCTGATCTTCCATCAATACTGGTTCCGCCATCGGTGCCGCCGCCAAGTCCATCACCTCGGATGTGGATTGCACTTTGCGCGTGGCAAGCACAGGTTTGTGAATGCTGGCGTGATTGGCATAGGGCGTTGACGGTTCCACCTGTTCTGACGGGCGCAGGGTGGACAAGGTCAGGTCAACGCCGTCCCAAACCGCCCTTTGCGGCAAATCAATTGCGAAATTGCGCCCGATGGTCAGCGACGGGCTGTCGCCTTCGGTCAGGTGAACATCATAGATCGGCGTCCAGCCCCCGCCATAGGATTTGGCGTCGATCAGAATGGTTACTGTTTGCGCTGACTTTAGACGAACGGGGATCGACAAAAGGTCCGGGTTGTCGGTCGGCACAGACAAACGATCAAAGGCGCGTTGGGCGTTGGCAAGCGCGGCAATAAGCTCGGCTTTGTGTTCCGTCGCGTCGGTCAACGCACGGGCTTTGGTCGAAATTTGCGTACGAATGTCTTTTGATTTATCGCCAACAAGTCCCAGCATCGCGGTCACATCCTCAACCGAGGCGGCGTCTTTTGGCGCGGTGATTGAGGTGACAAATTCAAGCTGCCCCTGAAGGGCCGCAATGTCATCTTGCAATGCCGTCAGCGTTTCGCCATGTGCTTTAATCGCGTCTTTTGCGGCCTCAACCTTATCATGTGCACGGCGCTGGGCAGGGGAATAAAGTGTTTTTGGATCGGTTGAGCTTTGGGGCAAATAGCTTAAAGCGCCAAGTTGTGCTTCGCCCGATCCAAGCTTGATGGTCGGAAGGCCCATCTGTGTTTCAGACCTGATCATTGGCAGAAAGATCCTGTGCTGCCCAGCAGGCAGATCAAGCGTGATCTGATGCGTTTGCACCGCCCCTTGCGGGTATAAAACCACTGAGGCCACCGGGGCAGAGGTGTAATAATCATCCGCCAAAACCGGCGTGGGCAAAAGGGCGGCAAGAATAAGAGCGCGGCGCATGAAATGTCCTTTCAAATCAGCTTTGTGGCGAGTGGATCACGCAAAGCATTTGAAAGAAAGGGGGCAATTCCTGACCAGCGACGGTTCGCCAAAGGCGCGCCACAAAAAAAGCCCCACCACTTGGGCACCAGCCTGTGCGATAAATGTTGATAATGGATCGCCCCGCCAGTAACTTGGTGGGGCGGTTTCTATTGTGGGCTTGGTTGTGGCGAAAAAATCAGAGGCAAACTTATCCCTAAATCCCCCGAAGAAATCTTCGAGAGTTGCAAAGAGGCGCCTTCCAGCAACTCCAGGTGGATTTTCGATCAATTTTTGCAGGAATCCTCACTGCGAAGCCTTTGGCCGTTTTCCAAATCCCCTTGATGGGCGAGGCAGGTCAAAGCCGTCTGACAACCGAGGAACCTTATCCGGCTCAGGCGAGGAGCGATCCTATATCTGCCCAACATGCGGTGTGGCAAATGTAGTCAAATCAAACCGCGCCGTAGCTGAAGAGTATTCAAGAGTTCGCCGACAAGATAGGAGAACAAACGGAAAACATTGCCAAAATTCGACCTGTGAGAACCATGGCCTGTCCGTTTGTCTTAGTCCAAGTTCTTACTCGTCCTTTGGCAAGACGGCGAAAGGTGACCCCCGATATCAGTGCAAATCGTGCAAAAAGACTTTCTCGGTTGGCAAGCCAACTCGGAGGCACAAGTCGACAGACGACACAGGAGCGATCTTCAAAAGTCTGGTGAACAAGGTTGCTCTCGCCCGCATCTGTGAAATTCACGATGTCAGTATGAAACAGATCCACAGCAAGGTGGATTTCTTGCATCAACAAGTCGTGACTTTTTCACACGAACGGGAAAAGCGTTTGGATGCGTGTTTCGAAGGCCGAAGGCCGTTTTTCACCACTGACATCCAAACAATCTTGGTCAATTGGCCCGTGAAGAAACGACGCGGAACAATTCCTCTCCTGCACATGGCTACAGTTCATAAGTTCTCTCAATTCGTTGTGGCAGCCACCGTTGACTACGATGCAAGCATCTCCCCCGAAGACCTCGAAAGTGCCATGGAAGGTTGCGGCGATTTTGATTTGCCGCGAAGCATGCGTAAACATGCAAGGCTGTGGTCCGCTACCGAGTATCAGGGGTCTCTCATGCGTTCGCAGGGAGCGCGCTTTTCAAAGGATGATATTGCTACAGCTGGCAAGCTACTCCTTCCCGGGCACGGAAGTAGGGTTCGCGGTGATGCCTTCAAGTTCGCACATATGATGCATGTGAAGAAGCTGATTGGAGAGCGCTTCAAGACAGCGAACTACTGCCTTGATGATGAAGCCGGCCTCGCAGCAGCCGTCTGCGCTTTGAATGTAGAAAATATCAAAGCAGGACGCGTCAATGTCGCGGAGATTAGTTTCAAGAAAGGGATGATCAATGATGATCGGCAAGTCTTGGCGGCCCAGGGCAGAGCCACCCTTACCAATTCGATTGCCGCTGAAGCACAAAACATGGCCTTGGTGAAGAGCGAATTCCCGAACTTGAGCGATTTTCAGGCCATTACTCTAATCTTGCTGTGGAAAAACTACCGCTCGCTCTCTCCTGCCGATCGCGCTGCAAAGCTTGCCAAATCAGGAGTGCCTTGGCCTTTCCATACCAAGTCTGAGCCTTACAAGTTTATTCGTCTGAAGACAGATCTCAATGATATGGGGTGGGATGGACTGGCGAAGTTCTTTGCCAATGCGACCATTCACCCAGTGGATGCCTACTTCAATTTAGCCCGCCGCCGCGTCATGGGTTTTGAACGTGGCGTCCCAACGGCCTCAAACGATCAACGCATCTGGCATGCCTATTCCTACTACAATCCCGAGATGGTGCCCAAGATGGCCGCCATCCTTCGGTTCTACTACAACTACATGCTGGTTCCGCGAGATGGCGACGGCAAGACGCCAGCTATGCGATTAGGCTTAACGAAAGGAAAAATCTATGTCCGTGACGTGTTGTCATACAAATGATTTCTTCCAGCCAAACAATGGTTTGCGTCAAACATGCTTCACGTTATGGTTGCGCAAAACATTTAACAGAATCCATTTCTGAGAAATGGGTTTCGTCCCCATATTCTCGGCAAGAAACAACACTTTTTGAGGAAGCAGCATGAGCATCGAAACCACCCTTTTCGCCGCAGCAGACAAAATGTGGGGCAATATGGACCCCGGCGAATACAAGCACGTGGCTCTTGGCCTGATCTTCCTCCGATATGTCTCGGAGTCCTTCCAGCGTTTGCACGACCAGCTCACCGACGATGAATATTCGGATGCCGAAGACCGTGACGAATACCTTGCCGAAAACATCTTCTGGGTGCCTGAAAAGGCACGCTGGTCTTATCTGGCCAAGAACTCCAAAAGCCCGGAAATCGGCGTCATGCTCGACGATGCCATGCGCGCAATCGAGGCAGATAATGAAAGCCTGAAGGGCGCGCTGCCTAAGGTTTACGGCAAGGAAAGCATGGACCGCGGCATGCTATCGGGCCTGATGGACCTGTTCACCAACTTCAAGCTCAGCGGCAATGATGAAGACTTTGACCTAATCGGCCGTGTCTACGAATACTTCATCGGCGAATTCGCATCAGCCGAAGGCAAGCGCGGGGGTGAGTTCTACACCCCGAAACCCGTCGTTGACACGCTGATCGAGATGATCGAGCCAACAAAGGGTCGCGTCTATGATCCCTGCTGCGGCACCGGCGGCTTCTTTGTTCAGTCGGAAAAGTTCATCGACGCCCACAAGGGCCAAAAGAACGACATCGCGATCTACGGTCAGGAGCGCAACCACACCACCTATGGTCTGGCGCGCATGAACCTTGCCATTCGCGGTATCTTTGCCGAGATCCGCTGGAATTCCGAGGGCACGTTGCTCAAAGATGCCTTCCCGGACGAACGCTTTGACTATGTCCTTGCCAATCCGCCATTCAACATCTCGGACTGGTCTGGTGATCTGCTGCGCGAAGACGCGCGGTGGAAATTTGGCGCGCCGCCCGTGGGCAATGCCAACTTTGGCTGGCTTCAGCATATCCATGCGCACTTGTCCTCCAAGGGGATCGGCGGCGTGGTCATGGCCAACGGGTCGATGTCGTCCATGTCGGGTGGCGAGGGCGAGATCAGGCGCGCGCTGGTGGAACGTGACGCGGTGGATGCGATGGTGGCTCTGCCGGGGCAGCTGTTTTACGGCACGCAAATTCCGGCCTGCCTGTGGATTTTGGCAAAGGACAAATCCAACGGCATCGCCAAGGACGCCAAGCTGCGCGACAGGCGGGGTGAGGTGCTGTTCATTGATGCGCGCAAGATGGGCGCGCTGGTGCCGGGCAGCCGCAAGCAAAAAGAGATGTCGACAGACGAGGTCGCGCAGATCGCGACCGCCTATCACGCTTGGCGGGGGGAGTCGGACGCGGGCGACTACGCCGACGTGCCGGGCTTCTGCAAATCCGCCACGACCGATGAAATCGCCAAACACAGCTTTGTCCTGACGCCGGGCCGTTATGTCGGCGCAGGGGCCGTGGAAGATGACGGCGAACCGTTTGAAGAGAAATTCACCCGCCTGATGGGGGAGTTGCGCGGCCAGTTCGCCGAAGGACGGCGATTGGAGACGGAGATTGAGGACCGGTTGGGGGCGTTGGGATGAGTGTCGAAATGATACTTGGCGACGTTTGTTCTAAGATAGGGAGTGGCGCGACTCCTCGAGGCGGCAAACGCAGTTATCTCGAAACTGGCCCTTTTAGTCTCATTCGGAGTCAGAATGTTCACAATCATGGATTTGAGAAAGCAGGGCTTGCATTCATTAGCGAAGATCAAGCTGCACGTCTCGGTGGCGTTGCGGTGCTTGAGGGAGATGTCCTCCTAAATATTACCGGCGACAGCGTAGCTCGTGTCTGCCAAGTCGCCAAAGACGTGTTGCCAGCTCGCGTGAACCAGCATGTCGCAATTATAAGGCCAAACTCTGAGAAGCTTGATCCACGCTTTCTACGATACTTCATGGTCCAACCCGTTTTCCAAGACCACATGCTGGCGCTCGCTTCGGTTGGCGCTACGCGAAATGCTTTGACAAAGGGAATGATTGAAGGCTTCGAAATACCGGCGAAACCGATCCGTGAACAACGCGAGATTGCGGCGGTGCTTGGGGCGTTGGATGATAAGATCGAGGTGAACCGCAAGACGGCGGCGACGCTGGAAGAGATGGCGCGGGCGTTGTATCGGTCTTGGTTCGTCGATTTCGACCCCGTCCACGCCAAAGCCGCTGGCCGCGCCCCCGCACACATGGCCCCCCAAATCGCCGCCCTGTTCCCCGAAAGCTTCGGTGAGGATGGCCTGCCGGCGGGGTGGGAGTGTGGAGCGATATCCGATCTTGGTGATGTCGTAACTGGAAAGACACCAAGCACCAAGAAACCGGAAAACTACGGAGGCTTCTGCCCGTTCATCAAGATTCCAGATATGCATGGAAACATTTATGTCGTGGAGCCAACCTCGTTTTTGTCAAAGGACGGCGCCGCATCGCAGAAAAATCAAATGCTACCAATAGGAAGTGTCTCTGTGAGCTGTATCGCAACCCCGGGGTTGGTCACAATCAACCATCGCCCTTCCCAGACGAACCAGCAAATAAACAGCGTGAAACCATTTCCTGAATACTCTACTGAATTCGTCTATTGGACTTGCGTTCAAGCATCTGAAGACGTCCTGATGGGCGGAAGCGGGGGCTCAGTCTTTCATAATATGAACAAGTCAACTTTTTCGGCCATTCCAGTAATTTTGGGCGCAAAAGATGCGAGGGCTGCTTTTACTGAATCTGTTAGACCTTGGCATAAAAAAATATTGGAAGTTGCTAAGGAAAACCAAACCCTCGCCACCCTCCGCGACACACTCCTGCCGCGCTTGATGTCTGGCGAGTTACGCGTGGGTGAGGCCAAGGAACATGTTGAGGCAGTCGCGTGATGCGGTTGCCTTTCCCTATTGGGGCGCTTGCCCAAAAGATGATTTACAGGTGATGTGATGGCGTTTTTGATTGAAGCCGATCTTGAAGACTTCCTGATGGAAGAAATGGGCGATCTGGGCTGCGAGCTGATGCATGGCGCGCAGCTTGCCCCTGACACCACACCCGCCTTGCGCGCCAGCTATCGCGACACAGTGCTTGAGCCGATCTTCATGGACAGCTTGCGCGCTATCAACCCCGACCTGCCCGAGCATGCTTTGGTCGATGCCTCCAAGAAAATTCTCGACCCAGTATTCACCACTGATGTAGTGCAGGAAAACCGGCGTATTCATCGGCTGATGGTCGAAGGCGTCAAAGCGACCTATGTGCAAGACGGCGAAGAGCGCGGCGCTGTTGTGCATCTGGTTGATTGGGAAGACCAAAACAACGACTGGCGCGCGGTCAATCAGGTGGATGTGGTCGGTAAGGCGCCGCGTATCCCTGATATGGTGATTTTCCTTAATGGTATGCCTTTGGTCGTGATCGAGCTAAAGGGCACCGAGGGCAAGGATATCGAAGCGGCTTTCAACCAGATCGAGACCTACAAGGCCGACATCCCCGATCTATTCCGCACCACGCTTCTCAATGTGATCAGCGATGGCTTCACAGCGCGCTATGGATCGCTCTCGGCCAATCTGGACCGGTTCATGGCATGGCGGACGCTGGACGGTGAGACACTTGTTCCTGCGGGCACGGACCTTGCGCTGGAGACGCTGGCGCGTGGGCTTTTGAACCGGCAGACATTGTTGGACCTGTTGCGTTGGTTTGTCGTGTTTGAAGATGAAGGCAAGGGGCCGATCAAGAAAGTCGCCGGCTATCACCAGTTCTTTGCCGTGCGCAAAGCGATGGACGCCATCGCAGGCGCCCGTGGACAAGATGGCAAGGCCGGTGTGATCTGGCACACGCAGGGCTCGGGAAAGTCGCTCTTGATGACCTTCCTTGCGGGGCGGGTCATGCACGACCCCCAGCTTGAAAACCCAACGCTGTTGGTGCTGACAGACCGCAACGATCTGGACAACCAGCTGTTCGCCACCTTTGCACGTTGTAAAGACATTCTGGGCGAAGAGCCGGTGCAAGCGGACAGCATTAACGATGTTAAATCCCTGTTGGATCGTGACGTCGGTGGTGTTGTTTTCTCGACCATTCAGAAATTCCGACCAGACGCGGGCGGTGAGTTCCCAGAGATCACGGATCGCTCGAATGTCATCGTCATGGTCGACGAAGCGCACCGCACCCAATACGGGTTCGACGCGAAGATGACCAAGGAAGGCGACGTCAAATACGGCCTTGCCTATCAATTGCGACAGGCCTTGCCGCAGGCTGTTTATGTCGCGTTCACAGGAACGCCTGTTGAGTTGGTCGGTGCGAACACGCGCGGCGTGTTTGGTGACTACATCGACGTCTACGACATCGCCCAAGCTGTCGAGGATGGGGCTACCGTGCCAATCTACTTTGAGGCGCGGGTAGCCAAAATTGAGCTGAACGAAAACATCGCCGGCCAAATTGATGAGGAGTTTGAGGACGCAACCGAAGAGCTTGGAGAAGATGAAACAGATGCCGCTGCCAAAAAATATTCGCAGGTTGAGGCTCTTGTTGGTGCTGACAACCGGTTGGACGCTGTTGTTGCTGACATTCTTCAACATTTTGATGCGCGCGTTGAAGCAATCGATGGCAAAGCCATGATTGTGTGTATGAGCCGAAGGATTTGCGCAGAAGTCTACGATCGCATCGTTGCGGCGCGCCCTGAATGGCACGGAGATACAGATGACACCGGAGAGGTGAAAGTTGTCATGACCGGCAACGCAACAGATCCGGCGGCGATGCAGCCTCACATCCGCTCGAAGTCCAGACAGGAAGCCATTCGCAATCGATATAAAGATCCAGCCGACCCGTTGAAGCTTGTGATTGTCAGAGACATGTGGCTGACCGGCTTTGACGCGCCCTGCATGCATACTCTGTATGTAGACAAGCTGATGAAGGGTCATGGTTTGATGCAGGCCATCGCGCGTGTGAACCGCGTGTTCAAAGGGAAGCCAGCTGGCTTGGTCGTCGACTATATTGGCATTGCAGCAGAGCTAAAGAATGCTCTCGCGCATTACTCGCAATCCGACCAAAAACAGACAGGTGTCAGTGAAGCGGAGGCGGTCTCCGCGTTTCTTGATGCTCTGGATGTCGCTCGGCAACAATTCTTTGGCTTTGACTATGTCGCTGCGCTTGATGGGTCGTCGAAAGACAGGATCAAGATTCTTCCGCCTGCGATTGAACACATCCTAAACAAAAGCATCCAAGATGATGGCGCATCCGTCAAAAGGTTCCAGGACGCGGTTGCTGCGCTGGTAAGGGCGTTCAAACTGGCGTCTGGCAGCCCGCAGGCCACTGAGCACGCTGTCGAGGTCGCGTTCTTCTCAGCAGTTCGAACGGGGATTGAAAAGCTCGATGCCGACCGTAAGGGCAAGAAAAGTGGGCAGTCGGATTTTGCGATTCAACAGCTCGTCAACAATGCGGTCGCATCAACGGAAGTGGTCGACATTCTTGGCGCCTGTGGCTTTGACCGACCTGACATCAGCATGCTCTCCGAAGAGTTCATGATCGAGCTTCAGAATATGCAGCATAAGAACCTCGCAGTGGAAGCGCTCAAGAAGCTTCTCAACGGAGAAATCAGTGCGCGAACTCGAAGCAACGTTGTGAAGAAAGACGAATTCTCTGAACGTCTTAAGGTGGCAATTGGGCGCTACCATAACCGCAGTGTCGATGCGCTGCAGATTATCCAAGAGCTGATCGAAATTGCGAAAGACCTTCGTGCAGTGCCAGATGATGGTCTGACAATAGATGAACGCGCATTTTATGATGCGCTCGCTCAGAACAACAGCGCCGTTGAGATCATGTCCAACGATGAACTCCAAGTTATCGCCGCTGAGCTGGTCAAGACAGTTAGAGGGAATGCGGGTGCTGATTGGTGGCGTCGTGAGAATGTTCGAGCGAAAATGAGGATTGCGGTGAAGAAAATCCTTCAACGACACGGTTACCCGCCTGATCTCACATCAGACGCCATCAAAACTGTCCTGAAGCAAGCAGAAGCGCTCGCCACAGAAATTTCCTGAAGAGAAATTAGGCTTCGAATTCTTTTTCGCAGTATTGGTTTCGCAGAGTGATGAAGTATTCGGCCAAAACAATAGGGTCGCTATCAGTCTTCCAGGCAGCCTTTTTAATGAAAATTTCCATGTCTCGGCAACAATGTCTTAGAGGCATTGAAGCATCATTGGGCAAGGCCACTCTCAACGCGAGAAGCTTGGTTAAAGCCAGCACCGCGGAGGCATTTACTGTCACCTTTCCCCTTTTTCTTATCAGTCGCGCCTCTTCGAGGAACAGACCTTTCTCTTCTGCTGAAAATTCAGAGATTGGCGCAAAATGTGCCTCTATGAAGTCTTGTGCATCTCTATCCGCCTGGTCCTTCCAGAAGAGGCCAAATGATCCTATTCGCATACTTGCTCCAAAAAAAAATCGATCAACCAATAGGAATTAGTTCGGGCTGTAGCCATAGAAAAACCTCCCGCAAATAATTTGCGGGAGGTTTCAACATTTATCGCACAGGCTGGCACTTGGGCAGGGCTTTTTGAAATTCAGGCGAAAAACCTTAGCCTTTTTTCAGAACCTCACGGCCCAGAAGCTCAGCAATTTGTACTGCGTTCAAAGCGGCACCTTTGCGCAGGTTGTCCGACACACACCACAGGTTCAGGCCGTTTTCCACGGTCACGTCCTGCCGGATGCGCGAGATGAACGTGGCGAAATCGCCAACACATTCAACCGGGGTGACATAGCCACCATTTTCACGCTTATCCACGACCAGAATGCCGGGGGCTTCGCGCAGGATGTCGCGGGCTTCGTCTTCGTCCAGAAACTCTTCGGTTTCAATGTTGATCGATTCTGAATGGCCGACAAACACGGGAACGCGCACGCAGGTGGCGGTGACTTTGATGTTCTTATCGACGATTTTCTTCGTCTCTGCGATCATCTTCCATTCTTCTTTGGTGTCACCAGAATCCATAAAGACGTCGATGTGTGGGATCACGTTAAAGGCGATTTGCTTGGGGTAAACCGATGGCTCAACCTCTTGTCCCGGAACATACATGCCCTTGGTCTGGTTCCACAGCTCGTCAATGGCCTCTTTGCCCGACCCGGACACCGATTGATAGGTCGACACGACAACGCGTTTGATTTTCGCGCGGTCATGCAGGGGCTTTAGCGCCACAACCATCTGCGCGGTCGAACAGTTGGGGTTGGCGATGATCATCTTGTTTTTATAGTCGTGAATGGCCTGTGGGTTCACCTCTGGCACAATCAACGGGATCTCAGGATCATAGCGGTACAGCGATGAGTTATCGATCACAACGCAACCCGCCGCCGCCGCTTTGGGCGCGTATGTCTTGGTCGCATCCGACCCAACCGCAAAAAGAGCCATATCCCAACCAGAGAAATCGAACGTATCGAGGTCTTTGGTCTTTAGGGTGGTTTCGCCAAAGCTGACCTCGGTACCAAGGGACCGACGCGACGCAAGCGCGACAATCTCGTCCACAGGAAACTGGCGTTCAGCCAGGATGTTCAGCATTTCGTGACCCACATTACCGGTGGCGCCTACGACAGCGATTTTATAGCCCATTACGGCCTCCTATATTGGTTCTGCCCCTAAGTTTACGATCGAGGCTGCGCGGTCTTTAGCGGATTTGCTGCAATTGCGAAAGAGGGAAGGCGGGGTTTTGCTTGACTTATCGCCCAAGTGCTGTGATAGGGGCGCAATCTGTCTGGTTGACGCGTGAGCAACCCGCCCCAAAAAGAGGCAAGACAGCAAACGGCGATGGGATTGGACCAAAGGTTCACCCAACACGCCACCACAAGTTCCCAAATCACGCGGGGTGCTGACGGCCAGATCGGCGCATGGGCATGGGGCCCAACGCGCGAGGCTTGGTCGCAACCGACTGCGACGGGGTGCCATGCGCCCCGGTTTCCCGCGTGAAATCGGCATGCATCTGGCGTGCCAGAAAGATGATTATGAACAAATTTGCAGAGCTTGGGCTTGACCCAAAGCTGGTACAATCTGTGGCCGATGCTGGCTATGACAACCCAACCCCGATCCAGGAAAAAGCGATCCCGCTGGTTCTTGGCGGACGTGATGTGATGGGGCTGGCGCAAACCGGCACCGGGAAAACCGCGGCCTTTGGCCTTCCGCTGATCCACCAATTGTTGGGCAACCACGACAAACGTCAGGCCAAGTCGATCAAAGCCTTGATCCTTGCCCCAACCCGCGAGCTGGTGAACCAGATCGCCGTGAACCTGCGCGATTATGTGCAAGGCACACATCTTAAGGTGATGACCGTGGTTGGTGGCGTTTCTATCAACCGTCAGATTGAGAATCTGAACCGGGGCACCGACATCTTGGTCGCCACGCCGGGTCGCCTGATTGACCTGATGGACCGCCGCGCGATCCGCCTGGACACGGCGACCTTCCTTGTGCTCGATGAGGCGGACCAAATGCTCGACATGGGCTTTATCCATGCGCTGCGCCGGATTGCGCCAGAATTGGGCACTCCGCGTCAGACCATGCTGTTTTCGGCCACCATGCCCAAACAGATGGAAGAGCTGTCGCGCGCCTATCTGAACAACCCGGCCAAGGTGCAAGTGTCCCCCCCCGGCAAAGCCGCCGACAAGGTCACACAGTGCATTTACTATGCCAAAGACAAAGAAGAAAAAGCACGCCTGTTGATCAAGCATCTACGCGATGAACCCGATGGGTTGTCGCTGGTCTTTTCGCGCACCAAACATGGCGCAGAAAAACTGATGAAGCACCTGGTGGCGGACGGGTTTAAAGCCGTTTCCATCCACGGCAACAAATCACAAGGCCAACGGGATCGTGCGCTGGCGGCGTTTCGTGCCGGCGAAGCGCGTATTCTGGTGGCCACCGATGTGGCTGCCCGTGGGATCGACATTCCCGGCGTCAGCCATGTCTTTAACTTTGATCTGCCAGAAGTGGCCGACAACTATGTGCACCGCATTGGCCGGACGGCGCGTGCGGGTGCGGATGGGGACGCGATCAGCTTTGTGTCCGGAATGGATCTAAGCCTGCTGCGTGATATTGAGAAAATCATGAAGATGGAAATTCCTGTTCTGGGCGGCATTCGCCCGGCCGAGGAAAAGCGCCCCACCCGTGGTGGAGGCGGTGGTGGTCGTCGCGGTGGCGGCGGCGGTGGCCGTGGCGCAAACGGTGGCGGCGGCCAATCTGAAGGGCGCGGACATGGCGGCGGCAAGCCGGCCGGACGCCCCGGTGGCAAACCTGGCGGTCGTCCGGGTGGCAATGCCGGTGGTCGCCCCGGCGGCAAACGCCGTGGCGGACCACGTTCCAAATCGGCCTGAGCGGCGCCTTAATCGGTGCGGTCTTGGCTGAACAGATACACCACGCAGCCGATCAAACACGGCACCGCAAAATACAAAAACACCGCTTGGTAGGGGGCTGTCATGGCCCCCTCAGCACCCGCAGACGCCTTAGCCGAATTAAAGACATTGGCTGAGGTGAACTGGAAAAATCCAACCCCTCCGATCCCAAACATATTCATCAAGGTCACGCCGCGCCCGACCAAATGCGGTGGGTAAAAGCTGCGCCCATGCGCCATGATCAATGGGAAGGACGCGCCGAACAGCCCGATTGCGGCCATCATCAACGCAACCGACCAAACGCCTGACGTGGGCATCGCCCAAAGGGCAAAAACAAACGCGACTGCGATGGCGTTGCCGGGCAAGACCACCCATTTGCGGGTCTTAAAGATCCGGTCCAGCGGCCCGTAGGCAAAGCTGCCCAGAACCATCGCAAGGGCAATGCCCATGGTGACCCAGCCAATACCGGTGGCATCCAGCCCGTAGACATCTCGCATGAACGGTCCTGCCCAGCTGCCGCGCAACCCAGCGGCGGGGGCGTATTGCGCAAACATCAGTGGGAAAATCATCCATAAGGCGGGCATCTTTAAAAGATCCAGTACGGATCCCTTTGCCTGCCCGTCTTCCAAAGCAACCTTCGGCGGGTCCTCTACGGTGAAAATAATCGCCAAAGCCACCAATAACGTGACCGCCACCAAGGCCCAAAGGCAGGCACGCCAGCCAAAGCTTTCCACAGCAAGCGCCAAAGGCAAGGCCCCCGCGATATTTCCAAGCGCGCCAAATCCGATAACCATGCCTGCCAAAGTGCCAAAGACGGCGGGGGAATACATGCGCGCAAAAATGTAATAGGACGCCATCAAAACAGGCGAACAGCCCATGCCAATCAACATCATCGCGTAAAGAATGTGATCGGGGCTGGTGGCATTGGCAAAGACAAGCGCCCCGCCCCCGCCGCCAATCGCCAAGAGTGTCGCCGTCAACCGCTTCGGCCCGATGTTATCAAGCGCCCAACCGACCGGCAGTTGCATCAACGCAAAGACGATGAACCAGGCCCCTGACGCACGCGCCAGATCCTCAGGACTGGCGCCCAAATCCATCTTTAATGCCGGGGTCATCACCGCCAGAAAGGCGCGATAAAACTGGCTTAAGACATAGGCAATGATAAGCGAGAAAATCCCGATCCGCATGTTGCGCTCCTTTTTGACAACCGGCCCACAAGACACGGGATTTACACCCAAAACAAGTCCCGCAAAAAGACTTAGGGCGCAGATCGAAATCCGCGCCCTTTTTCTTGCCCTAAGTATCTTGGGGTGAGGCTGCGAGGCCGAGGGGCAAAGCCCCTTATCCGTTGCGCACAGTGTCGATCATCAACTGCACATTCTCAGGATCCGCATCAGGTGTGATCCCGTGACCAAGGTTGAAAATATGCGGGCCATTTTTAAACGCTTCAACCACCTTGCGGGTCTCATCGACCAACTCCTGACCGCCCGTGACCATATGGCGCGAGGCAAGGTTGCCCTGCACACAGCCATCCACTTGCACGTTGGCAGCGGCCCATTCTGGCGACACCGAGTTGTCGATCGCAACACAATCCACGCCGGTTGCCTTGGCAAAACCGATATAGCCATCACCCGCTTCGCGCGGAAAGCCAATCACGGGAATGCCCGGATGACGTTTTTTCAGCTCGGTGGTGATCACACGCGCAGGTTCCAACGCGTATTTCTGGAAGTCTTCTCCCTTTAGCGACCCGGCCCAGCTGTCAAACAGCTTCACAACCTCAGCACCCGCTTCGATCTGCATCGACAGATACTCAATGGTGGCCACGGTCAAACGGTCCATCACCGCGTCAAACAGCGCGCGGTTCACAGCCTTCAGCGCATGCGCCGGGCCTTGGTCTTTGGTGCCTTGACCGGCAATCATATAGGTCGCCACGGTCCACGGCATGCCTGCAAAGCCGATCAGAGTGGTTTCTTTTGGCAAGGTTTCACTGAGGATGCGCACGGTTTCATAAACCGGGTTCAGCACCTCGTGAATGTCATCTTTCCCTTTCAACACGTCAAAATCGGCCTGTGACTGAATGGTCGACAAACGTGGCCCTTCGCCGGTGACAAACCACAGATCCGCCCCAAGCGCTTGGGGCACCAACAGAATATCGGCAAACAGGATCGCCGCATCAAACCCATACCGGCGGATCGGCTGATGGGTCACTTCGGCGGCCAGTTCGGGGTTATAGCAGAGCTTCAGAAAATCACCGGCCTCGGCGCGTGTTGCGCGATATTCGGGCAAATAACGCCCCGCCTGACGCATCATCCAGATCGGAGGGGTGGGCAGGGTTTCGCCCGCAAGGGCCCGCAGGATTGTCTTTTGCGTCTTCATTTGCTCACTCATCTTTCATGCCTTTCCTGTCTGCACTCATGGCAGTCGCGTTTTCCGTGAGTGTTGTCAAGCATACACTCCGCCGCAGTTACTTAACCTATGTTATGGACAGGCGGTTTTCGCACGCGTAAAGGATGCCTATGACCAAGATGTTACCAACCCCCGATGCGCCCCTGAATATTGGCACCCGCGGCAGCCCGCTTGCGCTGGCTCAGGCCCATGAAACCCGTGCGCGCCTGATGGCAGCCTTTGACCTGCCCGAGGCAGCGTTTGAGATTGTGGTGATCCATACCACCGGCGACAACCGATCCATGATTGACGCGGACCGCCCGTTGAAAGAGATCGGCAACAAAGGCCTTTTCACCAAAGAGATCGAAGAGGCGATGATCGACGGTCGCATTGATATTGCCGTGCATTCGATGAAAGACATGCCCGTTGAGCAGCCCGAGGGATTGGTGCTGGAAACCCACCTTCCACGCGAAGACACCCGTGATGCCTTTGTGTCGTTGAAATATAAATCCATTTCAGAATTGCCCAAAGGGGCCGTTGTCGGCACATCTTCCCTGCGCCGCAAAGCACAGCTTTTGAACCGCCGCCCCGACCTGAATGTCGTAGAATTCCGCGGCAATGTGCAAACGCGCCTTAAAAAACTCGACGACGGTGTGGCCGAAGCCACCTTTCTTGCGATGGCGGGCCTGTCCCGTCTGGGCATGCATGACGTTCCGAAAACGGCGATCCCAACCGAAGACATGTTGAACGCAGTGGCCCAAGGGGCCATTGGCATTGAACGCCGCACCGATGATATGCGCGCCAAAGAGATGCTGGATGCGATCCATGACACCACAACTGGTCAACGCTTGGCCGCCGAACGCGCGTTTCTGGGTGCGCTGGACGGATCATGTGAAACGCCAATTGCGGCCTTGGCCACGCTTGAGGGTGACGTTTTGACGCTGAAGGGCGAGATTCTGCGCACGGACGGATCAGAAAGCGAAAGTGCTGAGATTTCCGGCCCCATCGCAGACGGTCCCGCGCTTGGCCAAAAACTGGCCCAAGAGCTGCTGGCCCGTGTGGACGACGATTTCTTTGACTGGAAGCAAAACTAGAAAACTAGTTTTCTGGTTTTTCTGACAAAGCCATAGAACTTAAGCCAATGAAAAAAGGGGCGCGGTTTTCCGTGCCCCTTTGTTTTTCCGGACCACTTGCGCCGTGTCAGCAGCGTTCAATCGCGATCGCAATGCCTTGCCCGCCACCAATACACATGGTGATCAGCGCTTTGGATCCGCCGATCCGTTCAAGCTCATGCAGCGCCTTGATCGTGATGATCGCGCCCGTCGCCCCAACCGGATGGCCCAAGGCAATGGCACCGCCATTTGGGTTCACTTTTGCGGGATCCAACCCCAGACCTTTGTTCACCGCAATCGCTTGGGCGGCAAAGGCTTCGTTTGATTCAATCACATCAAAATCGCCCACGGACAGCCCGGTTTTCGCAAGCAAGGCTTCGACCGCCGGCACCGGGCCAATGCCCATCACCTCGGGGCGCACGCCAGCGGTGGCATAACCCAGAATGCGCGCGCGGGGTTTAAGATCCGCAGCCTCGGCCGCGCTCGCGCGTGCAAGCACCATCGCCGCCGCCCCATCGTTGATGCCAGAGGCATTGCCCGCCGTGACGGTGCCGTCTTTTTGAAAGGCCGTGCGTAACCCGGCCAGCGCTTCGGCTGTGGTGGGTTTTGGGTGCTCGTCACGCTTAAATTCCACCATTTCGCGGCGTTGTTTGATCTCAATCGGTACGATCTCATCGTCAAAATGCCCGGCCTCAATGGCGGCGGCAGCACGGCTTTGGCTTTCCAGCGCAAAGGCATCCTGATCGGCGCGGCTGACGTCATGTTCCGCCGCCACGTTTTCAGCAGTAATGCCCATGTGTCCGGTGCCAAACGGGCAATTGAGCGCGCCAAGCATCATGTCCTGCGCCCCCACGTCACCCATCTTTTGCCCCCAGCGAGCGGCAGGTAAAATATAAGGGGCGCGGCTCATGCTTTCGGCGCCGCCTGCGACGGCAAAGTCCGCATCCCCCAGCATCAAGGCCTGCGTGGCCGACACCACGGCTTGCGCGCCAGAGCCGCAAAGCCGGTTCACGTTCATCGCGGGCGTTGTGTCAGGGATGCCCGCGTCCATCGCAGCAATACGTGACAGATACATATCGCGCGGTTCGGTGTTGATCACATGGCCAAAGACCACTTGGCCGATTTGGCCCGGCTCAACGCCCGCGCGCGCCATCGCTTCGCGGGTCACATGCGCGCCCAATGTGCTGGGTGGAACGGCGGCAAGGCTGCCCCCAAATGTACCAATAGCGGTGCGCGCGCCGCCGAGAATGACGATATCTGTCATGGGAAATCCCCCTTATTTCGTTGCTGAAATCTTGCCATGTGGGGACCGGTTTGTCGCTTGTGACGTTTCGTCAGACGCAGGTGCCGCGGCGTCAATGCAGCCTCAATTGTCCGACGTGCGCCCATTGCCTAACGCCTCGGTCAAAAGACCGATTTGCGTGCGGAAATCTTTCGGATCTTGCATCAAGGCCTCAAGCTGGTCTTGATAGCTGCGCGCAATCGGGGCGAGGGCGTCAATCATGTCGCGCCCCTTTTCCGTCAGCTCAAGTTCAACCAAGCGCCGATCATGTGGATTGACGGTTTTAGTGATAAACCCAGCGCCCTCAAGCCGAGAGGCCGCGCGGCTGACCTTGGGTTTATCCATGTCCACACGTTTGTGGATTTCGCGCACGCTGACGCTGTTGGCTTGGCTCAGATGCGCAACCACACGCCATTCCGACACGGTGATGCCATACGCTTCGCGGTAATGTTTGGAAAACCCAGCGCTGATGCGGCTGGACAGAACGGCGATTTGATACGGCAAAAAATCGTCGAGTATAAATGCGGTCACGAATGCGGCCTTTCGTTGGTTGGTCAGAATCCTGCCCGGAATTTCGGGATGAGGCAAGCTTGATCAACGCAGATGTAGTTCAGATCAAAGGATCATACGCCCATTGCAACAAAGCTTGGCGTTGGCGCGGGCGGCAAAAGATATCCCCCACATCACAATTGGCGCGGATTTGGCCCGCGTGCCGCGAAAAAGCCCGCCAGCGTTTGATTTGCACTGCATCGGTTTGCGGCAAACGGCGCCCCATGACATAGCGGCAATACCATTGAAACCAGCCCCGAGGATCAGGGCCATAGATCCAACCCTTTTCGCGCCAGACGGACAGGGGTTGGCGGCTTTTGATGGCGAAGTAATTCAGCGCCGGATTGGGGGTGTCGGACAGTTTGGCGTTCTCATACCAATCAGCGGGAAATTCGTCCTGGCAATCGTTCAGGTATTTGCCTTCAAACACCCCCATCGCGAGCATTTCGGCGGGGGTGTGAAAGGGTGTGAAACCGGGATCAAACTCTTCCCCGATCGGGGCCTCAAGTTCGTAGGAATACCCGGTCTGCATCCGGTCATTGACCTGAATGGTGTCGCCGATGGCCACGTTTCAGACCCACTTTGCCATCGGTGGCAAGCTCATCAACACCGCGTTGGCATCGTGCCCGGTGGTCAGGCCAAACTTGGTGCCGCGATCATAGACCAGATTGTATTCAGCATAGAGCCCGCGATGCACCAATTGCTTATCCTTGTCACCCTCGTCCCACAGGGTGTCGCGGCGTTTTTCAGTTAGCGGCACAAAGGCGGGCAAAAAGGCGCGGCCAACATCTTGGGTAAAGGCAAAGTCAGCCTCCCAATCGCCGGTGTTGTGATCATCATAAAAGATGCCGCCCACGCCCCGCGCGCGGCCCCGATGTGGGACAAAGAAATACTCATCCGCCCAAGCTTTGAATTTGTCATAGAAAGCCGGGTCATGGCTGTCACAGGCGCGCTGCATCTCGGCGTGGAAATGTGCGGTGTCTTCGTCATACTCAATGCAAGGGTTCAGGTCGGCCCCGCCACCAAACCACCACGCTTGCGGTGTCCAGAACATGCGGGTGTTCATGTGAACGGCGGGCGCATGAGGGTTTTGCATATGCGCCACCAGTGAAATTCCGGCCGCCCAAAACTGTGGGTTTTCCTTAATGCCGGGCACGCCGCGCGCGGCCATTGCGCCCTGTGCGGCCTCGCCCAAAGATCCATGCACGGTTGAGATATTCACGCCCACTTTTTCAAACACACGCCCGCCGCGCATCACGCTCATCAAACCACCACCCGCATCTGATCCGTCGTCAGAGGCGCGCTGGGTTTCAGTCACCTCAAAGCGGCCCGCCGGAAGGGTGGCAGTGGGACCTGTGGTTTGGCTGTCTTCCAGCGATTCAAAACTGGCGACAATCTGATCGCGCAGCTCGCGAAACCACGCGCTTGCACGGGATTTTTGGGCTTTCATAGGGTCGGGCATCTGTTCGGTCATAAAACTCTCCTGTCGCGCGCGCGGGTTGGTGGTGTTGAGCTAGCAGTTTTTCCCCTGACAAGCCAATGCGGCTTTTTTGTAAAGTGGGTGTAATTTGGGTGGAATGACACAGGAGTAGCCCTGATATGTATAGAAAAACCGCAATTGTGCTGGGATTTGGTGTGGTGTTAAGCGCGTGCCAACCAACCCCGAAAACTGTTGCTGTCTCTGCCGCTGATGGGTGCCGAGGGCAAATCACGGCGAAATTGCAAGATGTGGATGCACGGATTTCGGCGCTGGACGCCCGGCAATCGCGTGGTTATCGGACCCAAAATTCGCCGCTTACAATTGCCAATCCGCTTAAGGTTTGCGCAAGCCCGGTGCCCTTTGTGTCGCTTTGCACACCGTCACCAAAGATCAAATCAACGCTGCCCAGTTACGCCGAGTATAAAGTGTCGCAAAAGGAATTGCTGGGTTTGCGGGCCGAGCGTAAATCCCTTTTGGACGAGCGTAAAAGCTGTTCGTAAGAAAACCTTTAGTGTGACGGGTTGCCCACCACGTCAAGCAAGCTGCGCCCGCCATCAATGGTCAGGATGTGGCCCGTCATAAAGCCAGAACTGGCCGAGCTCAGAAATTGTGCGGCTTCGGCAATTTCGTTTGCGCTGGCGATACGGCCCAACGGGGTGCCTTCGATCACATCGGCGCGGGTTTCTTTGGCATCGCGGATGGTGTCGCGCAGGCTTGCGCTCATTACCGACCCAAAGCTGACGGCGTTCACGCGGATCCGGCTGGGGGCCAACGCCACCGCCAACGACCGGGTCATTTGATCAACCGCGGCAGAGGCAACCGAATAGGCCAACAGCCCCGGTTGCGTGCGGTTGGCCGCAATGGACGACAGGTTCACAATCGCCCCAAGCGGGACATCCTGTTTGTCTTCGTCCAGATCCAACCCTTGCTGAATCATGCGCTTGGCCACCAGCTGGCTTAGCCGCAAACTGGTCATCAGGTTTTGATCCAACAACGTCTGAACCGCTTGGTTATCTGCATCTAAAGGATCCGCCAGCATCACCTGACGCGAGGCATTGATCAGGATATCCACCCGTTCAAACGCGTCCATTGTGGCGGACAGCAGGTTGTTGATGGTCAGCTTTTCGCGAAGATCCCCGGCAAAGATCCGCGTCGGCGCCTCGGATGTCTCTTCGTCTTCGGGGTTTGGGCCCCATTCGCTCAACAACCGGGCCTCATCCATGTCCGCGCACATGACATTGGCGCCGTGGTCGGCAAAATGGCGCGCGATGGCAAGGCCGATCCCATTGGCGGCCCCGGTGATGATGGCGGTTTTACCAGCGATGGAAAATGACATGATGTCCCCCCTTAGTCCCGATCAGAAAGGCCTGACCTTAGCGTTTCGCGCGACGTGGCTTTGCACATCGGATCACTTTAAACGCCGAAGTGCCACCAATTTCCGCAACTTCGTTGAAATGCTGCGAAAGCGTTTCTTCATAAGGCAGGTGCCGGTTGGCCACCATAATGAACTGACCTGCGACCTTGACGTTGATGGCCGCCGCGCGAATGAACGCCCGCCCAATATCCGGATCGCCCTTGCGTCCGGTATGGAACGGCGGGTTTGAGATGATCAGATCGTAAGGCGTGACATTGACGTGGGTGGTCGCATCGCCCCAAATAAACTGCACGCGGCCGTCTTTGACATTCTCACGGGCACAGTCGAGCGCGGTGATATTTGCCTCAACCAGATGCAATTCTTTCACATCCTCATGGGCAAGGATATGTGGGGCCAAAGCGCCCCAACCCGCGCCCAAATCAGCCACGCGGCCTTTGATGTCGGCGGGCAGTGCTGCGATCAATGCTGCCGTGCCTTTGTCGAGACCATCGGCGGAAAAGACGCCGGGGCGGGTGATGTTCCCGTCAGGCAAGACCTTGGTGGTCGCGGTCCAATCTTGAACATCCGCATCCGTCATCCACGCGATTTTACCATGTGCTTTAGAGATCACGCCCAGTGTTGTCGCCTTTTTGCTCAGTGCTTTTAACAGGCTTTCGATCCCATCGGTCTTTTGCCCGTCAACGACGATCAAACCACCATTGGTCGCGGCACTTGCCGCCGCGATCCAAGCCTGTGCGAGGGCTTTTGCGCGCGGCACACAGACAATGGCCGCTGCAAATTCGCCCTCAGGCGGTGTTGCGCTGACCGTCCAGCCGCGTTTTTGCCATGCGGTATGGACCGGGTAATCCGGGGCCACGATCACGCAGCGATCTTTGGGCAAATCAGACAGATTGGCATCGGCCGCTGGACCAAACACAACAATAGACCCGGTGTCAGGCAGGGTCAGGGCGCCATCTTTCAGCGCCAGAGGATATCTTGTTTGAAACATTATGATTGCCGCTTATGCGGTCACTCTCTTTCCATGGTGCATTGCAGAGGGTGCTGGTGTTCACGCGCCATCTGCATCACCTGTGTGACTTTGGTTTCGGCCACTTCAAACGAAAAGACACCCGCCACCGCGAGCCCCTTTTTGTGGACCGTTAACATCAGCTCAAACGCCTGCGCGTGGTTCATACCAAAGAACCGTTCAAGAACCATGACGACAAACTCCATCGGGGTGAAGTCATCATTTAAGATCATCACTTTATACATCGGCGGGCGGCGGGTTTTGGGTTTGGTCGCCAGCGCAAGGCCTGCGTCACCATCATCGTCGCCATCCTGGCCGGTCAAGATATAGGGATTAACGCTCAAGGATATACTCCGGGTTTCAAGCGTGGCCAGTAAGGCCAATCAGGGGCTCGACGTCTAATATAAGGTCACTAGGGCCGTTTCTAAAGTGCCCAATGCAATTGATGCATTGGGGTTTGCGAGGCTCTTATCAGACTGCGCCCAAAAATCACAACAATAGGTTTCCAAGCAGGTGATTTGCTGTGGCAAAATGAACAGCTTTTGTTTGATTTGGTGCCGCGGTTTCTCGCAGGGGTTAGTGGCAAAAAGCAAGGCGTTATCGCGTTTGCTTTTACCGTCAAACACTCCGCCAGCCATATATCTGGTGGATGGTTTTGCCACATACCACGACATTTTGTAGGCGTGTTTTCGCGGTCACGCCGAAAACCCTTGAAAAGAATATGTTTTCCAGAACGCCTGCTTCGTGTTAGGCTGTAAAAAAACAAACGGGCGCTAGATCCGATTTGAGGCAGAAAAGGTGACGACGTGCGGACACGTCTAGGGCAGTGGGCCAATTTTTGGCGATTACTTGCAGTATTTAGCTGTTTTTCGATGCTTGCCGTGATGCAAGCCGCGGCCGCACCCTATGCGGCCATGGTTGTTGATGCGCGCTCGGGCAAAGTGCTTCATGCACGCAATGCGGACACGCAGTTGCACCCGGCATCCTTGACAAAAATGATGACACTTTACATTGCGTTTGAAGCCATCAAGCGCGGTGAAATTACGTTGGATACGGTGGTGAAAATCACGTCCAAGGCTGCGGCCGAACCGCCGTCAAAGATCGGTCTGCGCACGGGGCAAAAAATCAAATTCCGCTATCTGATCCGCGGGGCTGCAATCAAATCCGGGAATGACGCCGCCACGGCAATCGGCGTCGCAATCTCGGGATCCGAAGCGGCGTTTGCCCGGCGGATGAACCGCACCGCCAAGGCGCTGGGCATGACCCGGACGCATTTCAAAAACGCCAATGGGTTGACCGAAAGCGGCCATTTGTCCACGGCGCGGGATATGACCACGCTGGGGCGGCATTTGTTCTTTGACCACCCGGATTACTACAACCTGTTTTCGCGCCGCACTGCGGATGCGGGGGTGCGCAAGGTTAACAATACTAACACGCGGTTTTTAAACAGCTATCGTGGGGCTGACGGGATCAAAACCGGCTACACCCGTGCCGCTGGATTTAACCTTGTGGCGTCTGCGGAACGGGGCAGTGAACGGATTATCACCACCGTCTTTGGTGGGCGTTCAACCGCGTCGCGCAATGCAAAAGTGGCGGAACTGATGGATCTTGGATTTCGCCGCGCGCCCAGCCGGGTTGCCGTGCGCAAACCATCCCTTCCGGTCTATGTTGGCGAAGTGGCCGCCCCAGGCGCCGCTGGCAAAACCATTCGCCTTGTGACCGCCGTAAAGAAAAGCCCACGCCCGATGATGCGCCCCGAAGCGGCGGCGCCGGAACCCGTTTTGACCGCACAGTTGAAAGCGATCACCGAGGGGATTACCGAAGCCGTTGCTGATGTTGCGCGCGCGGACACACAGGTGGCCGAGGCGCCGATCACTGCGCCTATCGCGCCGCCAACCACAGCCCCCGCCAAGATCACATTGGTCGGCAGCGATATTGCCCCCGCCTCAGCCATCGCGCCCCCGCCGCGCCCCGCCGCAATTGTGTTGGCATCCGCCGCCCCGCGCCCCGCCACACCTGTTAAACAAGAGGTGGTCACGCGGATGTCCACGTCAGGCGGTCGCCATTGGGGCATCAACGTGGGTGTTTTGGCGTCACGCTATCAGGCCGAACGCCTGTTGTTGAAAACCGCGCTAAAGGAAATCGACACCTTGGATGATGCCTTGCGCAAAGTCGTAAATCGCCCGCGCGGATGGTATGCAAATTTCGTTGGCATGACCGAAGAACAGGCAAGCATGGCCTGTCGCCGCCTGCAGGCGCGCAGCTCTGATTGCAAGGTGATTGGGCCGTCCTGATCGTGTCAAAACCGATTTTCAAAGGGCGTGTCTTGGACGCGCCCTTTTTTGTTGTGACATGTTTTTACTGTGACACTGCATCCGATGCGGCCAGATCAAAAGCCGCCGCCATCAACGCGCGGGTATAGTCGGTCTGTGGCGCGTCAAAAATCTGATCCGCGGATCCGCTTTCCACAATGTCCCCGGCGCGCATCACCAGCACCTTATGGGCCAACGCGCGCACCACCCGCAAATCGTGGCTGATGAACAAATAGGCCAGCCCGTATTTTTCTTGCAGGTTTCGCAACAGATCGACGATCTGCACCTGAACAGTCATATCAAGCGCCGACGTCGGTTCGTCTAATACGACCAATTTAGGCCGCAGGATCATCGCGCGCGCAATGGCGATCCTTTGGCGCTGGCCGCCTGAAAACTCATGCGGATACCGGTGCATCGTGGCGGGGTCCAGTCCGACCTCTTTCATAATCTCTGCAACCATTTCGGTGCGATTGCGACCGGGTTCAACCCCGTGCACCGACAGGCCTTCGGCGATGATTTCCTCGGCCGTCATACGCGGGGACAGGGACCCGTATGGATCTTGAAACACAATCTGCATATCGCGGCGCAGGGGCTGTAATTGGCGTGATTTCAGCCCCTGAATATCCTCGCCCAAAAACACCACCGGCCCTTCGGAGCTGATCAACCGCATCACGGCAAGTGCAAGCGTGGTTTTGCCTGACCCACTTTCCCCCACGATGCCCACAGTTTCACCCGCGCGCACCGAAAAGCTTGCGGCATTCACCGCCTTGATGTGACCCACCGTGCGGCGCATTAATCCGCGTTGCACCGGGAACCAGATGCGCAAATCATTGGTGTTGGCGATTTCTGGCGCGTTTTCGGCCACCGGGGCAGGGCGGCCTTGGGCTTCGGCGTTCAGCAGGGTTTTGGTATATTCATGCTGCGGATTGTCAAAAATTTCAGCGGTAGGGCCGGTTTCAACGATTTCGCCGTCTTTCATCACACAGACCCGGTCGGCGATTTTGCGCACAATTCCAAGGTCATGGGTGATGAACAAAAGGCTCATCCCCTCGGCCTCTTTTAGATCCACCAACAGATCCAGAATTTGCGCCTGAATGGTCACATCAAGCGCGGTTGTTGGCTCGTCCGCCACCAAAAGCTCGGGCCCGTTGGCCAAAGCCATCGCAATCATCACCCGTTGGCGTTGCCCGCCAGACAGCTGATGTGGGTAACTGGACAGGCGGCTTTCAGCGTCCCGAATGCCGACCTTTTCAAGCAGATCCAGAATGCGCGCGCGCACCGCGTCCCCGGTCAGGCCTTGGTGCAGGATAATCGATTCTGCCAATTGCTTTTCGATCGTGTGCAGCGGGTTGAGCGAGGTCATCGGTTCTTGGAAAATAAAGCTGATGTCATTGCCACGTGCCGCGCGCAAATCGGCATCTGACGCCCCAATCATTTCGCGCCCCTCATAGGTCACCGATCCTTCGACCGTTGCGCTGTCGGGCAGCAGTGCCACGGTCGACAGCGCGGTTACGGATTTCCCGGATCCGCTTTCCCCCACCAACGCCACGGTTTCGCCTTTGCCGACCTCAAAACTCACCCCACGCACGGCCGGGTGCATCTGGCCGTCTTGGCGAAAACTCACACGGAGATTGTCAACTTTGAGAACACTCATTGGAACGTCTTTCGCGGATCAAACGCGTCGCGCACGCCTTCGAAAATGAAGACAAGCAGCGACAGCAGGATGGAAAAGGTCATAAAGGCGGTAAAGGCCAGCCATGGCGCCTGCAGGTTGGCTTTCGCTTGGCGGGTCAGCTCGCCCAAGGACGGTGCCGACGATGGCAGGCCAAAGCCAAGGAAATCCAGCGTGGCAAGGGTTGAAATGGTGCCGGTGATGATGAACGGCAGCATGGTCAGCGTGGCGACCATCGCGTTGGGCAACACGTGACGGTACATGATCACGCGGTTTGAGACCCCAAGTGCACGGGCGGCGCGCACATATTCAAAGTTGCGGGCGCGCAGAAATTCGGCCCGGACCACACCCACCAAAGCGGGCCAGCCAAACAGCACGGTCACAAAGACCAACAGCCAGAAGCTGCGCCCCAAAATGGCGAACAGAATGATGATCACATAAAGGGACGGGGTGGACCCCCAGATTTCCAACACGCGTTGGAAAATCAAATCCACCTTGCCGCCGAAATACCCCTGAATGGCCCCGGCTGCGATGCCGATGACCGAGGTCAGGATCGTGACGATAATGGTGAAAAACACCGACAGCCGAAAGCCATAGATGACCCGCGCCAGCACATCGCGCGAGGTGTCATCGGTGCCCAAGAGGTTCTGTGCAGTTGGCGGCGAAGGCACCGCCCCACCGGTGTCGACGATGGTGGTGAAACTATAACGCACCGGCGGCCAGATCATCCAACCCGCTTCGATATCCGCGCCATTCACAACGCCACTGTCCGCTTGTTCAATCACCCCTTCGGGGTCATCCCAACAATCTTGCAGCCCGCCGGATTTGATCAGGCATTGCACTTCGATATCATCATAAGGGGCTTCGGTTTTGAAATCCCCGCCAAAGGTGGTTTCGGGGTAAAACTTCAGGATCGGTGCGTAAATTTCGCCGCGGTACTGCACAAGAATCGGTTTGTCGTTGGCCAGAACTTCGGCAAATAACGTCAGCCCAAACAGGATGCAAAACAGGATCAGCGACCAGAACGCGCGGCCATTGCGGCGAAAGTTGCGCCAGCGACGTTGATTGAGGGGGGAAAGCGCCATGTTCAAGCCTCCCGCGCTTCAAAGTCGATGCGGGGATCGACAAAGACATACATGAGGTCCGACAGGATGCCGACCACAAGGCCAATGATTCCGAACACAAAAAGTGTGCCGAAAATCACCGGATAATCGCGCGCCAGTGCCGCCTCGAACCCAAGGCGGCCAAGCCCATCGAGCGAGAATAGTGTCTCAATGATGACCGAACTGCCGAAGAACACACCCAAGAACAAGGACGGGAAACCGGCGATCACAATCAGCATCGCGTTGCGAAATACATGGCCGTAAAGCACCTTGTTTTCCGCCAGCCCTTTGGCGCGCGCGGTGACCACATATTGCTTTTTGATCTCGTCCAAAAAGCTGTTTTTCGTCAACAGGGTAAGCGTCGCAAAGCTGGCGATGGTTGAGGCGATGACCGGCAAAGCGATGTGCCAGAAGTAATCCACCACTTTTCCAATCAGGCTCAGGTCTGCCCAATTGTCTGATGTCAGCCCGCGCAAAGGGAACCATTGCAAGTAAGATCCACCCGCGAACAGCACCAACAAAAGGATCGCAAACAGAAAGCCGGGAATGGCATAGGCGACGATGATCATGCCCGAGGTCCAGGTGTCAAAGCGTGACCCATCCCGCACCGCTTTTTTAATACCCAAGGGGATCGAAATCACATAGGCGATGACCGTGGACCACAGCCCCAATGTGATCGACACGGGCAGTTTTTCAGCGACCAGTTCAAACACGCCAATCGACCGGAAATAGCTTTCGCCAAAGTCTAACCGGACGTAATTCCACAACATTCCGAAAAACCGCTCAATGGGTGGTTTGTCAAAGCCAAACTCTTTTTCCAGCTCGGCGATGAATTCCGGCGGCAGGCCGCGCGACCCAAGGTAACGCTCATCCCCGCCTGCGCTGCTGACCTCGCTGCCGCCGCCGGTGATCGCCTCAAACACATTCCCTTCGCCTTCCATCTGGGCGATGATCTGTTCAATGGGGCCGCCCGGTACAAATTGGGTCAGGGTGAAATTGATCACCATAATCCCGAAAAGTGTCGGAATGATCAGAAGTAGCCTGCGCAGGATATAAGCGCCCATTTTGGGTCCCGTTCTTATCTGTTATGCTCAATATTGGGTGGTGCGTGATTAACGCAGCACACCCGATGATTTCAAGGCCGCGGCTTTGTCCGCATTCACCCACCAGAAATCCAGATAGCCCAAGTCATAGGGGGGCAGGGGATCGGGATGTTCAAACTGGTTGTAATAGGCAACGGTGTGTTTGTCTTTGTACCATTGTGGCACGGTGAATTTCAGCGCACGCAGCACGCGGTCAAGCGCCTTTACACCGACCACCAGCTCTTCTTTGGTGCGGGCGTTGCGGATCGTTTCGATCAGGCTGTCAACCGCTGGGTCCGACACGCCGGGCGAATTGAACACAGATACTGCCGCTTCTTTTGACCCAAAGCGCTGTTCCAGATTGCCGCCGGGTTCATACCCCAGCGCCAGACTGTCGGTGATGATGTCGTAATCAAAGGCATAGCGCCGATCGACAAACTGCGAGGTATCGACCCGGTTTAATTTGGCATCCACGCCGATTTTGCGCAGGTTTTCCACGTAAGGCGTGATCACGCGATCAAAGGTCGGGGAATAGGTCAGAAATTCGATATCAAGGGTTTGGCCCTGCGCATTGCGCCGCATGCCATCGTCACCCACGGCCCAACCCGCAGCGTCCAAAAGGGCCGAAGCTTTGCGCGCGTTCTTGCGATCAAACTGACGCTTGCCAGAGGTCGGCGCCATGATGGCGTCGCCCAAGGCCCCGTCAGGCAATTGGTCCGCCAAGGGTTCCAAAAGTGCGCGTTCCTCGGGTGAAGGCTCGCCCACCGCCTCAAGGTATGAATTTTCGGTAAAGCTGTTCACACGCTCATACAGCCCGTAAAACAGCGCCTGATTTGACCATTCGTAATTGAACATCAGGCCAATGGCTTCGCGCACGCGAATGTCTTGGAATTTTTCATGCCGCATGTTGAACACATAAGCCTGCCCGGATGCTTGGCTGCCGTTCTCCAGCTCGGTCTTGATCACGTGGCCATCGTCGACGGCGGGAAAATCATAAGACGTGGCCCATTGTTTTGAACTGCTTTCCACGCGGAAAGTATAGGCCCCGCCGGTAAACCCCTCAAAGGCGGCGTTGCTGTCGGCAAAATATTCTACCCGGATGGTATCAAAATTCCAGCGACCCTTGTTGATCGGCAGGTCCTTGCCCCAATAGTTGGGGTTCAGCTTATAGACAATGCGTTCATTGACCTTAAAGCTATCAAGCATATAAGGGCCGGTGCCCAAGGCCTGTTCCAAACGGCTTTCATCCAGCCGCGCGCCGGTTTCTTTATACCACGCCTCAGACATGACAATGCTGGCGCCGGCTTGCTCAATCCGTTCGCGCACGGGGCTTTCATCGGTAAAGGTAAATTTCACCCGGTCCTCATCCAAAGCTTCCACGCCCTTGATGATCCGGCTGACCCCTTCGCGGTAGCTGATCAGACCCTGTTCCATAAAGAGGTTGTGGGTGAACGCCACATCGCTTGCCTTTACATCGGTGCCATCGGCAAACCGCGCCTTGGGGTGTAGCGTGAAAATCACCCAGCTTTGATCCTCGGGGTATTCAATGCTTTCTGCCAGCAGCCCGTAAGAGGTGCCAATTTCGTCCGCTGTCCCGGTCAGCAGCCGTTCGAAATTCATCGAAGCCAGCGCCCCGGGCACCCCTTTGCGCGCATAGGGGTTAAAGCTGTCGAACGTGCCGCGTTCCGAGGCGATGATAATCTTGCCCCCTTTGGGCGCGTCCGGGTTCACATAGGCAAGATGTGTGAAATCAGGGCCGTATTTGGGCGTGTTGAAATAGGAATAGGCGTGTGTCGTCACCGTGTCCTCAGCCCGCACCGCATTGACCGACATCAAAACACAGGCTGCCGAGATCAAACCCGTCAGCGCAAGGCGCATGCGAGGGTGGGGGCGGGCGTGGGATTTGGCTGTGGCATGTGGGTGGTGCTGCATTCTCGGCTCCTTAGGGTGCGCTTGCATTCATCTGGTTCAAGCTAAAGCGGCCCTTTGATAACATTCAAGGCGCAACTTGGTGAACAGCTTGTTAACACACCGTCCCGCGCATCTGATGTGAGCGCAACAAAAAAAGGCCGCCAGCGTGGGCTGACGGCCTTTTAATACCAAAAATGTCAGATGCTTAACCGGCGCGTGGCCGGTGCTTATCCGCCGATCGTCTGCAAATAGGCGATCAGGTTTGCGCGGTCGGTTTCTTTCTTGAAGCCCTTAAAGGTCATCTTGTTGCCCGGCGCGTAAGCTTTCGGGTTTTCCAACCATGCGTTCAGCTCTTCTGCGGTCCAAGCTTTGTCGCTGAGGGCCGCAAGGGCATCGGAATACTTAAAGCCGTCGATTGCCGCGATGGGGCGATCCACAAGGTCATAAAGATGCGGCCCGGTGCCGTTGGCGCCGTCTTCCAGCTTGTGACAAGCTTTACACTTGTTCCAGGCTTTTGCGCCTTTTTCAGCGTCTGCAGCGGCCAGAAGGTCAGCAAAAGGCACGGCCTCTACTTCTTCTTCCTCAGCTTCCGCTTCTTCAACCGCCAGCACATAGCCGGTGGCGGCGTGGTCTTCGTCGCCGTGACCGCCGCCCGAAGTGTAAAGGCTTTCAGCCACCCAGTTTCCCAAAAGGAAGATCAGCAGCGCACCGCAAAGGGCCCCACCAGCTTTCGTCAGTGTCATTGTGTCGAACATGTCGCGTTCCGTCTCATCCAAAGTTAAAAGCCTTCTAGCCGCTTCCCTTGTGTCATTTCAAGCGATATGACGCCGCAAGACGGGTGGAATGCACCTAATTTGCAGGAGAATGGCACAAATGACCGGTCGGATCGCATTTCAGGGGGAGCCTGGCGCCTATTCACACGAGGCTTGTATCGCTGCACGCCCCGAACTTGAAGCGATGCCTTGTGAGACATTTGAGGACGTGATTGCCGCGGTGCGATCAGGGGCTGCGGATCAGGCGATGCTGCCGATTGAAAACTCGACCTATGGCCGCGTGGCTGACATTCACCGCCTGTTGCCCGAAAGCGGGCTGCATGTTCTGGACGAAGCTTTTGTGCGGGTGCGCATCTGTCTGTTGGGGCTGCCCGGCAGTCAAATCAGCGATATTCATCAAGTGCGCGCGCACCTTGTGTTGCTGCCGCAATCCGCCAACTTCCTGAAATTGCACGGGATCAAAGGGGTTTCCGCGGCTGACAGTGCCGGGGCTGCGGGCAAGCTTGCCAAAACCAAAGTGGCAAACGAAGGGGTTTTGGCCTCGTCCTTGGCCGGAAAGATTTATGGGTTGGACGTGCTGGCCGAAGACATCGAAGATCACGGCCACAACACCACCCGGTTTGTCATTATGGGCCGCGAACCCAATCACACGCGGCGCGGCGATCACGGCATGATCACCACCTTCGTCTTTCAGGTCCGCAACATCCCAGCCGCGCTTTACAAAGCGATGGGTGGATTCGCGACCAATGGCGTGAACATGACCAAGCTGGAAAGCTATATGGTCGACGGATCTTTTACCGCGACCCGGTTTTATTCCGACATCGACGGTCACCCGGATGATGCAAATGTGCGTTTGGCGTTGGAAGAGTTGGATCACTTCACCGAAACGGTGGACATTCTGGGCGTTTATCCACGCGATCCAAGCCGGGATTGATTGCGGATTGGGCGTGCATTCGGGCGATTGGGCCAGACTTAAGAATCAGACCTGAGTGTCAGCCTAAGAATCACGCCCGGGACTTGGCCCTGTCTTCGATGTTCTGTGCAAAATCAGCAATGCGGCGGCGAAATTTCTTCACCATATTGCCCCGCGCCAATTTCATGGATTGCAACAACAGTCGTGCGGGAATTGATTTTGGTTTAAGATCCAACACCAAATTCAAGCGGGTCCGGTTTGGCGACAGCGCCATCAGATCCACCTGTACTTCCGCCTCAATGCCCGAGACTTTGGACAACAGCGTCAGACCATTTGGGGCATCATACTCTGACAGGCGCATATTCGCCTCGCGATCACGATTGCGAAACGGAAATTTGGCTTGCCACGACATGCCCGCCCCCGGTGCGGACATATTATCCGTGCGGACAACCTCAGCCCCGCGTCGCAAGGCCGCGCGTTCCAGCCCATCAAAGTCAGAAACCGAGGCAAAGACGTGTTCAATATCAGCGGCGATGTCTTCGCGGGTGGTGAACTTCATGTCTGCCTCTCTGTGGAAGGTGGTGGGGTCAGCCCCTACCATATTTTATGTGTCTTAACTTGCGTTTAATCGAGCCGATCTGCAAGCCAGTTTCGCAAAAGGAAATGCGCAATTGATCCGGGGCGTGCGGGCAAAAGGTCGGGATTTCCACCGGCAAAGGAGGACATTGCCTCTTCGCGGGTGATCCACATGGCGTCTTCCAGTTCGTGTGGGTCCAGGGTGATCGCATCGGTCAGGGCTTCGCCTTGGGTGCCAATCATCAGGGATGCGGGGAAGGGCCAGGGTTGCGAGGCAAGATAAGACACGTCACCGACCTGAATGTTGGTTTCTTCGAGCACTTCGCGGCGGGTCGCCGCCTCAATCGTTTCGCCGGGTTCCATGAACCCCGCGAGCAAGGAGTACATCCCCTTGGGCCAGCCGGGGGAACGCCCCAGCAAAACGCGATTTCCATGGGTGATCAGCATGATAACCACGGGATCGGTGCGCGGGAAATGGAACCGGCCACAGGCAGGGCAATCGCGTTGCCACCCGGCCTGTGCCATGTCGGATTTCTCGCCGCAGGTCGCGCAGAATTGATGGCTGCGATGCCATTCCAAAATGGCGCGCGCGGTGGCGGCGATCTCGGCCTCTTTCGGGGACAGCGCGGTCAACATCATCCGGATTTCCATAAACCCAGTGCCGGCATCTGCTTGTGGGTGGGGATATGTTTCTGTGTCCAGAAATGTGTTTGCCAGATCTGTCTTTGCCTCTTCCCAATCGGGTACATTACAGGCGAATATGGCTTGTCCGTCAGATAACCCAAGAAAAACCGGCGGATCATTGCGTTTTGCAATGATCGGATGCGTTTCGCCAACCATCGCCAAAACATACCCTCCTTGGTCGTCTGCTTTCACCAAGGGTTTGCCCCGCCAAATCGGTAGGATCTGCGCTTTTTTGTACAGTGACGTCAGGCGCGCATCATTGGATCTTACGTGTGCGGCGCGATCAAGAAGACCCGCACCAAGGCTGACAGTTTCAGATAATTTCATAGACATTTCCGTATTTTACAGAAGAAATGAACTGGATTTCCACATTTATGAACATAGAAAAAGAACATCCTTGGGTAGAGCTTGGATTTTTCGCTCATCTTTTACTGGTGGGCTTGGCAAATCGACGATAAGCTGGTTTTGCAAAACAATAATCCTATGCGCGAAAGGCCGCTTGACTGCCTAGCGTAGCTTCGGAAAATGGGAAAGGTGCAAAGGTGTGTCGGATGCCTTGGCAGATCAGCTTGACCAGACGGACCACCACGCGGACATCTGTCGTATGCGGGTGCGTCTGTTGGCGACCACTGATCTGCATATGCATATCTTACCCTATGACTACCTGACCGATTTACCCACTGGGCGTTGGGGCCTATCCCAGACCGCGCGGCTGATACAACAGGCCCGGATGGAAGAGCGCAATTGTTTACTGTTGGATGCGGGTGATTTTCTGCATGGAACGGAAATGGGGGATTTTGTCGTGGACAGCGCCCATAGCGCTGTGGGGGCAACTGCTGGGGATGGTCCTGTCCACCCGATGATCGCGGCGATGAACCATTTGCGGTATGATGCGGCAACTTTGGGAAATCATGATTTTGATCGTGGCGTCGACGTGCTTTTGTCCGCCATTGAACAGGCGGATTTCCCCATCGTCTCGGCCAATACGGTGTTTGAAAAGGGCGACCAACCCATTCACGACAGCACCTTTGTCCCACCTTACGCAATTATCAACCGGGCGTTTAAAAACAGTGATGGGGATGAGCAGCTGGTGCGCATCGGGGTGATTGGCTTTTTGCCGCCAAACTCGATCCACGCGGGCGCTGACCAAGCCCTTGCCCCGCAAACGCGCGATATCATCAATGCTGCAAAATCATACGTACCGCGCCTGCGTGCCAAAGGCGTCGATCTTGTGGTGGCGGTGGCGCATACCGGCATTGGCGATGCGACCCATGCGGAAGGGATGGAAAATGCAATTGTGCCGCTGTGTGCCATTGATGGGATTGATGCGGTCATCGGCGGGCACTCTCATCAAATCTTCCCGCGCCCCGAAAACGGCCCCCCCCCATCGGAACATCCTTGGTTTGATCAGGCCGAAGTGGACGCGTCACGTGGTTTGGTCAACGGGGTGCCTGTGGTTATTCCGGGGTTCTGGGGGTCGCACCTTGGGGTGATTGATCTGGATTTGGAAGAGCACCCGGATGGATGGGCCGTTGCCCCGCCGTCCAGGGCCGCCCCCGCGTCATCGTTAAGGGAGGTCAGCAATGAAGATAGCCAAGCGATTGACCCGGTCACGCCAGAGTTTTCCGAACTGCTTGGGCAGCTGCATGAAAGCACGTTAATGCACGTCCGCACGCGGGTTGGCTATGTGCATCAAAGCCTGAACAGTTACTTTGCCCTCATCGGCGCGGATCAATCCACCCGCTTGGTGCAACAGGCGATGGCGACCTTTACGCAACAGCTGATTGATGCGGGGGCCGCGCCCAACCTGCCGGTGCTCGCCTCATCCGCGGCTTTCAAATGCGGCGGGCTTGGCGGGCCGGGATATTACACCACAATCCACCCCGGCGAGCTGACCTTGCGGTCCGTTGCCGACCTTTACATGTTCCCGAATGAGCTTGCCTTGGTGCGCGCCAATGGGGCCTATTTGCGGGCGTGGCTGGAACGCGCGGTGAGTGTGTTTAACCAGGTTGAACCAGGCAAGCGCTGTCAGGCGCTTAAGGATGCAAGCACCCCCGGTTATCTGTTGGAAAGCGTCTTTGGCCTTAACTACCGGATTGATCTGTCACAGCCTGCGCAATTCACCCCCACGGGGCGGTTGCAAAACGAACAGGCGGGGCGGATTGCGGATCTGACCTATGCTGGCAAGCCGGTTCAGGACCATGATGAGTTTCTTCTGGCGACCAGCGATTTTCGCATTCGTGGTGGCGGCGGCTTTCCAACTATCAATCCTGAGCGAATCGTCCCCGTGAAACCGATGTCGATCCGCGACCTTGTGCGCCACTATATCCAAGACGTTGAACGGGTCGAGCTGGTGGAGAAACCGCAATGGTCGTTTGTGCCTGTTGATGGCGCATCGGTGCAATTCCCCAGCGCGCCCAATGCCGCCGCGTGTCTGAACGAGGCATCGTGGCTGAATATTCGGGCGATGGATGAAAAAGACAGCCATGGATTCGCGCAATTTGAACTGATGCTTTGATGCGCCTTGGGCTTGCATCCGACCAAAACCCCGCCTATATCAACGCCTGAGAGGTTGGCGCGGGCAGGCGCCTCGCCAACCTGGTCAGATCCGGAAGGAAGCAGCCACAACGAGCCCCGCTTGGGTCGTGATCAGCCTCTCACCTAGCTTCAAATTCGCAGAATTTGAAGCACCCGACAGGGGAATTCAAAGAATTCACCGAGAGGGACCATAAAACGTCACCTTCCACAGGAAGTGATGCCCGACAGGTGAAACGCAGTTTCACCAAAAGCAAAAAACGCCAGACGGAGGGATTTTATGATTGTCATCTACACCCTTCAGGCAGCGTCATTCTGATCCGCACTTGCGAGATCTCTGCCTGATCCACCTTTTCGCCACCGCGCCTTGCGGTGTCCGAAAAAGCTGTGATTTTTTGAAACAGGCAACACAATGACCAACACTCTTAAGGACCTGGGATGGTCCACCTTTTTTGCACAACAAATCGACGATCTTTCTGGTGATCTCGACACTGACATCGCCGAAAACGCGGTGTTTCGTCTCATCGAAGTGCGCCGTGACAAGCTTTTGGGCTTGGGCGCCTCAGGCCCACAAACCCTTCACCCGGATCGTGAAACCGGGGAATTTGTGGTGGGCGACTGGGTGGCCGTGGATGATCTTTTCCGTGTGATCGCTTTGTTTGACCGCAAAACCATCCTGAAACGCCGCGCCGCCGGGACCGATGTGCGCGTGCAGCTGATCGCCGCCAATGTCGACACGCTGTTTGTCGTTAGCTCTTGCAACGCCGATTACAATGAAGCCCGGCTGGAACGCTATATGGCCCTTGCGGCCGAGGCGGAATGCTTTCCCGTTTTGGTGCTGACCAAATCCGATGAATGTGACGACCCGCGCAGCCTGATGCGCCAAGCCGAACGGCTGGCCCCAGCCTTGCCGGTGCTGACGGTTGACGCCCGCACCCAAGACGCGGTGCAGCAATTGGAACAATGGGTGCAACCGGGGCAAACCGCCGCCCTTTTGGGATCCTCGGGCGTGGGAAAAACCACTTTGTCCAATGGTTTAACCGGGATTGAGGCCGCAACAGGCGGCATTCGCGAAGATGACGCAAAAGGCCGCCATGTGACCACCGCGCGCTCGCTTCGGCCAATGAAAAACGGTGGCTGGTTGATCGACACACCGGGCATGCGCGCGCTGCGGTTGGCGGATGCCACGGACGGGATCAACGCGCTGTTTGACGATGTGGTTGAACTGGCAGGCCAGTGCAAATTCTCTGATTGTGCCCATGACACGGAACCGGGCTGTGCGGTGCAAGTGGCCATTGCGGCGGGGGAGTTAGAGGCCGAACGCCTGACCCGCTGGCGCAAGCTGACAGCCGAGGACACACGCAACAATCAAAGCCTTGCCCAATCGCGCGCCCGCGACAAAGCCTTTGGGAAAATGGTGCATAACACCCTGAAAGGGGCGCATCACAAAAAAGGGCGTTAAGCCTTGGTAGAATAAGGCGCAGCGGCCCAGGTCTGTTGCGCCTTTGTTTCCACCGCACAGGGGCGCACGGCGCGCAGCCGGGCCAAGGCCGCATCGGGGGATTCGCCCAATTCCACCATCAACCGCATCGCCATCATGCCGGACCGGCCACAGCCGCCGCGACACTGCGCCAGCACCTTGCCGCCAGATTTCAGGATCGCTTTCGCAAGCATCGACACCTCGGGCCACGTGGCGATGATATCGTCAGACGGTGCGCCAAAATCGGTGATCGGCAGGGCATACCAGCTGATATCAAGGTCTTGCAGATCGTCGCCCAAAGTCGCCGCGCCTTCTGCCGCCATTTCACTGTCTTCGGTCATGGTCAGCACCAAATCGGGGGACCATTCTTCCAAGATGGCGAAATCGTCTGCGTAGCTGCCAAAACGGCCAGGCAGGGGGCAAATCCCCAATGTGCCTGTTCCAAGTGTCACCTTCGCAATTTCAAAGCCCATGATGTTCTCCGACATAGAGGATCGCATGTAACATGCTGTTAACACAGTTGTGGTGCCCTAGGTAGCATTGGCCCGCCGATCATGCCAGCACCTGCCCGGTTGGCTGTGCGAAAAAAGAAAAAGCTCGTATCTGGCCGATCAAATGGGGTAACCTTTTGTCATGTCAGATCAAAGAGATACGCAAGAAATAAGCGATGCAGAAACCCGAACCCGCTGGGCCGAGGACCGCACGGTTATGGCCAATGAACGTACGTTTTCCGCATGGATGGGGACGGGGCTTGGGGCCGTTGGGGTCGCCATCGGGCTTAAGGCTGTGTTCGGCGCGTTTGACCCCACCTGGGCGGCCAAACTGGTTGCCACGGTGTTCTTGGCTGCGGCCATAATGATATATTGGGCGGCGCGGCGTCAGGCCTGTAAAACGTTGGAACGCCTGTCGGACAATGATGCCGAAACCATGCCCACGAAATCCTTTACCCGTTTGGCCGCGCTGATGACGGTTGCGACCGTGGGGGTCGGGGGTATCTTATGGGCGCTCTAAGGGATATATGCTTCTGCTGTAGACCTTGATCCCGCCCGGCCTTAGGCTTTGGCGACATGACGAATCCTGACAAAGGCTGACGATGAGCGACACCTTGACCGATACAACCGAGGCCCCCGAGGCCTATCAGGTTCTCGCCCGCAAATACCGCCCCGAAACCTTTGCCGATCTGGTCGGCCAAGAGGCAATGGTGCGCACGTTGCGTAACGCGTTTGAAAGTGACCGAATCGCGCAAGCCTTTGTAATGACAGGCATTCGCGGCATCGGCAAAACCACCACCGCGCGGATCATCGCCAAGGGCATGAACTGTGTGGGCGAAGATGGCGCCGGGGGCCCAACGGTTGAACCCTGCGGGAAATGCGAAAACTGTGTGGCCATTGCCGAAGGGCGCCATGTGGATGTGATGGAAATGGACGCCGCCTCGCGTACCGGGGTTGGCGACATTCGCGAAATCATCGAAAGCGTGCATTACCGCGCGGCCTCGGCCCGCTATAAGATCTACATCATTGATGAGGTTCACATGCTGTCGACAAGCGCGTTCAACGCGCTGCTCAAGACATTGGAAGAGCCGCCCGCCCACGTAAAATTCATCTTTGCCACCACCGAAATCCGCAAAGTGCCGGTCACGGTTCTGTCGCGTTGTCAGCGGTTTGATCTGCGCCGGATTGAACCGGAAGATCAGATTGCCATGCTGCGCCGGATTGCAATCTCTGAAGGTGCTGAAATTGCCGAAGACGCGCTGGCGCTGATCACCCGCGCCGCCGAAGGCTCGGCCCGTGATGCGCAATCGCTGCTGGATCAAGCGATCAGCCACGGTGCTGGCGAAACCACCGCGGATCAAGTGCGCGCCATGCTGGGGCTCGCGGATCGTGGCCGGGTGCTGGACCTTTTTGATCTGATCATGCGCGGCGATGCGGCTGGTGCGCTCACGGAAATCGGCGAGCAATACTCGGATGGCGCCGACCCGATGGCGGTGCTGCGCGATCTGGCCGAAGTGGCGCATTGGGTGAGCGTGATCAAAATCACCCCCGATGCCGCCGAAGACCCCACCGTGTCGCCCGATGAACGCACGCGCGGACAGGCAATGGCGGAAAAGCTGCCAATGCGGGTGATGGCGCGCATGTGGCAAATGCTTTTGACCGCGATCGAAGAGGTCTCTCATGCGCCAAACGCCATGATGGCCGCCGAAATGGCCGTCATTCGCATGACCCATGTGGCGGATATGCCAACGCCAGAAGAGCTGGTGAAAAAGCTGAAAGACACCACGCCGCCGCCGATGCCGTCTGGCCCAAATGGGTCCGGCGGATCCGGCGGCGCGCCGATGCCAAATGGGGGCGGGGGCCAGCCGTCTGGCCACATGACATCGGGTCCGGTGGGATCAGGCAGATCCCCCGCTGGCCCAACCGCGCTGGCTGTGGCTCAAGCGCCGGAAAATGCCTTGGCGCAATATGCGCGCTTTGAAAACGTGCTGGAATTGATCCGCGCCAACCGTGATGTAAAGCTGTTGGTTGAGGTGGAAGGCGGCGTGCGCCTTGCCGCCTATCAACCGGGCCGGATCGAATTCACCCCCACACCGGATGCACCCAAAGACCTTGCGGCGCGGCTGGCCCAACGGCTGCACGGTTGGACCGGGGTGCGTTGGGGCGTCACGCTGGTCAACGGCTGCGAGGAACCGACAATTGTCGAACTGCGCGACGGTGAAAAGCTTGCCCTGCGCCAAGCTGCGGAAACCCACCCTTTGGTCCAAGCCGTGATCACCGCCTTTCCCAAGGCCAAAATCACCGACATCAGATCCGCCGAAGACCTTGCCCATGACGCCGCCGAAGAGGCGCTGCAAGAGGTTGAGGATGAATGGGATCCGTTTGAGGAAGACTAAGCGGACGCCTTGTAACCCGACACAGCGATCCGTATCTAACACCCAAGTTGAAACGCGAGGAGCATGACATGTTCAAAGGACTGGGCGGGCTTGGCGACATGGCCGGCATGATGAAAAAAGCGCAGGAAATGCAGACGCAAATGGCGGACCTGCAAGAGAAACTTGAAACCATGACCGTGGTTGGCGAAAGCGGCGCAGGCCTGGTCAAAGCCACAGCAACCGCCAAAGGCGTGCTGACCGGGCTGGACATTGACCCCACCATCTTTAACCCAACGGAAAAAGAAGTGGTTGAGGATCTGATCCTTGCTGCCATCAAAGACGCACAAGCCAAAGCGGCGGATCGTTCTCAACGCGAAATGGCGGAACTGACCGAAGGTCTTGGCCTGCCCAAAGACATGAACCTTCCGTTTTAATGTCAGAGGCCCCGCGCGATATCGACAACCTGATCGAGCTGATGGCGAAGATGCCGGGGCTGGGCCCACGCTCGGCCCGCCGCGCGGTGCTGTACCTTATCCGCAAACGCGCATTGGTGCTGACGCCCTTGGCGGATGCGATGCAAGCGGTGGCAGAAACGGCCCGCGAATGCGTGACCTGCGGCAATGTTTCCACCACGGATGTTTGCGACATCTGCACCTCAAACAAACGCGCCACCGGCGAAATTTGCGTGGTCGAGGATGTGGCGGATCTTTGGGCGATGGAACGCGCGGGTATTTTCAAAGGGCGCTATCATGTGCTGGGCGGCACCCTGTCGGCGCTTGATGCTGTTGGGCCAGAAGACCTTGGTATTCCGCGCCTTGTCCAGCGGGTGCACGACGAAGACGTGACCGAAGTCATCCTCGCGCTGAACGCCACCGTCGATGGCCAAACCACCGCGCATTATGTGGCCGAGGAACTGGAAGGCCGCTGTGTCATCTCGACCCTGGCCCAAGGTGTGCCTGTGGGCGGCGAGCTGGATTACCTTGATGAGGGCACAATTTCCGCGGCTTTGTCGGCGCGCAAACGGTTCTGACCCCACGCGCTTTTCTCTTTTTCTTGCTGAAAATATCTTGGGGTGAGGCTGTAAGCCGAGGGGCAAAGCCCCTGTTTATGCCCCTCAAAACTGCTCCAACAACCGCTCTAAATACTCCCGCTCATCCTCAGATCGGGTCACATCCCCAGACCGGCGGCGCAATTCATCCGCCAACTCTTGCGCCCGCTTGCGCAGGTCTTCGCGGTCCGCTAATCCCCCATCGCTGGCAGAACGCCCCAATTGGCTGCCACTGTCACGCCCCAAAGGATCCCGCGCGTTTTGTTGCCCACTTTCGGTGCCAGCTTGCCCCTGTTGCCCTTCGCGGTTGGCCTGTTGATTGTCCATCGCCTCATCAAACCGGCGCATCCCTTCGCGCATCGCCTCAAGCGCTTCGGCTTGGCGGTCTAAGGCGCCAGATAAATCGCCCTGTTCTAACGCATCCGCCGCATCCCCCATCGCGCGTCCGGCCTCGCCCAAGGAATCGCGGGCGGCGTTTCCCGCCTCTGATCCCACGCCGGGCAATTGCCGCTGCTGCTCTTCCAATTCACGTTGCAAATCGCGCTGCCGCTGGGCCAAACCCGCGCCTTGCTGGCCGTTTTCGCCCTGTTCGCCCCCATCGCCTGAGTGGCTTTGTCCGCGCCCCTGACCGCCATCGCGCCCGGTATTTCCGTCACTGGAACCGGCCTCATTGCCTTGCCCGGATTGTTCCTGCAGATCGCGAAAGGCCTCATCCGACAGACCTTGCTGGTTGCGCAACGTCTGGGCCAACCCTTCCCGCGCGCTCTCACTGCTGCTGGGGTTATCCCCTTGGGCAACCTGCATATTCTCCATCATCTGCTTGAGGGTCTCAAGCATGTCCATCGCCTCTTCCATGCGGCCCTCACGCATCATCTGCTCAATCTGATCCATCATCGCCTGAAGGTCGGCGGCGCTCATTTCCATCTGCGGTGCCTCCGTCCCATCGGGGCTTTCTTGGTCTGCCTCAGGGGATTGCGCCAGCCGCTCCAGATAGTCTTGGGTTGCATCGCGCAGCTCATCCATCAGCTCGGCCAACTCCTCTGGTGTGGCCCCTTCTTCAATCGCTTGCTCCAAGCGTTCTTGTGCCCGCGCCAGACGTTCACGCGCATCCCCCAAACCGTTTTCGTCAATCTGAACGGCGATGTCCCAAAGGGTTGCGGCCAATTCTTTCTGAAGCGCCGCCGTGGGGCCGATTTCCCCAGACTGTTCCAATTGGCGAATAACCGCGCGCAGGGACAGATAGACCCCATCGGGCAGCGACAAATCGGCGGGGCGGTGCAACGCCGCCCGCAGAATCAAGGCCACCCGAGCTGCCCCCGCGCGCGCCCACAAAAGATCACGCCGCATCTCAATCACTGCCTTGGCGGAAGGCGCAAAAAACCGGCGGGACGGGAGCGGCCTTGTGATCGGATCGGCCAACCCCATCTGCCCGGCCCCATCATGGGCCACCAGCGTAAGGATCACAGGCAATCCGGCCCAGTGATGCTCCACCAGATTTTCTTCCCAAACCTCGTCGATTTGGCGCAGGTCGCCACGATAGGGGCGCGGTAAATCCACGGTCACCTCTGGGCGCGGATCAGGGGGTAAGGCCAAGCCAAAGCGCCGGTCGACTTGATCCAAATTCAGGGCAATCTGCGCCTCGCCTTGGGTCACACCATAGTCATCCGTGGCCATAAACCCTTGGGCAAAATTGCCCGAGACATCAAAGGTCATCTCGCCATCCGCGCGAATGCCGGGGGGTTGATCGCCAATGGCTGACAGACGCCAAATCGGCCCGGCAGGTCCAAGCTGCAAGCTGCCGCTTTGGGTGATGCGATGCGAAAGATCAGTGGCTGCTGAAGTGTCGGCGTCGCTTTTATGCGGCCACGGAATGTCCGCCAAAAGATCGCCGCGGATAAGGTCACGCCCCGCCTCGCCGTAAAGACGAAGGATCAGCTGACTGCCCACAGGAACGGGCAGCAAACCCGCCGGTTGGTCGTTTAAATAAAGGCTGGGGTGGCCAGTGTAAGCTGGCGGTTCAATCCACCCTTCCCACGTCACGCCCGCAGGGCAATCCGCACATGTCGCAGCAGGAGAAGCGCTTTTGGTGGCAGGGGGCGGTGTCGCAAACCCAACCGCCATCACGGCGGCCACCACAGCCATCAAACGCAATCCAAATGGGTCCTTGGCGGCAATGCCAAGATCCGGGGCCACGGCGCGCGCGCGACTGGCTATTTGCGCCATACGGGCTTGATGCACCGCCCAGATGTCTTGCGAAATCGGATCATTGCCGTGTGGCACCGGTGTGTCGCGCAAAGCCGCCAAAGGGGCGCCGGGCAAAGCGGCGTCCACGCGCGCTTCACTTGCCTTAGCATCCGGCCAAGAAAATCGCCGCGCACCCCAGATCAGGGTGGCCAGTGCCAGAATTCCGAAAATACCCAAGGATACCGCGCCAAGCCCAACAAACCGCCAAATGGCAAAGCCAATCAGAGCAACCGTGACCAAGGGCCAAAACGCATGCCATGCCCGCTCCACTCCCATCCCGGCCCATGTCAAACGGACGGGCCAGCGCAGCTTTCGCTCCAATTCTGAAGCCAGCTTCGGTGGGAAGTTTTGCCGGGTCATGTCACCCCATTTCGATCAGATCCATTCTGGGATCGTATCGCGGGCGAGCATCTCTTCATAGGTGGGACGTGCGCGGATGACTGCAAATTGATCGCCAGACACCAGAACTTCGGGAATTAATGGCCGCGAGTTATACTCGGACGCCATCACCGCGCCATATGCGCCAGCTGAACGGAAGGCGACCAGATCGTTGTCCTTCAGGGGGGCCAGATTGCGAGATTTGGCAAAGGTGTCGCCAGTTTCGCAAATCGGCCCAACGATGTCATATTCCGATGGCTCAACACCGGGCGTGGCCTCAGTCACCGGGATAATATCGTGGTGCGCCTCATACATCGCAGGGCGGACAAGGTCGTTCATCGCAGCATCAATGATCAGGAAATCACGCCCCTCACCTTCTTTCACATAGATGACCGAGCTGACCATGATCCCCGCATTGCCCGACACCAAACGCCCTGGTTCAATCTCAATCTCACAGCCCAAATGCCCCACGGTGTCTTGCACCATTTGCCCGTATTCAATTGGCAAAGGGGGCGCGTCATTTGAGCGTTCATAAGGGATGCCAAGCCCGCCACCCAGATCAAGCCGGGTGATGTCATGGCCATCTGCGCGCAAGGCTTCGGTCAGCTCCGCGACCTTTTGATAGGCAAGGCGGAAGGGTTCCAAATCGGTCAATTGCGACCCGATATGCACATCAATGCCCACCACTTTCAGACCCGGAAGGGCGGCAATCTCAGCATACACTTCGCGCGCGCGGGCAATCGGAATGCCGAATTTATTGTCGGACTTTCCGGTTGAAATCTTCTCGTGTGTTTTGGCATCCACATCAGGGTTCACACGCACAGCGACCCGCGCGGTCACGCCCATTTCCGAAGCCACGGCAGACAGCGCGCGGTATTCCGGTTCGCTTTCCAGATTGAACTGACGGATGTCATGGCTCAGCGCCAATTGCATTTCTTCGCGGGTTTTGCCCACACCAGAAAAGACGATGCGATCACCGGGCACACCTGCGGCCACCGCACGGCGCAATTCACCGCCCGATACCACATCCATACCCGCGCCCATGTCGCCCAAAAGCTTCAGCACCGCGAGGTTGGAGTTCGACTTTACAGCAAAACACACCAGATGATCCGCCCACGCCAAGGCTTCGTTAAAAAGCCCGATATGGCGCTTCAACGTGGCCGCGGAATAGACGTAAAACGGCGTGCCCACTTGGGCCGCAATTTCTGTGATGGCAACGTCTTCGGCGTGCAAAACGCCCTCGCGATAAAGGAAATGATCCACGGGCTTGCCCTTTTCGTCTGTTGTGTCTGTTTGCGCTGGAACTGCCCTAAAGGAAGCACGCCGCCCTTTCAATCCTTCCCGTACCGCCTTTTTTCTTGCCACAAATATCCCGGAGCGCGAGGCAGAGCCTCGCAATCAATAACTCCGGCCACAAAGGACCGGCGTTCATATGGGTTATGAAAGGCAAATTACTGCGCTGCCACATCCTCGGCTGAACCGGGGCGGATCGGTTCGCCATCGGCGCCGCAACCCGCCAGCCCCAGAAGGGTCAGGATCAGGGCGATGCGGATCATGCCCCAACTCCTTCAGCCAGTACCTCTTTCCAGCGCGCCACTTGCTTGCGCACTTCCGAAGGGGCGGTGCCGCCATAGGATGTGCGCGAGGCGACAGAATTATGCACGCCCAGCACGTCAAACACGTCTTGCGTGATCTCGCCGTGTACCGATTGCATGTCGGCAAGTGTCAGGTCTGGCAAATCACAGCCTTTGCTTTCCGCCATCGCCACCAAAGACCCGGTCACATGGTGGGCGTCGCGGAACGGCATGTTCAACGTGCGCACGCACCAATCGGCAAGGTCCGTCGCGGTTGAGAACCCCGACGAGGCCGAGGCCTCAAGACTATCCGTTTGCGCCTCCATATCCGTGACCATGCCCGACATGGCCGCGAGCGCCAGCATCAGACTGTCGGCAGCGTCAAACACCTGTTCTTTGTCTTCCTGCATGTCCTTGGAATAGGTCAGCGGCAGGCCCTTCATCACCGTCATCAACCCCACAGACGCCCCCATGATCCGGCCAATTTTGGCGCGCAACAGTTCGGCCGCATCCGGGTTGCGTTTTTGAGGCATGATCGACGATCCGGTCGACCATTTGTCGGACATGCGCACAAAGCGAAACTGTGCCGACGACCAGATCACCAGCTCTTCCGCCAAACGCGACAGGTGCATCGCTGTGATCGAAGAGGCCGACAGGAATTCCAGCGCAAAATCACGGTCTGCGACCGCATCAAGCGAGTTGGCTGCCGGGCGATCAAAACCCAATGCCTCAGCCGTCATGTGGCGATCAATGGGAAACGATGTGCCCGCCAAAGCGGCCGCGCCCAACGGGCTTTCGTTCATCCGCTTGCGCGCGTCTTTGAAACGCGAAATATCGCGGCCAAACATCTCAACATACGCCATCATGTGATGGCCCCAGGTCACAGGCTGGGCGGTTTGCAGGTGTGTGAACCCCGGCATGACCCAATCAGCGCCTTTTTCCGCTTGCGACAAAAGCGCGCGAATGACAGCCGTTAGCCCGTCGATGGCGGCATCCATCTGGTCGCGCACCCAAAGTTTGAAATCGGTCGCAACCTGATCATTGCGCGAACGCCCTGTGTGCAAACGGCCTGCGGGCTCGCCGACAATCTCTTTCAGGCGCGCTTCGACATTCATGTGGATGTCTTCAAGGGCGGTTGAGAATTGGAAGCTGCCCCCCTCAATCTCTGACAAGACTGTGAGAAGGCCTTCACGAATGACCTTTGCATCGCTATCTGTGATCACGCCTGTGGCGGCCAACATGGCGGCATGGGCGCGCGAGCCTTCGATGTCTTGTCGGGCCATGCGCTGGTCGTACCCGATGGATGCGTTGATCGCTTCCATGATGGCATCAGGACCGGCGCTAAAACGGCCGCCCCACATGGCATTCGCAGATTTCGTGCTGTCACTCATTTGTAAGCCCCTCGGAGGTCTCATGTCTGTCTTGCGTTCCGCCCTGCTATACGCGTCCTTCGCACTTGGTGCAAATACCGCTTTTGCAGACCCCGTTGATGTGGCCGCGCTGCGCGAAGGGGACATGAAAAAGCTGGTGATCCACGCGGTGGCAAAACCGGCGGGCACGGCCAGCTTTCTGGACACAGAAGGCGGCGTACATGATCTGACCGAGTATCGCGGCAAATATGTGCTGTTGAATTTCTGGGCCACATGGTGTGCGCCGTGCCGCAAAGAAATGCCCGCGCTGGACACGCTGTCGCGCGAGTCGGGCGGAGAGCGTTTTGCCGTGGTCCCCATCGCCACAGGGCGCAATCTGGTGCCCGCAATCCAAAAGTTCTTTGATCAGGTCGGTGTTAAGGCCTTGCCGATCTTGCTGGACAAACCCCAAGACCTCGCGCGGGAAATGGGTGTGTTTGGCTTGCCCGTCACAGTGATCCTTGACCCAGACGGGCAAGAGATCGCCCGGATGCGTGGTGACGCGGATTGGGCGTCTGACAGCGCCAAGGCCATCATCCGCGCGTTGATCGACGGTTAGGCGTTTGCACCAATTGTGACAGGTCAGTTGAGACAGGCCAATTGAGACAGAGAGGGGCGTTGCCCCTCGCGAGGCAAGCTCGCTCACCCCAGGATATTTTTGGCAAGAAAAAAGCGGCAGAACTTGGTTGGGCTGACCTAGGGGCAGTATTGACAGGGGGCGTGTCGCAGTCCCCATATTCTTTGAACACCACCGAAAAGGTGGGCGATCAGGGAGGACAGGATGCCGCTAGAGGTTATGGCATCAATTGTCGTGGTGGGTCTGTTGGCCGTCTACGTCATGATGAGGGTCATGAAATTCGACCAAAAGCTTGTGCTGGCGGATGAGGCGATTGCGCGCGCCGAATGGGGGGCCGACAATTTCACCGCCCCTGCCGAAGTGGTGATCGTGGCCCAAAGCGGGCAGGCGGCCTTGGTGCGTTCACGTCGCGGTTGGGGCGTCTTATGGGTGATGGGGTTGGATGCCACTAGTCATGATCTGGCGGGCGCAGATGTTCAGGCGCATCCCAAAGGTTTGATCTTGAAGTTCCATGATTTTGCGGCCCCCTCCGTTGTGTTGCACCTAACCCCTGATGAGGCCACCGCATGGCGTGCGCAGATAGAAGAGGGGCAGCGATGACGCTTGAATTTCCGAATGTGACTGACTTGGCGACACCGTTTTTTGTCGCCGCGATTGCGCTGGAAATGGCGTGGATCTTTTACAAGAAACGCGGTGGCCGGTATGAGGCGCAAGACGCGATGACCAGCCTTTTCATGGGGGTTGGGTCCGTGGTGTCGGGCCTTTTGATCGGGTTCATTGCCTATTGGTTTTTCATGACGCTTTGGGCGATCACACCGCTTGATCTGGGAAATGCGTGGTGGGTGATTGCGATCTGTTTTGTGCTGGATGATCTGCGATATTACTGGGTGCATCGGTTTGGCCACCGGATCCGTTGGGTCTGGGCGAGCCATGTGAACCATCACTCAAGCCAGCATTACAATCTGACGACGGCGCTTCGGCAAACCTGGACCGGGACGTTCACCCTGATGATGATTGTGCGCGCGCCATTGGTGCTGATGGGGTTTCACCCGGCGATGATCTTTTTCGTGGGCGGGCTGAACCTGATTTACCAGTTCTGGATCCACACAGAAGCCATTGATAAATGCCCACGTTGGTTTGAGGCGGTGATGAACACACCGTCCCACCACCGGGTGCATCACGGCCGCAATGCGCGCTATTTGGATGCCAATTATGCAGGCGTGTTCATCATTTGGGACCGGATGTTTGGCACATTTGTCCCCGAACAACGCGACGAGCCGGTGGATTACGGGCTGGTGCACAACATCGGCACCTTCAACCCGCTGCGTGTTGCCTTTCATGAATGGGTGGCGATTTTCAAGGATTGGACCCAGCCCGGCGTGACGTGGTATGATCGCCTGAATTACGCGATCAAACCGCCCGGTTGGCGGCATGATGGCAAAGGCGGCTCAACAGAAATGCTCAAACGGATCGACGTGAAGCGGCACCCGGAAAAATCGGGCACGCCGGGGTTTGAAGAACGCCGGATGTAGCGGGTAGGCGCTGTTTTGCACCCACAAGCGAGGTTTCGCCGCGGTTCTTCATTGTCTATTCATCTGACGATATCTCGATTATGCTGCCCACATAGGCAGGAGATTTATTGATGTATTCCAGACGTTTGATTTTGGCAGGGTTCACAGGTTTGATCCTTGCGCCGCGCACAGCTTTGGCCAATGCGGGCTTTCAATCCTGGCTGTCTGGCTTCAAAAAACGCGCTGCCCGTGCGGGCATTAAACCCGCCACATTAAAGGCGCTGAACGGCGCGGAATATCTGTCAGGCGTGATCAAATCTGACCGCAAACCGGCGGAAACGGCCAAACCGCTCGAGTTTTATATCTCATCCGCCGCCGCGCCCTCGCGGATCAAAAACGGGCAGGCGAAGTTGAGAAAACACAAGACCCTTTTGGCGCAACTCGAACGCACATACGGCGTGCCGAAAGAGATCATCGTGGCGATTTGGGGCATGGAAAGCAGCTTTGGCGGCTTTCGCGGCAAGACCTCAACCCTGTCAGCCTTGGCCACGCTGGCTTATGAAGGGCGCAGGCGGGACCAGTTTGAAGCGGAGCTTTTGGCAGCGCTGAAAATCCTGCAATCGGGCGATGTTTCCGCCGCCAAAATGCGCGGATCTTATGCGGGCGCGATGGGGCACACACAGTTCATGCCGTCGTCTTATTTGAAACACGCGGTGGATCATAATGGCGACGGGCGGCGCAATATTTGGTCGGATGACCCCACGGATGCGCTGGCCTCCACCGCAAAGTTTCTTAAGGCAAATGGCTGGTCCAAAGGGCCGCGTTGGGGCGAAGAAGTGCGTCTGCCCAAAGGGTTTGATCTGGCGCTGACGGGTCGGGTGTACCCGCGTAAAATGTCCGATTGGGCAAAGCTGGGCGTGACCCGCGCCAGTGGTCGCGCCGTGAAGGGGTCGCGCCAAGGCGCGCTGATCCTGCCCGCTGGTCCTACGGGGCCTATCTTTGTGATTTACCCCAATTTTCATGTCATCAAGACTTATAATTTTGCCGATAGCTACGCGATTGGTGTGGGGCATCTGGCGGACCGGCTGGCGGGCGAAGGGGCGTTTCGATCGGGCTATCCGAAAAAGCCGTGGGGCATGTCGACGAGCGAACGCGTGGCGCTTCAGACCCGCCTGAATGCGGCCGGGTTTAACGCCGGGCGCGCGGACGGGGTGATTGGTGAAAAAGGCCGCGCGGCAATCCGCGCTTATGAGGCCTCACAAGGTCTGCGTGAAACCGGTGTGCCCAGCGTCAGCCTTTTGAAGAGGCTGCGCTAAGTGCTGCGTAGCGATCACAGGATGTGGTGTGGTTCATAAAAAGGCCGCAGGCCTCCATCCACGCATAGACAATCGTTGGGCCACAGAATTTGAACCCTAGTTTCTTCAGATCCTTTGAGATCTGCGTGCTGAGGTCGCTGGCGGTTGGCACATCGGAATGTGTGGCGTAATGGCCGATCATCGGCGCGCCGCCCACATAGCCCCACATCAGCGTCGAAAACGCCTCGGCCCCGCCTAAATGCAAATAGGCCTGTGCGTTGGTGATGGTCGCGGCAATCTTGCCCCGGTGGCGAATGATGCCGGGATTGCCAAGCAGATCGGTGATCTCTGCCTCGCCCCACCCGGCAATCACCTCCGGATCAAACTGGGCAAATGCGGCGCGGAAATTATCGCGTTTCTTAAGGATCGTGATCCAGCTCAGCCCGGCCTGAAACCCATCAAGAATCATCTTCTCCCACAGGGCCCGTCCATCGTATTCTGGCACACCCCATTCGGTGTCATGGTAAGTTTGATAAATCAGATCATCGCCAACCCAAGCACATCGCGTCATCTTTTTCCCCAGTTTCAATAGGTTGCAGAAATTCCGTACAATTCAATGCAAAACCCAGCTTTTACAGGTTGTTAGGGTATTTGTCTACAAAATGGCGGTACTGGGATAGTGACACAAACGCGACAGACTTGCCGCTCGGGGATGACATGAACAAGACAACGAAAAGCAGCCCGTTTGACATTGCGATGCAGCACCGGCAAGGCGAAACCATGGATATGGTGCGCACAGCCTTGGCCCGAAAACAGGTGAAACTGGCGTTTCAGCCTGTGGTGCAAACCGCGCAACCCGACAAAATGGCCTTTTACGAAGGCCTGCTGCGTGTCGCGGACGAACAGGGGCGGATCATTCCCGCCAAAGATTTCATTGATGTTGTTGATAATACCGACATGGGCCGACAGCTTGATGCCCTCGCGCTTGAAAAAGGAATTGAAGCCCTTTTTGAAGAAGCCAGCCTGCGTCTTTCGATCAATATGTCCGCGCTGACCATTGGCTATGCCCAATGGAATGACGTGCTGAGAAAAGGGTTGAAAAAGGACCCAACTGTTGGCGAAAGATTGATCATCGAAATCACCGAACGCACTGCGCTGTCTGCCCCGAATGAAGTGCGCGATTTCATGACCGATTTGCAAAAAAAAGGCATCAGCTTTGCGTTGGATGACTTTGGGGCCGGGTATACATCCTTCAAATATCTCAAGGACTTCTACTTTGATATCATCAAAATTGACGGCGAGCTGATCGAAGGGGTGCATGATGACCCGGATGCGCAAATCCTGACCGAGGCCTTGTTGGACTTGGGGCATAAGTTCGATATGTTTGTTGTGGCGGAAAATGTTGAAACCTTTGAGGATGCAAAATTCCTGACGTCGATTGGGATGGACTGTATGCAAGGGTATTATTTCGGCGTGCCGACACTCACCCCTTATTGGCAGGTGAACAAGCTTTTGGGGCGCACGGCCTAGCCCTGCCAAACGGCCCCAAAACGCGCCCTTTTTCCCACGCTTGATTTTTTCTGCGATGCAGCACAGGATGCGGCCAGCCGTGATCTTGCGGTAAGGGCTGGGCTGTCTTGGGGAAGATGGCTTCTTTCAGACCCGTTCCCCAACAAGACAAAAGGTGGAGGAAGACCATGACCAATGTCGTAATCGTATCGGCCGCACGTACCGCGGTTGGCAGTTTCTCGGGCGCATTTGCAAACACGCCAGCCCATGATCTGGGTGCAACTGTTCTAGAGGCCGTTGTTGCACGCGCTGGCATCGATAAAGCAGATGTTGATGAAACAATTCTGGGTCAGGTTCTGGCCGCAGGCCAAGGCCAAAACCCGGCCCGTCAAGCCCACATCAACGCAGGTCTGCCAATCGAAAGCGCCGCTTGGAGCATCAACCAGGTCTGTGGTTCGGGCCTGCGCACCGTGGCTTTGGGCGCCCAGCATGTGATGCTTGGCGATGCGGCTGTTGTGGCGGCTGGCGGTCAGGAAAACATGTCGCTCAGCGCGCATGTGGCCCATCTTCGCGCAGGTCACAAAATGGGTGACATGAAGTTCATCGACTCGATGATCAAAGACGGTTTGTGGGACGCGTTCAACGGCTATCACATGGGGCAAACGGCCGAGAACGTCGCCAACCAGTGGGAAATTTCCCGCGAGATGCAGGATGAATTTGCGGTCGCGTCACAAAACAAAGCCGAAGCCGCCCAAAAGGCTGGCAAGTTCGCGGATGAGATCACCCCCTTCACCGTAAAGAGCCGCAAAGGCGAGACAATTGTCGACAGTGACGAATACATCCGTCACGGCGCGACCATGGAAGCCATGCAAAAACTGCGCCCGGCTTTTGTGCGCGATGGGGGGTCTGTGACCGCCGCCAACGCCTCTGGCATCAATGATGGTGCGGCCGCCGTATTGCTGATGTCGGCGGATGAGGCTGAAAAGCGTGGGCTAGAGCCTTTGGCGCGCATCGCTTCTTATGCAACCGCCGGTCTGGACCCGTCGATCATGGGCGTTGGGCCAATCTTTGCCTCGCGCAAAGCGCTGGACAAGGCGGGTTGGTCTGCTGGCGATTTGGACTTGGTGGAAGCCAACGAAGCCTTCGCCGCGCAGGCCTGTGCTGTGAACAAAGACATGGGCTGGGATCCATCGATTGTGAATGTGAACGGCGGCGCGATTGCCATCGGTCACCCAATTGGGGCGTCAGGCTGTCGGATCCTCAACACGTTGCTCTTTGAAATGAAGCGCCGCGATGCGAAAAAGGGTCTTGCGACCCTGTGTATTGGTGGCGGCATGGGCGTGGCGATGTGCCTTGAGCGTCCGTAACTGTTTTCAACGTGATGAAAAAGGGCGCTTCGGCGCCCTTTTTTGTGCCCGGATCCAATTTCACGGCTGCATTCTGGCTTGTTTTGCCTGATTACCATGGAATCAGTGCAACCTACTTGCAGACTGCCTACGATTCGTTAGGCTAAGTTGACCATTGGGAAAGCCGCGAGCAAAAGAAATGAGCATTTTGGCGGAATAAAGGTTGCGCAAGCAGGGGGCTAGTCGCAGCGAAAAGCTCTCAGATCGCAACATTGTTGCGCTTTGCTCTTTCCCCAAGTAATAAGATTACCAACGACAAGACATCAACTGGGAGAATATATCATGGCAAGAGTTGCACTCGTCACTGGGGGATCGCGCGGCATTGGCGCAGCTATTTCAAAAGCCCTGAAGGCCGAAGGCTATGACGTGGCCGCCACATATGCGGGCAATGACGAGAAAGCTGCGGCTTTTACCGAAGAAACCGGGATCAAGACCTACAAATGGAATGTGGGAAACTATGAAGCCTCCAAAGCGGGTCTGGAACAGGTGCAAGCCGACCTAGGCCCCATTGATGTCGTGGTTGCAAATGCGGGCATCACCCGCGACGCCCCGTTCCACAAAATGACCCCCGAACAGTGGCAAGAGGTGATCGACACCAACCTGACCGGGGTGTTCAACACCGTTCACCCGCTGTGGCCCGGCATGCGCGAACGCAAATTTGGCCGCGTGATTGTGATCAGCTCGATCAATGGTCAAAAAGGTCAGTTTGCTCAGGTGAACTATGCCGCCACCAAAGCCGGTGATCTGGGCATTGTGAAGTCCTTGGCGCAAGAAGGCGCACGTTTTGGGATCACCGCCAACGCGATCTGCCCGGGTTATATTGGCACCGAAATGGTAATGGCCGTTCCAGAAAAAGTCCGCGAAAGCATCATTGGTCAGATCCCAGCGGGACGTCTTGGTGAGCCAGAAGAAATCGCCCGCTGTGTGGCCTTCCTTGCCGATGATAAATCTGAGTTCATCAACGGCTCGACCATTTCGGCCAACGGTGCACAATTCTTTGTGTAATGCATCTGTGTTCGGCGCGATGCGCCTAGCACCCACATGAGACCAGATCGGGCTGTGCCACGCGCGCAGCCCGTTTTGCTTTCCACGTCTTTGCGGTGTGGAAGGGGCTGATGATCCACGTAAAAACGGCGCGAAACATCTCGGCCCGCAGCCGGTGTGCCGTTTGGGTATGATGATACATCTCTTGGGTGTTTGCAGTTTCGAACATGGGATGGTCCTTAAGAAGAATTTGTCTGTACCCACTATCCTCTTTTGATATTTTTAAAACAAACGAGACTTTCTCAGCTGTCAGTTAAGTGATACTAATCTGAAATGTCCGATCGTTTGCCCCCTCTGACCGCCCTTCGCGCCTTTGATGCTGCAGCCCGACATATGTCGTTTCAAAAGGCCGCGTCAGAGCTTCACGTCACCCCCGCCGCCCTGTCTTTTCAGATCAAATCGCTGGAAGAACATCTTGGTACGCCCTTGTTTTACCGCATGAACCGGGCGGTTGAGCTGACAAAGGCGGGCTTGGTTCTGGCCCCGGGTGCGCAAGAAGGGTTCGAAGCCCTGTCAGCTGCGTGGCGCGCGGCCCGCCGCACCCTTGATACCAATGTTCTGACCGTCACCGCGGGCCCGGCTTTCACTTCAAAATGGCTTGCCCCGCGCATGTATGCTTTTGCACAGGCCCACCCCGAAGTGGAGCTGCGCTTTGCCGCCAGTTTAAACATGGTCGATCTGTCGCGGGACGAGGTCGATGTGGCGATCCGCTTTGGCTATGGACCGGATGGTGGATTGTTTTCGCATCCCTTGTCCGAGGAATGGATCACCCCGGTCATGACGCCGCAATTGGCGGAACGTTATCCAACGCCCGAGGCCCTGTTAACGGCCCCCCTGATCGCCGATCATTCCATTGATTTTTTGCACCCTCGATGTGATTGGGCTGCTTGGTTTCGGTCTGCCGGCATTGACGCGAACCCCGGTCCCACGCTGAGTTTTAATCAGTCAGATCACGCGCTGGATGCGGCATTGGCCGGGGCTGGGGTGGCGTTGGGGCGCCGGTTCTTTGTTTCAAAAGATGTGTTTGAGGGGCGCCTCGTGGCCCCTTACGGTCAGGCGATTTCCACCCGTGCGCATTTCCGATTTCTCTGTGCCATTGGGCGGGAAACTCGACCGGAAATACGTGCGTTGTTGGACTGGATGCTTGAAGAAATTGAAAAAACCGCCCATGTCTCGGATACGATGAAAATCACCCCGGTTGAAGAGCTGTCATGACCCGTTCAAAAGCCACATTGGTGGGGTTTGGCGCTGTGTTGCTGTGGGCGCTTTTGGCGCTTTTTACCGTTGGATCCGCGCCGGTGCCGCCGTTTCAGCTGGCGGCGATGTGTTTTGCTGTTGGCGGCATATTGGGCGGGGTCTGGATTGGCGCCACCACCGGGTTTTCCGTGTTGCGCGGGGTATCTTGGCGAGTTTATACCTTTGGAACGCTTGGCCTGTTTGCCTATCACGCACTGTATTTCTCGGCGTTGCGCATGGCGCCAGCGGCCGAGGCCGGATTGATCGCGTATCTCTGGCCGTTGATGATTGTGCTTTTCTCCGGGCTTTTGCCGGGTGAGCATCTGCGCCCGCTGCATGTGATCGGTGCGCTTATCTCATTTTCCGGGGCGGCGTTGATTGTGCTGGGCGGGGCAACCGGATTTTCCGCCCAAGCGTTGCCGGGGTACGGGTTGGCGTTTTTATGTGCGCTGACGTGGTCGGGGTATTCGGTGGCCAGCCGTGGTCTTGGCGACACGCCCACAGCCTCGGTTGTGGTCTTTTGCCTTGCAACCGCGGCTTTGGCATTGGGCGCACATCTGCTGTTTGAAGACACGGTCTGGCCCGCAAGCGGCCTTGGCTGGCTGTCGATTTTGGGGCTTGGGTTGGGCCCGGTTGGTTTGGCATTTTATGTCTGGGATGTGGGGGTCAAGCGCGGCGACATACAGCTGTTGGGCGTGGCCAGTTATGGCGCGCCATTGTTGTCGACACTTGTGTTGATATTGGCCGGGATTGCCACCCCAAGCTTGTCCATATTGGTGGCCGGGGTGTTGATCACGGTCGGGGCCGTGATGGCCGCGCGCGCTGGCAGTTGAGGTGTTCAAAGGCGATGCGCGCGCGTAGGATGTAAACGGTTAGGTTTTGACCGCGTTAAATGGTGCCTTTTTAGGCATTAACCAGTCGTTCAATTTCTTCCTTGAGCTTGAGCTTTTGCTTTTTCAACTCGGTGACTTCAAGGTCATCGGAGCCCGGTGCGCGCTGTGCGGCTTCTACTTTGCCGGCCAGTTTTTCATGCTTGCGACGCAACTCTTCGACGTGTGAAGTGACGCTCATGGGGATACTCCTTATATTGATGATTACCCCCTGAGTGCAGCATAAATTTTCGGGCTTGTCACGAAATGGTTGCAATTGACGGCATAATTTCGCCCGCGTTGAAATATTCGTTCTGTGATCACCAAAGGGGAAAGGCGGACCCTTCGCGCAGAATGGCGGATACCTCGGGTGTGTAATGCTCTACGTCCCCGACATGTTGCGGGCCTTCGTGCAAAATCAAAGGCGCAGCTAGACGAAACGCCCCGCGCCCCCCTTTGCGGGCCTGTACGATGATCAAAGTGGTCACGCGGCCAATGCGGGGGGACAGGGGTTTGACCAAAATGGACCCCAATCGGTCGTCCATCGCCGCCAAAACCTCTGGCAGGCGTTCGGCCTTTTGGATCAATGTGATATAGCCGCGCGGCTTGACCCGTTTGGTGGCCTGATCCAGCCAAACCGCCAGCGGCACATCTTCGCCAAGTGCCTCTTCGCGCAAGGCGTCTGGCGAGGCGCTTCCGCGATCGCGCAGGTAATAAGGTGGGTTCATAATCACGTGATCAAAGGTGTCTTCGCGCACCTCGCTTGGAAGGTTGGCAATATCGCCGTCAAACACCTCAAAATTGATCATATTGTCGTCAGAGTTTTTGCGGGCAAGTTCTGCGTATTCAGCCTGGCGTTCGACCCCAACTAGCCGCAACCCGTCAACGCGCGCACCAAGGCATAAGGCCGCCGCCCCCGCGCCACAGCCAAGATCAAGAACTGATTCCCCTGCGTGGGCCTGAATGGAGGCGGCTAAAAAGACCGGATCGACCCCGGCGCGGTAGCCATTTAGCGGTTGGGTCAGCACCAGCCGACCGCCCAGAAATTTATCTTCGCTCAAACCCATTTGCATCAAACTCATCCAATCACCCTTCAATCGCAATGTTATTGTCCCGCAGGATCACTTGCGCCTCAGCAAGATCCTGGTCCCGGACCATAACGCGACGAGGTAAAATTCCTATTGATCCCTCTAAGGCGCTCATATGGACGTCCATCACAAATAGGGCTATACCCTCGCCCTCAAGAAGGGCTGTTACATAGGGGATCACGGTGGGGTCTGTTGTGCGAATAAGCTCTTTCATACTCAAAGACTTAAGGGCAAACCTATGGGGTTGTCGAGCCATGTGACGGGATCGTGAGCATGATGAAAGATGCAAGTTACAAGCCGCATGAACGGTTGGCGGCCATTTTGGACAAGGAATTAACGGCTGTTAACGCCTTGATTCGCGACCGGATGGCGTCAAAACACGCCCCGCGCATCCCAGAAGTGACCGCGCATTTGGTGGAAGCAGGCGGAAAACGTCTGCGCCCGATGCTGACCTTGGCGGCGGCAAAGCTGTGTGGCTATGATGGTCCTTATCATTTGCATCTGGCCGCGACGGTTGAGTTCATCCACACCGCGACGCTTTTGCATGATGATGTAGTTGATGAAAGCGCCCAACGCCGGGGCCGCCCCACCGCCAACCTGCTTTGGGACAATAAATCAAGCGTGCTGGTGGGGGATTACCTTTTCTCACGGTCCTTCCAGCTGATGACCGAAACCGGGTCGCTGGATGTGTTGCGCATTCTGTCCAACGCGTCCGCCACAATTGCCGAGGGTGAAGTGCTGCAACTGACCGCCGCACAGGATCTGGCCACAACGGAAGACACCTATCTGCAAGTGGTGCGCGGCAAAACCGCGGCGCTGTTTTCTGCGGCCACCGAAGTGGGCGGCGTGATCGCGGGGGCTGATGAGGCGCAGGTGAAGGCGCTTTATGACTATGGTGATGCGCTGGGCATCTCGTTTCAAATTGTCGACGACCTTTTGGATTACTGGGGCGGGGATGCCACGGGGAAAAACATCGGGGATGATTTCCGCGAACGAAAACTGACCCTGCCGCTGATCAAAGCTGTGGCGCGCGGCGATGACGTTGAGCGTGCGTTTTGGACCCGGACCATTGAAAAGGGTCAGCAAGAAGACGGGGATCTGGAACACGCGCTTGCGCTTTTGAACAAACACGGCGCGCTGGAAGACACCCGCATTGAAGCGCTGGCCTGGGCGGAAAAGGCGAAAGCGGCGATGGCTAAACTGCCCCATGATCCGATCCGCGACATGTTGATCGATATTGCCGATTACGTGGTTGCGCGCGTCAACTGATCCCGCTTTTTGCTGGGGCAGGAGCCTCCGGCGGGGATATTTGAGGCAAGAAAAAAGCTGCAACGGTTTGTTAACCATGGTGGGGCAAGATTGCGGGGCGGTACAGGCGGGGACGCCGATGACCGCGCAAGGAAAAGGCGTAGAGCTTTTGAAAAGAGAGGGTGCGCCCCTCACTTTTTTCTTGCCGACAATATCCCGGGGGAGGCGTAGTCGGGGGCAGAGCCCCAAGCCCTGTTACGACAGCGTGCAGGGCATGATCCACCAATCAGGGTGGATGTGTTGGAGCGTTTGTGCCGCTGTTTCAGCCGTGACGCGGGTTTCAAACAGTGCAAAGCAGGTGGCGCCAGACCCCGACATGCGGGTCAGTTTTGCACCGGGCAATGCGTTCAGCGCGGCAAGTGTTGCTTTGATCGCTGGGGCGCAGGTGATGGCGGGGGCTTCCAGATCATTGCGCTGGGTGGCCAGCCAATCAATCAGCGCTTTGGTGGTTTTCCACCGGGGCAATTTCTTTGGCATTGGCGCGTTGGTCTTGTTGGGCAAGGCTTTGAACACCGTTGGCGTGGGAACGTCGACGCCGGGATTGGCGAGGATGGCAAAAAGCGGCGGCATCCCTTCGATTGGGCTGACGACCTCGCCGATACCTTGCATCCGCGCCGCTTGGCGCATCAGGCAGACCCGGACATCTGCCCCAAGGGCTGTCACATCCGGCAGGCGGCTGTTGTCGGTCAACTGGCTCAGCGCCAACAGCGTGGCGGCGGCGTCTGAGCTGCCCCCGCCAATGCCCGCCGCATTGGGCAGGTGTTTGGAGAGGGTGATGTGGACCGGCAGGCCGATCAGATCGGCGGCTTTGCAAACAAGGTTTGACCCGTCCGTGGGCACGCCTGCGGCTTTTGGCCCGGTGACCTCAAGCGTGTTGGTCTCTGCTGTTCTGACCGAAATGCGGTCGCCCACATCCGCAAACACCACCAGACTGTCCAACAGGTGAAAGCCATCGCGGCGCTGTCCGGTGACGTGCAGTGTCAGGTTGATCTTGGCGGGGGCAAAGACCTTGGCGATGTGCAATGCGGCCAAATCCATCGGTTATTCTGTGGTCCCTTGTGCGGCGCCCAACGGTGGTTCGCCGTCGTCTTTCAGCACCTGATCCAAGCCAACCTCAAGCTTGCGGCGGATGCGGTCGGCGTTCAGCTCTTCCAGATCGGTGTCATCTGTCACAAAGCTCAGCGCGCGTTTCCATTGGAACTCGGCCTCGCGGGTGCGCCCCACGGCCCAATAGGTGTCGCCGAGGTGGTCGTTCAGGATCGGATCCGTCGGCAAAAGCTCTACCGCGCGTTCCATTTGCACCACGGCCTCGCCGTAACGACCAAGGCGATAATAGACCCAGCCCAGACTGTCGGTGATATAGCCGCTGTCAGGGCGGGCGGCGACGGCGCGTTCGATCATATCCAGCGCCTCATTCAGGTTTTCATTGCGCTCAACCAAGGAATACCCAAGGTAATTCAGTACGTTGGGTTGTTCGGGGCTGAGGTCCAGTGCTTTGCGGAAATCCGCCTCGGCGCTGGGCCAATCGTGTAGCTTGCTTAGAGAAATGGCGCGCTGAAAATAGACGCGCCACTGGCTGGTGGTTTCTGCCTGAAACAAAGAAACGGCTTGATCAAAGGCGGCGCGGGCTTCGTCATGGCGGTCTTGGCGTGACAGAAATTCCCCCAACAATGTGGGGATGCGCGCGCGGGTTGGAAACTGACCGCTTAGGGCCCGCAATTCGCCAATCGCCTCATCTGCGCGGTCGGAATTGTTCAGCGCCAAGGCGCGCCCCAAGGCCGCCTGAAGATACACGGTACTGTCTTGTGGCACACGGGAATAGGCCGCAACAGCAAGGTCATAATGCTGCATGTCTTCGTGCATCTGGGCGGACAGGATGGTGGCGGCATGCAATTGCGGCCCAAGATGTTCGGCAATCCGGCTATAGATCAACACGGTTGAGGGGATGGCATCTGGCGCCAGGTTTTCCGAGATCATATAAAACAGCTCTGCCGCCCCGTCTTTGGCCCCGGCAATGGCGGTATAGGGCAGGGGGGTGCCGTCTTTTAGTTGGGTCACTATTTCGGTCAGCTCACTGTCCAAAACCCCGCCAGAGGCCTCCTCAATCAAGGCGAGGGCTTCGTCGAATTTTTCCAGCTGGCTGAGGATCTGCACATAGGCAATGACGCCGCGGCGGTTCAGGCGAAATTCTGACAATTGGCTGCCCAACAGGTCAGCGGCGGTTTCATAATCCCCGACATGGGCGGTGGCCAGCGCCTTTTGAAACAGCGCAAATCCCTTGGTGTTTTCGTCTTTTGCCACGGTGTCATAGATGGACAAGGCTTGCGACATCTGCCCGCGGCCAATTTCGGCCCAGGCGCGCAGCATATCGCCCATGTACGGCCCGACCGGGACCCCTTGGGCCAGAATGGCAAGCGCTGCGTCCCAATCTTCGCGCCCAAAGGCATCGCCCAGTAGCACCAGACGTGCAACGCGGTTTTCATCATTCAGGGCCTGAAGACGGCGCGCATAGGGGGTCGCTTTGTCCAGCGGGTTCAGCACCAATTGGGCGATCGTCACGCCCTCAAGAATATCTTCGTTTTCAGGGTTTTCCGCGATGGCGCGTGTGCCGTATTCGGCGGTCGCAACAAAGTCGCCTTGAACGTCTGCGGACCGGGCCGCGAGGTACGGGCCAAGCGCACCTTCGCCAAACGCGGGGGCGATGAGCGGGCTGGTGAAAAGCGTCGTGGCGGTCAGCGCCATGGTCAGGGTGGCGCGGAAAAATGGCATGACGGGCAAAGCTCTCTCAATTGCAGGGGCGCGGTTGATGTGAACCTAATCCCCTCGCGGGGCAAAAACAATGAGGGGCCGCACCTGCAGCCCCTCACAAAGTGTCAATTTTTCGCAGGTTGGGCCAATTTAGGCCCGCCCGGATCACATGTTCGGGTAATTTGGCCCGTCACCGCCTTGTGGCACGGTCCATGTGATGTTTTGCGACGGGTCTTTGATGTCGCAGGTTTTGCAATGCACACAGTTTTGGAAGTTTATGACAAAGCGTGGGTCTTTGCCGTCTTCTTCCACCACTTCGTACACGCCCGCCGGGCAATAGCGCTGGGCCGGTTCCGCAAATTCGGGCAAATTCACCGAAATCGGTAGGTCGGCATTGGCCAGACGCAAATGACACGGCTGGCTTTCTTCGTGGTTTGTGGCCGCAAAGCTGACGTTGGTCAGGCGGTCAAACGACAAGGTGCCATCGGGCTTGGGATACTCCAGCACCGGGTAATCCGCCGCTTTGCCGGTGGCCTCGGCGTCGTTTTTGCCGTGCTTTAAGGTGCCAAACAGGGATTTGCCGATGAGGGTTTGAACCCACATGTCCAACCCACCCAGCACCAAAGATGCAGTCAGGCCGAATTTTGACCACAAAGGCTTCACGTTGCGTACTTTTTTCAGATCTGTCGCGACCACACCGTTGCGCAGCTCGACCTCGTAATCTGACAGCTCATCGCCCGAACGCTCGGCTGCAATGGCTTTCGCCGCCGCTTCCGCCGCCGCCATGCCGGAATACATCGCATTGTGGTTGCCCTTGATGCGCGGCACATTCACCAAGCCCACGGAACAGCCCAATAGCGCCCCGCCGGGGAAGGTGGATTTCGGCATCGACTGATAGCCGCCTTCGGAAATGGCGCGCGCGCCGTAAGCAACCCGTTTGCCGCCTTCCAAAAGCTTGGCGATCTCTGGGTGATGCTTAAAACGCTGGAATTCCATGTAAGGATACAGATGTGGGTTTTTATAGTTCAGGTGAACCACAAAGCCGACAAACACTTGATTGTTTTCAAGGTGATAGATGAAGGATCCGCCACCTGCGTTTGACCCCAAAGGCCAGCCCATTGTGTGGGTCACGGTGCCTTCGGAATGCTTGTCTGGGTCAATCTCCCAGATCTCTTTCATGCCAATGCCAAACTTCTGCACGTCACGGCCCGCTTGCAGGTCGTATTTGCCGATGATTTCTTTGGCCAAGGATCCGCGCACACCTTCGGAGATGAACACATATTTGCCGTGCAGCTCCATGCCCGGTTCGGTGTTCGGGCCGTAGGTTCCGTCTGCTTCCAGACCAAACACACCGGCGACCACGCCTTTAACTTCGCCGCCCGCGCCGTACACCAGTTCTGATGCGGCCATGCCGGGGAAAATCTCAACGCCCAGCTCTTCGGCTTGTTCCGCCATCCAGCGGCACACATTCGCCATCGAGACGATGTAGTTGCCGTGGTTGTTCATCAAGGGGGGCATTGGGAAATTTGGAATGCGCAGGTGGCCTGCGGGGCCTAGCACCAAGAAGTTGTCTTTCTTGACGGGCGTGTTCAGCGGCGCGCCTTTTTCTTTCCAATCCGGGATCAGCTTGTCCAAGGCGCAAGGGTCCAGCACAGCACCCGACAGGATGTGCGCGCCCACTTCTGAGCCTTTTTCCAACACCACAACCTCAAGGTCGGCGTTTAGCTGTTTCAAACGGATGGCTGCTGACAGGCCTGCGGGGCCTGCGCCCACGATGACCACATCGTATTCCATGCTCTCGCGTTCAATCTCGCTCATAATCTTTTCCCGGAATGGTCCATTTCGCAAGATCGTTAGCCCGCCACTTGGGCCGGGTCAATCGCTACACGGCGTCAAACCGGGTGTTAGCGCCTGATCTGGCGGAAATTTTGCTTTTGTTTGCGCTGACAGGACGGGTGGGTGGGGGATCAGCTTGCGGCGATTGGGGCCTGTTGATCGTCAGGTTGATTGTCAGGTTGGGATTTTGGACTTCTGCGGCGCAGAAAACCCCAAAGGGCAACAATGGCGAGAATCGAAAAATACCCATCAATGGCGTAATGCCAGCCCTGATAAACCGACAGAAATTGATACGTGCCGGCGATTGTGATCGACAACGGCAAGAAATACCGGTGCCGTTCAAACAGATAAAGCGCAAACACCGTGGCCATACCCACATGCACCGATGGAAAGGCCGAAATGCCGGACCCCAATTGCTGTGCGCCACTTTCATAGGCCATCCAAAGATGATCAATCAAACGCCCAACCCCGCTTGCGGAAATTTGCGCCTGATCCAACCCAGCCAGCAAGGGGGCAAAATAGGCGCCACCATAAAGTCGATCAAAATAGACCGGCCCCGCCGACAGAAAACCAAGCGCAAACAGATTGCCCAACCCGACCCACGTAAAAATATATAAAAGGATAAAGCGCCGGGTCCGTGCCGCATCGGTGTCAAACATCGCAAGCAAAACCGGCAAATACATCGCCGGTAACAGCCAGGCGTTGTAATAGGTCGTGACCACAAATTTGATCGGGATCCAATCTGACACCGCATGCGTCAGCACCCAGGGATCCACCCCAAAGTGCAACAGATTGTCGAGTTTCACCATGAAAGGGTCCGCCCAAAATGGCGTGATCATTGGCATCGTGGTCTTTAAAATTGTGAAAAACGTGAAAAACGCGGTGCAGATAAAGGCGGATAGGATCGTGTTTGACAGCCGCTTAAGTAAAATATTGCGATCGACCATCAGCGCAAATATCAAGAAAATGGGCACCACCCACCAGCCAACCGCCAGAAAAGTTGACAGCCCATCGGGGATCTTTGCCAGCATTTCACTGATCAAGGAAATCGGGTTGTCCCGAAACAGAAGGAGGACCAGACTGCCGATCACAATATAGATCAACGTGGCCAGCGCAAATAATGGCATTGCAAACCGCTCGATTTTGCTTTTCTTTTATGTGCAATCTAGCGCCCAACCCGCGCTTTGCCTATACGTTTTTAAAAAGATGGCTTGGCGTCATGCCCGGCGAAACAGGACCAAGAGCTTCATGGACAAGATACCGTTGACCCGCGCGGGCCACACCGCGCTGAGTGAAGAATTGAAGACGCTCAAATCCGTTGAGCGCCCCGCGATCATCGAGGCGATTGCCGTTGCCCGTGAATTAGGCGACCTGAAAGAAAACGCGGAATACCATTCGGCCCGTGAAAAACAGGGCTTTATCGAAGGGCGCATCAAAGAGCTTGAGGGCGTCTTGTCTCTGGCCGAAGTGATTGATCCGCGCAATATGTCCGGCACTGTCAAATTCTCGGCCACCGTCACATTGGTCGATGAAGACACGGATGAGGAAAAAACCTATCAGATTGTGGGCGAACCAGAATCTGACCTTGAGAATGGGAAACTCAACATCAAATCCCCCCTTGCGCGGGCTTTGATTGGCAAAGAAGAAGGCGATAGTGTTGAGGTGCGCACACCGGGTGGGGATCGCGGCTATGAGATTTTGAAGATCAAGTTTATCTGATCACACATGTGATGATGATGCGGGCCGGGGGTATGGTCCAAAGGTGAGGGCCAAAGGTAAAAGCATGCAAGCGAACCATCAGGACCAATCGCCAACATCGGGCGCCTCTGTGGGTACAGGCGCGCATAGGCCCGTGCCCAATATGCCTGAAATATCCCAACAAGGGATCAGCAACGGCGAAAAAGTCGGGCTGATCCTTTCGGCCATCTGGCTGTTTGCCTGTGCGGCGTTCTTTATCGTCTTGGGCGGCGGGGGCAGCGCAGACAGTGATCCGTTGCGGTTCGTGATGACAATGCTTGCGATCTTTATGCCCGTGGCCCTGATCTGGGTGGCGGTGGCCGCCATGCGGTCCGCCCGGATTATGCGCGATGAAAGCGCGCGCCTTCAGGCCGCCATCGACGGAATGCGGCAGACCTATTTACAAGCGCAACACGCTGGCGCTGGCCACGCCCCATCGCAGGTCGAAAAAAAGCTGGATGAAATTGCACAGGTCAGCAAGAAAACCGAAACGGCCCTTGCGACCTTTACTTCGATCCGCCCCGGCGGCGTGCAAACCAATCAGGCGGCAACGCCCGCGATGACGCCCAGCCCGGATGCGGGATCCACGCCTGTCGCCGCCGATCAGGCGAGCCTTGCGCTGGGCACCCCGGTTGAGGACCTCGTGCCGCCTTTGTCGATCGAAGACTTCATCAAGGCGCTGCATTTCCCCGAAAATGAAAATGACGCTGACGGCTTTCGCGCCCTGCGCCGCGCGCTGGCCGACCGTCAGGTGGCCGGGTTGGTGCAAGCCGCCCAAGACGTGCTGACCCTGATGTCGCAAGACGGAATTTACATGGATGACCTGCGCCCGGACCGATCCAAGCCCGAGGTGTGGCGCAAGTTTGCCGCCGGCGAACGTGGCCGCACGGTTGCGCCTTTGGGTGGTGTGCGGGATCGTTCATCGCTTGCGCTGACCGCCGGTCGGATGCGCCAAGACCCGATCTTTCGCGATGCAGCCCATCATTTCCTTCGCAAATTCGACCAGACCTTTTCCGGGTTTGAGAAAAACGCCTCGGACGCTGATATAGCTGAACTGTCAGACACACGCACCGCGCGCGCCTTTATGCTTTTGGGCCGGGTCACAGGCACGTTTGACTGAGATTTCCCAAGGCGGGCTGCTGCGCTCTCATGACACTTTCCTTGTCGTGAAAAGCCGATAAACTGCGCAAAAGCATGGCGCAGACAAAAGGGAATTCACATGACCGTATTGATCGCAGGGGCCGGAATTGCGGGCCTCAGCCTTGGGCTGACATTGCACCAAATCGGCGTGCCTTTCCGCATTTTTGAAGCCGTGCGCGAGGTCAAACCCCTTGGCGTTGGCATCAACCTGCAACCGACCGCTGTGCGTGAATTATATGAACTGGGGCTTGAGGATCTGCTGGATGAGGTCGGCCTGCCCACGCAGGATTACGGGTTTTACACCCGCACCGGGCAAAAGATCTGGTCCGAACCGCGTGGACGGGCGGCGGGCTATCATTGGCCGCAATATTCGGTGCATCGTGGGCTGTTTCAGGTGGCGCTTCATGACGCTTTGGTGGCCCGCGCGGGCGCTGATTGCATCGTCACCGGCGCGCGTGCTGTGGGGTATGAAAACACATCAGACGGTGTGAGATTACAGCTGGAAACGGCGGAGGGACCACGGTCCGAGGTCGGGGATCTGTTGATCGCCGCTGACGGTATCCACTCCGCCCTGCGCGCGCAAATGTACCCCAGTGAAGGCGCGCCGATTTGGGGCGGGGCCGTGTTGTGGCGCGGCACCACGCGGGCGCGACCGTTCCTGACCGGGGCGTCAATGGCGCTTGCGGGCAACGACTGGCAACGCTTTGTCACCTATCCGATCACGCGCCCTGACGCGGACGGTTTGGCTACAATCAACTGGATTGCTGAGCTGAAATACGACCCTGATGCCGCCTGGAAAAAAGAAGATTGGAACCGGCGCGCCAATTTGGACGAGTTCTTGCCGCTGTTCGAAGGCTGGACCTTCGACTGGCTTGATGTGCCAGATCTGATCCGCCGCGCGAATGCCGTTTATGAATACCCGATGGTCGACCGCGACCCGGTGCCCACATGGCTTGATGGCCGCGTGGCGCTGATTGGCGATGCGGCCCATGCGACCTATCCGGTGGGGTCCAATGGGGCCAGCCAAGCGATTGTGGATGCCCGTGTTTTGGGTGCTGCGATGCAGAGCCAAGGGGCGACCCAAGCGGCCCTGACCGCTTACAACGACGAGCTTTGCGGCCCGGTCAGCAAAGTGGTTCTGGCCAATCGCGGCTCTGGCCCTGATGCGATCATGCAGATGGTCGAAGATCGTTGCGAGGGGGATTTTTCGCGCATGGACGCGGTCATGTCTGAGGCGGAAAAGGCCGAACATGCCGCAAAATACAAAGCACTCGCGGGGTTGAGTATTGAGGCATTAAACGCCCAACCGCCGCGCATTACCGTCTAGGGTGTGTTGCGTTAAATCGGAAAGAAAAAAGCGCTGTCTTTCGCGACGCTCAAACGCGCTTTTTGCTACATTTTGAAACCAGCAAACCGCAACACGCTGTCTAAAATCAGCGACTGCCTGCGGGGCGCCACATCGCAAACGCAACGAGGTATCCCAACAACGCCAGCGCAAAGCTGGCCGCCACAAAGGCGCCAACCGCTTTGACCGTTGCGCCGAAGGCAATGAAACCAGCCACCCCGGCCAAGATCATTGCAACGCTGACCAGACCCATCAGGGTCACTGGCCCGCGCACCGCCCGGTGACCCCGTGCGCGCAACATGCGTTTAAGTGCGGCCACCATGCGCGCCACATCGGCCTGCATCGCCACCAAAGCGGGCACCACCAACAGCACCAAGATCATGCCAAACCCAAGACCGTACGTCAGGGTGATCACCGTGGGTTTCAGGAATTGCGCCTGACGCGAACTTTCATACAAAAGCGGTGCAAGCCCCAACACGGTGGTCAGCGTGGTCAACATCACGGCGCGCAGCCGATCAGATGCGCCATCAATAATCGCGGGCACCAAGCCCCGATCCCGCGCGTGTTCGTCAATGGTTGTGACCAGCACAATACTGTCGTTGATGATAATTCCGGTCATGCCGATCAGCCCCACGACGGAAAACATCGACAGCGGCACCCCCCAGCTGACATGGCCAATGATGGCCCCGACCAGCCCAAAGGGAATGATCGCCATCACCACCATCGGCCGGGTCCAGCTTGAGAAAATCCAAGCAAGCGTCAGGTAAATGCCCAAAAGCACAAGGATCAACCCGGTGCGCGCGTCCGACAGAAATTCGTCTTGCTGTTCGGCCAGCCCGCCAACCTGAAAGGCAACCGAATGATCTTCGGCCAGTTTCGGCAGGATCTCTTCGCGCAGGGTGCGGGTGATTTCCTCGGCCCGCGCGGGGTCAGTTTCATCCACATCGCCGGTGACATTGATCAGGCGAATGCCGTTTTCACGTTCCACGGATGAAAACCCCGTGCGCGTGCGCACCGACACCAGATCGGCCAGGCTGACATAAGCGCCCGCCTGCGTGCGCATCTGCATTCCGTCCAGAAAATCCGCTGTCAGCTCATCTTTCGGAAGCTCTATCCGAATGGTCGCCGTGCGCACCCCATCGGGAAAAGTTGCCGCCTCAACCCCGTTTAACCGGTTGCGCAGCACGCGTCCAAGCCCGTCGATGGTAAAGCCCAAAGCCTGTCCCTGCGGGGTCAGATCAAGGATCAATTCGTCCTTGTCATAGGCCATGCTGTCCTCAACCGCGGACACCTCTGGGTAGCGTTGCAAACTGGTTTTTAGCGCCTCGGCCGCGGCCTTAAGCGTGTCGCCATCGGCGCCGTAAAGCCCAACATCCAGCGCGTCCCCACCGGGGCCATAGCGCGATCCGCGAAAGGCGAGGGTTTCCAAAAGCGGATGGCGTGTCACCTTGTCTTGCAGGGCACGTACAAAGGTTGAGGCCCCATAAGACCGCAAATCCGCATCGGTGAGTTCGATCAGAATTGCGCCCAAAAGATCGGTGTCTTTTGCCTCAACCCCCGACAGGCCCCGCCCGGAATTGCCGCCGATCTGCGACAAGACATAGGCGACGGGAGAGGCACCATATTCCGCTTCAAACTCCTCTGCCGTGGTTTCAACCGCCTCTTGCGCCAGCCGCATCATGTCGGCGGTGTCGTCGCGCGTGGCGCCTGACACCATGGCGAAATTGGCGGTGACAATGCTTTGCTCTGGCGCGTTGAGAAACCGAAACGTCAGATCGCCGCGAATGAAAATTGCCGCTTGGGACGCCAGCAAGAAAATCACCGCCGCCATCACCGGATAACGCCCCTTCACGACCCAACGCATCATCGGGCGAAACCCGCGTTCGCGGATAAAGCGAAAGCCTTTGTTCACTTGTCGCGACGGCCAATCATACCAGTGTTCCTTGGCGGTATGGGTCAGCGCATGGGCCATGTGATGGGGCAGGATCAGAAAGCATTCAATCAAGGATGCGGCCAAAACCACAATCACCGTGAACGGAATATCGGCAATCATATCGCCAAAGCGCCCGTCAATGGCCGTCAGCCCAAAGAAGGCAATCACGGTGGTCAGCGTGGCGGAAAAGACCGGCGGGAACATGCGTTTTGCCGCATTCTCAGACGCCTCAACCGGGCTTTCGCCCAAACGTCGTGCCCGGTGATCGGCATGTTCGCCCACCACAATCGCGTCATCCACCACAATGCCCAGCGTGATAATCAGCGCAAAAAGCGAGATCATATTGATCGTCAGCCCGGACATATACATCAGGAAAATCGCCGTGGTCATCGCCACCGGAATGCCCGCCGCCACCCAAAGTGCGGTGCGCGCGTTCAGGAATAAAAACAGCAGGATCAGCACCAATGACAGCCCTTGCAAACCGTTTTCCATCAGCATTTTAATCCGCGCGGTGATCAGTTCAGACCGCGTGCGGATCAGCCGGATTTCAACCCCTTGGGGCAGGCTGCGCAACATCTCTTCGCGCACGGCTTCGACCTCGGCCTGAAGCGCAATTGCGTCCCCCGCGGCTGAGCGTGAGATGTTCAGCGCCACCGCAGGTTGGCTGCCGACAAAATAAGACCGCTCCCGGTCGATGCCCTGAACACGCACCGATGCAACGTCCCCCACCGTCAGCGAGGATCCATCTGCATTGGCGCGCAACACGATGTTTGCGATCTGATCGGCGGACCGCTTCGCCTCGCCGGTGCGCACACGCGCCGCCCCCGATGCCACGTCGCCTGCCGGATCGGTGGACACCTCTTCGCGGATCGCGATGGCAATCTGCGCCATGGTTACGTCATGCTGGATCAGGCTGGCAGATGGCACTTCGATCAGGGTTTCGGGCGCCACCACGCCGCGAATGGTTGTGCGGGTCACACCGCGTTCAAACAGACGCACCACCATTTCATCGGCAAAGCGCCCCAACTGATCAATGCCCACCGGGCCGGTGATCACCAAATCGGTCACAGAATCGCGCCACGCGCCGCGCCGCACGGTGGCGGGGTCTGCGTCTTCTGGCAGGGTGGTGATCGCATCCACGGCGATCTGAACATCATCCGCCGCACGCCCCACATCCCAGCCGGGTTCAAAATCCATCTCAATGCGCGCGCGGCCTTCTGTGGCCCGCGATGACACATTTTCCACGCCGTCCACCGCCAACAATGACGGTTCCAAAACCTGAATGATGCCCGCGTCCACGTCTTCCGCGCCCGCGCCCTGCCAGGTGACCCCAACAGAGACTGTTTCAATCACCACATCGGGGAAAAATTGTGCGCGCATCTTTGGGTAGCTGACCAGCCCCAGCGCCAACAGGATCACCAACAACAGATTGGCAAGCGTGGCGTGGCGGGTGAAATACGACAGGATGCCGTCCGCGTGTTTGATGGGGTTGAGGGCAGGACCTTTCATGGATCAGCCCCCCATCCGCGATTTGATACGCGCCAGACTTTCGGCGGGCATTTCCCCCGCGTCGACCTGTTTTAATATCCGCGCCTTTGCATCCTTGGGCATCCGGGTGTTGCCCGCGACAAACGCCCGGATCTTTTCCTGATCTTCCGGGGCCAAAGTGACCATTTCCGGGGCCTCGGGCATGGCACCCGCGCGCACCGGTTTGACCTGAATGCCTGCGCCCAATGTGGGGGTGCGTTCAGCCACAACCTCGCGTCCATTCAACCCCTTTGCCCGCACCAAAATGTCGTCGCCTTGGCGGCGCAAAAGCGTGACCGGGGCCTCTTCCAACCGATCTCCATCCCCCAAAATCAGCACCGTGCTTTGGGTGCCAAGCGCGCTGGCGGGCAGGCGGGCAACGTTGTCCAGCGGCGGTTCCGCCACCTCTACAATTACAAAATCACCGGGGCGAAACCCGGCGGCGCTGTCCAGCGTGGCAAAGATCAACCGCCCGGTTTGCCCATCACCCACATTGGCACTTTCCCGCGCGATTTTGCCTGTGGCGATTAGGGATGCTCCGGCTGTTTCCAATCGGATTGTCACCGGGGATTTCGCAAGCGCGCCCTCCGCGTCCAACAGCCGTGTGTATTGCGCTGTGGACAGGCGAAAGCTGACCTCAAGCGTGGATGGATCCACAATGCGCGCGAGTTTTTCATTGGCGGTGACAACCCCGCCGCTCAGGGCGGTCACATCGCTGAGCGTGCCTGCAAATTCCGCGTAAATCTGTGTTTCATTCAACCGACGCTGCGCCTCGTCCAGCGCAATCTCACGCCGCGACAGGGTGGCGGCGGCAGTGGACACACGGGCCTCGGCGGTGATCACCGATTGGCGGCGTGACAAAACGGCCTGTTTCGCGGCAGCATCCGCAAGGGCCGCGTTTTCCACGGCGGCCTCGGTGCCCACGCGGCGCGCGACCAAATCCTGCTGGCGCTTCAAGGCTCCGGCACGCAAAGCGGCCTGCGCGCGCGCGTTTTCCAGATCATCACGCGCCAGCGCCAAAGCGGCCTTGGCATCCCCCCCATCGGCAATGGCCTGTTCCAGATCGGTTTGCGCCAGTTTCAACGCGGCCTCAAAATCGCTGGGATCAATGCGCAGCAAAAGCTGGCCTTTGCTGACTTGCCCGCCGGTTTCAAACCCGTCCGCCAGTTCCACCACAGTGCCACCCGTGCGCGCCCGCACATCCAGCGCGCGGCGCGCGGCAAGTTCGCCAAACACCGACAGAACAGGCACTTCGCGGCCCGCCACATAAGGGATCACATTGGCCGAAAACACCCGTTCCCGCGCGGAAGGGCGTGCGCTGTCGCGGTCCGCCCGCGCCTTGAACGCAGATGAAATTTGCAACCCCGCAAGGGCCAAGAGACCCAATGTGGTGGCAAGCAGGAAAAGCCCGGTCAGGCTGCGGCCCAAAAAACGCATATGAAAACTCCGTAACTACGCACCCATCTTGCCTGCCTCAGCGGTGGAGGCAAGGCACGTATGGTCACATCTGTTACGTATTATACGCGCGCGCGGATCATTTCCGTCGTTTATGTTCGTCCAGACGCGGAAAAATTTCGACGAAATTGCAGGGCGTGTGGCGATAATCCAGCTGATGCACGAGGATCTCGTCCCACGCGTCTTTGCAGGCTCCGGTGGAGCCGGGCAGTGCAAACAGATAGGTCCCATTTGCCACCCCGCCCGTGGCGCGCGATTGCACGGCGGACGTGCCGATTTTCTTCATGGAAACGATGGTGAACACGGTGCCAAAGGCGTCGATCTCTTTCTCATAAACATCGCGGTGCGCCTCGACGCTCACGTCACGCCCGGTCAGGCCGGTGCCGCCGGTGGAAATCACCACGTCAATCTCAGGATCCAGCGACCATGCGCGCAGCTGATCGGCAATTTCACCCCGTTCATCGCGGATGATTTTGCGATCGGCCAAGATATGCCCCGCGCCCTCAAGCCGGGTGATCAAAGTCTTGCCGGAGCGATCCTCGGCCATGCTGCGCGTGTCCGAGACTGTTAGAATGGCGATGCGCACCGGGATAAAGTCGCGTTCGGCGGCGGCGGTGTCAGAGATGTGGGACATGGGCGTGCCTTTTGATGAGGGTCTTGTGATATCTGTGCGGCGCGGCGCATGGGCGCCATGATGTTGGTCAAACCAGCGGCGTTTGGTCGCGCAGTTTGGATTGAAGCGCCAACAAATCCGCCCACGCATCGCGTTTCGCGGCGGGGTTGCGCAAAAGATAGGCGGGGTGACACATCGGCAGCACAGGTTTGCCCCAATGGGTTGCCCACTGCCCGCGTATCCGGGTGATGCCGCGTTTGCCCAGCACCGCTTGGCACGGGGTGTTGCCCATCAGGATGATCACCTCGGGGGCGACCAGTTGCACGTGACGCTCTACAAAAGGCACCATTATTGCCAGTTCCTGCGGGGTGGGTTCGCGGTTTTGCGGCGGGCGCCAAGGCATCACATTGGTGACGTAAATTGCGTTTTTTGACAGGGGGGCGTCGCGGCCCATGTTGATTGCGGCAAACATCCGGTCCAACAGCTGACCCGCGCGGCCGACAAAGGGTTTTCCGGCGATGTCTTCATCCCGGTCCGGGGCTTCACCGATGATCATGATGCGGGCGGCGGGGTTGCCATCTGCAAACACCGTATTGCGCGCGCCTTTTTTCAGCTCGCAGCCGTCGAAATCTTTTAGGGCGGTGTGCAGCCCAACGAGATCCGATGCCCCAGCCGCGGCCTGTTTGGCAAGCGCGATATAATCGACCTCCACCTCGGCCACACGACCGGGCATGACGGCAGGCTGTGTGGCTTTTGGCGCGGCAGGTTTGGGCTGTTTGGCAACCAGTTCATAGCGGTTGATCGGCGCATCACAAATCGCCTCGGTCACACCAAGGTCCACCTGCCATTCCAATAGCGCGCGGGCGCTGTGCCAATCTTGTGCCGATTCCATGAGGGGTAAGGTACGGGGCTGGGGGGGCAAGGACAATAGCGGGTGGGTGATCCAGTTCCTTGACAGTGATCGATACCGGAATACTAGTTTTCTAGTTTTCGCACCTCCACTCCTCCCGCCATCCCGCGACGCATTGCAGGATGGACGCCGCGCCCCCACAATCCTATAACGGCGCAACACTTGCCCAAGCCCGACCGGAGGTCCGCCATGACATTTCGCCAACGCCATCTTTTGGGCATCGAAGACCTGCATCCCGAAGAGATCAAAACCCTCTTGGATCTGGCCGATACCTATGTCGATCTGAACCGGTCGCAAATCAAACGCTCTGACGTGTTGGCGGGGCTCACGCAGATCAACATGTTCTTTGAAAACTCCACCCGCACGCAGGCCAGCTTTGAGATTGCGGGCAAGCGCTTGGGCGCAGATGTGATGAACATGGCGATGCAGGCCAGTTCGATCAAAAAGGGCGAGACGCTGATTGATACGGCGCTGACGCTGAACGCAATGCACCCCGATTTGTTGGTGGTGCGACACCCGCATTCCGGCGCGGTGAACCTTTTGGCGGAAAAGGTCAATTGCGCGGTGTTGAACGCCGGGGACGGCAAACACGAACACCCCACACAGGCGCTGTTGGATGCGTTGACGATCCGGCGCGAAAAGGGCCGCTTGCACCGCCTGACCATCGCCATTTGCGGCGACATTGCGCACAGCCGAGTGGCGCGATCAAACCTGATCCTTCTGGGCAAAATGGAAAACCGTGTGCGCCTTGTCGGCCCGCCAACCCTGATGCCAAGCCAGATCGACCAGTTCGGGGTCGAGGTTTATCACGACATGCAAGAAGGGCTGAAAGACGCTGACGTGGTGATGATGTTGCGCCTGCAACGCGAACGCATGGACGGTGGGTTTATCCCGTCCGAACGCGAGTATTACCACCGCTATGGGTTGGACGCTGAAAAGCTGGCCAGCGCGAAAGATGACGCCATCGTCATGCACCCCGGGCCGATGAACCGCGGCGTGGAAATTGACGGCACCATTGCTGATGACATCAACCGATCCGTCATTCAGGAACAGGTGGAAATGGGCGTGGCGGTGCGCATGGCCGCGATGGATCTGTTGGCGCGCAATCACCGGATCCTTCAGCAAGAACAAGCAGAAAGCGCCACCTATGTCTAAACGCTCTGCCAAAGAATGGCTGCACCTAGAAGCTGGTGAAAACCTGATCCTGCGCGGCACCGCCGGGCGCCGGTCCGCGATCCGGTTCGCGGTGCTGACCACGTTGGGATCGACCGCGATCTACGGCGCGTTGGGCACGTTCGTGGGGCTGTTTAGCTGGGTCATGGTGCCGATCTTTGCCGCGATCTTCTTTGCGCTTTTTGCGCTCTTTGCGCTGGGCCTGCGCCACCAAGGCGACTGGGCACTGACCGACCGCCACCTGTATCTGCGCAAAAACCTGCGCTTTTCCCGTGATGCGATCACCCATGTCAAAACCGGCGAGCGCGGCGTGATTGTCACCCTGTCCAACAACGGTGCAGTCGCCACCCAGCGGCTGGATTGCGACACGCCTGATTGCCCCACCCCGGCCGCCCTTGCTGATGAGTTAAGGACATCCCTTGATGGATGACATGATACTTGAACCCCGGCTCGAAGATCAAAAGACCCCAGACCTGAACCCCGGCGAAAAGGTCATCGCCCGGTTTCAAGGCAGCCTGCGCACCTATACCAAAGAACATATAATCCTCGCCGCTTTGGGATCCGTCCTGATGGTGGGGGGGCTTATCTATTTGGGCAACCCGCACGCTTGGACCGGTGTTGTGGGGGCTGTCGCCGCCATCGCCGTGCGCGGGCTTTACGTGGCGCGCGAACAGCTTGGCTTTGTCTGGACCCTGACCAATCACCGGCTGATCGGCCCCACCGGGTCCGGCATCCTGTTGGGCAATATTGAAAAGGTGAACACGCTTTTCACCGCCGCCCAAGTGGTGACGATTGCGGGCGACAAATACATGCTGAAATACCAAGCCGACGCCAAAGACACCAAAGCCCAGATCGAACGGGCGCTGAGCGCGTAACCACTCATGTGTACTAATGAGTGGGAAAACATCCTTGATGAGAACGAGCGTGTGGTCTGGCAGGGACAGCCTTCTGGCGGAACTGCGCAGGGGCTCGCAATGCAAAAACGGTATCTTCTCGGCGTCGGAAAACTTTGCCTGATCGCCTGCTTTCTATTCAGTTTCACGCTAATAGACGACACTATGAAAGGCTTTGAACGGCTAATACTGGGGGGGATTTTCTTAGCTTTTTGCGTTCTTTTGCTGTTTGCGAACATCTTGTGGCACATGTCGCGCCACGCAACCAGTTTCTATACGCTCACAAACACACACGCCTATATTGGCGCTTACCCCTTCGGGTTCAGAGTGTTGGAACACTTCAAGCTCACGCCTGAAATGAGCCTGCGCCAAGACGAAAACACGTGGTGTGGGCAAGCAACATACTCCTTAGTTTTAAAATCAGGAGTGCGCCCAGGCGTATCAAATCCACTTGCGGATAAGGGCTTCCTGTTTGTGGCGTCAAACAGCGGCCTCCAAGAGGCTTTTGAAGCTCTGCCCCTTTCCAAACATGAATGAAGCCCCCCCCCCCTTCCTCTTTCTAAAAATATCCCCGCCGGAGGCTCCGCCCCCTCCACACCCGCCACGCAGAAACTGACAGTGGAAACGCCCGCAAAAACCCATTAGGACATTTCCAACCACACCCCATGCCAAAGGGACCGCCTCGATGACCACCACCTTCACCAACGCCCGCCTGATCAACCCGGAAACCTATGAGGATGCACTGGGCAGCCTGACGGTTGAGGACGGTGTGATCACGGCGGTGAATGGAAAACCCAAAGGTGACGTGATCGACTGTGGCGGCAAATGTCTGGCCCCCGGCCTCATCGACATGGGCGTGAAAATCGGTGAACCGGGCGAGCGCCACAAAGAAAGCTTCCGATCAGCAGGCGCGGCCGCGGCTGCTGGCGGTGTGACCACAATGGTCATCCGGCCTGACACCACCCCCGCAGTGGATACCCCCGAAACGCTGGCCTTTACCGCACGGCGCGCAGGCGAAGTGGCCCCGGTCAATGTGGCCCCGCTGGCGGCGCTGACCAAAGCGCGTGCAGGGCGCGAGATGGTGGAAATGGGCTTTATGCTCGATGCGGGCGCCGTGGCATTCACCGATTGCGATCACGTGGTCACCGACCCCAAAGTCTATTCCCGCGCGATGACCTATGCGAAATCCCTGGGCGCGCTGATCATTGGCCACCCGCAGGATCCGACCTTGTCCAATGGGGCGGCCGTGACATCCGGAAAATTCGCGTCCCTACGCGGCCTGCCTGCCGTGTCGCCCATGGCCGAACGCATGGGGTTGGAGCGTGACCTCGCGCTCGTGGAAATGTCCGGTGTGCGCTATCACGCGGACAACCTGTCCACCGCCAAATCCCTGCCTGCCCTTGAGCGCGCCAAAGCCGCTGGGCTGAACGTGACCGCCGGGGTGAACATCCACCACCTCTGTCTGAATGAACTGGACGTGGGCGATTACCGCACCTTCTTTAAACTGAAACCGCCGCTGCGATCAGAAGACGACCGTTTGGCGATGATTGAAGCGGTGGCCTCGGGGCTGATTGATGTGGTGTCCAGCTTTCACACTCCGCAGGATGAGGAAAGCAAACGTCTGCCCTTTGAAGAGGCTGCGTCAGGTGCTGTGGGCCTTGAAACCCTGCTGCCGGCCGCGATGCGGGTGGTGCATTCCGGGCTGATTGACCTGCCGACCATGTGGCGCGCGCTGTCGCTGAACCCTGCCAATCTGCTGGGCCTGCCCGGTGGGCGGCTGTCGGTGGGTGCCCCTGCCGATCTGGTGTTGTTTGATCCGGACGCGCCCTTTGTGCTCGACCGTTTCACCCTGCGATCAAAATCAAAGAACACCCCCTTTGACGGCGCCCGTATGGAGGGCCGCGTGATCGGCACTTGGGTTGCGGGTGTGCCTGTGCACGCCTGATCCGATACGCCTGCGGCCGCTTTTGGGCGACACCCTTGACCAACCCGCAAAAGCGCCGCAAAGCTGAACGCAAAAAAACAGGACAGTTCTTCATGCCAGACCTTACTTCGGCCCCTTTGGCCCTGATCCTTGTGGCGGTGCTTGGCTATTTGCTGGGGTCCATTCCCTTTGGCATCGTGATGGCGCGGGTCTTTGGCTTGGGCGATTTGCGCCAGATTGGGTCGGGCAATATTGGTGCAACCAATGTGCTGCGCACCGGCAACAAGGTTGCGGCCTTTTTGACGCTGATTGGGGACGCGGGCAAAGGCGGGGCAGCGGTGTTGATCGCGCGTGTTTTGCTGGGCGAAGACGCTGCACAGATCGGCGGGTTTGCCGCTTTTCTTGGTCACTGCTTTCCAATTTACCTTGGGTTTAAAGGCGGCAAAGGGGTGGCCACGTGGTTGGGCACGATGCTGGCGCTGAGCTTTCCGGTGGGCCTTGCGGCCTGCGCGACGTGGCTGGTTGCGGCAGCCCTTTTCCGTATCTCAAGCCTTGCGGCGCTGATTGCCGCGGCGCTGTCACCGCTTGTCGCCATCCTCTTGGGGCAGGGCGCCCTGACGGTGTTGGCCGTGGCGCTTGCGGGGCTGATTTTCATCCGCCACAGCGCCAACATCACCCGCATTTTGGCGGGTGAAGAGCCGAAGATTGGCAAGAAATAGGCGGAATTTCCCGTTGATTTGCCCCTGCAACAAGGCCAACCTATACTCAGGAACCCGCCAATTGATCCGCCAATGTTCCGCCATTTTCAGGCGGTTCCGCCGCGAAATAAGCATTGAATAAATAAGGACGTGACCCATGGATTTCCAAACCGCCGTCAAAACCTGCTTTTCAAAATATGTCACCTTTTCAGGCCGCGCCGCGCGGTCGGAATTTTGGTGGTTTATGCTGTTTGTCTGGGTGGGGCAGCTGATCCTGTCCGTGGTTGACAGCACTGTCTTTGGCACCATCACCACCTCTGAAGGCGGGTTTGAGGCGTCCACCAACACGCCGGTCCTGTCGGGGCTGTTTGCGCTGGCGACATTCTTGCCAACCATTTCGGTGATTGTGCGCCGCTTGCATGACAAGGACCGCAGCGGGTGGTGGTATTGGATTGCATTGTTGCCGCTGGTCGGCGCGCTGTTATTGCTTTTTTGGTTTGTCACCGAAGGCACGCGTGGCGACAACCGCTTTGGCCCGGATCCCTTGGGGGATCAGCCCGATGATTTTGATGATGGCTATGCCCAGTCTTCAATTCCCAATGTCCGGTCATAAGGCGCCTTAATCGACCCGAAACACCTTGTCGCGCGCGGTGGCCCCCTGGGTCAACGTCAGGCGCGATTTGGACAGGCCCAAGGCGGTGGACAACAGTTTGACCACAGCGGCGTTGGCCTTGCCGTCCTCGGGCGCCACGGTCACCCAGACGCGCAGCCCGCCCGCGACCTCTTCCACCACATTGCGCGACGCCTTTGGGGTCACACGCACCGCAAGGGTCGTGCCGGGGATCGCGAGGTGAGAGAGGGCGCCTTTTTTCATGCGCCCTTGTTGGCGGATTTCGCTGGACGGGGCAAGACCGGCGGGTAAGGTCGTGGCAACAGACGCGGTGAAACGGAGCGAGAGATGAGCACAGGATTTTTCTGGGACGAACGCAGCTTTTGGCATTCCGGCGGCAATTATGCGGGCACCCTGCCGGTGGGTGGATTGGTGCAACCACTGGCGGCGGGGGGCTTGCCGGAAAACCCGGAAACCAAGCGGCGGCTTAAGAACCTCATCGACGTGACAGGCCTGTCCAAAGATCTTGTGACCGGCTCCGCGCCCGAAGCCGACCGCGATATGCTTGCCCGTGTGCATCCCACCGCGTTTCTGGACGAATTCAAACGCGTCTCTGACGCGGGCGGCGGCGAGCTTGGCTTGCGCACGCCATTTGGGCAGGGCGGGTATGAAATCGCCGCGTTGTCAGCGGGTTTGTCCGTGGCGGCGATGCGCGCGGTACTGACGGGCAAGCTGACCAATGCCTACGCGCTGTCGCGCCCGCCCGGTCACCATTGTCTGCCGGATTTTCCCAACGGGTTTTGCCTGCTCGCCAACCTCGCCATCGCGATCCGCAGCATGCAGGCCGAAGGGCTGGCGAAGCGGATCGCGGTCTTGGATTGGGACGTGCACCACGGCAATGGCACCGAAGCGGTGTTTATTGACGACCCTGACGTGCTGACCATTTCGATCCACCAAGAACGCAATTACCCGATCGACACGGGCGATGCGGATGTGCGCGGGATCGGCGCGGCTGAGGGGACCAATATCAATATCCCACTTCCGCCCGGCGGTGGGCACCGGACCTATTTGGAGGCGATGGAACGCATTGCGATCCCGGCCATCCGTGCGTTCGAGCCTGAGATTATCGTGATCGCCAATGGCTATGACGCAGCACTGATTGACCCGCTGTCGTGTATGCTCGCCACCGCTGACACCTTTCGCCAAATGACCCGGATGGTCAAAGAACTGGCCGGGGATATCTGCAATGGCCGCCTGATGATGGCGCATGAAGGTGGCTATTCCGAGGTTTACGTGCCCTTTTGCGGCCATGCGGTGCTGGAGGAAATGTCAGGATCCAAGATCACAGCGCCGGATCCGCTGGCCGAGACCTTCGCCGCCCGTCAGCCCAATGCAAAAATGGACGCGGTGTTTTCCGCGCATTTGGCGGAGCTTGCGGGGTATTTCGGGATTTAGGGGGCCAGAAGTGTTGCCCCATTGTCTTTGGCTTGGGCTCCGCCCGTTTGTCGGGCGAAACTGTCCCCCAGACAGTTTCCGGGAAGCCCTCAAACCCCGGGATATTTGTGGCAAGAAAAAGGGGCGTTCTGGTCGCCTGCGGTTTTTATCTATGTAAATCGGCTTTACATCTTGACGTGAGCAGTGCGAGATACGACATGACAGAAAAGCCAGTCGCATCTGCGGCCAAGCCAGCACATTGCTGACCAGAAAGACGACCATGCCTGAACGTAATGACGCCGCCCTCGATTTCCTACTGACCCGCCGCTCGCGCCCCGCCAAAACGCTGACCGGGCCCGGCCCGTCGCGGGAGGATTTGATGCCAATCCTGACAGCGGCCGCGCGTACGCCGGATCATGGCAAACTGGAGCCATGGCGGTTTATTGTGATTGAGAAACCCGCGTTGGAGCGGTTGGGCCGTCAGGTCACCGCGCGCGGCGAGGCCTTGGGCATTGACCCCGCCAAGATCACCAAAGAACGCCACGCCTATGACACCAGCCCTTTGGCGGTTGTTGTGGTCGAAAGCCCCAAAGTGTCGGACAAAGTGCCTGCGATTGAGCAGACCTATTCCGCGGGGGCGGCCTGTTTGGCGTTGCTGAATGCGGCGCTTGCATCGGGGTGGGGGGCCAATTGGCTGTCTGGCTGGGCGTCTTTGGATCGGGATTTCATCCGTGATGGCTTTGGTCTTGAGGATCATGAAAGCGTTGCCGGCATCTTGCATATTGGCACCCAAACCGTGGCCCCGCCCGAACGCCCGCGCCCGGATGTGGACGCAATTACCCAGTGGATAAAGGAATAACCTCATGTTTTTTGACGATTTCTTTCGTGCATTGGGGCAATTGGGCGACACGCGCTTTCGCAAGGTTCTGTGGAAAGGGCTGGGCCTGACCGTTGGGCTGTTAATCGCGATCACCTGGGGCATGACCACGCTGGTTGGTTTCTTGGTGCCCGACGTGATGACCCTGCCGTTTGTGGGTGAGATTTCGTTTGTTGGTGGGCTGGCCATGGGCCTTGCCGCTTTGGTGATGATCATCCTGTCGGCCGTGCTGATGGTGCCCGTCGCGGGTGCTTTCACCGGGCTTTTTCTGGACGAGGTGGCCGACGCGGTTGAAGCGCGCCATTACCCGCATCTCGCCCCCAACGCCGAACAACCCCTGACGGAAGCCATCCGCGAAAGCCTTGGGTTTTTCGGCGTGATTGTGGGCGTCAACCTTGTGGCGCTGATCCTGTTGTTCTTTGTCGGCCCCCTTGCGCCGATCCTTTTCTGGGCGGTGAACGGATATCTTCTGGGCCGGGAATATTTCGTCATGGCCGCGATGCGTCGGATGGACCGGAAGGAGGCCAATGCGCTGCGCAGTCGCAACAACATCCAAATCTGGATTGAAGGCACCTTTATGGCGGTGCCGCTGTCGATCCCGCTGGTGAACCTGATTGTGCCTATCTTGGGGGCAGCGACCTTCACCCATATGTTCCACCGGTTGGCGCGCAGCTAAGCCAGACCGAAAAGTAGACAAAATGCCCCCTCGCGCGGGCGGGCGCGGTGGGCTAAACAGGCGCCATGTCACAGATTGAATCGCTCTTTGCCACCCGCCTTTACCGCGCCGCCTTGTCCGAATTGGGCAAACCGGTGGACGCAGACGAACTCGAAGCCTCCTGCTGGGCCATCGCCGAAGATGACGAAGCGGGCCAGACTTGGTGCGAGGAAAACGGATACCCCGGCTATACCAGTTATGCGTCTTTGGACGATCTGCCCTGGCGCTTTCCAATCTTTAAAATGCTGAAGAAAACGCTCGATAAACATGTCGCGGCGTTTGTTGAAGATCTGGAGTTTGATCTGGGCGGCAGCAAGCTGAAACTCGACAGTCTGTGGATCAATATCCTGCCCCCCGGCGGCACACATGCCAGCCACATCCACCCCCATTCGGTGATTTCCGGCACCACTTATGTGGCGATGCCGGGTGGCGCCAGTGCGATCAAATACGAAGATCCGCGATCGGCCCGAATGATGGCCACGCCCCCGCGCCTGAAAACCGCGCGCCGTGAAAACCAGCCGTTCATCTATGAAGCCCCCAAAGTGGGTGATGTCCTGTTGTGGGAAAGCTGGCTGCGCCACGAAGTGCCGTTAAACATGGCCGAAGAAGACCGCATTTCGGTCAGCTTCAATTACAGCTGGGGCAAGCCCTGATCCATTTGTAGACTGCAGATACAAAAAGGGCGCAGATCGGCATACCCGCCTGCGCCCTTTTTACGTGTTCGGGATGGGTTTATTCCGGCGTATCCAACCGGTTGAACCAATCAATATCCTCAATGGTGATGATGCCAGAAACAATGATCCCGGCAGCAATCGCCCAGACAATGGTGCCCCAGATGGTGACGATCAAAAAGGTGCGTCCCAGTTTGAAATTGGCAGGCGCGCCCGCGTGGGTGCCCGGCACAATCTCGCCCTCATCCCCCTGCGTGCGCAGGCGGATCGGCAGGGTGACAAACATGGTCACAAACCAGATCACCACATAAAGGACAAGGGCGGCTGTGATGGTCATCAGGTCTGCTCCAGCTCAACCAAAGTGCCGTTGAAATCCTTTGGGTGCAGGAACAAAACCGGCTTGCCGTGTGCGCCGATCTTTGGCTCGCCCGTGCCCAATACCCGCGCGCCAGAGGCTTTCAACTTGTCGCGTGCGGCGATGATGTCATCGACCTCGTAACAGATGTGATGAATGCCGCCCGCTGGGTTTTTCTCAAGAAACCCCGCAATGGGGGACCCTTCGCCAAGCGGATACAGCAATTCGATTTTCGTGTTGGGAAGTTCAATAAACACCACGGTCACCCCATGATCCGGCTCGTCCTGCGGCGGGTTCACTTTGGCCCCCAATGTGTCGCGATATTGCGCAGCTGCGGCGTCCAGGTCCGGCACCGCGATGGCGACGTGGTTCAGGCGTCCAATCATGTCTCTCTTCCTTACATCTTGCGTTGCAGCCTTATGCCGCGTGCGGGTCGATGGGGCAAGTGCGCCCATGCCGCAGGGGGAAGTCGGGCTGAACGGTGGGAAAGCGATGCGCGTTAACCTCTCATTCACCCCTTTTCGGATTTAGTGGAGGATGAAAGGAATCGCTGCCATGAGTGATGATCTAGAACGTTTCTTAATGACCCAACCCGCAACCGCCGACCGACCCTTGCAGGGCAAAACCGTGTTGGTGGTCGAAGACAGCCGCTTTGCATCCGAGGCGATCCGCCTGTTGTGCTTGCGATCGGGCGCCCGGATCAGGCGGGCAGATACCCTTGCCTCGGCGCATCGTCACCTGCGGGTGTATCGTCCGTCGATCGTAATTGTCGATATGGGCCTGCCCGATGGATCCGGGGCGGATTTAATCCGTGAATTGGCGGCAGAGGTTGCGCGCGTTCCTGTAATTCTGGCAATCAGCGGCGATGACGGCGCGCACAGTCTTGCGATGAAGGCAGGTGCCGATGGGTTTATGACCAAGCCGCTGGAAAGCCTTGCGATTTTCCAAAAAACCGTGCTGGAACTTTTGCCCCTTGGCGAGGGTCCAACCGGCCCCCGCAAGTTGCCCAGTGAAATGGTGGAACCAGATGAAATGGCGCTTCAGGATGATCTCAGCCATATGGCCGAGATTATGAACGCCGAACCCAATTCGCATGAGATCGAATATATTGCCCAGTTTTTGAACGGTGTGGCCCTGTCAGCCCATGATGAAAAACTGAAAGCGGCCGCGCAGCAATTGGGGCAGAGCGGCCCCGCAGACACCGAACTGCGCAAACGCTTTGATCGTGTGGCCGGGTTGGTTAATGACCGTCTGGCAGAACGGCGTGCGCTTTAGAAAGAATACCCTACTCGCTACGTGAAATCGGCAGGCACCACGCCTGCCTTTTTTACATTTGAGAGGTCATGCCGTGATGGAAGTCGCCAGCAGAAATGTTGGGATTTGGCGCGGATCTTCCCCGCAATCGACCCCATTTTGCCGCCGCACCTTCACATTTCCGCCCAATTCCTCCCGCAGATTGTCATCGAACTCTTGTTTTGGGTCGAGCGGGTGTATTTGAAAGGACATTACAATGAAAGCTTTGTTGAAAAAATTTGCGGATGATGAGTTTGGAAACGCGGTCATTGATTGGACCGTTCTTATGGCAGGCATGGTTATGATGGCGATGGCTGTGGTCTTCACCATCACCAGCAACGTCGACAGCATCACCGATGACACCAACGATCGGATCAAAACGGTTGAAACCAAAATGGTGCAGTCTTAACAAATCCGCATTTTTCTGCGCGCAAACCCTGTTTCAAAACATCATAGCCCAACAAAAAATGCCCGAGCATGGCGCCCGGGCATTTTGTATTTAGACCACTGATCTACGTCAGTCTTGTGGGATGACCCGCAAGTGCAATTCGCGCAGCTGTTCGTTCATTGGCTCGCTTGGCGCGTTCATCATCAGATCTTCGGCGCGTTGGTTCATTGGGAACATCATCACTTCGCGAATGTTGTCCTGATCGGCCAAAAGCATCACAATCCGGTCGACACCAGCGGCACAACCACCGTGGGGCGGGGCGCCGAATTGGAACGCATTGACCAGCGCCCCAAAGCGATTTTCCACTTCGTCTTTGCCGTAACCCGCGATTTCAAACGCCTTGAACATGATCTCGGGTTTGTGGTTCCGAATGGCGCCGGACACCAGTTCATAGCCGTTACAGGCAAGGTCGTATTGATAGCCAAGCACCTCAAGCGGATCGCCATTCAGCGCGTCCATCCCGCCTTGCGGCATGGAAAACGGGTTGTGTTCAAAGTCGATTTTTCCGGTTTCTTCATCCGCCTCATAGATTGGGAAATCCACGATCCAGGCAAAGGCAAAACGGTCTTTGTCGGTCAGGCCCAGCTCATTGCCGATCACGTCGCGCGCACGGCCCGCAACCTTTTCAAAGGCTTTTGGCTTGCCGCCCAAGAAGAACGCCGCATCGCCCACACCCAGACCCAACTGCTGACGGATCGCTTCCGTGCGTTCTGGGCCGATGTTTTTGGCCAATGGTCCGGCGGCTTCCATGCCCCCTTCCACTTCGCCTGATTTCAACATGGCTTGGGCTTCTTTGACCTTGATCCCCAGCTCTTGCGCCACGGAATCGGCGGTTTTTTCGCGCCAGAAGATATAGCCCATGCCCGGCAGGCCCTCTTGCTGGGCAAATTTATTCATCCGGTCACAGAATTTGCGCGAGCCACCTTTGGGGGCGGGGATGGCGCGAATTTCGGTGCCTTCGTTTTCCAGAAGCTTGGCAAAGATCGCAAAACCAGAGCCTGCGAAATGCTCAGACACCACTTGCATCTTGATCGGGTTGCGAAGGTCGGGCTTGTCTGACCCATACCAAAGCGCCGCGTCACGATACGAGATTTGCGGCCAGTCGCTGTCGACCTTGCGTCCGCCACCGAACTCTTCAAATACACCTTGCAGCACCGGTTGGATCGTGTCGAACACGTCCTGCTGGGTGACAAACGACATCTCAAGATCAAGCTGATAGAAGTCTGTGGGTGAACGATCCGCGCGCGGATCTTCGTCGCGGAAACAGGGTGCAATTTGGAAATACTTGTCAAAGCCCGCGACCATCATCAGCTGTTTGAACTGTTGTGGCGCTTGGGGCAGGGCGTAGAACTTACCCGGATGCAGACGTGACGGCACCAGAAAATCGCGCGCGCCTTCTGGGGAAGATGCGGTGATAATCGGTGTTTGATACTCGCGGAAATTTTGATCCCACATGCGTTTGCGCATCGACATCACCACGTCTGACCGCAGCTTCATGCTGTCTTGCATCTGTTCGCGGCGCAGGTCGAGATAGCGGTATTTCAGGCGTGTTTCTTCCGGGTATTCCTGATCGCCAAACACGATCAACGGCAATTCAGCGGATGCGCCCAGCACTTCCAACTCGCGTGCGAAAACTTCGATTTCGCCGGTTGGAAGGTTTGAATTCACAAGGCTTTCGTCGCGCGCCATGACGGTGCCGTCGATGCGGATACACCATTCTGACCGGACCTTTTCCAGATCAGCAAACGCCGGGCTGTCGGCGTCAGCAATCACCTGCGTGATGCCATAATGGTCGCGCAAATCGATGAACAAAACGCCACCGTGATCCCGGACGCGGTGCACCCAGCCCGACAGGCGAACGCTGTCGCCCACATTGGATTTGTTGAGTTCAACACAGGTCTGGCTGCGGTATACGTGCATGGTCTGGCCCTTTGTCGGCAATACGTCTGGTCATCTGCGCAGGTTGCGCGTTTTTGTCTTTGGCGGTCATCGCGCGCGTGTGCGCATTAAAACCTGTCTGCGCCGATACACAAGGTTGCGCGGCTCTTGTCAAGCGATGTGGGTGTTTTGGCCCGAGCGAAGGCACGGTTTGGGGCGTCGCGCGTTGATATTTTCCATTTCAACACAGGATCTTCAAAATTTCGCCCAATTGTTTCGATAGCGAGGGGAAAATGATTGGGGCAACCATGCAATTATGTCGCGCGTATATCTATGTTCTTTTGGCTTTCGGCGGGGTGTTCCTTGTCGCAATGGGCCTGTTTAGCCGGGTAGAGTTCCTGCCGGTTGTGTGGCGGCCCGATCTGGGCGCGGCAGTTCAGGCGCTTTTGCTGTGGGGATTGCTAAAGCTGGTGGCACAGAAACTGGGCCGGCGGCCATTGGTCCTGCGGATCGGCGAAACCGTTGTGGAAGGGATCTTCCTTATTTATGCGATGGCGAATGTTTTGCGATTGCTGGATCATGCCACCAAGACCTTTGCATTGCCCTTGGCGGATCCGACACTTGCGGGGATGGACCAAATGCTGGGCCTGTCGTGGCTTTCCTATTTTGAATGGATCCACGCCCACCCCGCATGGCATGGCCTTATGGAATGGTCCTATGATGCGATCAATTCGGCCACTGCGGCGGTTGTGTTGGGCTTGGTGGTGATTGGACAAGGCTCGCGCGCCAAAGCGTTTGTCGAGGCCTTTGTGATCTGCGCCCTAATTTCGATTGTGATCGGAAGCTTGTTTCCCGCACGCGCTGCGGTGGATTTCTGGGTGGCGGACCTTGCGGCCTACACGAATTTCACCTCGCCACCCGGCGTCTATCACCTTGATGCGCTGACCATGTTGCGTGCGCCCGATGGGCCCATTGTGATCGGAACCCAGCATTTGGTCGGGCTGGTCACTTTCCCATCGCTGCACACGGGCATTGCGGTTTTGATCATGCTGGCGGCGATGCGCACCTGGCTGTGGGTGCCGGCTTGGGCGTATGGATTGGTGATGATCACCTCGACCCCGATTTGGGGCGGGCATTACTTTGTCGACCTTATTGGCGGCACGGTGATGGCTGTCACAGTCTGGTTGCTTGTGATGAAAAGCTTGGCGCCAAAGGCTGCGGCGGTGGCCGACCCGCTGCCCGCCCGTGGGCTTACCCCAGCCGAGTAATCTTGGCCGCAATTTCCCCGCGCAGCGCGTTCATCAAAATCACCTTGGTCGCGCCGCGTAATTCGCTCACCGTTAAAACCTCGTCCTTAATCTGGCCTTCGTTCAGCAAATGCTGGCGGTAGGTGCCGGGCAAACAACCCGACGACAAGGGCGGGGTCCGCCAACTGCCGTCAATCAACAGGGCGATATTGGTGATCGTGCCTTCGCACAGTTCATCCCGCTCATTGAGAAACAGCCACTCGTCGACACCATCAGGCAAATCCGCGCGGGCATTGTCATAAAGCGCGCGCTGGGTGGTTTTGTGGCGCAAAAACGGATTGTCAGAGCGCAATCGCGTTGGGTGGATCGCAATTTTCCACGGCGCGGTGGGGGCATCCGGCAGGGGTGCGGTGCCCAGATCCAGCGTGCCGCCTTGGGCCAATGTTAATCGTGCGCGCAAAGGTGCAGCGGTGGCCGTTTCCGCCAAAAGAGCACGCATTTGCCCCGCATCAAACGAAAACCCCAACGCACTGGCCGATCGCGCCATTCGCGCCACATGCAAATCCAACCGCGCCACGCCACCAGAAGACAGCGCGAAGGTTTCAATCAGCTGGGTTCCATCTGGAACGCTTGGGCAAATCGCGCTTTCCATAAAGCTTCCTCATATTCTGACGCGGCGGTGCTGTCCCACACCACGCCGCCGCCCACATTCAACGTGGCCGCGCCGTTTTCAACCATCAATGTGCGGATCGCGACGTTGAAATTCGCGGCCCCATCCGGGGCGGCCCAACCGATGCTGCCACAATAGATGTCTCGCGCCGCAGGCTCCTGGTCGCGGATGATTTCCATCGCGCGAATTTTCGGCGCGCCGGTGATCGACCCGCAAGGAAAAAGCGCACGCAGGATACCGGAAAGCGTCATGCCCTCGGCCAATTCCGCCGCCACGGTTGAGACCATCTGATGCACGGTCGCATAGCTTTCCACGCAGAAAAGTTCAGGCACATGCACCGATCCGGGCGCCGCCACGCGCGAGATGTCGTTGCGCAGCAGATCCACGATCATCAGGTTTTCGGCGTTGTTCTTTTCATCAGACACCAGAAAATCGCGATTGGCCCGGTCTTGATGCGGGTCATCAGACCGGGGCTGTGTGCCTTTCATGGGGCGCGTTTCAATGCGCCCATCTGATGTGGTGCGAAAGAACAGCTCGGGCGAGCGCGACAGGATATCCGGGCCCGCGTGATCGGTGATCAGGGCGCCGTGCAGCACAGGTTGGCGCGCGGCCAAAGCGGCATAAAGCGCCTTTGAGGCCCCGTAGGTTTTGCAAGTGAGCGGAAAGGTCAGGTTGGCTTGGTAAATGTCGCCCGCACCAATCGCATCATGCACCACGTCAAACGCCCGCGCGTATCGTGCGGCATCCCAGCCCGGCTGTAATGGGCCAAGACCGGCATCCTCAACGCTTTGCGTGGGGGCCTCTTCTGGGGCCTCATAGACGCCAAAGCGGATCAGCGGCAGGCGGCGATCTTTGGGCATCAACGGGGTCAGGCGCGGTTCAAGCGCATAGCCCAGTTCATAGCTTGCAAACCCGGCCAGCCAATGCCCCGCCGCACGCGCCCGGTCGATCGCCGCAAGCGCGTCGTCAACCGCGTCAGGTGTATACGCCTCGATCACTTGGATCGGGCGGGTAAACTGGCAAGCGACCCCATCGGGGCCTTGGTCAAAACGAATCTGCAACGGTCCATCCTTTGGCATTCGTCGCGCATGTATAGGCTGCGGGCGCGCGCTTGAAGGGCAGAAAGCGCCACTTTGGCAAAGTTTTCCGATCCATGCCCCAATCAGCGCCCAATCCCCCTTGCGCTAAGGGCGCTGATGTCTATAACGCAGGACAATTTGCGCGCGTGGCGAATGTGCTGCGCGGTCATCCTGCTAGACTGCCACATGGGGGACATCATGCCAAAAAGAACCGATATCAAATCCATCATGATCATCGGGGCGGGCCCCATCATTATTGGGCAAGCTTGCGAGTTTGATTATTCCGGCGCCCAAGCCTGTAAAGCGCTGCGCGAAGAAGGCTACCGCGTCATTCTGGTGAACTCAAACCCAGCGACGATTATGACCGATCCGGGCATGGCCGATGCGACCTATATCGAACCGATCACCGCCGAAGTTGTCGCCAAAATTATCGAGGCAGAACGCCCCGATGCGCTGTTGCCGACCATGGGCGGGCAAACGGGTCTGAACACCGCGCTGGAACTGGACGATCTGGGGGTGCTGGACAAGTTCAATGTGGAACTGATCGGCGCCAAACGTGACGCGATTGAAATGGCAGAAGACCGCAAATTGTTCCGCGAAGCGATGGATCGTCTGGGCATTGAAAACCCCCGTGCCACCATCGCCACCACGATGGACGAATGCATGGCAGCGCTTGAGGATATCGGCCTTCCCGCGATCATCCGCCCCGCCTTTACCATGGGTGGCACCGGCGGCGGCGTGGCGTATAACCGCGAAGAATATGAACATTTCTGCGGCACTGGCCTTGATGCGTCCCCCGTCAATCAGATCTTGATTGATGAAAGCCTGTTGGGCTGGAAAGAGTTTGAAATGGAGGTGGTGCGCGACACCGCTGACAACGCGATCATCGTCTGTGCGATTGAAAATATCGACCCGATGGGCGTGCACACCGGCGACAGCATAACGGTGGCCCCGGCGCTGACGCTGACCGACAAAGAATACCAACTGATGCGCACCCATTCGATCAATGTGTTGCGCGAAATTGGCGTGGAAACCGGTGGGTCCAACGTGCAATGGGCGGTGAACCCGGCGGATGGCCGCATGGTTGTGATTGAAATGAACCCCCGCGTGTCGCGCTCTTCTGCCTTGGCATCGAAAGCGACCGGTTTCCCGATTGCCAAGATCGCCGCGAAACTCGCCGTGGGCTATACGCTGGATGAGCTGGACAATGACATCACCAAGGTCACGCCGGCCAGCTTTGAACCGACCATCGACTATGTTGTCACCAAAATTCCGCGCTTTGCCTTTGAGAAATTCCCCGGATCAAAGCCTGAACTGTCCACCGCGATGAAATCCGTGGGCGAGGTGATGTCAATCGGCCGCACCATCCACGAATCAATGCAAAAAGCCTTGGCGTCTTTGGAAACCGGCCTGACCGGATTTGACGAAATTGACATCCCCGGCGCCCCCGAAGAGGCCGCGATCATCAAGGTCCTGTCCGAACAGCGCCCCGACCGGATCCTGAAAATCGCCCAAGCGATGCGCCACGGCATGACCAACGCGCAAATCCAGCGCGTGACATCTTTTGACCCCTGGTTCCTGGACCGGATCCGCGAAATTATTGATGCGGAAGCTGCGGTAAAAGAAAACGGTCTGCCGTCGGATGCGGCGGGCCTGCGAAAATTGAAAATGCTCGGCTTTTCCGACGCCCGTCTGGCCAAATTGACTGGCTTCAAAGAGGTCGACGTGCGCGGTGCGCGCCGCAAGGCTGGCGTGAACGCGGTCTTTAAACGCATCGACACCTGTGCCGCTGAATTTGAGGCGCAAACCCCCTATATGTACTCCACCTATGAGGCCCCGATGATGGGCGAGGTGGAATGCGAAGCCCGGCCATCTGACCGCAAAAAAGTGGTCATTCTGGGCGGTGGTCCAAACCGGATCGGCCAAGGGATTGAGTTCGATTACTGCTGCTGTCACGCCTGTTACGCGCTGACCGGGCAGGGGTATGAGACCATCATGATCAACTGTAACCCCGAAACCGTGTCGACCGATTACGACACCTCGGATCGTCTGTATTTTGAACCGCTGACCTTTGAACACGTGATGGAAATCCTGCGCGTGGAACAGGAAAACGGCACTTTGCACGGGGTGATTGTTCAGTTCGGCGGGCAGACCCCGCTGAAATTGGCAAATGATCTTGAGGCCGAAGGCATCCCGATCCTTGGCACCACCCCTGACGCGATTGATCTGGCCGAAGATCGCGAGCGTTTCCAAGCGCTTGTGAACCAACTGGGCCTGAAACAACCCCACAATGGCATCGCGTCCACCGATGCAGAAGCCATGGAAATCGCTAAGGAAATCGGCTATCCGCTGGTGATCCGCCCGTCATATGTGCTGGGGGGGCGCGCGATGGAAATCGTGCGTGATACCCCACAATTGGAACGCTACATCGCCGAGGCGGTTGTGGTGTCCGGCGACAGCCCGGTTCTGCTCGACAGCTATCTGGCCGGCGCGATTGAGGTGGATGTTGACGCCATTTCTGACGGCGAAAACGTGCATGTCGCGGGCATCATGCAGCACATCGAAGAGGCGGGCGTGCATTCGGGCGACAGTGCCTGTTCCCTGCCGCCATATTCGCTGTCAAAAGAGATCATTCTGGAACTGCGCAAACAGACCCACGCTTTGGCGATTGGCCTGAATGTTGTGGGTCTGATGAACGTGCAATTCGCGGTGAAAGAGGGTGAGATTTACCTGATCGAAGTGAACCCGCGTGCCTCGCGCACCGTGCCCTTTGTGGCCAAAGCGGTGCAAAGCCCGATTGCTTCGATTGCCGCGCGGGTGATGGCGGGCGAAAAGCTCGACGCCTTCGATCTGGTCGACCCGGAAATCGACACGTTTGCGGTGAAAGAAGCGGTGCTGCCCTTTGCCCGCTTCCCCGGCGTCGACACCTTGCTTGGGCCAGAAATGCGCTCAACCGGCGAGGTTATGGGCGCGGACAAAAGCTTTGCGATGGCGTTTCTTAAGGCCCAGTTGGGCGCGGGAACGATGTTGCCGACCACCGGCAAAGTGTTCCTGTCGATCAAAACCTCGGATAAAACCGATCAACTGGTGGACACCGCTAAGATCTTGAAAGATCTGGGCTTTGCGATCATCGCCACCCATGGCACCGCCGCGTTCCTTAAGGAAAACGGCGTTGAAACCGAAGAGGTCAACAAGGTGTATGAACCGGGCCGCAATATTGTTGACCATATGAAAGATGGCGACATTCACTTGGTCATGAACACCACCGAAGGCACCCAATCGATCAATGACTCGCGCAAAATGCGCAGCGTCGCCTTGATGGATAAGATCCCGTATTTCACCACGCTGGCCGCCAGCCACGCCGCCGCGCGCGCGATGAAAGCCCGTCTGGAACGCGAGATCGAGGTGCAGCCGCTGCAAGCGATGTAAACCAACACCACAACACAGAAAGCGCCGCCTCATGGGGCGGCGTTTTTCGTTTGGCACTTGGGCGGGCGGTCACCCCGCAGGGTCAGACTGGCGTTCCGGGGCGGCCCCATCCGGCTGAGGCGTATCAAGATGGGCAAAGGGGCGGTTTTGGCTGGGGGATTGGCTGACCACCCCCATGGCAACGCGGAACCAACGCCAGCATTTATCGGCCTCGGCTTCGGCGGCTTCTACGCGACCAATCCCGGCAATGGCGCGGCCCAGATCAACAAAATGCTCCATCCGCAGGGTTCCCGCCTCAAGCTCGCGCCGCAGGCTCGATACGGCGGCCAAAGCCTCGTCCTGACAGTCGCGATCAATCGGCGCGTTGCCAATTTCACTGGCGATCGAGCTGAGCAAGGCGCCCAGCCGGAACTGTTGATCCTCGGCCAATTGTGCGGTGGGCGTCGGGGTGTGGCGGGCCATTTGGATGCGCAAGCCAACCAGAACCTGATCAATCTCATCACGCAATTGATGCACATTGGCGGCGGTCTTTTCAATCGGCTGCGCGGGCTTTGTCAGCGGCTTCAACGCCTCAACCCCCAGCGCATCGGCCGCCGCCAGAACTTTGTTCACATAGGCCAGTTGCGCCAAGGTCGGGTCGCGCCCATCGCGGCGCACATCATCGTCCAGCGTCTGGCGAAATTCACGCTCAAGTTGCAAAAACGCCAATTGACCATCGGGGGGCAGATCCGGATAGGGGGGCTGCATATCGTGTCCTTACTCCTCCTCATCCTCACCCGTTCAGACTAGGGGCGTGGAGGGGATGAGGCAAGGGGGTTCCGCCTGGGGTTGTTTTCCTATTCACCCAATGCCAGAACCTCTTCGATGCTCAACAAAATTCTGCTTCCCTCGATCTCCACGGTGCCACGCGCCTTGAAATCACAGAGCTTGCCAGAACTGACCATAAAGCTGTTGACCTTACACTTCGTCTTGATCTCTTCGCGATCCTGTCGACCTGAGTCCATTTTCATTTCAAAGAAGTGACCGTTTTCGTCTCGGAAAATATATTCGCGGTCACGATCTCCAATAAACCCGGCTTTGCCAGAAATGGACACAGCTGTGTAATTCAGCGATGCAATATAGGTTTGCAGGTCAGTTTCCTGCGCAAATGTGGGCGTGGCAAGAATACAGAGAAGGGGAACATATTTCATCTGGGCTTCTCCATGATGAAGAGATACCCGCTCGAGATTGTCCATAGCCCGAGAGTGACAAGTAGAATGAGTGCTCTCAGGAACCATATCACGAGGTTCGGGTTGTCGGGAATAACCTCCGCGACATTCCAGCCATCCGCATTGTGCTTCTGTACCGTGTTTTCAACTTTGCCCCGTGAGCTGCCAAAAATCAGTCCCAGCAGGCCACCACTAAAGCTGACACGAACCACCTTATTTACTTTTTGCATAATAAACCTATCAAACTAATATCCAGAGTGTTTATAAATGCTCAGGTCACTCAATCAATGATTGTTTTACCGCACCACTCCCCACAAATCATACTCCCCAGCCTCATCCACCTCGACACTCACAATCTCACCGACGCGCAGCCCCTCGGTGCCCTCGTCGATAAACAAGTTCCCGTCGATCTCTGGCGCGTCCGCTTTGGTGCGACAGGTGGCGATGCCGTCTTCGTCAATATCGTCGATGATCACGTCCATGGTGCTGCCGACCTTTGCCGCCAGTTTGGCTTCGGAAATCACCTGCGCCTTTTCCATGAACCGATCCCAACGCTCTTGTTTGACCTCGGCGGGCACGTGGTCGGGCAGGTCGTTTGACCGCGCGCCATCGACGTTTTCATATTGAAAACAGCCAACGCGATCCAATTGCGCCTCGTCCATCCAATCCAGCAGCGTCTGGAATTCTTCTTCTGTTTCACCGGGGTAGCCGACGATAAAGGTGGATCGCAGGGTGATGTCGGGGCAGGTCGCGCGCCATGCTGCGATCTCATCCAAGGTTTTTGACGCTGCGGCTGGCCGGGCCATACGTTTCAACGTATCTGGGTGCGCGTGCTGGAACGGAATATCAAGATAGGGCAGGATCAGCCCCTCGGCCATCAGCGGAATAAGCTGACGCACATGCGGATAGGGATAGACGTAATGCAGCCGCACCCAAAGGTCGCGTCCCGCGCCCAGATTGCCCAAATCGCGGGCCAAATCGGTGATATGCGCGCGGTGACCGCGGTCTTCCGCATGTTTGATGTCGACGCCGTAGGCAGAGGTATCTTGGCTGATCACCAACAGTTCCTTGACGCCCGCGTCCACCAGCTTTTCCGCCTCGCGCACAACCGCATGGGCCGGGCGTGACGCCAGCCGCCCGCGCATGTCGGGGATGATGCAGAACTTGCACTTGTGGTTGCAGCCTTCCGAGATTTTCAAATAGCTGAAATGGCGTGGGGTCAGTGACACGCCGGACGCCGGCAACAGATCCACAAACGGGTCGGGCGAGGGCGGAACGGCGGTGTGCACCGCGTCCAACACCTGTTCATATTGATGCGGGCCTGTGACCGCCAAAACGCTGGGATGCGTGCCGCGAATATAATCTTCTTCCGCGCCCAAACAGCCGGTCACAATCACCCGACCGTTCTCGGCCAGCGCCTCGCCGATCGCCTCAAGGCTTTCGGCTTTTGCGCTGTCCAGAAACCCGCAGGTGTTCACGATCACCGCATCGGCGCCGGTGTAATCCGGGCTGATCGCATAGCCTTCGGCGCGCAGACGCGTCAGGATCCGTTCGCTGTCGACCAACGCCTTGGGACAGCCCAAGGACACCATGCCAATCTTTGGCTGGCCGGGTCGGGCGGGGTCACTGATCCGGGCCTTGGGGGCAAGATCGGGGCGAAGGCTTGGCGGGTTGGCTGAATGCGTCATGGCGGCGCGTATAGCGGCTTTGCGCTAGGCGATAAAGGGGTTTCTGCGATGCTCGCTTTCCTTTTCCCCACAGCGCACAGACATGAAACAGACATGAAACAGACATGAAAAAGGCGCGTCGGATGACCCGCGCGCCTTTTCAAATTCTCAAATGATGTCGGCTTACCGCTTGCGGTCCCGACGCGAGGACATGGGCTGGAACGCCACGCCCACATGCGCTTCGCAATACGGTTTTCCCGCCTGCACACCCAGACCGCAGAACCAGAATTCTTCGGTGGCGGGGTCGCCGATGGGCCATTTGCATGTGCGCTCGGTCAGTTCCATCAAATGCAACTTCTTCGCACCTTTTTCGACCTCACGCACCGAGGCAAGCGCCTCTGGGCTGATTTCATTGGCGGACGGTTGCGGGGGCAGGGGTTGGCCTGCTGGAATGATCTGTTTGCGCGCCGGAATTGGCGCTGGCTTTGCCTCAACCGACGCGGCAGGGGCGGGCTCTTTCTTGGGCGCGGGCTTGGGCTTTGGCGGCGCCTTGGGCTTGGCCGCGGCCGCCGCTTTGGGGGCTGCCTTTTCCTTGGCGGGCGCTTTTGTACCGCCGGTCGCGCGATTGGACAGGCCAAGACGGTGGACTTTGCCGATCACGGCGTTGCGGGTCACGCCGCCAAGTTCTTTGGCGATGACTGAGGCGGATTGCCCCTCGCCCCACATTTTTTTAAGTACTTCAACGCGTTCGTCGGTCCAGGACATATATCTTCCCGTCTATTCGGTCTGGTTGGGCAAAAATGCCCCGGTGAATTCACAAGCGTCTATTTTAGTCACAAGTGCGCGGGATACAAGCCATTAGCGTGTCGCATTTGGTGCACGCGCGCGATTGCGCCCCTCGCGCCATGCCAAAAGCGCGCCGCCGGTGATGATGATCGCCGCGCCGATCAGGCTGGTGGACACGGGAATGACCCCGAAACTGACAAAGTCGTAAAGCCCGGCAAAGATCAGCGTGGCGTACTGAAAAGGGGCGACAAAGCTTGCATCTGCACGTTTCATGCCTTGGATGAAACAGGCCTGTGCGGTGGCCATCATCATGCCCAAAGCCGCCAGCGCCAGCCATTGCCCGGTGCTGGGCCAGTGCCAGACCCAGACCACCGCACAGGTCGCAATCGCACAGCCGATCGCATTGTTAAACCACAGAATTTGAAGGGGAATTTCACGGCCCGTTAGGCGCTTGATCAAGGTGATTTCAAACCCCATCGCCAAGGCCGCCCCTAAGGCCAAAAGGGCCGCAGGGTGAAAGCTGCCGCCCCCCGGCTGCACCAAAATCACCGTGCCACATAGGGCAATCGCCGCCGCCGCCCACCGCCATGGGCCAACCCGTTCGCCCAGCAATGGCACCGCAAGCACCATCGCAATCACCGGGTTCAGGAAACTGATCGCCGTGGCATCTGCCAGTGGAATAAAGGTCACCGCCGCAAACATCAGCGATATTCCCATCCAGCCAGAGGCCGAGCGCGCCACATGCAGCCCAAGGTGCGGGCGCGCAAACTTTGGCCGCAACACGCCCACCGCCACCGTAATCGCCAGAAACGCAAAGAAAAACCGCCCGTGGCTGATCTGTAACGGATGCAAAGGATCGCCCAGGTGATTCTGCCCCGCCAGCTTGGCCAGCAAGGTTGTCCCCGCAATCAGGCTTGAGGCCAGCAGGATAAATCCCGCAGCGGCAATGGGGTTTTGGCGCGTTTCCATTCATGCTGCCTATCGCGCGATGCCCCGCAAGAGAAGCGGTTTTGTGAAAACTCTGGACAGAATGCGGCGCGCCCGTTATCCCACCCCCATGATCAAACGGACCACCCTTGCCCGCGGCCAAACCGCAGACCGACGCCGACGCACCCGCGCCTGACGTCCGCCCGTTGATCCCGCGCCTTTTTGGCGCACCCACTTCAAACGTACTGAAATTGTTGACTTGCGGGCCGTCACACGGCACCACATGACTTCTTGATTTGTGAAGGACAGACCTATGATCCCATCGCTTTTGCCCACCTATAACCGCGTCGACCTTGCCTTTGAACATGGCCAAGGCAGCTGGCTTGTGACGGACGGCGGCGCGCGATATCTTGATCTGGGCGCGGGCATTGCGGTGAACGCTTTGGGCCACGCGCACCCGGCATTGGTTGAGGTGCTGACCGATCAAGCCCAAAAACTCTGGCATGTCTCGAACCTTTATCAAATCCCCGCGCAACAGGCGCTGGCGGATGCTCTGGTCGATCAAACCTTTGCGGATACAGCGTTTTTCACCAACTCCGGCACCGAGGCGTGCGAGCTGTCAGTAAAGATGGCGCGCAAATACTGGTACGATCTGGACCAGCCTGACCGGGTTGAGATCATCGGCTTTGAAGGCTCGTTCCACGGGCGGTCCTCGGCCGGGATTGCGGCGGCGGGCGGTGAAAAGCTGACCAAAGGCTTTGGCCCGCTTTTGCCCGGATTTACCCACCTTCCATTTGGCGACTTGGACGCGCTGAAGGCGGCGATTTCCGACAAAACCGCCGCTGTGATCATCGAACCCGTGCAGGGCGAGGGCGGCATTCGCCCGGTGCCTGATGCCGACCTGAAAGCGATCCGCGCGCTGTGCGATGCGGCGGGCATCCTTTTGATCTTCGACGAAGTACAATGCGGCATGGGCCGGACCGGCAAGCTGTTTGCCCATGAATGGGCGGGCGTGACGCCCGACATTATGATGGTCGCCAAGGGCATCGGCGGGGGCTTTCCGTTGGGCGCTGTGCTGGCCACGGAAAAGGCGGCATCGGGCATGGTCGCGGGCACACATGGCTCGACCTATGGCGGCAATCCACTGGCCTCGGCGGTCGGCGGCAAGGTGATGGACATCGTGTCCGACCCTGAATTCCTGGCGGATGTGAACCGCAAAGCAGGCGCGTTTCGTCAGGGGCTTGAGGGTTTGGTTGCGAGCCACCCGGACGTATTTGAAGAGGTGCGCGGCACCGGCTTGATGCTGGGCCTGAAATGCAAAGCGGTGAATATGGACGTGCTGTCCGCCTGTTATGATGCGCATCTTTTGTGCGTGCCGGCCGCGGACAATGTGATCCGCATCCTGCCCGCATTGACCATTGAAGACGAAGACATTGGCGCGGCTTTGACGCGTCTGGACCAAGCGGCGACCACTGTTGGGCAAGCCGTAGAAGGGAACACCCAATGACACATTTTCTAGACATCAACAAAACCGATGTGGCCGACCTGAAGGGGATGATTTCCCAAGCGCACGCGATGAAACAAGCGCGCAAAGGCCAGCCGAAAGCAACCCCTGATGCGGACCAACCTTTGGCCAACCACATGGTTGCGCTGATCTTCGAAAAACCCTCCACCCGGACGCGGGTCAGCTTTGATGTGGGTGTGCGCCAGCTGGGCGGGCAGACCATGGTGCTGTCGGGATCGGAAATGCAGCTGGGCCACGGCGAAACCGTTGCCGATACGGCGAAAGTCCTGTCGCGCTACGTTGATATGATCATGATCCGCACCTTTGAGGAAGCCACCCTGCTTGAGATGGCAGAATACGCCGATGTGCCGGTCATCAACGGGCTGACCGACCGCACGCACCCCTGCCAAATCATGGCCGATATCCTGACCTATGAAGAGCATCGCGGGTCCATTGCGGGCAAGAAAGTGGTCTGGACCGGCGACGGCAACAACGTCTGCGCGTCGTTCATTCACGCCGCGGGACAGTTCGGATTTGACCTGACCTTCACCGGGCCAGAGGTGCTGGACCCCGAGGCGGTGTTTGTACGTGAAGCCCGCGAAAAAGGCGTGAAGATCGAGATTGAACGTGATCCAATGAAAGCCGTCGAAGGTGCTGATCTTTTGGTCGCGGACACTTGGGTGTCGATGCATGATGCCCCATCCGCGCGCGAACGGCGCCACAATTTGCTGCGCCCCTATCAGGTGAATGACGACCTGATGGCTGGCGCCAATGACGATGCGCTGTTCATGCATTGTCTGCCCGCGCACCGCGAAGAAGAAGTCACAAATTCGGTCATGGACGGGCCGCAATCGGTGATTTTCGACGAGGCAGAAAACCGGCTGCACGCGCAAAAAGCGGTGATGCGCTGGTGTCTTGGCAAGTAATCCCCACACCGATCCGAACATCAAAAAGCCGCGCTTTCGGGCGCGGCTTTTCTGTTTGAGGCATGATCTAATAGCCTGACCAACTGGCCTGCCCAACCGGTCTAACCGATTGGGCCGCGGATCAGCCGACAATCACATTGAGCATAAGGAAAATCACAGCCGACATCGCGGCGGCGGCGGGCACGGTGATCACCCAAGCGGCGACAATGGTCATGAAATGGGACCGGCGCACCAGCTTGCGGCGACGACGTTCCTCAGCCGGAATGCGTTTCACGGTGGGGCGGGTGGCGGCCGAGCGGCGCAGGCGGCGCTCCATATGAAATTCGCGGTAAAACCCGACCCCAAACACGCCGCCCACAGCGATATGGGTTGAACTGACCGGCAAGCCCAACCAGCTGGCCACAATCACGGTGATCGCGGCGGATAAAGCCACACAATAGGCGCGCATTGGGTTCAGTTTGGTGATCTGACTGCCGACCATACGGATCAGTTTTGGACCAAACAGCACCAGACCAAAGGTGATGCCAAAGGCGCCAATGACCATCACCCACGCCGGGATCGGTACTTTTGAGGCGAAATCGCCCACGCTTTCCACATGCACAATCGCAGCCAACGGACCAACCGCATTGGCCACGTCATTGGCGCCATGCGCAAAGGACAGCATCGCGGCGGAAAAGATCAAGGGCAGGCCAAACAGAGTCTTTAACGACTTGGTGCGGTTCTCCAACCCTTCGGCCTGTTTGGCAATCAGGGGGGCGGTGACCACATAGGCAATCCCGCCGATAAAGGCCCCAATCATCAGCGCCGTGGCCAGATCAATCTTGATGATCCGCTTTAGGCCTTTGATCGACAAATAGGCCCCAAAAGCGGCGGCCATCACACCGATCAGCACCGGCACCCAGCGTTTCGCGGCGGCAATCTTGTCGTCCTGATAAATGATTTTGGCTTTGATAAACGCCAGACACATCGCGGCAATCGCTCCGCCCAGAACCGGCGAAATCACCCAGCTTGCGGCGATTTTGGCCATCGTGGGCCAGTTCACCGCGGCAAATCCCGCCGCCGCAATCCCCGCACCCATTACACCACCGACAACCGAATGAGTGGTCGAAACCGGTGCGCCAACCCATGTGGCAAGGTTCACCCAAAGGGCCGATGAAATCAACGCGGCCATCATCGCCCAGACAAACATCCGCACCTCTGTAAAGCCCGATGGATCAATGATGCCTTTGGAAATGGTCGATACAACATCGCCCCCCGCAATCATCGCACCAGCACTTTCGAAAAGGGCCGCAATGACAATGGCACCGCCCATGGTCAGCGCATTGGCCCCCACCGCAGGGCCCATGTTATTGGCCACATCATTGGCGCCAATATTGATCGCCATATAGGCGCCAAAAGCCGCCGCCGTGACCACAATCAACGAGGTGGGAGAGCCGCCGAAAAACACCGCCGCGCCAAGCGCTGCGATCACGATGAACGCCAGTGCAACCCCCAAGCCAACCATCGGACGCGCGATATATTGCGCCGCGTATTCAACTTGGCTGATCTTGTTCAGATCCTTGTCCAGTGTCTTCCACTGGCTGCCGTTTGGTGCACCTGCCATTGCCCTCAGTCCCCTTGGTAACTGGCCTCTTACCACCCATCTGGTGGCCCGCGTTGCCCCATTTACCACAGGCCTCCCATCACGGGAAAACTGTTGTCATGCCGGCGTCACGTTTCTTCGCACGCCCTAGCGCGTTAAGGCGACGATTGCAACAGATTCGAGGGAAAGCGGGACGAGGTGCGCGTTTTCAGAGACACATCACCGCCGCCATTGTGCCGCCTTGGTGGCAGCTTGGCTTGGGGACCACCTGGCTTGCAGCAAAGAAAACCACCACCCCAAAGGGGCAGATGGCGTGTGACAGGGTAACCCCGTGTCAGAAACTGCGCAGCAGCTTTTTCAAGCCAGGTTCATTGACCATCTCGGCGGCCTCATCCGGGGCGACCCAGGTGCGGGTGCGTTCACAGGCCTCGGGGAATTCATCCGCCATCTCTTTGACACGCAAGGGAAACACCTTGGTCGAACAGCGCGCCAATGCGCCATCGTCCAGCTCTTTGTCATAGGTGAAGGCGCCAATGGGGTCTTGTTTTGGCTTCCCATTCACAACGCCCGCCTCTTCCCACGCTTCTTGGGCGGCGGCCTCGGCGCTGTTTTTGCCCTCCATCGGCCAGCCTTTTGGCAGGATCCAACGCCCGGTGTTCCGCGAGGTGATCAACAACACCTCTTTTTCCGCACCCTTGCCGCGATAGCAAAGGGCGGCGACCTGTTCATGGAACGGACGGCGAAAAAAGGGAGAGACAAGCTCTTCCCAAGCGGTTTGGAAAAGTGGTGGCATTGGACTTAACTCGGGCCTGTGGCGTTGTTTCATTGGTTAATTATTGCGCTCTTTGGTAAATAAAGGGTTTCTTTCGGGCGTTTCAACCCCGCCAGCCCGCGAAATTCTCACAAAACCGCGATAATTGGCCTGAAAACCCCACAATTTGCGGGTTTCATCACCAATTTCCCACTTTTTCAGCGTTTTCGCGGTTTTGCGCGAAGCGTTGGATCCGCCTGTGTCGGGTCCTCTGGCCATGGATGTTTTGGATACCGCCCGCGCATGTCTTTGCGCACATCCGCATAAGAACTGGCCCAAAAACCGGGGATATCCAGCGTGGTTTGCACCGGTTTGCGCCCCGGTGACAGCAAGGTCACGCGCAGCGGTGTGCGCCCCACCATCGGATGGCGGGTCACGCCAAATAGTTCCTGCAGGCGGATTTCGATCTCAGGGTGATCGCCGGAATAATCAATTGGAACCTTGCGCCCCAACGGGGTGGTGAAATGCGCGGGCGACGCTTGATCAAGCGCCTGCATTGCGTTCCAATCCAGCCGCCCACGCAGCGCATCCAGCGCGTCGAATTTCTTCCAATCGGCGGTGGTTTTCACACCACTCAGATGCGGCAGCAGCCAATCTTCAAGGTGGTCCATCAAAGCGGCGTCAGACATGTCCGGAAGATCAACACCGCCCTCGCGCACCAATTCCACCCGTGCCACAAAGCGTTTGGCCCCGGCTGACAAGCGCAGCCCCAAATCGCGCACGCCGTCGAGCATGGCGCGCGCCACAGCATCAGGTGGCACGTCTTTCCAGATGCGATCGTCCAGAACCAAACCGCCCAAGCGTTCTTGCTGGCGGGCCACCACGCGCCCGTCCCGTTTGGACCAAGCGCAGGCGTTTTCCCACGAGATCTGATCGGCAAACAGCGCGCGAAGCTCGCCGTCTGACATCTGTACCGCTTGGCGGATTTTCGCCTCGCGCGGGTTGCCGTCCGTATCCGTGACCACAATCAGCCGCGCGTTTGCAAGGGGGGTGGCCGCGTCCATCACACAGCCTTTGCCGCCGGACAGGATGAACCGGGGCATGTCGCCGGGGCGGCGCAGCCCGATCCGGTCGGGATAGGCAAGCGCGGCCATTTGCGCGTCGGACAGACCACCGCCCATGTCATCGCCGAAGGCACCACCCGCATCCACCATGCGCGCGATGCGTTTCATTTCTGCCCGGATGCGCTCCACCCCGCCGCGATTGGCAGTGATCCCGCGCCGATTTGCAAACCCCTTGGGGTCGCGGATCGCATCAAGCCGCAGGGACAGGTCCAGATCAACACCGCGCGGCAGGGGGTCGCGATCCCCCCAAAGGGCCGCCAAAGGGGCCGCCGCCCGCCCCGCCATCACCATCATATGCCCAAGGCGCGGATGCATCGGCAGGCGGGCAAGCTGTCGCCCGTGTTTGGTGATCTTCCCGTTGTTGGTAAGCGCGCCCAAAGCGTGCAACAGCGCCTGTGCCTCGCCCAAAACGCCCGCGTTTGGTGGCGTCAAAAACGCCAGATCTGACCCGTCTGATGATCCCCACGCCGCAAGTTCCAACGCCAAAGGGGCCAGATCGGCGGTTTCAATTTCAGCAGGCGGGAAGGGGGGCAAGCCGCCCTCTTCGCCACGGGTCCACAGCCGGTAACAGGTGCCGGGGGCCACACGCCCCGCGCGGCCTTGGCGTTGCGTGGCCTCAGCCTTTGACACCCGTTCTGTGACCAGCCGCGACATGCCCGACCCCGGATCAAACCGCGCCCGGCGCGCAAGCCCCGCATCGACCACCACGCGGATGTCCTGAATGGTCAGCGATGTTTCGGCAATCGCCGTGGCCAGCACAATTTTGCGCCCCTCTTTGGCGGGGGCAATTGCGGCACGTTGCGCGGAAAACTCCATCGCGCCATACAGCGGATGCAGGTGGCAACCCTTGGGCAGTCGCGCCTTTAACGCGTTCTCACAACGCCTGATTTCCCCTTCGCCGGGCAGAAACACCAAGACGCCACCTTCGGTTTCGGACAGCGCCGTTAGTACCAGATCAGCGGTCGCCTCAGGCACCCGCGCGCCCTTTGGCAAGGCCCGCTCCAGATGGCGGGTTTCCACCGGAAAGGCCCGCCCGTCTGATCGCACAATCGGCGCGTCATCCAGCAACTTCGCCACCGGTTCGGCGTCCAAGGTCGCGGACATCACCACCAGCTTCAGATCATCCCGCAGTGCGCCCATCGCCTCCCACGTCAGCGCCAATCCAAGGTCAGCCACCAAGGACCGTTCGTGGAATTCGTCAAAAATCACCGCCCCCACACCCTCAAGCGAGGGATCGGATTGCAACATGCGGGTCAGAATGCCTTCGGTGACAACCTCAATGCGGGTCGCGCGCGACACTTTCGCCTCGCCGCGAATGCGGTACCCAACGGTGTCGCCCGCCCGTTCGCCCAAGGTCTGCGCCATGCGTTCCGCGGCAGTGCGCGCGGCCAAACGGCGCGGCTCCAACATCAAAAGCCGCCCGTCAAAGATGCCCGCCGATAACATCTCAAGCGGAACCACAGTGGTTTTCCCCGCACCAGGCGGGGCCATCAACACGGCGCGACCCGCGTCTTTTAGCGCGGCCAAAAGGGCAGGGATGGCGTCATGGATGGGCAATTGCGAGGTCATACCTTCTTATCCCCAAGCCCGCCGCCATCGTCCACCCCTGCTTTTTCTTGCCCGAAATACCTCGGGGTGAGCGAGCTTGCCTCGCGAGGGGCAGCGCCCCTTTCTATCACAGCCGATCGAACCGCAAATCTCTGGACGAAGCCCGCCCGCATCGCTATGCCTTTCTTCGAAATTCGAGGGGGCAGTCATGGACATTCAGGATCTGGCAAAACGTGTGGCCGCAGGCGAACGACGCGCCCTTGCGCGCGCCATTACATTGGTGGAAAGCGCGCGGGATGATCACCGCAAGATGGCCAATGAGCTGCTTGAAACCCTTGCGCCCTTAAACAGACAAGCCCTGCGCATTGGTCTGTCCGGCACGCCCGGCGTGGGCAAATCCACCTTTATCGAAGCGTTCGGCATGTTCCTGATCGCAAAGGACCTAAAGGTTGCGGTGCTGGCGGTGGATCCAAGCTCTACCCGCTCGGGCGGGTCTATTTTGGGCGATAAAACCCGGATGGAAAGCCTGAGCCGCGAGAAGAATGCGTTCATCCGCCCCTCGCCGTCGCAATCGCAATTGGGCGGTGTGGCGCGCCGCACGCGCGAAGCCGTGGCGCTGTGTGAAGCGGCCGGTTTTGACATCGTGCTGATTGAAACCGTGGGTGTGGGGCAATCGGAAACCATGGTTGCGGAAATGTCCGATCTGTTCTTGCTGCTGCTCGCCCCGGCTGGCGGGGATGAGCTTCAGGGCGTGAAACGCGGCATCATGGAAATCGCCGATCTTATCTTGGTGAACAAAGCCGACGGCCCGCTTGAGACAACCGCCATGCGCACCTGTGCCGATTACGCCGGCGCGCTGCGTCTTTTGCGCAAACGGGTTTACGACCCCGAGGGGTTCCCCAAGGCGATGATGGTCTCGGCCATGACGCAAAAAGGCCTGCCAGAGGCGTGGGAGACGATGGACGAACTGGTCAACTGGCGCCGCACCGAAGGGCATTGGACCAAACGCCGGGCCGAGCAAGCCCGCCACTGGTTCGAAGAAGACGTGCGCATCGGGTTGTTGGCCGCCCTAGATCGCGGGGACATTCGCGAACATTTGCAGGTGCTGGGCAGCCAAGTGGCGCGCGGCGAAGTTGGCCCCACCAAAGCCGCCGAGGAAATGATTGCGCATATTCGCGGCGCTAAGGTTTAAGAGCCAGGTTTTAAAAACTTTCTTGCCTTCGGCGAGGATATTTGGGGAAAGAGGAAAAGGGCGGCCTGTCTTTCTCTTTCCTTTGAGCGTGTTGCGTTAAACCGGAAACAAAAACGCGGCTTTTCGCGGCATTCAAGCGCGTTTTTGTTACATTCTGAAATCGACAAAACGCAACAGGCTTTAAATATCCACATCCAACCTCTTTTGCGGGCGCGGGGTGGCGGGTTTGGCACCTCTGCCACTCAATCCTTGATATACGCTAACATCTGCGTTACGCAGTGTGTTAGCCACGAAGGAGATGTGCCGATGAAGCCAGTCAGGACCCCATACCGACATTAAGTCGCTGGTCCTGCTTGTGGGTTGGTGTCTGTCGCCCGCCCATCCCGTTTCATCCCATCCTTCTGCGCCAAATACCTCTTTGCGTCATATTATTCGGCCTTTTTTGGCCTGCTTGGAGTCCCTATGTTTCGTTATTTCGAAAACCTTGTAGATCCCTTTGCGTCCCATGACGGCGCGACCCCGCCCGCCACGCTTTGGGCCTATATGAAAACCCATTATGGCCCTTTTAAAAAGTGGATGGTGTGGCTGGCGCTGACCGGTGTGATGGTCGCGTTGATTGAGACGGGGTTGATTTTCTACACCGGGCGTGTGGTGGATTTGATGAGCAGCTCTGCCCCCGAAAGTTTCTGGGCGACCCATGGGATTGAGTTGCTTCTGGCCGCGCTTTTCATCCTGATCCTGCGCCCCATTGCCATTGTCGCCAACAAGTTTTTTCTGGAGCAAACCCTTGCGGGCAATATGCAAGAACAGGTCCGCTGGCGCGCGCATAAACATTTGCTGGGGCAGTCGCTGTCATTTTTTCAGAATGATTTTGCGGGCCGTTTGTCGAACCGGGTGATGCAGCTGGGCGGTGCGGTGGAAGACAGCACCTATATGTTTTTTGAGGCGATTTTCTATGCCACAACTTACGTGCTATCCGCGATGCTGATCCTTGGCGCGGTGGATTGGCGCCTGTCCTTGCCGCTGGGGATTTGGCTGGTGCTTTACGTGGCCTACGTGCGGCATATCTCGGCCCGTGTGGCGATTGCGTCTGAGAAATGGTCCGATGCGCGGTCTTTGGTGAATGGCCGTGTGGTCGATGCTTATGCCAATATCGAAAGCGTGAAACTGTTTGCGCAGGGGCAGGGTGAAGAGCGTTACGTTCTGTTTGCCATGCGCCGGTTGCGGCTGCGGTTCATGCGGTTTTTGCGCCTGATGACCGAGCTGTCTTTTGGCCTCAATATCCTCAACGGTTTGTTGATCACCGGCGTGCTTGGCCCGGCGCTGTGGCTGTGGACGCAGGGGGTGATTTCGGTGGGCGAGGTCGCCGCAGCCTCGGCCCTGACCGTGCGCTTGAACGGGATGTCTGGTTGGATCATGTGGGTGACTATTCGGCTCTTTGAACATTTCGGCGTGATCCGCGAGGGGCTGCGGTCAATCGCGGTGCCGCATGAGCTGACCGATGTGCCAAATGCCCCCGCGCTTTTGATCGGCAAAGGCGAAATCCGCTTTGACGCGCTGACGCATCATTATGGCAAGGGCAAGGGGGGCTTGGACAATGTGACCATCACCGTGCGCCCCGGCGAAAAGGTTGGCCTTGTTGGCCGGTCCGGGGCGGGGAAATCCAGCCTTGTGAACCTGCTGATGCGGTTTCGTGACCCCGAAGGAGGGCGCATTGAGATCGACGGTCAGGACGTGTCCAAAGTGACCCAAGACAGCCTGCGCGCGCAAATCGGTATGGTGACGCAAGACAGCAGCCTGTTGCACCGTTCGGTGCGTGCCAACATCCTTTATGGGCGCCCGGATGCCACGGAAGACCAGATGATTGCCGCCGCCACGCGGGCCGAAGCGCAAGATTTCATTGCCACGCTTGAGGACCCGCAGGGCCGCGTGGGCTATAACGCGCAAGTCGGCGAGCGCGGCGTGAAGCTGTCCGGTGGGCAACGCCAACGGGTCGCCATCGCGCGGGTCATGCTAAAGGACGCGCCGATCCTGGTGCTGGACGAGGCAACATCCGCGCTGGACAGCGAAGTGGAAGCCGCAATCCAAAAGACCCTTTACGGCATGATGCAAGGCAAAACCGTGATCGCCATCGCCCACCGCCTGTCCACCATCGCGCAAATGGACCGGATCATCGTGCTGGACGAAGGCCGCGTGATCGAAGACGGCACCCATGACGACCTTTTGGCCGCCAAAGGCACCTATGCCGGGCTGTGGGATCGTCAATCGGGTGGGTTCTTGGCCGAGGAATAAGACAGGGTGTGAGGGCGGGGCAGGATATTTCGGCCCCGCTCATCACGCTTTGCCTGCCAAGCACAGGCGCACGCGCAAATACTTCCTCCTTCTGCCCCCGTTCTGCCCTTGTGACACAGCCGCGAATCCCATACACCGCTGGCAAGAAGGCTTCGTTGGACCCAATTGCGAAAACCCGATCCCGACTCACTTGACGTGTCCTCAAATCACGTTTAATGAGCGCGAACGGAATTCGAGGGGTCGCCGTGGCGACGCCTATTACTATTGACCGGCCAAACGTGGGTATCCAACGCGGACGGTGTGACGACAAGGGCCAATCCCGCAACGGGCCGACCCCAGTGTCAAACACCGAAAATCCCACCAATCTGGCCCGATAAGCAAGGAAAAGACCATGTCGCGAGTTTGCGAACTGACCGGAAAAGGCCCAATGTCTGGCAACAATGTCAGCCACGCCAAAAACAGAACCCGTCGTCGGTTTCTGCCAAACCTGAACGATGTGACGCTGCAGTCGGAAACCCTGGGCCGTGGATTTAAATTCCGCATCTCAGCGGCTGCTTTGCGCACCGTTGATCACCGTGGTGGTCTGGACGCGTTCATGGCGAAAGCAAAAGACACCGAACTGTCGGCCTCTGCTTTGAAAATCAAAAAAGACATCGCTAAAGCACAAGCAGCTGCTTAAGCTTTAGATCCCGGTTCACACCGGTAGGATGCGCCGCCCTTGGGAAACCTTGGGCGGCTTTTCCTGTTTGGCTAACCTGAAAAAGCATCCCCGTGATGCGCCGCTTTTTGCCTGCGCTTTTTTGTCCCTTGCGCGACCCAGGAAAGAGGCATAGCTCTTACGCATGACCCGTGGACTGACCACATATCTCTTGGCCCCGTTTCTGGCCTTGGTCCTGACTGTGACCGGTTTCTCGCTTGCGCAGGCGCGTGGCGGCAATCCGGGGGCTGGTCAAGGGCTTGAGATGGTGATCTGCACCGGGATCGGCATGACCACCGTCACAATCGGCCCGGATGGGGAACCGATTGAAACCCAGTATGTCTGCCCTGACGGCGGCCAGATCTTTACCACCGCTTTTGCGCTGCCCAGCTTGGACAGACCAGAGGCGCGGCTGATTGCCGTTCTGGCCACGCCAGACACGACCTCGGTCACCCAGCGCCCCGCGCTGAGCCCCGCCGCACGCGGCCCCCCTGCATTGATCTAAACGCCTTCGTCAGAAGCGTTTTGTTGTCTGTTCACCGGGGCCAAATTGCGCCCGTATTCCACCTGAGCAGAGCGCAAAACGACCGCTGATATGCGGCGTTCCTTGCATCCGCATGTGATGCCAAACCTTGAAATCTCACATGCATTTCCAAATTAGATCAATACGATAGGAGCTATATATGACCCCGATGAAAACTCTTTTGGCCGCAGGTGCAGCCGCCCTTTTCACCCTTCCGGCCTTTGCTGACAGCAAGATCATGGTGAAAGATGCCTATGCGCGCGCCTCTGGTATGATGGCCACCGCGGGGGCGGCGTTCATGCAGATTGAAAACCACGGCGACGAAGACGATCAGCTGATCGACGCACGCTCAGCCATTGCGAAAAAGGTCGAGCTGCACACCCATGAAATCGACGATCAGGGCGTGGCCAAGATGCTGCACGTGCCAGAAGGCTTCACCATCCCGGCGGGCGGCATGCATGCGCTGGCGCGTGGCGGTGATCACGTGATGTTCATGGGGCTGAATGACAAGATGGCAGATGGCAAGATGGTCACCGTCACGCTGGTCTTTGAAAAAGCCGGCGAGGTCACCATCGAGGTGCCCGTGGATCTGCAGCGCAAGGCGATGGAGGGTGGCGAGATGAAGATGGATCATGGCAACATGGACAGCAACGCCGCCGCCAGCAACTAAGCCCAGAGTTCATAAAAGTTTCGGGGATCGGACCCGTGGATTTGCGTCCCCTGCAGGCCCGATCATCCCGATATCGGGGATTAGTCACCCCCAAAATGGCCGTGCCTTCGGGCGCGGTCATTCTTTTGCCAGAAGGACCAGAAGATGGCAGGGGTTACAAGTGGATACCTTGCGGAAAAGCAGTGGTTTATTGTCGCGTCTGAGGCGGCCCCTGCGTCAGGATTTCAGCCACCCAATTCGGAACAACCTCTGTCGCTGGCCCCAAAATTGTCCGGTCAAACGCCTGCGCAGAAGAGGACGCTTCCAGATTAAGCTCTAACGTCTCAACCCCCATCTCGCGTGCCTCGGCGACAAAACCCGCCGCTGGGTAAACCGTGCCCGATGTGCCGATCGCCACAAACAGATCGGCCACGTGAAGCGCCGTGTAAATCTCTTCCATCCGGTACGGCATTTCGCCAAACCACACGATGTCCGGCCGCGTGTCCGGCCCGCCACAGCTTGGGCAGGCCGCCAGGTAATCCATGGTCTCAGGCGCTGGCCAGCGATGATCACAGGCCGCACACAGCGCGCCGGTCAGCGTGCCGTGCATATGGATCACATCGTGCCCACCTGCACGTTCATGCAGGTCATCGACATTCTGCGTGACAAGGGTGACGCGCCCGGAAAATGCATCCTGTAATTGGGCAAGTGCTGCGTGGGCGGCATTGGGGCTGGCGGCCAGACAATTGGCGCGCCGGGCGTTGTAAAACCCATGCACAAGCGCGGGGTTGCGGGAAAACCCCTCGGGCGTGGCCACATCCTCTAGATCATATTTGGTCCAAAGCCCGTCTTGGTCGCGAAAGGTGCCAAGGCCGCTTTCGGCTGACACCCCGGCCCCGGTCAAAATCACGATGTGGCGCATCTGTGTCCCTTATCTATGCCCGCCCAGAATATCGATCGCCTTTTGCAACAGATCCAAAAGGGCCGCGACCTCATGCGGATCCTGTGCCTCGATCCCTTGGGTCTGGGCAAATTCGGTAAAGCGCACGTTGCCGCCCGCCACCCGGTCCACATCCGCCCAAGCAAAGGCAATCCGCACCGGCGGAAGCGGCAAAGGCCCCAGTTCAAGCGAGACATGCCCATCCGCGACCACCAGCCCAAAAGGCGCCTCGTCGATGATCAGTTCAGCCCGCAAATTGGTCTGTGGCGACACGGCGCGCTCAATCGCGCCGGCCAAAGACACCGCACGATGGCGGCTGTTTTGCGGGTCTGCTGGCTCCTCGGGCGGGGGCAAGCTGCGGCCAAACCGGGCCAGTTCAAACAGGATCGGCCGTGTGGCCGCCCCCTGATCGGTCAAGCGATAGGCCCGACCTGTTTTATTGACCAACCCGGCGTCGACAAGCTCTGACAACCGGGCGGATAACATGTTTGTCGCAATGCCCGGCAACCCCGCCTTGATCTCACCAAAAGAGGTGGGACCCGCGTGAAGTTCCCGCAGGACATGCAACGCCCACCGGTTCCCCATGACATCAAGCGTCAAAGAGATCGGGCAGGACTGAGAATATGGTTTTGCGCGTTTCATACCGCCAAGTATGTGATCCCGGTGGGGGTTTGCAAGTCGCTGGTTGCATATGGGCAACAACTAGCGGATGCATGCAAGCTAAGGGGGGCGCCCCCGCATTCCGTCAGGAGGATCCATGACCCAATATGTGCTTTTCGTCTGTCTTGGCAACATCTGCCGATCCCCCAGTGCCGAAGGGGTCGCACGTGCGCTAAGTGACGGACATGACATAGAATTTGACAGTGCAGGAACATCGGATTGGCACGTGGGGGAACCGCCTTATGCGCCAATGCAGGCGGCGGCAAAGGCGCGTGGATACGATCTGTCCGGCCTGCGCGCGCGGCAATTCACCTCGGCGGATTTTCACCAATTTGACCTGATCATCGGCATGGATCGCGACAATTGTAAGGGGATTGAGGTCCTGCGCCCGCCCGAAAATGACACGCCCGTGCGCCTTTTTACCGATTTCGCACCCGAGACCGGCATGGATCATGTGCCCGACCCCTATTACACGCGGGATTTTGACCAGACATTAGATTTGGTCGAGGCGGCGTCTCGTGGGCTGTTGCGGGATTTGACATAAAAAAGGGCCGCGCATGGCCTGTGTATCGCGGCCCCGTTTTAAACGCTTAACGCATTTCCAGTTCATGCGGTGTCGCTTGTTCGCTGCCTTTCGCTGCGCTCAAACGCGAAAAGC